>JAEOTZ010000088.1 GCA_016839585.1 Promethearchaeota archaeon
AATAGTTTTATAATAGGAGAAAGGGGTATAAATGCAATTCCAAGGGATACAGGAATAACGACGAATGGATGAATGAGGTACATATTGAATGAGCTATCAGCTAAATTCTGTAGTATTTTTCCTTGTTTGTTGAATTTTGCGTAAAAAATCTTAATTAACACAAAAATCATTCCCATACAAGCGATATTATCTACCAGTGCAAATATAAGAGCATTCAAATGGAGTCCTCCCATAAAAACACTAAAATCTGAATCAACTCCTACAAAAACAAAGAAATACGTAAAAAATAACATAACCACAGCAAATATTGTAATTGCCCAGACTTTGACATGATGTCTAGTCATCTTTTCGAACCAACCATATCGATAAGCGATGATACCAACGCTAAACATCATAAAATACTGAATAATATAAGCAAATGGTAATCCTAGCGGAACTTCGGTTAAGGGAAAGGGTATGCGAACTAAAAAAGCAAAATATCCTAAGACAATTGCTAAAAGGAGTAATTCGAAGTATTTTGGGATAGGCAATTCCTTTGGGATGCTTTGCTGTATCGAGTCAATTTTTGTTATCTGACGCCAAATTGTATAAATAGCAGTAAAAATTAATAGAACAACGAGAAACCACGTAATAGTAAATTCTGTTAGAAATTCTACGAAATTTTCTAGGGATTGAAAATTGCTTAAATAATACTCTATAAAGGATCCTTGCATTCTTGGGTTAGTACTCCATGGTTGAATTCCTCCCACGCCTAGGAGATAAAAAATAATAGGATTAATTAGCATAATATATAAAAGGACAGGAATGCCGAGACGGATTAATCGTTCTTTCCAGAACGCCGAGACTCCCTTTCGATCATAACTCCTAGGAGTAAAATAACTACCCATCAAAAAAAATAATCCTAAGAGGGAGGCTTGAAAAATACCTGCAAATCCGGCTGTCATATAAAAGAATATATCGGTGCCAATATCAACCGGATTAGACTCATTGCCCTCGGTTATATAATACCACCATCCTTCCCCTCCATAGGTGACCCTAACATGTGTGAAAATCACGAGAATAGCAAATAAGATCTTTATATTATCTAGGAATAGGAGCCGTGGTTTCTTAGATTCTGTGTTCATGAGAATAATTCTATTTATTCATTTTATTTCTTTATCTAAAATATATGTGATCATTCTTTTAGATTTAAATCTCTTAGCTTTTTAGGGTGACAAATAAGTCCACTAAAAATCGAGATAATATATTTAAATGAGAAAATCCCAATCTTTTTACTTTCTTTTCGTCTTTTCAAAGGAATTTTCATTGAAATCAGACTCTGAATTTACCTTTCCAATCCAATTTCACAGAAAATTGGGACAAAATTTAAAAAGGCTCGGACCTTGTGTCTCTTAAAACGGGGGAAAATACAAATGAGCAAAAAATCTTTTCAACAGATAGTAACTTCTAAAAGATTATTTTTCGTAGGATTTCATAAAAAGAGTTCACTAAACTCATTTATCAAGCTTACAATGGTTTTCTTAACATACACCAAAGAGGTACATCAGTTTCAGGGATTATTGCATGCTCAATTATTTCAAATCCATATCTCTGGTAAAATGACAAATTTTTTTCATTATTAGTTTCTAAATAAATTGGTAACCCTTCACTATCAATTTTTTTAAGCATAGCCCCCATTAGTAGCCCTCCATATCCTTTTCTTTGTTCTTCTGGTTTAACAGCAATGTTTTGAAGATACCAATGTTCAAAGGGTACAAGTTCTTTATGTTTAATTTCCTCATATTTAAATATAGTCATACTTCTTTTCATTGCTTTTATTTTTAAACCTACTTTACGCATTGCATAAAAACCACCATGTCTCATCATTGCCCAAGTAGATGGATAAATCTTATTGGGGGGTAGCCATATTATAATTCCTTCTAAATTACTAGATGTGGCATAAGTTACTCCATTTCTTACTCCATACTCATAAAGCATTTTAAATCCATATTGTAGTTTTTCCTCTCTTTCTTTCTCATCAGGATATACAAATATCGGGAAAGGATCATCTTGAAAAGCACTACCTGCTACTTGAATTGCCTTTTCAACATAGTCTGGTGTTAATTTAAAAAAATTGTTTAAATCATTATTCATATTCATATTAGAATTATAATTAAATTCTATTATAATAAATTTGTAGACCAGTATTTATAAAGATCCTCTAATTTGGTATTGCACTCATTATAGAAAGGCATTATAATAATTCTTATTGGAATGAGTTGTCAAATCTTAACATTTTCAAGGAAATTTTCATTGAAATCAGACTCTGAATTTACCATTCCATTCCAATTTCAAAGGAAATTGGGACATTAAAAAATACTATGAATCTAAATCTGTTAAAAAAGCCGACTCTTAAATAGCATGTCATCTCACACAAAACTACTTTTGTGTTTTAAATAGATTTAAATATAAAATTGATCATAATGATCATAATGATCATAATTAAATCAATATTGGGTGTTTAAAATGAAGGATGAGAAAAAAGAAAAATTTATTAAAGTCATGGTAACCGAAAATCTATACAAAAAAATAGATAGATATTCACACTTACAATTACAAACTAAATCTGAATTTATTAGATCTGCAGTAAGGAAAAGGATTACTGAAATAAATAAATCGATTTATCCTAACAAAACGGATCCACCATTTAAAAAGGATCGTGTTAATAGACGCGATGTCTTAAAAGAACTGAAAGCCTCGCAATCCGCTCATGAGAAAGGAGAATTTCTAAAGAAACCAAATGAGGAAGAACTGAAAGAACGAGAAAAACTGCTTAAAGAACGGAAGAGGGAATTAGAAAAAGAATCAAATAAGATAGAAAAGGCATTAACGAAGCAATAACAAGTTATCTTTATCAGATATTTATATCGAACCTTGAGCTCCTCGTTCGAGTGTCCCACAAATGCGCTGTTGAGAAAACTAAATTCCGAATAATTCACTAAATCCAGTCTACATCTTTCTTTTCGATTTCGTTTTTTCAATGGAATTTTCATTGAAATCAGACTCTGAATTTACCATTCCATTCTTATTTCTTATTTCATTCTAAAATCTTATAAATGGATAATATTCCAAAAATCTGATATATATTAATTTGAGCATTCCTTTACAACTTTAAAAAGATTATTTATTTACTTACTTATTAAATAAGATGAATAGACTGTGGAAAAAACCGAAATAATAAATACTAAATATGGAAAAATTCAAGGATATATAGAAAAGGGAATAAAAATCTTTAAAGGGATTCCCTATGCCGCTCCTCCGATAAATGATTTACGATTCATGCCTCCAAAAGCACCAGATGCTTGGAGTGATATATTAATCGCAACTGAGTTTGGACCTAATGTTCCTCAACCAGAAAACAATGCTTCGTTTTTATTTGGCCCACCTCGAGAAGAGAATGAAGTTAATTGTTTAACGCTTAATATTTGGACCCCTGGAGCAGATAAAGAACGACGACCTGTCATGTTTTGGATCCATGGGGGAAATTTTAGGTATGGAAGCTCAGCACAGGTCACTTATAATGGTTTACCTCTAGCTAAACGAGGTAATGTGGTACTTGTTACAATTAATTACCGTTTAGGACCATTAGGGTATTTATATATTCCCGGTAAAACTGCAAACGTAGGGATGCTTGATCAGGTTGCTGCTCTAAAGTGGGTTCATGATAATATTGAAGCATTTGGAGGAGATCCTAATAATGTCACTATTTTTGGTGAATCTGCCGGAGCTGCTTCTGTTATTACGTTACTTGCCATGCCTGCCGCAAAAAGTCTATTTCATCGGGCAATAGCTCAAAGTACTCCTTTCTATTATGACTCATATCAAGAAGCTGGCTCAAAAAAGTTTATATCAAAATTGCGTGTTGATCCTGGGGATATTGAGTCTTTAAAAAAAATAGATATCAAAAAAATTAATAGAATACATTATAAAATGGCTTTAGAAGGTTATGCAACTCAGGAAACGACGCCTTTTACTCCGGTTGTTGACGGAAAAATACTCCCAGAAGATCCACTTAAAGTACTAAACAATGGCTATGCGGGGGACATACCATTACTTATTGGAACAAATCGTGATGAAATAAAGTTTTATCATGCATTATTACCAAATCTTCCCGAATTAGATTCTGAACAACTGTTTAATCGCACAAATCGAGTAATTAAAAATCTAGGCCACAATGAAGATAAAGCTAAGAGATTAATAGAAAATTATAAAGAAGCGAGAGAAGGAAAGCTTTCAACAGATCCTCAAGAAATTTTAGATGCCATTCTTACTGATGTGGTCTTTCGTATTATCACAATTAGAATAGCTGAAGCACAAGGAAAGCACCAATCTAATACTTATGCTTATATGTTTACTTGGCCTTCACCTATGATGGCTGGTAAATTAGGAGTACCTCATGCAGTCGAGGTAGCATTCGTTTTTGGCACGCTTTATATCCCTGGTACAGAAAAATATTGCGGTAAAGGTAAAGATGCTGAAATTCTCAGTGAAAAAGTAATGGATTCATGGATCGCATTTGCTCGTACAGGAAACCCTAACAATGATAATGTTCCAGAGTGGCCTTCTTATGATGTCGGTAAAAGAGCAACCATGTTATTCGGTAAAGAAACCAAGGTAGTTAATGCCCCCTTCGATAAAGAACGGGCAGCTTGGGATGATATCATTTAGTTTAAAATAATTCTGGCAAATCTGATTTAAAAGATATTAATTATTATAAATAAAATTTTTAAAAAATAAGGAAAAAAAAATCAGAATTCATAGCCGCACTTTTTACAAACGTGCTTCTTCGCGTACATGGGTATGTGGCCAACGTAACTTAATACTTTGGATTTATCTTCTACAGTTTTAATATTCGAGCCAACAGCTCCGCACATCGGGCACGTTATACGTTCTTCGGAGGCAAATCCCCCTGCGCCAATTTCTGGAGGCTTTAGTTCATCTAATTCTGTTTCAACTTCACTGAGTCGTGAAGTTTGCGCTTCTATTAATTTTTCTTTTTCACCCACAGACTCATTGAGTTCTTGTAATTTAGTATCTTTCTGTAAAAGCAAATTATTCGCTTCAGTTAAATCGGAGTTTAATTTGGTATTTTTTTCTTTTAATTCTTGGTTTTCAGAGGTTAACCGACTAAGTTCTTCTTCATTAGCCGATACCTTACTAGTAGCTTCATTTAATTGATTTTCTAAATTTGATATTTTTTCTTTTGTCGCCTCTAGAACCGAGCTGATACTTGTAATCTTTTCTTCGGAAGATGAGGATATTTCTGATAATTCTGCTTCCCTTTCTTTTAAGAAACTTTCAAGTTTATCTTTTTCAGTATTATTATCTGCTAATTCTTTTTTTGCAGCTTCTAGTTCTGAACTTAAATTGTTAATTGTATTTTCTCCCTCTCTTAAACTTGTAATTGCTTGTTCAAGATTATTTTTAGTTTCTTCAAGAGAAGCTTTTGTTTGTTCTAATTCAGCAGTAGTGGAACTCAATGCATCTCTAGTTGTATTTAATTCAGTTTTTGTTTCAGTCAATTGTTTTTCTAAATCATTTACTTTAGCCCTTAAGTCTAATAAAAATCTCCCCTCAACTTTTTGACCTTTATCGGGATGTTCTTCTGCTCTAGCCCAATCGATTGACATATACACTCACTATTCTTTAATTTTTTAATTTTTTTTAATGTTTAATGTTTTTATTAATATATAAATTATAGTGTATTAAGTTTTTAACTATTTTTTACTTTGAGATTTTGAAAACCATTATAGTTTTGACCAACTAATGTAACATTAGTAAATTATTACCAAAATGTGAAATGTAAAATGGAGAACCAAAATGACCCACCTTCAGAAGTTGACGTTATATCAACATCTGGAGTATTTAAAACCCCATTTACATTAATAATTTTACTACAGCTGTTTATTGGAGGTTTGGTAATAGTGGGTACAAATCTCCTATGGAATCATTCTTATTTTACGCTCACGGGTCATTATTATTTCTCTTTTGAACCTATTGATGATTGGGTAAGATGGATTTTATTACCACCGAGTATTTATGGAAATATCTTTTTATTTTGGATCTCGATAGTGTTATCATCAGCATTAATATATAAAATTTTAAATAAAATCTATCCACCACGAGAAGGTGTTTTTAAAAGAGGAAGTAAGGAGTGGAAATATACGCATCGAAGGTTTTGGACTGCTTTTTTTCCTATTTGGCTCACACGAGCTCTACCCTTACCTTGGATGGATATTGCTACCTATAGATTTTTTGGAGTTCATATTGGTAAGAATGTTGTAGCTTATGAGGGGTATATTGATCCTGAACTTGTAGATATTGGTAATTTTACTATGACTTCATTAAATATTTGCATTTTTTCACATTTAATTTACCAAGATAAAATAATAATTAAAAGAGTAAAGATTGGAAATGCTTGTGTGGTAGGTCCTCATACAGTTATAAGTCCCGGCACAGTTATGCAAGATGGAGCTATCCTTGGAGTTAATAGTTATACAAATATAGGACAGGAGTTAAAAGGAGATTTAATCCATGTTGGGACTCCAGTAAGTATGACTTTACCAATTCAATCCCTTGAAGAATCTCAGGAAAAGGCTAAAAAAATTAGAGAGGAAATGAGTGATAATCAACATGAGGGAAAAATAGAGAGTAAAAATGGAGGTAAGCGAGAATAGATGTTCCAACCAGCAAGTTTAAAAGGTGATTCACCAACTCCTATCGATGAAAGAATTCGTAGAAAATATCTTATTCTTTATTTGGTAATTATTATTCTAAGTTTTATTCCTTGTTCATTATTTGAGTATTTTTATATCATATCTTTATGGAAAGAACAATTTTACATAATTTTTTTTTTGTTATTGCCTTTTAATATATTCTTTTTAATTTATATCCTCCAATTAAGTGCGATTTTATTTTCATCTTTATTTTTAACATTAATTAAGATTATCTACTCTCCAAAAGAGGGTATTTTTAGACGCACCATTGAAGATAAGGATTATCTTTACTGGAATTTAAGAAATATCGTGAAAAAATGGCCGTTGTTTATTATAGCTTCAAATCCTTTTCCTTGGCTAAAAAATCGTTTTACATTGAGGTTTTTTGGAGTGAAAATTGGAAAAAAATGCATATGCGATAATGCCTGGATTTCTTCGGAATTTGTAACAATTGGTAAAAATGTTATAATTGGTATGAATTCAACAATCATTACTTTCGGGATTGAAAAAGATAATTTTATTCTTAAAAGAATTATAATTGAAGATGATGCACTAATAGGAGCTAAATGTGTGTTATTACCTGGCACATTAATTAAAAGGAATACTAAATTATCAGCACATTCCTATACAAATTATGATGATGTTTTAGAAGAAAATTTAATTTATGCTGGTCATCCTGCAAAATTATTGGAGAAATAAATAATTATAATAACTGAAAAGAGTTTAAAGATGGGAACCTCAGAAAAAGTTAGTAAAAAGAAAAGATTGGTAATTGTTTCAGATACTCATATTACTCGTTGGGAAGGAGCATTTAACCTTCATGCGTATAATGTAGGAATTGAGAAGATTAATAACATAAAAGATGTATCTCTTTTCCTTCATTTAGGTGATATAACTCATACGGGAACATTATTAGAGTATGAATACGCTATGGAACAATTCAAGAAGTTTAAACCTATTTCAAAAGCCCCACTTATGTTTCTTATTGGTAACCACGATAGTCTTAACGTTGGATATTTATTATTCGAAGAAATGATTGGCAGGAGACATTATGAGTATGAAGATGATGGATTATATGTGATTGGGGTTGATAGCACGAAACCAGATTTACCAGGTGGTATTATCCATCATAATATAAGAGAAGCTGTTAGAAAAAGACTAGAAGAACCAGAAAGGGAAGATAAATTTAAAGTAGTATGTTTTCATCACCAACTCATTCCGATACCCAATACAGGAAAAGAGCGATCAGCTATAGATGATTCAGGAGATATGCTTAAAATGTTAATCGATGCTAAAGCAGATTTAGTGTTAAATGGGCATAGACATATTTCAAATTTATATGCTGTTTCTAGTAGTGATAAAGACCTGTATATATTTAATGCAGGAACTTTTAGTTGTAATAAAACAAGATATAGAGAACTTTTTACCTATAGTATTATAGATATCTTAGGAAATAAAATAAATTTCAAAATTTTACCTATATTAGATTCAAATTTTAAGAAAGAGATACACAGAGAAGTTAATTATTATCTCCCTTTAGAAATTGAAAAGGATCAAAAACCATTATGCAAATTTATACAATTTTCAAATTCTTTAATTTCTGCAGACTCAGAAGACAAATTCACTAATTTAGATAAGACAATAGATAAGATAAACAAAATAAAATATATAGATTTAGTTGTACATACAGGAAATTTATCAAAAAATAGTTATAAAGAAGAATTTATTATTGCTAAAGAAAAACTAAATAAATTGATACATCCTCTTTTAGTGGTACCTGGTTTCACTGATTCAAAACCTCCCGCATGGGATTATTGGATGAATTATATCGGTTCATTGGATCCTTTATATGAAAATGATAAAATTTATTTTCAGGGAATTAATTCTACTACTCCGGATTCTAATGAAGGATTTATAGGTCGAAAAAGGCTAAATAGATTCATAGATAAAGTATTAAAACTAAGCCATCAAAAAATATTTGGGGTGTGTTGTTTTCATAGTTTAATTCCTACACCGCTTTCAGTATGGAGAACAGAGTTAATTGATTCTGGAGATGTTCTCTCTCAATTCGCTCGTACACAAGTAGATATTGTATTAAATAATACGCCAAGTATATCTTTTAATGCAAAGATTGAGAATACAATATTTTCGAATGGAGGAAATCTTGAAGTGGAACGTTTCGATAATTCTTTTGTTGAAATTGATATATACAAAAAAGGATTTGTTGTTTTAAAAGAGCATAATTTAAAAACTGGTGAAGTTAAAGTAATTGGTAACTATTATATTACGATTTTGATTTAATCTAAAAAAAATTTAATCTTTAATATTATATCTTCAATTTTAATAGAGACATGAAGAATCCTATTTACTTAAAACAATTTAATTTGATTCTTATCAGATACAACGAGATTTGGTTAAAATCTCAAAAAGTAAAAATTCGAATGTTAAGAATCTTAATGAACAATATTAAAAATATGTTAAAACGTGAGGGAATACCATTTCATAAATATCAGCTAAGTAAAGATTCAGCAAGAATATTCTTTTTTTTAAAAAATGAAGATATATATAAGGCTATAGAAGTTTTAAAGAACGCTTTTGGAATACATTCACTAAGTCCAACTTTAAGAACTTCAAGCGAACTCAAAAATATAACTAAAAAAACTATTGAAGGATGTGAGGAAGTATTGAAAAAAGGGGATACTTTTGCTCTTAGAGTTAAACGATCAGGAAAACATGAATTTTCTTCCCAAGATGTTGCTGTAAAAGTAGGAAAAGCAATATTAGATAATTTTTCGAATTTAAATTTAAAGGTTAATCTATCAAATCCTAAAAAGAAGATTTTTATAGAAGTCAGAGATGAATTTGCTTATATTTTTACCCAGATAATCAAAAGTAAATGGGGAGGTTTACCTATTGAAACAAATAAGAAAATCTTAATAATGGATGTTGGAAGAATTAATGATATTATTGCTGGATTTTTAATGATGAGAAGAGGATGTGAAATTTACCCTATATTATTTAACTTAACTGAAAATAACGATGTTTTTGAAAAAAGAATATCAAATTGGAAGGAAATACTACATTATATTCCTTATTTTAAATTCACGGTAAGAAAAATTAATTTAGTTGAGATTATTCAAAACATCTCGCATGAACTTAGTGATGAGAAATATATCTGTGCTATCTGTCGGCTTGTTAGGTTTGATATTATCTCAAAAATATTAAAAAATTCAAATATAAATGGTTTCGACAAAATTAGAGCAATTTCTGATGGAATAAGTTTAAATAATTCAACACTATGTACCGATAATATTGATTTAGAATCACTTTCACTCAATTTTTTATTTTCTGAATATCCAATCTTTACATCATTAATAGGTTCAGATTTAAAAAAAATTCAATATTTCCAAAATAACATATCAAAGAAACTATTAAAAGTCGATTATTGTCAATTTAAACCTAAAAATCAAGAATTTAATAGTCAAATTTTAGAAAAATTATATAGATCTTTAAAACTTGAGGATATAATAAAGGATAGTATAGAAAGTATGGAAGAATATGATATTGTACCAAATGAGACTCTCTAAAAAGAAACTTAACATATTAGTTTATTTTATGGTTTATAAAAATGAAACTTAAAAGAAAGGAATCTTTCTAGAAAATTCAGAAATAGAGATTATTTGGCTTTAACATTAACAAGATTGTGTAATTCTCAATTATAATAAAAGGAATGATTATGGCAAAAGTAAAACTGAACCTATTGAATATCTTTCAATTAAAACTTAATAAAAAATTTATTGAATATGAAGGAAACACTGTTGGGGATATAATCTCTAAATTTATAGATGAGAATAAAGAAAAACTTGATGAAAATTTAATAATTAAAAATAAAAAAAAGCTAAATCCACAAATGCTAATTTTAGTGAATGGACGGAATATTAAATACTTAAATAATTATAAAACCAAACTTAATAATGAAGATGAGCTATACCTATCATTTCCTTTGGCAGGGGGCTAACTTAATTAAATGTTGAGTATATTACCTCAAGACAAAAATAGTCTTATAATTTCTTACGAAATGTAATGATTTATTAAGATCTTTAATTATTGAATTATTATTGGATAAACTTTTTTAGGTAATACAACATAAATAATTTCAGAAATCAATATGGTCTCGAGAAAGATAATATTTACTGGCTTAGATTTCGCAGGTAAAACGAGTATTATTACAGCAATTACTAAGCGATTTGGTTTTGAAGAAGAGGTAGCAAAATTAAAACCAACTCGAAGAGTTGCTAGGGATACTTTTAGATTTTTAGGATTTGAGTTTCATAGATTAGATTTCGGTGGCCAAGCACAGTATAGAGAAGCCTATCTTAAGAATCCAGCAAAATATTTTAGCAGTACAGATCTAATTTTTTACGTTATTGATGCTCAAGACTATAATAGATATGTTGAAACTATTGATTATTTAGATGAACTTTTGCTTTTTTTTAAAGAAGAACAAGAATATCCTCCCATTTGTGTGATGTTCCATAAAATGGATCCCCAATTCGTCAAAGATAGAGTCATTAATCAAAAAATTCTTACGTTAAAGCAAGCACTTACGAGATATTCACATGATTTTGATATTTTTTTCTTTGAAACGACTATATTTGACATCAAATCGATTATGACGGCGTTTTCAAGTGGTCTATCAATGGTATTTGAAAAAATGGAAATGGTATCAAATCTATTCTCAGATATAAGTAGTAACTACAATTCAATATTAATTGCGTTATTCGATGCTAAAGGGATAACAATAGGAGAATATTATAAGCCTCATCTGCAAATAAAGGAAAAAGTAAAAATTTATGAAATCTATATTAAGTTACAAAAGCAGATTGTAGCAGAAAATAGATTGTTACTCGAATTTTCTGATAAATTTGAAAGTGGAATTAGATTTTCTGGCGTAATTGAAGTTCTTAATTTTGGCAATTTAGATTTTTATTTATTATTTATAATAGAAGAGGATGAAATTGATTTGGAAAAAACAGTTGATATTTTAGATAAAATTGAGTCGGCTAAACCCCAAATGGAGAATTTAATTTTACAGATTATCCAATAAAATCCTGATTATTTTCAATATCAAACGTGTTTATAAAATTTCCAAGTTCTTCTGGAGTAGGAACTTGTTGCCTTGTAATTTTGTATATTGCAGAATAAGTAGCATATTTTCCACATGAACTAAGAATAGATTTTAATTGATCAGAATTCTCTTTTTTAAGTAATTCATTTAATTTAAATTTATCTTCTACAGCATCATATAATTTTGTTAAAAATCCAGCAGCGTAACAATCTCCGGCTCCTGTTAGATCTACTATTTCTGAGACTTCAACACCAGGAAAGTGAAGCTTAAAGTAATCAGTTATTATATAAGAACCCTTACCTCCTGCGGTATAAACCCGGATTTTTGCATATGGTTTAAATTTTTCATCAACTTCTATTACTGATGAATGGTTATTTTTTAAAATAATATATGCATCTTTCAAATTAAGAAAAAAAAGATCGTATCTTTTCCTTATTAATTGAGTTAATTGTTGTAAAGTTTGAACTTTTTGAGTTTCAATATTATATGCTGTGATTAAATCTAATTGAGAAGCTCTTTCAAATATTTCTATAAATTTTTTAGCAATAGGAGTAGAAAAAATTATTTTCCCATTCTCAAATATAACATCATCTACTTTTATTCCCTCAAAACTCATTTTATTTTTCAAGTTTGGAGCTAAATGGATTTTAATAGTAAAACTAGACTTTATTATAGTGCTAACTGGAGTGATTTCATCTATTTGAAAAACAGCATCAGTATTAATACCTAATGCTTTTAATTCATCATACATCCATTCACTTCCTCCTCCAATGATTGAAATTAGTTTTGTTGGAATTCCCAATCTAGTGAGAGATTCACTTGAATTATTACCATTGCCTCCACGTTTAAAATAACAATGGCCAATGATTTTTTTAGGTGTTTCTGAAAATCCACTTTTGATAACTTTCTCGAATATCTTGCGATTTAAATCATCAGGATTATACTTAATAAATTGACTTAATCGAGATACGATTTTTTCAACTAATTGCTCGTAAAAATCGCTTTCATAATAAAGATCTAAATGCAGTTCACCTAGAACCAGTATTTCTTTTAACATGATAGTTCTCCCTCATAAAATAAATCTTTAACGCAGATGGAGGGAATCGAACCCCCGAGCGCTTTCGCGCACCGGCTCTCTATGTCAGCAAAAAAACTCTCGAGGCCGGCGTCTTACCAGCTAGGCTACATCTGCTTAACTGTGAAATTATATAAAACTACTATTAATTTTAAAATGGAATAGATATAAATTTCTTTCCATTTTAAGGTTAAGAGAAACTAGTTATTTCGATACTGGAACATAAATTTTTAATTTTAAAGAGGGGTCTAGTAATTTTATTAATCCTTCTTCTTCATATTGTTTAAATAATAATTTTACTGTTGAGACTCTTATATCATATTTTAATGCGATATCTGTTGCTAGAATACTTTTCCTATTTAATATTTCTTCTTTTAGATTTTTCTCAAGCTTTCTCGGGATGAATGCATCTCTCTCAACAATATTTATCTGCTTGGTTCTTCCATATTTTCTTCTTAGATTTAATGTTCCTTTTCTTACTATTAGCTTTTCTTCTTTCTCAGACAAGTAATATCACAAATTTTTCTTGAAGATAAGTGTTCGAATAATTTGAAATAAAAAATATTTAAAATCTAATAAAATTTTTGATTTAATATTGAATTATAAAAAAGATAGATATTCCTAACCATAATATATTGAGTTTTTAAGCTACAAGGAAATTGAATGAAGATTTTAATTTTAATGTAAAGAAAAAGAGACCAGAAGAGATTTATCAAAATATCTTTGATTACTATACAGAACAAACAATTGTTCAATATGCTACTTCAAAAAGCATGAAAAAAATTCAAGAAAAAATAACATTAAGAGTTCTAGAAATACTAGATCTTAAAAAAAAAAATTACATAATTTTAGATGCAGGCAGCGGACCAGGTTTTACATCTATTTTTTTAAATTCAGTTGGATTTCAGAAGGTTATTGCTCTAGATTTAATCCCTGATTTTTTGAAATTTTTTGATCTTAAAGAAGTGAATCCAATATTAGCAGATATGTGCTCTCTTCCATTTCGATCTCACATTCTTGATGCGGTCATTTCAATTTCTGCCTTACAATGGATATATAGAGATATTAATAATAAAAGTATGGAATTGAATTTAGTAAATATGATAAACTCTTTTTATAATGCTCTAAAACCTAAGAGTAAGGCAGTAATTCAATTTTATCCCAAGAATAAAACAATTATGAAAAATATAGGGAAAATAATTGTAAAGAACACTGATTTTAATGGAAATTTCATAATAGACAATCTAAATAATCCTAAAAAGAGAAAAATTTTTTTATTTCTGAAGAAAAATTAATAAATTTTAGAAACAAGATACATTAACTTTTTGCTCTCTATTTTATAGACATGATAAAATCTAATTAGTCTATTTTCTTAATAGCTAAATATTTGTTATCTAATAGTAAATATTTTTATTTACAAGATTTATTATTTTTATACATTTATAAAAACATATATACTAGAAATAGGATCTTAAAGTTAACAAATTCTATTTTTTCGTATATAAAAAAAAATTTGTTATAAAAAAGGTAATAAATATGAATACAAATTTTCATAAAAATACAAAATGCTTAATTTCAGTTATTCTTTTGTCGATGCTCGTAGTAAGCTCTGTGTTTACAATATTTCCAACGACTTCTAACAAAATTAACTCAGATTCTGATTTAGGAACTGATCCATTAAACCCAATTGATGATAATTTAGAAGTTTCTGATACTTACCAAGTTGGTGATAAGTATGAATTAGATGAATGGTGGAATACTACATACCGATATCGAATTGGCATTGAAATAGAAGAGCTTGATGGTATAGATAGGTATGAACCTGTGGAACTTTTCTTGGAATTTGAAGAAAATACCTATTATGAAGGTACTGAAAGAATTGTTGCATATTATGGAGAATATAATTGGAGCGATCCTATACCTGTTCAGGTATGGAATGTTAAAAAATATAATGGGTATTTTATTCAAAATTGTTCAGCTACCTTTATCGCGAGTGTTTCAGCAAATAGTAATCAAACTTACTTCTTTTACTATAATGAAAATGATGATAACATAGAAACTGGAGATATTTATGATACAGGTTTTGAAAGTGATTTTACTGGTGGAACAACTTTAACAGTTAACGTTGCAGGAGATTCCGGATCTGATTATTCATTAATACTTCAAGAAGGTTTTGGTATAAAAGTCTTAAAAAAAGATGGGATTGATCTAAATTATCACCAAGCTGAATCATTAGCTCCAGAAAAACAATTAACACATCCAAATTTAGTATTTCTAGCTCATATGGATGAATATACAGGGAATATGGTTTATGATTCAACCGGTAATGTACCTTTAGGTGGTTTTATTCAGGGGGGTACTTGGACTTCGGGGATTGTAAGATATGGATTACATTTTGATGGACTAAATGATTATATTGATTTTGGGGCTGAGTTGGAATCTCCAGGCGATCCCTTTCACGGATCAACTACACAATGGACTATGACAGCTTGGATTAAACCCGATGACATAAGCGATACTAGTTCAACTAATCATGGCACCCAGAACTGTTTCATGGCAAAAGCAAGTGATCCTTATAATGATAATTTTGAAATAGGTGTAAATACTAACGGTAAAATTCATGTATATCTTGATATGGATGGTAGAGATAGCCAATTCAATTTTGATCTTACTGGAACAGTTGAAGTAGATAAATGGAATTTTGTTGCCTTAAAAGTTGATTTAACAAAGCCCAATTATAAAGTGGGAGTTAAAGTTAATGATGCCTCTTTTCAATATACAACGAATTGGGATTCTGGTAATGATATGGATGAAGCATATGGCAGTACTTTTTCAATTGGATCATCAGAACATATAAATAATTATTTTGAGGGAAGTATAGATGAGGTTGCTTTTTACAATATACCTCTTTCTGATGCGGATATTGAAGATTTCAAATATTTATCTGAACCTTCTGTAATCGATCAAATAACTCAACTTGTAAAGGGGGATGTGTTTTCTCGATATCAAGTTGATTGGACTGAGACTTTTGATATGCATGTATCAGATATTTGTACTTTTTATTGGGATTATAATCTATGGAATATTGAACGAAGTATATATTTTGATGGCCCATACTACGCAAATGAATCTGCCATGATTCCATTGAATACGCATTATAATTATTCGCTAATTAATGACCAAGCTTCATGTAGATACATCTATGATGGTAATATTGATATTGATATAACAGATCCAGACTTTACAGCTGAAGATTATACGATTGTTTATAACTATCCTGATTTATCTAAGGATGCAATTGGAATTTTCGTATCGAACTATACATTAACTAATCCAAGTCAAATGAGCATGACTTATTTTAATGGTACTACAAAGTATTATGATAATACAATAGATTTTACACCAGGAGTGAATAATGATCTTGACAATAGTGGCGGAAGTGCTATTAATACATTGATTGTACAATTTTGGGAATTTATTGATTCTGTTCCTTATGTAGGTGATAATGAATTAATTTGGTATTTCAATAATGTTAGTTCTTCACTTAAAAACCCTGTTAATATCTATATTTATGAGGAAGATAGTAGATTCTATAATATCAAGGTATATGTTGAAGATTCCGATGGCAGACCTGTTCCTGAAGCAACAATTACTATTTGGAACAATACTGCTAGTGCTACTGAATACCAATGGAACCAAGACACCGATACAGCTGGATGGACTACTTTCAAGAGATTTATTAATGGAACATACGTTGTAAACGCTTCCTATGTCAGATATGGGCAAACTCTAACTATTACTTCTTCTCAAACTGTCGTAGATCTCGGAGATATCGTTGATGAAAAAGGCGTCTATACTATAAATTTCTTAAACGTCGACCTGACATCTATTGTTTTAAATTGTTCAAGATACTATCAAAATAATTATCAAGGACCATTATCAGGTGCTAAATTAAACTTTACATTTGATGATGGAACTGGACCAGTAGTACTTAATGGTTATGAAACGACTAATGCAACAGGTGCAGCGATATTTCACTGGAAGGATACAACTTCTGGTAATGTAACTTTCTCCATTGAATGGTTTGGTATTCCGCAAAATGATATTTCTTCTCCACTTGATAAGCTGGGTCCAGGACCACTTTTTGATCCTACTAAAATATGTTTAGATTTTACTAATTATGCTTGGCATGAAGTTAACGTAACTCAAGGAAGTGATTTTAAAACTTATTTAGAAGTCTATGATGATGGAGTACAATCAAAAACGGTAGGAGAAATTATATCATTATGGGTTTACTTTTATTTCACTGAAAATGATACTAATCCAACAGGAATGACTGGCCTAACTACTCAAGTTACAATGGACTTAAAAGATGGTACACGAGTAATTAATCAAAATCCACTAGTTTTTAGCCCTGGAACTGGAGCAGGCAATTATAGCATTACATTTGATACTTCTCAACTAATAGAAATGGGTGGAGAGTCATGGCTTTCAAGTGTTTCATATACAGTTTTGATAACTGCATCAAAACCTGGTTTTGATACTGCTTTTAATTCAACAGAGATTACACTCTTAGATATATCTACACGATTAAGTGCTAATGAAAGTAAATCCTACGCAAACTGGCAAGAACAACTCATTTTTGACGTTCATTTAGAATATGATGATTCTGGAATTTGGAGTGATTTAGATAATGCCCAGATTACATATTATGTATTTCAAGCTCCTGAGGTCTTCGGAACTTTAACTTGGTACGGTTCTGGTGGGTTATACAGGTTAGAAATGGACAGCACTGATTTTCCCGGAACGGATGAATATGATTTAATTATAACAGCAATCCTACAAAATTATGAACCAAAAACAATTAACCATGAAGTTGTAATTCTTGAAATCAGAACTCTTTTGAATAACTCGATATCAGTTTTTCAAAGCGAACAAGTTTATTTTGGGGAATCCGAGACTTTTTATTTCAATTATACTGAAGCTACAAGTGGTATAGGATTATCAGGGGCTGAAACTGCATCATTTGATTGGGAAAAGCAAGACGCCCAAGGCAATCGTATAGGTGGAGGTTATGATGTTCCTCTGGTAAATGTAATTGAAGGAATATATGCCCTTGATTTTGATACAGAGACTTTAGATATTGCAACTTATATATTTGATATTACAATTAAAAAAGATAATTATGAAGATAGAAGAGCAACCCTCTATCTTTATATTACAAAAAGAGATTTTACTCCAATAGAAAAAAGAAAATACGAAGTTGTATCTGGAAAATCATTAACAATCACACTAAACATTACAGACTTTAAAACTCATGAACAATTAGATATCGATACTGCTTATTTAACATTTAGAGGTCAAACCTTCAACTTCACTGGAAGTGGAGGAATTTATACAGCTAGAATTACGAATATTCCTGATGCATTTATTATGCCAGAGACATTACTTGCAACAATTACAATTATAAGAGAAAATTATACAACAACAGAAATCCAAATTACAATTGTTGTTCAAATGGTAGAGATTTTTCCAGGAATGCCATTATTCTATTTCTTAATGCTTGTTGTCGCAGTAGGTGCTGTTGCTGGTAGTTTGGTCACATATCGATATGTACAACAACGTAGGATTCCTACATTTGTTAAGAAAGCCAGAGAGATGAGAAGTAACATTAAAGGAAGAAAATCAATTTCGGATTCACTTTTGTATCCTTCAAAAGAAGATTATATAACAAAGAGATTAGGAGATAAATGGGAAATGTTAGGATTGTCATTAGAAGATATACTAGGAATAGAAAGTAAGAAACGAAAAAATATGTCAGAAATTACTGAAGAATTTGAAGGAGGTGGTTTATAATGCCAATTGGATTAGTAGTTATGAGATGGGATGAAAGAGTTGGTACTGAAATATTGGCAAAATATCCCCCGGAAATAAATGTAACTGATAAAACACTTATGCAAGTATACAGCACACATGAATATAGCGGAGAGTCAGGGATGATTAGTTTAATGATTGGTTCATTAAATATCGCATCATACTATACTGGACCTGAAAGGGGCTTTTACATTTTATTACTTTTGAATATAGATGATGATCCTGATGCTTATGAAGGCGGATTAGCTGATACTTCTAGGATAATTTTGCAAAATCTTGAGGATGATTCATATTTACAGTTGATTCCTTCACTTTTTCGAAGGCTATCTGTTTATCCTACACTTAATAACGAACAACGATTAGCTATGACATATCAAGACGAAATTAAACGTATGATTGTTAATCGTCTTAGAGATGAAGGTGTTGTTTCGAAATCTGAATTAATGGTCTGGTTAAAAGATAGGTATAAACAAGGTTTTGTTGATCTAGAAGGAGTTTTAATTGAACTAATTAAACGGGAAATCATTAAAGAGGCTTCAGTAAAAGGAATGCCATCTGAATTAATATTTCTTACCAATGATATTTTGATGATGCGTGTTCCACCTGTTAAACTTCTCACTGATCCTGCTGATCGAGGATTACCTTCTCAACTTGTTAGTGATTACAGAACAGAATCTAAAAAATACTTCCAAAACTACCGCCCAACAGAAGAAGATAATCTCAGAATCATTGACATCATAATAAACCCACAGGTTTATGAAACATTACGTTTATTAAGAACTGCAATTGTTACTAAAAACGATCTAGAGAAACTCAAAAAGAAAGGCGTTGAGGATGTTGATGAGGTGTTAAAGATGTTATGGGATAATCAGATGATCCAAGTCTTCCAAGATGAACGTAATAATGAATATTATGCATTAATAACTGATTTCTATTTGGACCTTATCTTTCCGAAATATCTTCTTAATATCATAAAAACAGAGTACGAACAAAAATCAAAAGCAGATCAAGTATTAATTGAATACCTAACCGTTCTTGAAAATGCTTATACGAATTTAAAAGCAGCTATGAAATCGAAAGAGTAAATTTTTAATAATTAAGTTTTTTAATTTTTTTTTTTTTCTTATTCTATTGGTTCTTGTTTTAATCAAAATATTTTTCTACTTTTCAAGATTCTTTGAATTGATTAAAATTAAAAATATGATGTGAGAAAAATTTGGACTCAACAGAACAATATTTAGATACTCCCGAAGCAATTGGCTTAGATGGTATTGACTTAGAAAAATATATTATTGCATCATACATCATTAAGCGTCCACGAGGGATGAATGTAAATTATCTAGCTCGTTTCGCTGCAATTGAACAATCAACTGGAACTTGGATAAGAGTACCAGCTGAAACTGCCGAAGTGCGAAAGCATCATGTTGCAAGAGTACTGGGAGTTTATGAATTACCCCATTGGGAATACATTGTACCTAAAGATGTGAAAGATAGACTTTATTTCGTTCAGATTGGGTTTCCTGTTGTAAATATTAAGGGAATGGGTATACCTATGCTTTTTACAACTGTTATTGGGAATATAAGCATCACTCATGGCTTGAAGTTAGTAGATCTCGCATTTCCTAAAGCATGGTTAGAAGATTTTAAAGGACCAAAATTTGGGATTGATGGAATTAGAAAGCTTATGAAGATACCTGAACGACCACTTTTAAACAACATGGTTAAACCTTGTACTGGTCATACATGTGATGTCGCTGCTGATTTAGTTTATAAAGCGGCTGTAGGAGGTTGTGATGTAGTAAAAGATGATGAATTAATCTCTGATCCTTCCTTTAATACATTAGAAGATAGAATAACAACAGTTATGGAAGCTGTTGATCGTGCTGACTCTGAGAAAGGAGAAAAAACCTTATATACAATTAACATTACCTCTAAATTCCCAGAGATGTTTGAAAATGCTGATAAAATGATAGAATTAGGAGCAAATGCGTTAATGATAAATTACATAGCTACAGGTTATGAAGCCTTAAGACAAATTGCTGAAGATCCTTCAATTAAAGTGCCAATCCTCGGTCACATGGATTTTGGCGGTTGTATGTTTGGTGGTGAATGGACAGGAATGACGAGCATGTTAACCTTTGGCAAGTTACCGAGAATATGTGGTGCTGATACCGTTGTAATCCCAGCACCTTATGGTAAGGCAGAAATCATAGAAGAACGATATGAACAAAACCTCAAGGCTCTGCGATATCCATTACAACACATTAGACCAACGCTCCCTATGCCCTCGGGAGGAATAACGCCAGGAATGGTGGAAAAGACCATAAAAGAAGCTGGAAAAGATATCCTTATTGGTAGTGGTGGTGGAATCCATAGTCATCCTGATGGGCCAACAGCAGGCGCTAAAGCATTTAGACAAGCGATAGATGCTGTAATGCAAGGAAAGAATGTAAGGGATGTAGCTAAGGAGCAAAAAGAATTGGGAATAGCTCTTGGTGTTTGGGGTAGTGGAAAAACCCAATTAGTAGAATAAATATTTTTTTTTTCATTTTATTTTAATATAAGAATCATTTAGGATAATCCTTATTTTTGGATTAAACTCATTAATTTTGACATTTTTAGCTAGTTCATTACCTCTTAAATCTAAATATTCTAGAAATGGTAAGGTCTTTAGATAATTAACATTCTCTAAATCAGTAATCTTATTATTTGTTAGTATTAAATACCTTAAATTTACTAATTGGATCAACTCTTTAATGTTGGTAATTTGATTATTTGAAAGATCTATTTTCTCTAAATTTTCTAAATTAAACAAACCAGTTATATCAGAAAGTCTTTTTATATTATTTTTCCATCCCCAAGGGGTCCCTTTAACTTCATATTCCATATAATCTGATAAATCTAATTCTTTTATTAAAGCAGTTTTGGGATCCAATTCATAATATACATTGGGAAGCTGTCCTATTAAATGATGAATAGTTAAATAATTAATCAAGATTTCTCCCAATTCTTTATTAGAGAGCTCGTCAAATTTTCTTTCTTTAAATACTCCTTTTAGATTTTTTTTAAATTTTTTATTTTGAATGGCTTTATCTTTATTTACATATTTAGTTTTTCTAATTTTTTTCAATTGTTCAATTAAAATTGCTTTAGCTTCTATTTTATTAACTTTTACTAATGTTTTAATTATTGTTATCAAACATTCATAATTGGTTTCATGTTTAATCGCCCATTTTAAAGGGACTAGTGCTTTTTCATTAATAAATTTCTTTTCTATAATTTTTGCGGCAGCATTTCTAATGTTTCCATTTGAATCAGAAATTAATAAATTTTCCAAGATAGTATAAGTTTGCCCATTAAATATTCCAATTTTTTCCAAGCTTTCAATGGATTTAACTCTATCATTTTCATTTTCACTATTTTCAATTAATGAAATAAGGAGATCAAATGCTGTATGTTTATCTAAGTTATGATTCTCAAATTCTTCGCAAATTTTTTCGGGGTTTAAAGTCATGCTAATTTTTATATAAAACTTATTTTAGATAAATTTGATTTTTAAAGAGATTCTATTCTTAAATTTGACAAATAATTTCCAGATATTATTTACTGGATCAATGATGGAATAGTTAAAATTATATTTTTCAATTTTTTTATTTTTTGGAAGTTTAAGAATAAGAAATCCTTCTCTAATCCCTATTAACTCAATTTCAATATTTAGTTCATTATATTCTTTATATTCATAACTTTTTATTTCACAGCATCCTTGAGTAATGTGTAAATTTGTTGAGAGTAAGATTGGTAAATCTTTTTCTACATTTACTGGAATTAAATTAAGGTATTTACATCCATGAGGGAAAATTCTTTGTATCTTTAAAGAATCATGAGTTTTATATTCCCCTAAAAATTTATTGTCCCAAAAATCATAAATATAGAATTTTTCTAGATCATCAGAAAGAGTTGGAATCATCTTAGATATTTTTAATTCTCTTGAAATTGAAACTTCTTCCCAATTTATAATTGCAATTAAATATCTTTTTCCTATAATTTCATTGGTTTCAAGCATATAGATAGAAGGCAATACTGAAGTGAATGCATCAATTAATATAGGATCATATTCATTTGGGTTATAGGGAGGTATTATTAATGTGGCATCATTGATTTCATTATTAGTTAGTTTAGTCATATCGTCTGAAATTAAGATCTGCCCTCCAGATAATCCAAATATAGTTATTTGTAATCCAATTTCATCAAGATTTAATTTTGTATCAGTTCGCCTAATCATTAAGCAATCTGGATCATTTATCCAGAAATAGTTATGCATAAAAGATCGATAAAGGATGTTTAAAAGAGCCTCCTTCAAAGATGGAAGGGGAATTCCTTGAAGATCTTCTGATTTTTCTAGAATTTCCCACAGAGGTGCTGTATCTTCACTTATCCTCATAGCATCTACTAAACCTACACAAGGTCCTAATGGTGCTCCACATCCTAATAAAAATGAATTTTCCGTAATGGCTTCACGAATTGTTTTAATTCCATTGTAATATAATTGGGCCCTTGTTAAATTTTTATCTGTATAATCTGCTCCAAATGGAACAGCAGCATGAAGGAAGTCAATTTTAAAATAATTTATTGAAGGTTTATCTATTTTTGGATAATCATGTCTAAATGCATATAGGATATTAGTAAAAAGGTTTTTTAAATACATAATCACATCTTTATTTGACAAATCTAAACTATATTGAAAAGATTTCCAATCAATTGAAAAATGGGTTTTTAATAATTTATTTGACTTTTTAAGAAACCAATCTCGATGATTTATAAACAAGTTAGATTTTTTCACAGCAAAAAAAGGTGCTGTCCATATGCCACCCTTAAATCCAGATTTCTTGATTTGATTAAATAACCATTCTAAACCTTTTGGAAATTTATTGTTTATATTACCAAAATCTCCTATTCTGGTAAAATATCCATCATCTAATTGGATAAAATCAATAGGCAAAATTTCTCTATTTTTTTTGAAAAAATCTAAATTTTTAATCATGCCTTCTTGGTTAATGTTAGTAAAATAGTAATACCAACTACACCATCCAGTAGGAATTGTGCTCATTCTTGTTTCTTTGATAAGTGTCTTAACAGTTTTAGCATAATCAATTAAACCATAGTAACCAAGATTTTTTGTTTTAAGGCATATAAAAAGTTCTTCTGAAGAATTAATTGAGGATTCATTTAATTTAATTCCATCCATACATCCAAAAGCAGTAAATAATTTAATATCTTCAGAATTTTCATAATCTAATATTATTCTGGTAAATTGATCCTTGAAAGAAACAAAACCTACAATTAAGGTATTTTTAGAATGTAAATCTGTAACAGCTGTGCAATATTCACTATAAAACCTTCCCTCAATCTTATAGTCTTGGTTATCATATGTCAAATTAAATATTTCTGTAGATGGACCTTTATTATCTTTTTCATTACCAAAAATTATTCTACAAGGACTCCAACTCTGAAATCCATTCTTAAACCATGTTATATTATTTAGATTTGTTGGAGTTTTATTCCCAGATAACCATAATTTACTATATTTAATAGTTAAAGGTGCTAAACTATGTACTGCTAAAGGATTTTTGGCTTTATCATTAATATCTATTAATCTTATTAGAATAAAATGCTTATTATCATAAATTTTAAACTGGATTTTATAGAATACTTTTTGTTCTTTATTATTAAATGATTTAAAAATAATCTTCATACCTGTTCCTATTGAATCCTCAATTTTTTCAACTTTACTATTAAAAGTATATTTTGTAGAACTATATTCTATTAAATCATTCATATCAACCTTATAAAAATTCAATGATGAATAGCAACCTTTAAGGGAACACTTATTTTCATTATCTAAATCAAAATAGATTGCATATTTTCCTCGATCCTGTCCGTTCTTATAAAATTTAAAACCAATAATTCCATTATGAACTTCAACTATATCATAATTGTTTTGAATTATATTTAACAAAATTATCTCCCCCCATATAATCCATCAAGTTATATAATAATAGTCTTAAATTATTATCTTAATAAATTATTTCTTGTTTTACTAAATACCAATAGAGTCTGAATTAAATATCTAATAAATTAAAAGTAGCATAGGAGGATAGTTTAATTCTTCATTCAATCTAATTGTCAAAACTAAAAGGAGGAAATTTTCTTCTTTTATTAAAATCTTCTTTTATTTTGGTCTTTAATTCATTAAATGGTTGAAGATTTCCTGAAAAGGATGTCTCTGTTAATGGATTTATGTTTGCATCCAATAATTCCTCAACTTTTTCAATTTTTCCTAAATTACCTTCAGAGAGTAGATTCAAAAAGTAATCATTTTGATATTTTCTGAAGGTAAGAAATCGATATTTTTGAAAGCCCAATTTAACAGATATCCATCGAGGTATAGCACCAGTATTTCCTTGAGTATTTGCTGCAATAGCTTCAATTTTTGCCGTAAGCGTAGACTCTTTCATTTCTAATTCTTCATTAGGATCTTCATATTCTCCCTGGAATTCAATATTTAGCTCATCGTCGCTTAATAAAAGGGAGATTACACCAATGGACATGGAAGATAAGCCAAGGTAATCAATTCTGATATTATCTTCTACATAACCAAGGTCCTCATCTCCAAATATTTCCTGCAATTTAAGATATTCTTCTAAAATAAATTTTGTCCTTCGTTTAAATTCCTTTTCAAGTTCATATTTCTCAAATTTATCTAATTTTTCAATGTTTCTTCCTCCCACTAATTCTTTAAAATGGTTTGACATATGTTCTAAAATCCACTTACCCTTTTTATCAGGAAATTTCCCATAGACTAAATAAATGATGTTATGCCTTTCATAAAATTGACATTTCTCTTTTTCATCCTTTTCTTCAGATATAAGAAGCATTTTATCAAGATCTCCCCCTAAAATGCTAGTAGCTATATAATCTAAATTATTTGTCAATTCTAAAAGATAATTATAGTTTTGATTACTACAATAAAGTTGGGTTCTCTCAACTGAAGTAATACCGAGTAGTTTTATATATTCACCTTTAGTTAATTCAATTTTATTACTCTCTAAATTAATACCTAAAACTTTTTTTGGTTTAACTTTTACCTTACCTTTAAGTTTTGTAGATAGTGTCTCAGTTTTAGTTTCGAATTGTTTAGATTCAGTTTTTAACTGGACATCTTCTGAAATATAATCATATAATTCAGCAAGAAACTTACCACATTTCGGACACATTGAATCCTTAGGATAAGGTTTTACAAGTTTATATCCACAGTACTGACATATAATCTCATCTTTTCTCTTATTTGGAGGAAATAATACATTTGGAATAAGTACCAACTCGCCTAAGAAATTAATCAATATAATTTAGGTAATTTAAATTTTAAATGTTTTGATTTTTAGGATTATAAATACTTTTTTGCAATTTCATTAAAAGCCTTTAGAAATTTATTATTATCTTCTTTTTTCCCAATTGTTATTCTAATATAGTTATAAAGGCCTGGTTTACTAAAATGTCTTATAAGTATTTTCATCTCTTTTAGATCCCATATAAACTTTAATGTTTTAGACTCATCCTCAAATTTTATAAATATAAAATTAGCATCTGAAGGTAGTACAGAAATTCCCGGATATTTATTTAGTTCCTCAGTTAATCTTTCTCTTTCTTCTATAATCTTTTTATTTTGTTCATATATTTTATTTCTATGCTTAATACATGATAATGCTGCAACTTGTCCTAAATAATTTGTATTATAAGGTAATTTAACTCTATTCATTTCTTTAATGATATTAGGATCTGCTAAAGCATATCCAATTCTTAAAGATGCAAGTGAGAAACTTTTTGAAAAAGTACGAGTAACTATTAAATTTTTAACTTTTTTTAGCAATGGTAAGCATGTTTTATCTGAGAAATCAGCATAAGCTTCATCCACAACAACGATACCTGGAAAACTCCCACAGAGTTTTAATATTGTCGCATTACCAAATGATTTACCATTAGGATTGTTAGGTGAATTAATAAATAATAATTTTCCTTTTGCTGAATAAGCAGATTCTGGTATTGAAAAATCATCATTTAATTTTATTTCATTAGCTTTTGCATTATAAAGCGTAGCTAATACCTTATATAGTCCATATGTTGGATAAAAAATAACAATTTCATCACCAGGGTCAATAAATACCTTGAAAATAACATCCAAAATCTCATCAGAACCATTACCAATAAAAATTGAATTTCTATTTGTTAAAGTATCTTTATCACTTAATAACACAGATAAAACCATCTTTCGAAGTTCAAATGATGTTGGATCGGGATAGAGTCTGATATTTTCATTTATAGACTTTTTAATATCATTTAAAATTTCCGGAAGAGGCGGATAGGGGTTTTCATTTGTATTTAATATGACCCAACCATCATCAGTGGGCTGTTCTTCGGTTTCGTAAGCAGAATAATTCTTAAGATTCGTTCTTACTAATTCATTTAAATCCATATTTATTACCCTTTACAAATTTTAAAATTTTGATTTCTTTTGAGAATATCTTAATAATTTAATAATTTATGCAAGAGAATAATATAATTTAATTTTTGTCTTTTGTTCTCTCTTAATCTTTCATTCAAAATATTCTTCTATTTTGTCATCCATGTTTAATATCAGAGCAATGGTTTGAGAAAGTTCATTATCAGAAATGTTGTCTTTATTAGATAATTTTCTCGCAAGTTCTTGATATTTCTTTTTTATTAAGGGAGATGATAAATTAGTGAGTTTTTGAGTAAAAGAATAAAGATTTAAATAGGCTTCATTATAATCTCCTTCTTTTAGAGATTTCTTTCCTAATTGATTTACTGCTTCTGTTAATAGTGTTTTAACTTTATTTAAGAAAAAATTTAACTTGATTATTGTGTCTTCTATTTTTTTTCTTAAAATTTTCGCTTCATTCCTATACTTGATGGATCCCTCATTATCTTTAACATTTTCAGAAATTTCAATTAATTTTTCAATTATGGTTAATTTTTGAAAATAATTATTTACCCTTTTTAATCTGGAAATTAAATAGTCTCTCTCTTTGATCAAATTTAGTTTTAACTGTTCAGATACTTCTCTTTTTTGTGAGGAAATCGACTTTAAAATTTTTTTAATACTAAAATCTTTGATTGATCCCGAATCAGATTCTCCTAGTAATTGTTTTTTTGAATGAATTAGATCGGTTAACGGCTGATCTAAAATTAAAAACTCATTTACATTAGCACGCCATTCAATAAATAATTCTTTATGATTTAGAATGATCTTAATAATCTTTAAAAAAAGTCTCTTTAGGAGTTTGTAATCTTCTTTATTGGCAATTATTACTAAGTCTGAATTTGTATCTGGAACTAATGATGTAAATATAATATAATCTCCTAATTCAATCGTTCTTAATTCTTTTGAGCCCTCAAGTAAAATTTCTGAAATATATGATTTTATAGCAGAAAAGAAAGCACCGAACATTTCCATCTTTCCATCACTAACATCTTGAAAGACTTTATTATAAAGAAGTAGCCCAGACTCTCTTTGATAAAGAAATAAGGAATAAATCACGCTTAGATTTAAATGAAAATATACATAAAAATTTTTTTAAATTAGTTTTAAAAATATTTTAAAATTTATATTTCTTAATTATCTATGATTGAAAATTCGCTTAATGAAAACTCAATTTTTAAATTTATTAAAACTATTAATTTTATATTAAGATAGTAACAACTAAAATACTTATAATTAAAGAGAGGTGTTCGCGGCGCCAAGTTTTGGGTTAATGTTCAACGTAGAGGAGGGAGGGGTAAGCACTCCTATTGAATGGTCAAAAGAAAGTCTTACAGATGATCGTTCTGTTATAATTTTAGACGAATCAAGTCAAGCGATTTGGTTATGGCATGGAGCAAAACAAGGATTAGTAGCACGCCGAACTGCTTTAAGACAAGCTGAATCACTTAAGGGTCATGGTTATACAGTGGGAAAAAGCATTCTTGGACGAGATACGAAAGAGATATATGAAATTGATCAAAGAAAAATTGGTAGGGATCCAGAAACAGACAAATTAAACACAGAATTTCAGAAAGTATTTAATAGAAAATACAAGGAATTGGATGATTTTATAATTACTTTTGATTTGAAAAAAATAATAGTACCTGCTTCTAAACCAGTAGTAAAAGAAGAAATTAAGCCAATACCTAAGCCTGAGCCAATGCCAGAACCTAAACCTGAGCCAATGCCAGAACCTAAACCTGAGCCTGCTATTACGCCCACAGTCTCAAAACCCACTACTCCAGAGAGAAAAGTTCAAGTGGCTTCCGAGTATGCTGCAGAAGAGGCAATGCCTTCTATAAAACCAAAAGCAAAATTAGAACCTACTGAGCTAGTTTCAAAAATAAAACTTACAACTGATGCCAAAGTCGCATTTGTAATTAGTGGTATAATTGATCATTTTAATGATGTTTGGATTTCAAGAAAAGAAGATGATAGTTTTGCAGTTGAGGAAATGAATGGCCCTATTTGCACTTTCTCCATAAGGGAAGGAGGTAAAATTAATTTCACATCTGATAGTTTTTCTGGAATTGATCCAAAAGTAAAAACCGCCATTCAAAGGAAATTTATAGAACTTACAAAACTATTATAATTTTTTTATTATTATTTTTTTTATATTAGGATTTAATACCAGTTTTTATTCTTAATTCCAATTATTTAACTATAAAATAAATCTAAAATGAATTAAATATGAAATTCAATAGGCTAGCCCAGTTATTTTCAAAATTAGAAGATACAACAAAAAGACTTGAAATGATAGATATTCTATCAGATTTTTTCAAAGAAATTAAGGAAAAGAAAGATTTTGAAGATTTAGACAAAGTTATATATCTATTACAAGGACAATTGGTTCCAAATATAAAGCAGTTTCCTAAAATTGGGCTTGCAGAAAAGATGATTATCGAAGCAGTTTCATTGCATTCAGGTATAGATAAGAAAAAAGTTAAAGAAATTTTAATTAAAAAAGGAGATGTTGGAGCTACCGCAGAATTTATTTTATCTAAAAAAAGGACACAGAAGTCTTTATTCGATTTTGAAAGTGAAAGTACTGACTTAAAGTCTTCTTTAGAGATTCATGAATTATATTCATCTTTAAAAAAGATTGCATTAACTGAAGGTGCCGGTTCGCATGATATAAAACTAGGAATATTAAGAGGATTAATGAGAAAATGTTCTCCATTAGAAACTAAATATTTATTACGAATTATCACGTCTACATTGAGAGTAGGGGTTCAATCACCTACAATAATCGAAGGTTTAGCACTTGCTTTTACAAATCTAAAAGAAAATAAAGATTTCATTGAAAGAGCTTACACATTACATCCAGATCTAGGTGAGATCTCAGAAATATTGGCAGAAAAAGGTTTAGAAGAAGTAAAAAAGATTAATATAGAATATGGAACGCCTATTCTTAGTATGCTTGCCTCACGGGAAATTTATACTGAATTCATTAGTAGATTAGGTGCCCCGTTTGTTGCCGAACACAAATTGGATGGAGAAAGACTTCAAATCCATAAAATGGGTAATAATGTAATATTATTTTCCCGACGCCTATTGGATATTTCAGAGCAATACCCAGATGTTTGTCAAGTCATTAGAGAAAACATTAAAACTGAAAAAAATGTAATAATCGAAGGAGAAGTTGTTGCAATGGATCCTTTTTATGAAAAAATGCTCCCTTTTCAAGTTTTAAGCCAAAGAAGACGAAAGTATGATATTGAAAATATATCTAAAGAGGTTCCAGTATGTTTATTTATATTCGATCTTTTAAAATTTGGTGATGTATCATATGTTGATAAATCTCTTCCAGAACGAAGGAAAAAACTTGAGGAAATTGTTGAAGAAAGAGATGAATTAAGGTTAGTTGAATCTGTGTTGATAAATTCAACTGATGAATTACTCGAATTCTTTAATAAAGCGAGAGAAGGAGGAACAGAAGGAATAATGGCAAAATCGATTAAGGAAGATTCCATTTATCAAGCAGGAAATCGTGGTTATAAATGGCTTAAGCTAAAAAGTTTAGAAGGAGGGAAATTGAAAGATACTATTGATCTAGTCCTAATTGGTGCATTTTATGGTAAGGGTCGAAGAACAGGGGTATATGGAACTTATATTGGTGCGGTTTATAACCCTGAGAATGATAACTTTATAGCTTTTACTCGTTTCTTTTCAGGATTGACTGATGAGTTATCTGAATCTTTAACAAGAGACATGGAAAAATATAAGGTGGAAAAAAAACCAAAAAATGTCATTTGTGAAGATAAACCTGAATTATGGTTAAAACCAGAGGTAGTAATGGAGATAACTGGTGATGAGATAACGATTAGCGATAAATTTGCTACTTTAGGATATTCTATGAGATTTCCAGTTTTTCTAAGAATACGTCCTGAAAAAGGTCCAAAAGATATAACAACCATAAATGAGATAAAGGAATTATATGAAACGCAATAATTCCATAATATAAATATATGACACTTTTAAAAATAGATTTTAACTCCTTTTTCTTCAAGTTTATTTAATAATTTTAAGGATTTAGTTAGATTATTTTCTGATAAATATAATTCTTTTAATTTAGTGAGATATTTAAGTGATTCTGGTAAATTATTCAATCTATTTCTAGATAAATATAAACATTGTAGAGAAGTGAGATTTCCAATTTTATCTGGAATGCTATTTAATTTATTATCACTTAAGTTCAATACTTTTAAAGATTTTAGGGAAGCAATTTCCTCAGGAATAGCTGTTAATTCATTTCTTTCTAAATCTAATACCTTAAGAGCAGTAAGTTTTCCTATTGAACTTGGAAGGTCTCTTATTTCATTCCAACTTAAGTTAAGGTCCTCTAATGATTTGAGACAACCTAATGTTTCTGGAAGATAATGCAATTTATTATCATGTAAATTTAATTCTCTAAGTGAAGATAGGTTACCAATAGTATCTGGCAATGTTTCTATCTGATTAAGTCTTAAGTTTATTCTTTCTAATTTAGAGAGACAACCAATTCTTTTAGGGAGCCTCCTAAGTTCATTTTTCCAGAGTAATAACTCCTTTAGCAAAGCAAGTGATCCTATTGCTTCTGGTAACATTTTAATATTATTTACATTTAAATTTAAACTTTTAAGTGAAGTCAAGCTACCAATCCATTCTGGGAGAGTAGTTAATTGATTGTATCTAAAGATTAAAGTTTTTAATGATGAGAGATATTTAATAGGTTCTGGTATTTCAGTTAAACCTTTAAAAATGAAATCAAGCTCGATAAATTTACAATTTTCTATTTTAAATTTGATTCGCCAATATATTTTTTTCAATAATAAAAATGTAAAATAATTGATTAAAATTTCAGCTAACTCTTTATTGGTCAATTTTTCTATTGATTTTACTTTAGATAATTGTTCAAGGCTAATTCTAAATTCTCTTTCCCTAATTTTTTTAACTTCACTATATAATATTTGCTGATTATTTTCTACCATATTTTTTATGATTTTTATTAGAGTTGTATGGATTGTGTTTAAACAAGAAGGGGATTCTTCATGAATAAGTGCCCATTTCATTGGTTCTAATGCTCTATTGATGTATAGATTTTTCAATATCAATGCAGCTGAATTTCGTACTCTTTCGCTAGAATCAGAAATTAATAAATTTTCTAAGAATCTAAAAGATTTATTATCATCAATTTTAATTTTTTCTAGCGCTTGAATACTTTCAACTCTAACTTTATCACTATCACTATTGTCTATTAAAGAGACTAATAACTTGGTAGCCGATTGTTTATCTAAATTATTTTTAAAATATTCCTCGTGTATTTTTGAGGGAGTTAATACCATCTTGAATTGATAAATTATTAGCTTTTAAATTAATGTTTATATTTTATTTTATAATCTGGTTGTCATTATTTATAGATTTTAAGTCCTTTTTGTAGTAGATCTTTAATAGACTCAGGGAGTTTTGTGGGGAATTTATCAAAATTCAAATTTAAAATTTTAAGGGAGGAAAGTAACCCTAATGATTCAGGTAATGACTTAAGTTTATTTCCCCATAGATTTAATTCTTCTAAAGAAGTAAGATCACCAATCCAATTTGGAAGAAAAGTAAAATTATTCCAACTTAAATCAAGTTTTTTTAATCGCTTTAAATTTTTAAATGATTCTGGCAAAATTGTTAGTTTATTGTTGCTTAATATTAAAGTTTCTAAAGATATCAATGAATTTATAGACTCTGGAAGCTCTTTAATATTATTATCATATAAATTTAATTCAATTAATGAATTTAAAGATTTAATCCATTCATCAAGATTATTTAAAAATTTATTTCCACCTAATCCTAAGGTTTTTAAATTTTTAATATTTTTTATCCATTCTGGAATGGATTTTAGATTATTTAATCCTAATTCTAACCTATTTAATGAATTAAGATTTTCCAATGATTTAGGTAATTCATTTAATTGATTTCCATGGAGATCTAAAACTTTTAAGAATATTAAGTTATTAAATGCTACTGGTAAGGATTTTAAGTTATTATGTCTTAAATCTAGTGTTTTTAATCTTTTTAAATTGACAATAGAATCTGGAAGACGTGTTAAATCATTATATTTCAAATATAAAAATTCTAATGATTGTAATGATCCAATAGATTCAGGTAATTCCGTTAGTTTGTTATTACTTAAATCTAAGAATTTAAGAAAAGAGAGTTCTCCAATAGAATTTGGTAATTTTGCAATCTTATTTATGTTTAATTTCAGTTTCTTTAGATATTTTAGAAATTCAATAAATTCTGGTAAATTTCTCAGAATATTCCATCCAAAAATATTATTGCTTATTCCAGATAAATCTAACTCTGAAACTAAACCTCTCTCCACTTGATAATTAATATCTGAAGATTTTTCTTCAAAATATCTAATAATATAGTAATTATTAATGATTTCAGCTAGTCTTTTACAATTTAAAATTTGAATTTTTCCAGTTTTGATTAAATTAGCTAAACTTTTGTTAAAATGATAATTGTCAATGATTTTTATTTTCTCAATTAGAGATGATTTGGATTGCTCATTATTAATTTCTCCTATTGTTGATACAATTGTGAGTAAACACTGGAGAGATGTTTCGTGATCAACAGCCCATATCATTGGTTCTAATGCTTTATCTAAATAATTATTCCTTAGTACTCTTGCAGCTAAATTTCTTACTTTCTCTTTTAAATCAGAAATTAATAAATTTTCTAATAGTTTAAATACTCTATCATCTGTTGAGCCAATTTTATCTAAAATCTCAATACTTTCAATTCTATCAATATGGCTCTGAGAATTGTCGATCAAGTATAGTAATTGATCAATAGCAGAAGTTTTATCTAAAATTTTTTCAATGTATTCTTTGTAAATCTGGTCAGGAGATCTTTCCATTATTTCTAAAATATTAGTTACTTTTATTTAAAGTTTTAATTTTTATTTAAAAAACCATAATTGCATTAGATCTTCATTGATTTTTTTATTATAATTTAGTTACGAATATTTCTCTAAGTCTAATTCTTTTATTTTAGATTGCATTGGGATTCCATCAATTTTATCCCATCCACGTTCATCATAGTAATTGTTAAGTAATTGATTTGCAACTTCTGGAGTTATTGTTGATTCCCCAAAAAAATCTTGGAAATTAAGAATAGTTTGTCCAAATTTTAAAGGTTTGAACCATTCTTCAGGGAATTTATCATCTTTTCGTGAGAATCCTTCTTTCACGTTCAAAATTTTTAATAAATTCCATGTTCTTTCAGCAGCTTCCCTCAATTCTTCAGATTGTATGTTAAATCCAGTTACTGCGTTATAAATATCGGTGACTAATTCTAAACCATAAAATCGATTCATTTGGGCTCTTGCGCATAATCCTAAAGATGTTAATACCGTATACCAATCTTCAGAATATCTGGTTAATCTTCCTACATTTACCACCATTTCTTTTAAGGGAGGAGTAAATAACCTTCCTATAGCAGAGTTAGGAACTCCCATTCGATCAAAATGCATTTTAAATTTTTCTATTGATCCTCCAGCACCAAGATAGGTTGGGGAACCCCCAGATGCAACATGGGCTCCTTTAGGGTTCACAACTTGTTCAAATTCCATAGTTCCAAGACGTAAAAGGCGAGGTTCGAAAATAATATCCAAGCCTTTTACAGTTAACATTTCGTTTTCAACTGATTTATACGTTTCAGCTAAACTTTTCCAACCATCAGCTAAGATATTTCCAAATCCTTTTCTATATACTATCATTTCTATTAATTGAACTAACGTTCGGTAATCGCTTTTCCACTCTATTCCCGTATTCTCTTTTGTTAATATTCCTTTCTCATATAAATGAGTGCAAAACTTTAAGAGAGAGGTTATTGTTAATGAGTCTAATCCATATCTACTCACTAAATCAAATGATTTTATAGCTTCATCATAAGTATTTAATTCATCAAGTGTGAACATTAAAAAAGGATTAATAACTGATGACGTATAATTTATCAAACCTTTAAAATTGCCTTCTTGGAGTTCAAGAATATCCTTGTCACCCATGGGACATGAAGGGCATGCTATACGACGTTTCTTTAATTTTTTAAGATAAACTCTCTCACTACATTGTCTTGCCTTTTTATGTTGCCCTGAAGCCTTTAAGATCATTCCAACGGGCAAACTTCTTAACATTCCTAATTCATGCCATGATTCTCTTTGAGGATATTTCCTAATTCGTTCAAAAAGTTTTCTATATAATTGATTAAATTCTTTAGGATTTGCTATAGAAATCCCCCTACTTCCCTTCGTAACTATTGCTTTTAAGTTTTTAGAACCCATTACTGCTCCAAGACCACCTCTACCAAAAGTAGATGTTTTATCAATTAAAGCTAAAGAACCATAAACTAAATTTTCACCTGCCTGACCCATTGCTATAACTCCAGATTCAGAGTACTTTTTTTGCAAAAAATTAGTAGATTCTACGATATCTTTTCCCCAAATGTCACTCGCATCAATAAGTTCAATATGTTCGTTTAATATCGCTAAATATACAGGATCTTCAGCTTTACCAGATATAATTATATGATCAAATCCAGAATGTTTTAAATTGAATCCAAAACTCATACTTCCACATGAATAGGCGATTGCCCCTGTTGCTGGGAACTTAGTTGAAGCAACTGTTCTGGAGGCACCTGGAGTGATTGTACCAACTAAGGGACCTACTCCAATTATTATTACATTTTCAGAGGATAATGGATCAATTTTGGGTTTAATTAAATCAGCTACGAGTTTAGTATTTATTCCAAGTCCTCCAATAAATTGTTTAATATTATCAACATTTTGTTTAATAATAGATATTTTATCTACAGTTAAATCTATCTTAAGAATATTACCAGTATACCCTTTCCAGTCCATTAATCAACAACCTCCTTATATTCCAATGCACCATAAAGACAATGTTGAGCACACTGCCCACAGTGAAGGCAACTTTCTAAAAAAGATATTTTTGGAGATAATCCATATCTATTTTCAATTATTATATTTGCTTCATAAGGATTAAATTGCTTTTTATTTACATAAGAGCACCATAATTGGCAAATAATACAACCTGTACACCTATCCTCATTTACTATAATCTCAACATAATTTTTTTTTACCAAAATGATTCAAATCTTAAAAGATATTAAGGATTTTATATATTAATTGAAAAAATTGAAATAATGAATTATAATTAAATTTTTATGCTTATAAAATTTTATTTTAGCCAATATTTAAGTGAATTAAATTAAATTTTGATTATTAGCCCCCTTTTTCTCTCTAATCGTCTCAGTAGCTCTGGAATATTTTTAATTTTATTAAAATTTAAATCTAATATTCTAAGTGAAGGGAGTAAGGCAATTGATTCAGTTAATTGTTCAAGTTGATTTCCCCATAGATTTAATTCTTCTAATGAGGATAATTCTCCAATCCAATCAGGAAGAAAAGTGAAATTGTTCCAACTTAAATTAAGTTCTTTAAGATTTTTTAAATTCTGAAATGATTCTGGCAAGCTAGAGAGTTGATTATTCCTTAAAATCAAATTTTCTAATGAAGTCAACTTCCCTATCGAATTTGGCAGTTCAGTAATAGTATTATCATATAAGTATAAGCTTTTCAGAGATTGAAATGAAGAAATCCAATTAGGAAGTTTCTTTATTTTATTTCCACTCATACCTAATTTTTCTAATAAAGCAAGAGTTTTTATGCTGGTTGGAATTTCAAAAAAGTTATTCCAACCTAAATCAAGATCGTTAATTGAATTGTTCAACTTAAATTCTATTGAATTTAATTTATTTCCATGTAGATCTAAATTCTTAAGTGTTTTAAGAGATGTTATTGATTTAGGAAGTTCGTTCAGCAGATTATTTCTCAAATTTAACGTTTGAAGTAATGATAAAGTTCCTAACGAATCAGGGAGAGCCCTTAATCTATTTGATTTTAAATTTAGTGTTTTTAAAGATTTCAATTTATTTATAGATTCTGGAAGTTTAATGAGTTTATTATAACTTAAATCTAAAGATATAATTGAATCTGATTCATTTGAGATTTCTGATAATTTTATTAAATGATTAAACCTTAGATCAAGAACCTTAAGTTGATTAAGAGAAACAATTGAGTCAAAAAAATTTGATAAAAAAATCCCTTGTGGATCCACATTAGTTAAATCTAATGTAATTATATACCCCAAACTGTTAAATTCATATTTTATATACCCAAATTTAATTTTTAAAAATGAGATAAAGTAATAATTGATTAAAATCTCTGCAAGAACTTTATGAGAAAAACTCTCAAGGTTTTTTCTTTCAAAAACATTTTGTAAATTAAATTTATATTTTTGATTAGCTAAGGTATTTATTTTCTCAATTAAAATTGATTTTGATTTCTTATTATTAATATCAGACAAAGTAGAGATTATTGTTATTAGGCAAATTAATGATGTTTCATTTTCAAGAGCCCATTTCATCGGTTTTAATGCTCTTTCTAGAAAAAGAGTTTTAATCAGAGATGCTGCTAGATTTCTTATATATTCATTTGAATCTGAAATTAATAGATTCTCCAAAAGTTTATAAACTTTATCATCCTTCGCCTGAATTTTTTCTAAAATCCTAATGCTCTCTAATCGGGTATCAACATTATCCGTATTATCAATTAAGGTAATTAATAATTCAAGTGCTGAAGTATAATCTAAATCTTTATTCTTTAAATCCTCATATATAGCTTTTGGAGTTAAAGGCATTTTTTCTAATTTGTAGATTAGACTAAATTCAAAAATATAATAAGAAAATTAAATTCTTTCAATCATCATTCCGCCTAATACTATTGGTCCACCTGTAGAATTGTAAATTTTTTCTGCTCTTTTTAATTTAGATTGAGTTTCTGAATAAATTCTAAAGACCAAATCACCCTCTTTTATTCTAGCACCTTGTTTTTTTATAACTTCTACTCCAGAACTTTTTGAATAGGGACACCCTGCAGCCTTAGCAATTTGATTAATTAATGCATTATTTACACCAGTTATGTGCCCTCCCTTATTAGCATGAAACTCCTTCATATGTGGGCCTAACTTGATTTCTTCTGGTTTTATATTAGGTTCCCCTCCTTGAACTTCAATAATTTTTTTCATAGTATCATAAGCTTTACCAGATCGTAATATCTCTTTAGCTAATTTTTGTCCTACTCCCTTTTGAGCTTTTCCCCCCATTTCAAGAAGAATTCCTGCTAAGTCAGTTGCTTTTTCTATTAAAGAATTAGGTCCTGCAGAGTAGTCCATTAATAGAGTAAGTGCCTCCTTAGCTTCTAATGCAGGTCCAACAGCATGACCAATTGGTTGATGAGCGAGAGTTAACGCACATTCTGCTTCTACCCCAATATTCTTAGCTATTTCTTTGAAAATGTAAGCGAAATTTTTTCCGTCATTTGGTGTAGGAAATTTTGTCCCTGGACCAACAGGAATGTCTAAAACTAACTTTTTTACTCCCATACTTATTTTTTTAGCAAGAATAGATGGAATCATCAAACCTACTGGATCCATATGCAGAGGTCGTTCGATTTCTATTAAGATGTTATCTGCAGGAGCTATATCAAGGGCACCTCCCCAAACAACACAAGCTTTTTCTTCAGATATAATTTTCTTTACTTCTTCTGAATCAAAAATAACCGGGGCTAAAACTTCCATTGAATCTGCAGTTCCAGATGGTGATGTTATTGCTCTTGTAGATGTTTTAGGAATTATTAAACCCGCAGTTGCTACTACTGGTACTATAATAAGAGACACTTTATTACCTGGAACCCCTCCCGTTGAGTGCTTGTCATATACATCTGGACCGAAATCAAAGATTTCTCCACTCCTTGCTTCTGCTAAAGTAAGAGCAGTCATTTCTTCATTATCCATTCCATGAATATTAATACTTGTTATAAAAGAAGATAATTCTATTGAGCTTAAAAGACCTGAAGAAGAAGCAGATACAATATTATTTATTTCTTCACTGTTTAACTTATTTCCTATTATTTTCTTTCTAATATATTTGAAGGAATCTGGAGGTTCTGCTGGTTTTACAGATACTATAGCATTATTTTCAATATCTTTTAATGTGTCTATAAAAAGTCCAATTTCCCCTGGAGCAATAATTGAATCTGAATATGCTATTTGTACAATCGCAACACGATATTTTCCACTAATAGATTTTGATTCAACATTTTTAATCATAATGCGATCTCCGGCTTTCTGCCCTAATTCAGCGGCATCTTGAAAATTTAGAATGACATCCTTGGTATTACCAGTTTCAAAATTAATTTTTTTAACTTTTAATTTCATTATTCTCAATAATTTTTTTGATTATAATTAATTAGAAAATCTAATCAATTAAATTTATTTATGAGCTTTGTATTTCTTATGCTTGTTTTACTATATTAGAGATTAGAATATTTTAATTCAAGAATTAACGAATTTAAAAAAAAAAAAAGAATTACCTCTATGAAAAAGTGATGAGTGAGTCATATAATTTTTATCGTCTTCTCAACTTGGAAGATTCCTGCCCCCGCAGAACCGTCTTTTTTTTGAAAGGAATCAAGGGGATAAGCCAGTATTATTGAAACCGGCAAATCTTCCTGAAAAACAAGGTCTTTGGATTTCTCATTGAAAAGTTTGGATTAAAGGTCAAGGTAGAATCGCTCCAAAAGATTGATGAGCCCTTTCAATCGAGACTTGAGCAAGAAGGCGTCGGGGAGCTCCTTACTAACTTTGACACGCTCATCGCTCAGAATGAAATTGCCATCACCGAGATAAATAAACAGATTGCTTACGTGCCAAATGGATTTTCCGCTGATATGCTCCTTGATGGACTCGGCACGTTTCAAGGAAATTGGAGCCTATTCAAGTTCAATTTGACCACTCGATTTAATCGGCAAGTAGAATCTCCTATTATGTCGCAAATATGTGGATATAAGAGACGTGCCATAACAATAATGAAATTTTGCTTAAAGTTTTCTGAAAAATCAGAATTAAAAACTTTTATATAGCTCATAATTTTAGTTATTTATTATGTCTCAAGTAATAAATTGTCATCCAGATTGGAACGAAAAAAAAATCAAGAATACCATAAAGCGTGTTCCATACGACATCGATAGGTTGAGAAAACAGTACAATTGGGCAGGAAAAAAAATAAAGGTTAAAAAGTTGAAATCCAATTTAATAGAAATTTCTTCAGGATCTGAACTCAAATGCACATTCTTAATAGGGGAGGGAACATCTAATAACAAGTACGTTCAAATCGACCTTGAAGTGATAAATGAAGATTCTAAAATGATAATGGAATCCATAATTCAAATCTTGAGAGATTCATTTGAGAGGTCATTTTTAGATATTCTTACTCAGCGTACTATTAAATGTCATCCTGATTGGGATGAATCCAATCTCATACCTCATGTTAAGGATATGCTTATTGACATTTTTATTAATGTGGAAACAGTGAAAGGATTTAAATGGATAGGAAAAAATGGAGTAATTGAAGATTTGGGGTACAATAAGTATCAGTTTTCGTCGGGTGAAGAAATCCAAGGAACTTTTAAGTTTGAAAAAGATCCAACTGAGGGGATATATGTTGTTCAATTCGATACTAAGGGAAGTAGCAATAGAGCTATCTCGATTTTGGTAGACATGATAAATGGAATAAAATTAAATTTAGAGAAAGAACCAGAGTAGTATAAGTAGTTATATTTCCTCTTCGGGTAAATTCTACTCCTATATAATTTAATTAATAATTCAAATTATTGCTAAGACCACTGTTTGGTATACATTAGATAGAGGGCTAACAAATTATACGATTAATGAGATGATAGGACAACTTAATCAATCTGCATGGGATCTCCATACTGATGGAAATATCCGTCTTAGATTTTATGCTCGAAATAGTTTTGGTAATAATTCTTTTACAGAAGTTCGGATCGAAAAGGATACATCTGCACCTGTTATTACAATTCAGTCACCGACAACCAATCAATTATGCGGAATTGAACTACATTGATCGCAGAGCTTTTCTTTCCTTATTTGATCATAAATACTAGTTTTACAAGTATCGCAATAAAATAACTCGATATCTGCCTCAAGACCTTCACCATCTTGGCTCATCATGAAATCCTTATCCTTTAATAGATCAGCATGACATAGACGACAATACCCATCCGGATCATCCTCAAAATACCAAAAAGTAGCTCTAACAGGAATAGAGAGAAGTCTTTTAAATAAAAGTGCTTGAAATCCCATATCAATATCATTACAACTATAGCTGGTATCATAATCAAATTTAGGATACAATTTCAATATTAATTCTTTCCAGACTGGGGTGTATTTATCACCTCTTAGATCGGCGAAAATGAGCTCGTAATCTCCGTTTTTGTTATTAAGTTTTTTATAGAAAAAATTTGGTGTTTTTGAAGCTTCTTTATACCCGTGTGCTAATAAGATGTTACCCACCTTTAACATTTTCTTCCATACCTTATCTTTATAGATAGGCTCGCCATCATGGGTTTGTCGTTTCATCTTAAGCTAATCAATTTTTATCTTAATAATTAAAATAATTATTATTTTCTTATAATATCTAGAATAAGTTTATCTATTTAAATCCGTCTGTTAACAAATGTTAACCGTTAACTCTGTAAACAAATAAGTTAATAATAGTAAAGTTTGGTAAAGTATTGTAAAGGAGAGTAAAGTTTTGATTAAATAGGTTAAAATTTAGTTTGGTAAGAGAATCAAGATATCTAAATACCAGTCAGGCTCGCCATCTTCAAAGACAATAAAAGAACCCTTAATCTCGTAATCAATTTCTAGAATTCCTTGTAATTCCATAAAATTACCGTATCGATACATAGAATATCTTTGTGATTGGATGCATTTAATTACATTATCAATTATTCGAGTTAATTTTGCTTCTCGTATATACGGAATATGGCTTAATGCATAAATTAAGATATGAATTTTAGTGAGATCTAAAATATTCTTGGTAGCTTCTTCTACAATGTCAAGTAATAGCGTGGATAACTTCAGGTTATCGATATAATATGTAGCACTATTGGTGTGATACTCCAAGCAAATAATTTCTTCGGTACTCATTATTCTCACTTAGGTTATATAAATTATTTTTAAAATCATTTTTTAATCCCAGATAATACCATTCTATTTAAAAAAAAATTTCAATTAAAAGAAAAAGAGGGAGATAAATTATTAGAAATCACTTTCTGATCAATTAAATTTATTTATAAGCTAAGTATTTCTTATGCTATTTTATTATATTAGAGATTAGAACATTTTAATGAAAAAATGAATAATTAAAAATAAAAAAAAAGGTAATTAAGCTGGAGAAATCTTATCTTCTGCGGCTCTTATGATTTCGAGATAGTAATCAACATAATATTTGTTTACAATTGCTCGATATCTTGAAAGAAAATCTGTGATTTCTCGCATCATTGATATGATTTTATTAGGGTCCATTAAAGTTTCAAGCCTTTCTCTGAATTCAACGAGTTTTGCTCTTACTCCTCGTATAACTTGTTCTTCTACATTAATAGGAAAGTACTTAGTTACAATTACTTCAGCCTCTTTAAAGAGAGTTGTTTCTCCTTTCCAAGATTTTAGATGTATACCAAATTTATCTTCAAATGCCTCTGAAAACTTTCGAATACGTTTATGAATAATTGGTAGATCTTTTTCTCCTAATAATGCTGTTGTGGTAGAATTGCCATGAAAGAGTATTACTTTTTTATCTTCCTGATCTACGGTACGGAGCGATTTCTTACTACCTGTAGCCTCTCTTACGAAATTAGTTAGGGCAGCAATCATACCAGAAATAAGGGCAGGATCTTGAATTTCAATTCCAAAAGAGTATTCATATAGGCTTAAACCGTCTTTGGTTAAAACAAACAGATTTCTCAAAGATTTTTCCCAATTTCGTTGCATAATAAATCTCCGGGAAAGAAAAGCTACAGGAATAGCAGCAAGAGCTATACCTACTATTAAAGCTACATAAAATAATATATCAACTACAACTGGGTTCTCAATTATAAATGTTGTTGAGAAATAAGCGATTTCTTCACCATTTGTCCAGGAAATGGTAACTTCATAAGCTCCTTCTTTATATGCCGAACCTAAAATAATCTCTGAACTACTCATAGTCCCGTTAATTGCAGTCAAACCAGTTTCATTATGAACTACTTGCCCTGAAGAGGATTTTATAATAATCTGTCCATTTCCTCCCGTCATTGGTTCATTGAGAGGATTAAATATTTCTGCATCAAGTCTAATTGTCTGATCTGTTTCAAAAGTGATTTTATCTACAAAATCCCCTCCTTTTTTAAGTTTGGTACTGATAGTGTGGCAGTAGTTAGGGGAATGGAAGACTCCTGTATAAGTACCCCATTCTAAAGGTGGTCCAAAAAGTGTCGTAATTCCATAGTAGGAATGATTATATAGTTCCATCGTACCAAAAAAGACTTGCTCTACTTCATATCCATAAGGATCATAGAATCCCATAAAACTCCAATCCCTTTCAAATAAAAAGAAATAAGGAGGAGGCCAATCATAAGAGAGAACTTCATATGGATATTCGATAGTCCATTCTATTTTATTTTCATCAACATAATATTCTCCTGTTGCATTTATTTGATAAATATAAAAAGCTTCAATATAAACTTGACAAAACTCTATTGTCTGGTTAGAAACAACTGTAATATTAAAGTCGGAATATAGTGGCGAATCAAGAGTAATAGAATAATATGCTTCATATCCCAAAAATCCCCATGAGCTCGGCTGATAAATTGGATTAATCATTTCACCATTAATTATATATTTAAGGTCTATATCCGCTGGATTAACTAAGGTGGAGTAAGTAAATTTACATAACATATCAACAGTGTCATCATCAGGGATTGGTACCAAATGTACTCCATCATAAGTCCTAGTAATTCCTTTATTAAAAGTTGGATTTTCATATTTCTCTGCTTTCCAAAAATCGTTAGGGATTGGAATAGATTCTTTTCCATCTAGGAGAATAAAAAGAAAATTATACTTTTTACCAGGCTCAAAAATATTAGGATGGGGATAGAAATAAACCCACTCTTCTAGATCCCATTTATGTTCTTCTTGATACATCCAATCAATTTCTTCAGTGAAATCCTCATTAAAAATTTGAAGGAACATGAAATAATAATCAATATCAGGTTCTACTTCTAAACTATAATTTAAATAAATTGATATCTCATCTATAGCAATTAAATCATCCACTGTAAACTCTTGTGAATATGCTATTGCTGGTTGTAGGCTTATTTGATTAGATATATTGTCTGCTATAATAAATTCCCCCCAGCTTGTTGCATTTATAAAATTATCTGTCCAGATTTCCAAATTATTTATTTTATATTCACGACCATTAAAAGATTCATTATAGGGGATTATATTAGTGCTAGAATTTTGATATGACCAAAGAGAATAAGGGTAAGTACGATTATAGTATAATATAGATATATCTCCATCATAATCTCCTGTAAAGGTTTCACCATTTGCAAGACTCAAGCCATTTGATGGATTTATTTTGTTTATTTGTGTATTTGTAATAGAATATCCTAGAAATATAATCGATAAAATAACTAAACATGTTATTACCAAAATTTTTGTGTTCTTAGACATATTTTTAACCCCATATCGAATAAAAATTTAATTTAATTATAAAATTAATAAAATTTTCTATATATATACCTAACTTTTAATGAGAATAGTTCTTACTTATTTTTTTAAGATTCTAACTCTATATTACAGATTTTAATATAGATTTATAAAACAATCTGGTAAATTTTTGAATTAAATTGTAAAGTCATCAATTATGGTAAATTTTTAAGTAGGCAGTTAATATTGTACTTTACCAATTTTATTGGTATTCATTAATATTCCTAAAATTTGAAAGATTGAACTAAGGTCCCATACTTTTAATTAATAGAAAGATGGAACTTATAATTTTATTGAAAACGGAAATTCTTTGGTTTCTGCTATTTGATTTGAATCGGGATCTTTAAAAGTGGTATCAATTTTGATGGTATAATCTCCAGCTTCTAAAGGTTTAAGATTGATTTCCCATTTCATATCTTCATTTGGTTTAATAGAATATATTTGTTTCTTAAGTGTTCCTCTCATAACTTTCATTTCATCTGGAAAGGTAACTTCTACATTAAGATCTAAGGCCTCTCCTTCACTTTTATTTTCAATCAATATTTCTAATGGAAAAGTTTTATCAATAAGAGGCGGTCTTAAATTTTTTATTGATATATCTAATGAGGGTGGAGGAGATATTAGATTAGGGGTTAATTGTTGAGGTGTTGTATGATAAAAAATCAATTCACCATCCAATTCACAAGTTAATAAAATTGGTCCTATAAAAGGCTTTTCTATTTGAAAATGAGGTTTAATTTTGAATAGTAATTTATGAATTTGTTTTGGTTTTAATATAATGGGTAATACTGGTTTCTCTTGAGTAGTAAAATTATCAGAAATATTTATTCCTATTTTTGTGATTATTAATTCATTTATTTGATAATTATAGAATACATAGTCTGAGATATCTAATAGAGGTTTAGTATTAATTTCTAAAGTTAAAGTTATCAATTCATTTGTGGTATATACCTCTTTATCTAGACTTAAATTTGTTTTTAATAAATTATGAGTTTTTGCTAATACTAATACCTTTTTCGCAAGAATTTTTTCAGGTTCTCGAAAATTAAATTTCTGAAAATCATGTTCTATTTTTTCTAAATATTTAATTTTATTATCATTTATTGCGATGGTTAAATTTTTTACAAGTCTTACTAAATTATTTTCTTTAAAATATGTGTCATCAACATAATTTTTGAATTTTTTAACTAAATTCAAACCCTCTTTCTGTCTTCCTTTAATAAGTAAACATAAATATGATAAACATGAAAATAATAAGAAATTATAATATCGATCACTCGAATTTTTTAAATTTGGTATATAATCTAATGCTGTTTTATAGAAATCAAATGCTTCAATAAAATTATTATTAAAAAGAGATGTCCCCCCGGCATTTCTTAAAGAATCTATACTTTGAAAGAATTTTTCAATTTCTAAATAGGATTTTGCTGCATTGAAAAAACAATCTTTAGCAGTTCCAAATTTACCTATGTTTACATATGAGTTACCCAAAGAACTAAATATTTTTGCAGCTTTTTTATACTGCATCGCATTATATAATTTATTAGCTCGATTTAGTAATTTTTCAATGTCTTTTACCATTTTCAAGTCACTTTAATAAAAAATCAAATATTATTTTAAAATCAATTTTAAAATTAAAAATTAAAAGAATCATATAAATTATTAAATATTTTTAAAAATTTAACTTTCCGAATCCTTTGCAAGGTCGTCGGCATATGTCTCATTTTTTTACATATGCTTCATTCTATTCGGTTTTTTTCTTTTTTTGTCCATTTGAATCCTTATTTTTTTCTAATAATAAAGATTCCTTTATAGAGTTGCTGCCTAAATTCTCAATGATCTCTGAAATTCTAATCATTTCTTCTTGAAATATCTGCCCCTCTGCAGAGCTGCAATGAAACATTTGTATTCTATCAGATGATATTCCAGTAGTCTTTAAAATTTCTTTAGCATAATTTACATTTCTTTCTGCTATAAGATTTCCAGTCTCATAGTCACATTCTCCTTCATATCATCCAGCTACTATAACACCATCAGCACCCTTTCCAATTGCTCGCATCAATAAACTTGGAGTTACTCGCCCTGTGCAATTGATTCTTACCGGTCTTATTGTTGCAGGATATTGAGCTCGAATTGTCCCTGCCATGTCTGCCCCTCCATATCCTCATTTCCAACAGAGAAAAGCTAATATTTTTTTATCTCTACTTTCTGTTATGTTTATCACCTCTTTATAATTCCTCTAATATTGCATCAATTTGCTTTTCATATTGAGGTTCTCGATAATATCTTAAAGTTATTGCTTCTGAAGGGCAATTAGCTAAACAAGATCCGCAACCTCTGCATAATATCTCGTTTACTTCCGCTCCATCATCCATTAACTGTATTGCGTCATAAGGACAATTTAACTCACACAGACCACACTTCGCGCATTTTTCTTTATCAACAGTAGCACGAATTAATTTTATCCTATAAATTTCCTTACCCATTAATCTTGAGAGTGACGATGCCGCCGCTCTACCTTGAACTATTGACTCAGCTATAGATTTTGGACCCTGAGAGGCTCCTGCAAGAACAATACCTGGAATTTTTGTATCTATTGGATTTAATCTTGAATGAAACTCTTTGAAAAATCCATCTTGACTTGTTTCAAGCTTTAATATCTTCTGAAGCTTATCGTTACCTTTTGTTGGAACCATTGCTGCAGATAAAACTACTAAATCATATTCGAGTTCTTTCATACCTAATGATTCTCTAAGAGTATTTTGAATGTTAACCTTAATATTATGAGTTTCAGAATCTTCTTTTAACTTAGAAATATTAGTTCTAATGTATCGAATACCTTCTTTTCGTGATGCAGTAAAGTATTCCTCATAATCTTTACCAGCAGCTCTTATATCCATATAAGCTACATCAATCTGAGTATCAGGATAATGTTGTTTAATTAATTTCGAGTTCTTAATTGCTATCATACAACAAACACCTGAACTACAATATGTATTTTTGTTTAAATCTCTTGAACCTACACATTGAATAAATAGAACTCTTTTCGGTATTTTACCGTCAGATGGTCTGAAAAGATGTCCAAGTGTGGGTCCATTAGGAGCTAAAATTCTTTCTAGTTTCAATTCTGTAATTACATTTGGATATATATTATAGCCAAGATAGCCTGTTTCGGGTTCGTATTCATCCCACCCCGTTGCTACAAGAACCGATCCTACTTTTAAAGTAACAAGTTCATCATGTTGATCAAAATTAATTGCATCTAATTCACAGGCTTTCTGGCATAATCCACATTTAATACATTGGTTCATATCTATTTGAGCTATAGCAGGGACTGCTTGAGCAAAAGAAACATAGATAGCTTTTCTTGGATTCATTCCTTCATTGAACTCATCATAACCATAAACAGGACAAGGATCTATACAAGCTCCACACCCATTACATTCGTTTGTAACATATCGTGCTCTTTTCCTGATTGTTACATTAAAGTTTCCCACGAATCCAGATATATCTTCCACTTCACTATAAGTATAAAGATTCACTCCAGTAGTTCTTGCAGCTTGAAGCATGACTGGTCCAAGAATTCATATACTACAATCATCTGTAGGAAATGTTCTATCTAGCATTGCCATTTTTCCGCCAATTGTAGGACTCTTCTCAACTAGATGGACTTCAAATCCTTGTTCTGCTAAATCAATAGCAGCAATTAAACCAGCAACACCTCCTCCTATTATTAATGCTTTTTGAGTAATATTTACTTCTTTTACTAAAATTTTCTCTAAAACAGCAGCTCTAGCAACTCCAGATCTAATTGCATCTTCTGCGACCTTTTGAGCACCAGGTTTATCATTTCGATGTACAAAACTAGCATGCTCTCTAATATTTACAAATTCTAAGTATGAAGGATCTAATCCCATCGATTCTAAAACGCTTTGAAACACAGGTTCATGAGTTATAGGGGTGCATGATGCTACAATCAATCTATTTGCATTATTTTCAATCATATTTTCTTTTATAAATTCAGCTCCAGGCTCCGTACAGAGACTAATATAATCAGAAGCTCCTACAACATTAGGTAATGTTTTTGAAAATTCAACTAAAGCTTTACAATCTATTATTTCTGCTATATTTATACCTCACTGACAGACAGCAACATAAATTTTCGGTATTTCTCCGATATCCTTAATTTCTTCGTGTTTGGTTTCTACCATTGCATATCATTCCATTATGTAATTTTTGTTTGTCCTCCAAATATTTGAGTTTTTTTTGATTATAGATCTAAATATTATATTTTAATTAAATAAATTTAAATCAAAAATGTTTCTTATATCTTTTATAATATAGTTAGTTAAAAATTATTTTAAAAATAAACTTAAAACTTTAAAATTAAACTTGATTTTATTGGAAAATTGATACTAATGATATTCCAAGATGGAACCCCATCATTAGGGGAATATACACCTCTCTTTATTTTAGCAGCTTTATTAATTGGAGATATTTTTCTTTTAAAACTTTTCTTGATAATGACTAAAGCAGATTCAAAGAGAAATTTAAAATGGGTTGCTATAAGTTTTGGTATCCAATTTGGATTGATTTTCTTTATTTGCCTTCCTCTATTTTTAATTGGTCTTACAGGAGGATTTGATGAGCATGGACCAGACCCGGGAATAATTATCCCATTTTTTGTACTCTCTATATTTATAGATTTAAATCTTATAAATGTAATTCATAAAATTGGAATCAAACGATCAGTAATTGTTGCATTTTTTATTTCAGCTCCAATTATTGCATCAATGTTTATTTTAGGCCCATTTATTGCAAATCCACCTGTCTAAAACTTCTTTAAAGTTTGATTTCTCTGTTAATTTCATTATTCATATTGATAATTTCATCCCTAGCAGCTTTGCCAAATTTTTCTGAAGTGTATTTACTATCTTTATTATATGCAAATATCACTCCACGAGAAGAATTAACAATTCCACCTAAACCGTTTTCTTTAAATCCATATCTTATATCGATTGCTTGAGCGCCCTGTACTCCATAACCAGGCATTAATATAAAAGAATTTTCCACTATTTCTCTAATTCGTTTTAACTCATTTGGATAAGTAGCTCCAACTACAACCCCTAAATTATGAAAACCAGATCGATTTCTTTCAAGGTTTAATCCCCAATTATAGCCCAATCTTGCCATTTTAATGTAATTTCTTTCTAATTTTATTGATTTTTTTTCAATTTCTGTTTCTGAGTTCGGAACATCTTCAATCTTAGCACAAAATAAATCTTGAAAGTCATGACTGCTCGGATTTGAAGTTTTTACAATAATAAATAGTCCTTTTTCTTTATAATCCAAAAATGGTTTAACTCCATCGATTCCAAAATATGCATTTATAGTACATGCATCTGCTTTATAGATATTGTATGTAGCATCTGCATAAGCTTTTGAGGTTGTTCCAATATCATTACGTTTTGAATCTAATATTACTAATAAATCATTTTTATGAGCAAATTTAATAGTTTCCTTTAAAGCGTTTAAAGCTTCATATTTTTCATAAAAAGCAATCTGTGGTTTAATTACTGGAATTAAATCATAAGTATTTTCAATTAATTCTTTATTAAATTCTAAAATAATTTTGTCAGGGTGTTTATATTCTTCAATTAAATATTTGGGTATTTCTCCCTCGTTATCCATTCTGGGATCGAGTCCCATAGAAACAACGCTTCTCTTTTCCTTTATTAATTGAATTAATTGTTCAATAAAAT
>JAEOTZ010000012.1 GCA_016839585.1 Promethearchaeota archaeon
GACTCCTGCCAACAAGACCTAAATACAAGGTCGAAAATAAAATAGGGGGAGGAGGGCGAAATCAGAGTGTAAAGACTTACACTACCAAAAGACAAAAATCCAGGGTGTAGGCAGGAGTCATGGATTTTTAATGAATTTTCTATCCTATTTTATTTTTAATATGATATTAGGAATTTAATTTTTATCTTATACTTACTATATGTTTTAGAGTTTATAAATTAAATCTATAGTCAATTAATAAAATCTACTTATTTAAATCATTAATTTTAAATTTTCTTAAAATTAAAAAGAAATAATAGATGTTTTAAATCAAGTAAAAAATTAGAGAATCTAAACTTTTGGAAGTTCTAGTTTTATTAGAGTAATTTCTTTTTGAATTAGTGGAATAAAACTTTGTTGATTATTATGGAAAACAGTAAAAAGAAGCAAACAGTTGGAAGACCTGAGCCAGAGTTCAAGTTTGATGGAGGAACTGTAGTATGTATCATTATAGGATTTGTCATATCCTGGATAAATATGTTAGTTATTTATGATTCAATGGAAATCTGGTCATATTTATCAATAATATTCACATCAATAATACCAGGAGTATTAATTGCATTAAAGAATAGATATTGGGGTTATGGATATATATTTGGGTTCTCAGTAGCAGGCATACCCTTTTTAATTTTAATTGATCTTTTTATTGGAGGATATACTTTTGTAACAGCGCTACTAATTTTTATAATATTATGGCTAATTTTTTGGAAAGCATGGCGTTCTCTTTCTTCAATTAAGAAAACAAATTTGTAAAAAAAGAAAATCTAAAAATTAAATTAAAATTAACTGTCTACATTTTACACAATATTTACCTTCATTTCTAGCTTCTTTAGCACATTTTAAACAGTATTTTGTTTTACATTTAGGACAAGTGTAGATCTCTCCTTTTATATGGCCTTTATGGAAGAGGCAGAAATTATCTATATTTTTGATTTCAATACTGGGGGGTAATACTGGTGGGGGTGGTATTTTTTTATCTCTCATAATATCCAAAATACTATATTTTTGTTTATATATGCTTCCTTTTAACAATTCCAATATCATTATTATGGACATGTATTAAACATTAACCATATTTTCTCAGCAAACAATCTTATTTACGTTAATTAAACTCTACAAAAAGGGTATATCTTCTATGAAAACACTTATTACATTTGCTACAGACATGAATTTATTTTCAAGTGTTTCAACATTTAATTTTCCTGAATCTATTGTATCTCCAATTAAATAAGTCTCATAAAAACATTTTTCCATCTCGTAGCATAAACCGGTTGTGTGTAATATGTCTTTACTTAATTTTAGTTCATTTAACACATTGGAGATCCCTTTCACGAGATCTGGTGAGAATTCTTTCAATTTAATAAGAATTTTTTTAATATTATTCTTTTTTGTAGGAAAACAGCTAATTTTAACAACATCTTCTCGTGAAATAAAAATTAGCAAATAATAGGGTGAGCTTGAAATCTCTTCTTTAATTTCTGAAGGAAAAATACGGTTATTATTTAATTCTTCATTAGTAATAATCATACCTACAGAGATTTTATTTTTCTCCTCGAAATTTTCTGCTACCATAATAATCAAAAATTTTGGAGTAATTAAAAGTAATTATTTAGTAAAAATATATATATGTTTCTATTTATAAACCTTTAGTTATAAACATTTAGTAAAAGACTAAGATATAATCCAATTCTACCAAATATTAAACCTATATGAAAAGGAGATAATTTAGATATTACATTGATAACATTTGTATTTTATATTTAAGTCAATTTTTCATTATTTAACATCAAATTCTAAATAACAATTTACCTCAAGTTTGAAGGAGAAATTATGTATATAAGAGATAATGCACATCATGATGAAAAGCAATTTGGATTTGCATTAGAAAAGATAAGCAATAACGATTATGGGTTTCATGCTATTTACTTTGTTGATAGTTTTAGTGGTTCTCTTCTTTTAAGTAAAAGATATACTGCTAAATCAAGTCTATTAAGTGAAGATCTAATTAGTAATTTTTTAATTGCTCTTAATTTATTTATCAAAGAAATCAATGAAGATAATAATGAAGAAATTCAAGATATCAATTTTAGAGAGACGAGAATATTATATGAAAGAAGAGGGAGATTGATTGTTATTGCTATTACTAAAAAAATCAATCTTCAAATAGAAAGAGCTATTTTACGAGAAATTGTTGAAGATTTTTATATGAAATATAAGAATTATATAAATACCTTTAAAGGAATAATAGATCCTGCGCTTTTAAAATATAAGAAAAAATTAGAAAGTATGGACTTGAACTCTTTATTTAAGTTCAAAATTAATTTTTAATTTAATCCTCTTCTTCTTCGCTTTTTTTAATTTTACCAACCTTATCTTTAAATTTTTCAACAATGTCTCTAGCTTCTGTTTTTATTTCAATCTTGCGAGCATCTATATCACGTTGTTTTTCTATACGTTTAGCATGCTTTTCTACAGCGTCAAAGATTTTTTTTCCTGTGGTTTCTATATCAGGTTTTAACTCTTTTCTTTTAGCAACACTTTCTTTCTGGCGATCTATCAAAAAGGCTTTTTCACCTACAAATTTTTCTATTTTTTCAGCAGTCGCCTCTATATCGGGATGGATTTCTTTTAATTGAGCAGCACTATCTTTTTGACGACTAATTATAAAGCTTTTTTCTTCAATTGATTTTTCTATTTTCTCGGCGGCTCCCTCTATATCTGGATGTATTTCTTTTAATTGAGTAACACTGTCTTTTTGTCGGTTAACCATGAAAGCCTTATCCTTAATTACTTTCTCAATTTTTTCTGCAACACCTTCTATATCAGGTTTTAACTCTTTCCTCTGTGCAGCACTTTCTTTCTGGCGATCAATTATAAATGCCTTTTCTCCAATTGAATTCTGGATCTTCTCTGCAGCACTTTCTATATCAGGTTTTAACTCTTTCCTTTGTGCAGCACTTTCCTTTTGACGATCAATTATAAATGCCTTTTCTCCAACCGACTTCTCAATTTTTTCTGCAATACCTTCTATATCAGGTTTTAATTCTTTTCTTTGTGCTGCAGTTTCCCTCTGACGGTCTATCATGAAAGCCTTTTCTCCAACGGATTTCTCGATCTTTTCTGCAGTTCCAATAATATCTGGGTGCATTTCCTTTAATTGTGTGGCACTTTCCTTCTGGCGATCAATAATAAAAGCTTTTTCTCC
>JAEOTZ010000002.1 GCA_016839585.1 Promethearchaeota archaeon
ATGCTACAATAAAATAGAAGTTTCTATCTTATTTTTCTTTTAAGATTTGTTTAACCTTTTCCACTATTGGAGGGAGTACATCTTCAATTAAATCATCAAATCTTAGATCACAAACATTATCATAAGGAGTATCACCTTTATTTAAAATTATCAATTTTGCTCCGCTTCTTCTAGCATAATCTGGCATATTGGCTGCTGGTGTAACAACTAATGATGACCCAACGACAAAAAACACATCTGCACTTTCGGAACGCTTTATAGATTCTTCTAATTCATCATATGGAAGGGGATCCCCGAAATTTACAATGCTGGAGATAATTCTTCCTCCACAATGGGGACATTTTGGTTGATATTTACGAACGGGGCGTGTTCTATATCCTGGACCCCATTTATTTTTATCCCAACCAGCATCTTCAAAAGTCATCTTCTTATTACAATCTAAACATTTCATAAAATATTGATTACCATGTAGCTCACTTAACATCTCAAATGGGATTCCGGATTTTACGTGTAGACCATCCACATTTTGAGAAATGACATAATCTAGTTTACCTATTTTTAGAAGGTTAACTACAGCATAATGATTGAGATTTGGTTTTACTTGATCCCATGGAACTTTAAGGGGCTTTGGAGAGAGTCCTTTATCTCTTCTAGTCCACACACCATCAGGCCCACGATAATCAGGTAATCCACTTGCAGTAGAGATTCCTGCACCAGTGAATACAATCAATCGTTCTGATTCAGCTATCCATTTGGCAGCTAGATCTATCTTTTCTTCTAATTCCATATTATAGAAATAAAAATCTTATTAATAAAAACCTAATGGTGATATAATATCTTTTCATAAATCTTACGAAGATCGCCAGGTGATCTCGTTTTTACAAGAGAATTTGTTTTTTATATCTAATTCTATTCTGTTTTTGAACGAAATTTTTTTCTTTCTCTCCAACTCATATATTTAAGAAAAATCATTAAAATAATTAATCCCCCCAGCAGTAGGATAGGATAAATCACCACTTTTTTGCCCATAGGTAAGGAGTAAAAAAATACAAGGAAGAAAATTAAAATACCAATTGTCACGGAAATAATTGTAATAAATGCTAATTTATAATCTGAAAATATATACTTTATCGATTTATATGTATAAAGCTTTAAAATTTTAGTATTTTCAAAATTAATTCCTCTTGTATAACTTTTTCTAATCCGATTAATAGTACAATTTAAAAAAGAAATATGGAGTGTCGAATTTTGTATTTTAACTCTTTTGAAAACACTATCTTTAACATCTGTATATGAGCAATATGAAATCTTTAAATAATCTGCAGAGACATTTCTAATATTTGTATTTGGACTATGATTCAAAATACAACTTTTTAATATACAATCTTCAAAGTTCACATTCTTACAAGAATTTATACTTATTCTATTTTTATTCGAATTAAAATTTTTAATGAGGATATGGATGTCGGAACCCTTGAGAAAAAAGATTTGGGGTATTTTAACTGAAGGTTCTATTATAATTGGATTTTCTTCAGTTCCTATTCCTTTACATTCTAATTCAATAGCCTCAATTTGAGGTGTTTTCACGGGGGTGTACCATCTGTAAACAGTATACTTCATAATGACTAATTTTGTCCCTTCAAATTTTTGGTAGAAAAAAATTTCTAATATGTTATAAATAATATCAGATGAATTAATTAACTCTCTGCAATAACTACTTACTTGCCTAATATCTTTTCTTCTAAATCCATATTATAGAAATAAAAATTTTATTAATAAAAACCTAATGGTGATATAATATCTTTTCATAAATCTTATGAAGATCGCCAGGCGATCTCTTACCTAATTTGCGAATTTGCGCCATTTGTTTAAGCGTAGGTCTCGCTATTTCCATTTTATAGACCCATTTTTTTACAGTTCGTTCTGTTATTTTTACTTTAAAAATTTCAAAGTGTAAATCAGCAATAATTCGTGCTATAAACTTGGTTTAACTAAAATTAATCTGATTTTTATTTTTTTTTAACTTAATTCTTTAATGCTAATAGATAGATTTTTTTATATTTTAATTAAATTAGTAATTAAATGTTTTACTTTTGAGGTTATTACTACAAAATCTTTATAAATTCAATATAATTAAATTATTTATTTTTAATATTATACAAAAAAGACTGTGTTGAAAGAAATGGGAAAAGAAAAAAAGATAAAGGTTCACACTTTTGACAAATATCCTTCTGACCTAAATAAGTTATTTGAGCAATTTAAAACTATTTTTTTAGAAGTTATGGAACTAGAATTGATATCTCAGAAAATCTCTGAAGTAGGACCACAGAGCGGCATATATCCAACCTTTAAAATTGATGTATTTGAATTTCAAATTGGTTTTGAAATACAAAACTCAAAATTAATTCTTAATTTTGTAGGAATAAAAAGAATGTTAAGAGATATAAAATCAATTATAATTAGATGTGCAGAAAAAGCTATCGAAAGTTTTAATTGAAAATAATTTTTTATAGAAAAATTTAGTAATATAAAAATTATTCATGGTGAATAATTATGTCAGTGACATATAAAGGTAAACGTTTCAAAGTAAAAAAAAATAGATTGAATCTTAGGGGCAAAGGAATTGATAAGATTACTGATATTGGAGGATTAAATGAATTAACCGATTTAGAAGTTTTAAATCTTTCAAAGAATAATATAACTGAAATAGACGGGATTGAAAAGTTAAAAAAATTAAAAATTTTGAAATTAAATAAGAATAAAATTGAAAAGATAGAAGGACTTGAAAACTTAACTAATTTAGAAGAATTATGGTTAAATTATAATAAAATACATAAAATTGAAGGTTTAAATTTACTTATAAATTTGCGTAAACTTGTATTATCTGCGAACCTTATACACGAAATTGAAGGTCTCGATAATCTTATTAATTTGATTTCACTCGATATAGATAATAATCCATTTCATGAAATTAAAGGTTTAGAAAGGCTCTCAAATCTAAAAGATCTGAATTTAGGATTTTATGTTACTATCAGTCATTTTGGTGTTAAAATTGGAACGACAAGAATTCCTAAAGAAATGTTTGAAGCTCTTGATATGAAAATAAAAGCTTCTGAATCATTTCCTAGAATAAATGCCCAAAAATTCGTTGAATACTGCCTCCATAAAAAAGAAAATTGGAAAGATAGCCCCTATGCTAAATGGTATGATTTTAAATTTTACTGAAATTTTTTTCTTTAAACATTCTCTTTGTTATTAAGATTTTATTTTAGATTCCTTATCATTTGAGGGCTATAGGAATAAAAAATTAGAATTATTTGAAATTAATAATAACTGATGCAGGATTTGATACTTTAGAAGATATTAAAAACGCTTCTGTTTATTAGCTATGAAAGGAATATTATGGATTTCAATGAGAGAATGGCAAATAAAATATAATAAAACTATTGCAGAAGTATGGACAATGCCTATTGGAAAACAACTCAATGTTGTTAAAGAGATAATACGCCTTGTTAAGAAAAAGTTGAAGAGTATGTTGAATGATCCAAAAGAAGAAAGCGAATTACTCCTCGATGTTGCTTTTGAAAAGTCATTTAAGCTTTATTTAGGATATGTTACTAAAGGTTTGAATTAATTATAGTACAAGTTTTAGAGCGAATTCTTTAGAATAGATATTAAAATCTTATAATTACTCTCAAGTTCATAGTATCTAATCATCTCAAGTGGTTCTTCAATGTCATTTAAGCTTAATAAATTATGAGAATCACACCCAATAGCTACAGGGATTTTATGTTCTCTTAATTTTTCAAAAAATTGCGTATTTCTAGAAGAATAGCATTGAGGATAACTCGAATTAAATTCGAAATATATATTATAGTTTTTAAGGAATTCTATTAATATTTCAAGGTTTCCATGAAGAAAATAAAATGGATCGAAGTGAGCTAGACCTAAAATAGGGAAATCATCTCTATTTGTTATTGAGTTTTTCCAATATCTAATGATATTCTTTATAAATGCAATCGACTCAGGAGTTTGAAGATATTCAATTAAAACTAAATCAAATTGATCGATTTGAACAAACTTTTTTATATATCTCTCAGAGCTTGAGATATCTACCTCAATACCTTTATAGAGTACTAGTTTTTTATTATTTTCTTTCAAATAATTTTGACAATTAGATATTTCATCTAGATAATCTGAGATTTTATCAATACTGTTTAATGTAGGGATTATCCCAGCTTTCCATGAATTAGTGTAATGATCTGATATTGCTATAAAATCTAATCCTAACTTGAGTGATTTTTTTACAATTTGTTTGATGCTATTTCTTCCATCAGAATAGTTCGAGTGAATATGGAGATTGATCTTAGGGAATTGCATAATATATTATTTGTATAATAATATCTAAATTCCAAGTGTTTTTAATTCTCGGTTAAAATATAACCATAAAGGTCCACTGAATAAAAGGATAATTCCAAATAATACTAATATTGATGTAAATATATATTCTGCAGTTATTGGAGGTATTGGAGTACTGCCTATGGTAACATTATCTATAGAAATAATATCTGTGATAAATAATGAAGCAATTATAAAAACAAATATAGACGATATAATTTGAATGATACCAATTATAAGATTAATACTATAGATTAATTTCACTTTACTTTTCTTTAGTTCGATTATCTGACCAATTCCAATATCAATAGCTACTTCTTTCTTATTAATTTTTCTCACAAAGTAATAGGCAATTTCCCGAAGAGGAAAAATATCTAAAATCATAGTTCCAATAGTAAAAACGCATATAAAAATTAGGATTCTCATTAAGATATATTGAAACGCAACATCAAATCCATTGATTGGTGAATTTAATACACTTAAGTTATTAATGATCCAAATTAATACTCCTAATATCAAGATAACAAAGAATTTTAATCCAGCTAAAGTTAATACTATAGAATGTCGATCAGCGATAGTTAGTAAGTAATATGTTATTCCAATAAAAAAGATGATTAAACCAAGAATAATTGCATTAAGATCTAAAAATAAAGCGAGTATTATACAAAACGACATTACTATTATTGGTAAGTAGGGAAAAAACGGAGCTTTAAAAGGTCTATCAAGTTCTTTTCTCTTATGCCTTAAGTTAACCGCAGCATAATTTACAAATGCAATTCCTATAAAATAGATAAAAATTGTAATGTTTGCTGTAAATCCTATATTAGCAAACATTAAAGCTAATATTGTAATTGAAATTGTTATAAAGGTTGTAAGTATTAAAATAAAGGTTGGTACATTTGTTTTTTTATTTACTTTTAAAAATTTTTGTGATACATAATGATCTCTTGCTAAAGCGTGAAAGATTGCTATTGCTGAACCTAAAGCAGCGTTCATAGCAATTAATGTTGAGATTATTGCAGCGAACCCCATAAGCAAATATCCTGGAAATTTCAATATATCATCTAATAGTAATGCTAATAATATAGAGGATTTACCCAATTCTGATTCATGATTTCCAAGATTAATTAATACGGCAAAAGTTGTTAATAAATATATAATTAAAGTTATGAGAATTGCATAAATATTTACCTTAGGAATATTTTTTGAAGGATTTTTATAGTCTGCATTTAAAAATGCAAGATTTGAGGTAATGCTTGTAAAGAAAATAAAAGTAGAGGCAAAAACAAAAATTATATTAAAGAAATTCATTTCTGATTTAAGAAAACTTGGATTATAACTTGGTAAATTACTATTCGGTGCTATAAATAAACCAGTAAAAATAAAGATCGCAAAAATGACCAATTGAATTATTGTTAGAAATATTAAGGCTCTTAAAGCTAATTTTTGAGTTCTAAATACCACAATTGCGATAAAAAGTATTGATGCAATTGCGATTAAAAGAATAAAGGGCGTATTAAAGGGTAAGTTAAAAAATTCCTGAATAACAATTGCAAAAGCTTGAGCTGAAAATGAAAATGTAGCAATATTCGCAATCCACAGAAAAAAACCAATAATAAAAGCTAGGAATCCTCCTAATGCTTCTTTGCTAAAATTATAAGCACCTCCTGAAATAGGCAAACTGGTTGATAATTCGCTATAATTTAGAGCAGTAACAAAGATCAAAATCCCTCCTAGAATTAAACTAATTAATACACCTGACCCTGCTTTATTAATTGCAGTACCTAATAATATAAATATGGACCCTCCAATTCCACAACCTATCCCATATAAGATACCGGTTAATAAACCTACGGATCTTGTTGGAGGGACCCTCTCTTGATCTTTTTCAGTCAACTTAAATTCATTAATTTTTAAATTAAAAGATTGAATTTATAATTAAAATTAATAGAAATAAATATCTTATGATTTTTCTAAATGGAAAAATCCAGATAATATTGATAAAACCGCACCAATGGCTAAGAGTGTGACCAGGACGGGGGTGTTTAAATCACCTAAATCAATTACATTTAAAATCACTCCAAGTGTCCAAATAACAAAAAATATTCCAACCGCTAATAATATCCCTCCGAAAAATTTAGATGCTCGATAAATCGCAGATAAAACTTCTAATCTATGAATGCGGCTTTCTTTATCTCTTATTTCTTTTTCTTGATTCTCTAATTCTTCTTTTAATTTTTGAAGAATTACTCGGGAATCATTAGTACTATTATCAATAACTTCTTTTGCTTTCTTCAGTTTTTCATGATCAACTTCTACGTGTTCTAATTTTTCTGTTAGAGCATTAAGTCTTTCTTCTCGTTCAATATATTCTAAATTGGATTTTTCAATAGCTCGCTTTAAATCTTCAATCCTTTTTTCATTTGCTTCTATTAAACTTTCTTTAGCATTAATTTGCTCATTTAATGGCTCTAAAGACTCATTTAAATCTTGAATTCGAGATTCTATATCAATCATCTGTTGCTGCTTCTCTGTCAGTTGAATCTTGTATTTTGCAAGAAGTTCCTCGTA
>JAEOTZ010000013.1 GCA_016839585.1 Promethearchaeota archaeon
AGGCATACCTTAGATCTGTTATCTAGTGAAATCTCTTTGGAGGAGATTATTAAATATTGTTGAAATTTTTATTAAAAGTATCATACGATTGATAATCTGTTTATAATGGGTAAATTTTTATTTTAGAATGAGTTATTTGATTTCATAGTTTTGATCAAATAATTGACTAGGTAAAATTTCTTAGAATTAAGATGTTAATTTCCTTCCCGAACATGGGTCCTAATTGGGTGGCTTTTAAAACTTTGTTCACAACCTTAGATCCATCAATTCAAGTTGTATTACCAGATCCTACTAATCGCGAGGCAATTAAAATTGGTGTAAAATACAGTCCAGAGTTTGTATGTTTCCCATTTAAGGCAACTCTTGGTGATTTTGTGAATGCAATTAAAAAAGGTGCGGATACTTTAGTAATGGCAATTGATTGTGGCCCTTGTCGTTTCGGATTTTATCATGCTGTCCAAGAGCGCCTTTTACATGATATGGGCTATAAAAATGTGCGAATAATCCCCCTTGACCAGGCAGATCTCTTGGAATTTCACTGGGTCAAAACTCTCCAAGAAGTTAGCGGTATAAGTGGTCTTTTTTCATATCCTAGGTATTTAAAAGCAGTGATTTTTTTCTTAAAAAAAGCTAAGCTCTTACATGATATTCAGACTGCCGAAGGGTTATTCCGCGCATATGAACGAAATCAAGGAGATACTACCTTTGTATTGAATAACTTATTAAATAAACTTGATCAAGCTAATACTCTTAAAGAATTACGTAATTTTAAAAATGTCATTAAAGAAGACTTTAATTCAATTGATGTTGACAAAACAAGAACTCCTTTACGGGTTGCAATATTTGGTGAAATTCATATTAGTTTAGAGCCATATGTTAATGTGGATATTCGTAGAAAATTTGGTGAATTAGGAGTTGAAGTTCATCAAAATTTAAGCCTTAAAGATTGGGTTTATCATAAATTTCACCTTAATTTTCATCGTAAGTGGCTTGAACATTTAGCACATCCATACATACCAATGGACATTGGAGGAGAATGCCTGTGGGTAATCGGTGAATATATAGATAGAGCCCAAAATGGTTTCTCAGGCTCATGTCACATATACCCCTTTACCTGTATGCCTGAAGTGACTGCTAGGACAATTATAACTAATAAATTAAAAAAAATATACGATCTTCCTATAATATTTTTCTCTTTTGACGAACAAACTGGAATTGAAGGAATGAGGACGAGATTAGAAGCTTTTGTAGACCTAATGAATTCAAGACGCAACTATAAATTAAAAACTGAAAAAATTTCACTTGAAAAAGAAAAAAAGAGTTTTTATGAATCATATGGATCACATTTTTTTCATGAATGTGTTGAATTATTACTAACATAATAAAATTGTGATTGGATGGTACAAGTTTCAGAAGCAGACAAGGTCGTTAGTGGCGATAAAAAGCGGGATGCTTTTCTTGGAATTGATATTGGGAGTGTAACATGTAAATTTGTTTTGATGGACACAGACGGGAATGTTCTATCTTCTGTTTTCTTACGTAATCGGGGTTCTCCGATAGAATCAGCCAAAGCTGGGATGTCAAAACTAAGAGAAAATATTGAACAGAGTGATGAATTACAAGAGTATGCAATACGTAGTTGTGGAACGACAGGTTCGGCAAGATATTTAACTAAAGCGGTAATTGGAGGAGATCTTGCTAAAACAGAAATTATTGCCCATGCTGTAGCAACCCAATCTATAATTCCAGATGTCAAGACTATTTTAGAAATCGGGGGACAAGACTCAAAAATAATAATTCTTCGAGATGGTATTATTATCGATTTTGCAATGAATTCTGTATGTGCTGCGGGAACAGGCTCATTCCTTGATCATCAAGCTGCGAGACTTGGAATCCCAATCGAAGATTTTGGTGATTATGCGGTAAAATCTAAAAATCCAGTAAGTATTGCAGGAAGATGTACTGTATTTGCCGAATCTGATATGATCCATAAGCAGAATGCGGGTTATTCAAAAGAAGATATCATTGCTGGGCTCTGTGATTCGTTGGTAAGAAATTATATGAATAATTTATCCAAAGGGAAGGAATTAGAGGAACCTATTGCATTTCAAGGAGGAGTCTCTTATAATAAAGGAATTATTCAAGCATTTGAAAGGCATTTAGGTTGTAAGATTATTGTGCCTAAATATAATGTATTAATGGGAGCTTTAGGAATGGCTATTCTCGTAAGAGATTATTATATAGAATATCCAACAAAAACACTCTTCCGAGGGCTCCAGGTTGCTGAAATTGAATTTACAACAAGTGCATTCAACTGTGGTGATTGTCCAAACAATTGTGAGATTATACAAGTAAAAATGCCCGAATTTGGGAATAAGATAATAGCACGCTGGGGCAGTAGATGCGGAAAATGGGACCAACTAACTTAGAAGGTGTATAAAGGAAAATGGCAGAATTTTTAAAACAAATAAAAGAGTTGGGTGAAGAGGTTTTTGAGACTCTACAACATAAGACGAAATTATCGACAATTTTTGATATATTTTTAGAAAAGATTATTCCTACATTTGTATCCGAAAAGGATTTAAAAGAGTATTATGAAAAAAGAATGGAAGAGGTTGATGATTTTATAGATAAATTATAATAAGAGGTATGTAAAAAATGGAAGAAAATACACCAGTTTCAGAAGAAAAGGATAAGTTAGACACAAAAACACTTGCGACCGATGCCTTTTATGCAGCGGTTAAAGGTATTGGGGGATTATTCTTAAAAGCTTTTACAAACTTAACTATTGAAGGGGATGAGAATATTCCTATAAGGGGAAAGGCGATATTAACTACGGTTAGTAAGAATATTATGCGCGATATGCTTGTTATAAGTCAATTAAGTGGAAGAAAAATTCATTTTATGTTAGATCCGAAATTAATGAAACATCAAATTGCTGGACCAGCTCTTAAAGCACTTGGAATGATCAGAGGTACTGAAAGTAAAGAAGATACGGAACCTATAGACAAGGTTTTTGAAATTCTTAATGAAAAAGGTGATCTTGTAGCGATGACACCTGAGGCTAAATTGGATCGTGAAATCCAAATAAAATCTATGGCAGCAATAATTAAATTCGCTGTAGTAGGGGAAGCACCAATAATTCCGGTTGCGATTTTTACTGAAAAAACTAAGATTCTAAATTTGTTCACAGGAGATGGCTTAAAAGTAAAGGTTGGAACACCATTAAAAGTAGAGAAAAGATTAACTCGTGAAAAGTATCGTCCAGAAAGATATGAATTAGCAGAAGATATTATTAATATTATTGAGTCCCTTGTAGAACATCCTGAAATTGAAGAAAATGAAAATTAAAAATTTTAATTTTTTTTAATATTTATTATTTGCTCCAGTGAATGTAAATCCACCATTGGAATTTTTTTTCTTTGTATATACCATCACATGTAGCAGCAAGTTCAAATCCATTGTATTCATGCCAAAAAGCCGAAGCTTTGTTAGCAAGAGGAACTTCTACTATAAACGCAACAATTGGAACTTCTGTATTTGTTAAAATTTGATTCAGGATAGCTGTTCCAACTCCTTTACGCTGGTAATCTGGTAATATACTGATTTGGTCTAAATATGCGAATTTCTTTTCCTTTTTAGTGAGGAGTTCTTCTATATTTTTATCATTAGTATATAAATTATCTAAAGTTGTGCGGAAATTCGCGATATTATATTTATTTTTATGAACGCTAGCAAATCCAATGATATCTCCATTTGTATTTTTTGCTACATAAATATCACAGTTTGGATCTTCAATAAGTTCCTTATAATACTTTATATCTACTTCTTTTCTTAAAAATCCACGATTTTCTAAATATTTTCTCTGTTTATTAGAGATCTTATCGAAATCATGTATTTCAATTAGATTTTCCTTAAGTGCATTATAAACACCTAAAGCATCCTTTGATTTAGCAATTTCAACTAATACTTCAATTTTCTGCGATTCTACATTTTTATCAACCATTTAAATCACTCATATATTTTTGAGATGTCAATGACTCTTAGAGCAATCGTATAATAGTCATAATACAAAGAATGATTTTTATATGTTTTTTTTTCTTACAAAAAGTTAAAATTCCAATAAGAAAAGTAGAATATTTTAAATTTATGTTATGATTAGAATTAGATAAAACATATTTTGAAGAAAAATGTCATTTACTACTGAACAAGAATATACATTCAAAGTTACTCTCGTGTTCTGGAAGTTTTATGAGTTAGGGTTTTATTTTGGTTTACCTGATGTAAGGAAGTTTCTAGAAAAAGAGAATTCTCTAAAAATATATAAGGATTATCATTGTGCGATTAAAAATAGAGAAACAGGATTTAAATATCATCAACCCTTAAAATGGATTTCAAGTCAATCACATTTATACGCTCCTGTGTGTTTTAAAATTGGTTCTGACAGATTTTCATGTGCAACAACTCCAAATGTTGTAGGAAAAATAAGATTAGAAGGACATATACATTATGGTTCAGTACTAGTAATTCATTGTGAGCTAATTTTTGAAAATTTTCATAAAATCGAGGAATTTATTGAGATTTCTCAACCAGAAAATTTAATTCTTCAAAGTACAGGACGTCCAATTACAGAAAGATTTATTGAAATCAGGGATAATGTTATAGGATTATTAAAACAAGGAAGCTTCCCTGAAAAACCAAAATTGGAATCCGTTTTGGAACCTTGGCACCATACATGGATTATATGGAATGCTAAACCAGATTTTAATAGAGCTGATTATAGATTTACTGGTAAAGAAATTGGTAAAAATGCTAGATATTCTATAGGTCTTACTTTAAGAACTGATAAATATCGTGAATTGGATCCAATAGCTTACAGAGACCAAATTAATTTAAAGAACTTATCTCCTTATAAAGATGAGTTTGTAATGATAACTCATGCTGGCAACGTGGTAATACCTGGTCCTGGTCTTTTGGATCCTAATTCCATGAAGAATTTATTAATTGATACGGTATTTGCTCCAGAAGTTGGTAATGTACAAAGGTTTTTAATACTAATGCATATGGAAAACATTCTTACTGTTGCTGAAAGATTTGATAAAGTTATTTCAGAAACTAGAGCATTGGAAGAACAACTAACTTTGAGGGTAAAAATTGAAAGGCTAGAATCCCTTGAGTCAGAATTAAATCGAATTATTCTTGAGTTAAATAAAGATATTATCATATCAAAAATTACCCGTTTGTTATTTACAAGTACATTTAAAACCAGTATGTTTAATGAAATGATTGATAAATTAGATGGTTTCACATTTTCAAAACAAACTGATGATGTAATAGCAAGAATTAGGAAATCATTAAATAGAGAAAGGAGTACTTTAAATACTAAATCTTCAGCAATAGAAAATAAATTTTTAGCAATCCTTAATTATCTTGCTCTATTTGAATTAGCAACTTTGGTGATCTCATTAGCTTTAGGTGATATCTTCCGAGAAGATATTCCTGGTATTGGCATAATTCAGATTGTTGTAGCATTATCTATAGTTATAATAGCAATTATATTATTAAGAATGCAAGAGAAGAAGTTATAGTAACTAAATGAGTTCCCTTTTTTTAATTCAAGTAAAATTATAATAAATAAAAATGGATTAATAATGGTTGATTATATTAAAATAGCAGGAAATCCTGCTGAAAGAGGTTTCCAACAGGGAGAACAATTGAAGGATAAGATTCATAATATGTTTGATGTTGTCTTTCATTCAAAAATGTTTTCGGAAGTGACCTCTAAATTAATACCACTCTCAATAATTAAACTTGCGTTAGGTATTATGGGTAAAAAAAACATAAAGAAGCCCTTACAACAACATCTACCAAATCAGTATAATAAAATGATAGCTCTAAGTAAAGGTGCTAACATAAAAGGAAGTATCATTTATGGAAGTCATTTTATAGAAGTAATGTCAGGAAACCCAAAATCTCTTTACAAAAATCCTCCAGTTCAGGCATGTTCAATGATTTTCGCACTTCCTGAAGCTACTTCAGATAATTCAATGATCTTTGGGCGTAATTATGATTTTCCTAATGTCCTCCAACCTTTCCAGGTAATTCGCGAAGAAGTTCCTGATAATGGTTATAAAAATATAAATTTCACCCAATATCCTCTTACAGGTTGTCATATGGGAATAAATGAGGAAGGCTTATCAATTGGTTATAACTATGGTCGCTCCTGGAAAAAAGAACCACTTGATTTTAGGCTAAGAGGTGTTCCTGGTTCTTTCATTGTACAAGAAGTGTTAGAAACTTGTGCAACAACCCAAGAAGCGATTGATTTTATTACTAAATTCACTGCTCGTGCAAATGGATGTCATTATGGGCTTATGGATGCTTCTGGAGACACTTGCGTTATAGAGACAACAAGTACTCGCTATGCCATTCGACGTCCAGAGGAGGGGATTTTAGCTCATACAAATCACTATCAAACTGAGGAACTCATTGATGCAAATTTACCTGATTATGTACGCTTTAAAATGGATGATATGGATATTTCACCTATAGAATCTCCAATTAGACGTTATAAAAGAGAAATTGAGTTATTAACAGAAAAGAAGGGTCAAATTACTATGGATACAATTAAGATGATTTTAAGTGATCATGATAATAGAGAACCGGATGATTTTACAGTATGTACACATTCTTTTAGATTTGGTACACTTGGCTCTGTAATTATATTACCATTAAAAAAAGAATTCTGGGTTACCGATTATTATCCATGTAGTTCTGAATATGAAAAATTTATGTTATAATTTTTATTATTTTTATTTAAAATTGCTAGTTTCGGTTCTCTTTTACTTTCAAGAACCTATTTTTAAAAACTTAATCAGTATTTCTAAAACTTGTTGAAAAATTTAATAAATTCTAAAACATAATAATCTGTTCTTCTAACAGAAGATTTAATAAACATGACGATAATACAGAAGATAATAGTAAGTAAGAATATAGAAAAGAGAGGCTTAAATCCTACTACAATTAAAATTAAAAAAGGTCCAAAATGATATTTTTCTAAACATCTTATTTACGCCTAGGTCATGTTTCAAAGAAATCTCCATAAATGATGATAAATTGTACTTTTTTCTAATTTTAATAGCTTCATGTTTCGATACTTCTCGACTTTTTAAATCTGCCTTATTTCCTACTAAGAAAATTGGTATATCTCCAGCACTTTCTCTTATCGTTTGAATATATTCGGATAAAGGCTTTAACGAATTTTTATTAGAAATATCATACATTACTATGGCACCATTAGATCCATTACAATATAAGGGAAATAATGATACTTGATCTCCTAAAATCCAGAATTGAAAATTAATGAATTGCTCATCAATTACTACCATTTGTCGACCTAGTTCAACTCCCAACGTCCTTATATGATTACCATTAGATGCAAAACATTTTCTTGCTAAAAATTTTTTTCCGACGCCCTTATCTCCAATTACAATAATTTTAAATACTAATTCATCTCGAGAAGTGAAAATGAATTCTCCTTGTTCTATAGTCCTTTCAGTTGTGATTTCCTCAGGTGTAAGTATTACTTTTGGACGATGTCTCTTTTTTAGTCGAAATGTTAAAAACATTCCTTTTCTTTGAATTAAAAGCACAATAGCTACAATAATTAATATAATTCCAAAGATAATTCCAAAAACACCATAAACAATTAATACTTCAAAATAGTATTCCTTAAGTGATAATCCAACATCCTCTTTCTGTTCCCAATAGCCAAATATTATAAATGCTGCAAGTAATATTAATGCTGACCCCAAACCCATTGATACTTCTTTTTTCTTCTTCTTCATGCTTCTAATCCTCCTGCTTCTAAACTTTTATTTTTCTTTCCCATTTTTCTCACTTCCTCTACTACTTATTATTTTCTTAAACTTTAAAATTTTAACCTATTAATATGACATATTAATTATATCCTAAATCTATGTTTTTTCTTTATATACTTTTAATAATACATAAATTCCAATGATAACTCAAGAATAAGTGAGGCATGGACCTTCTGCAGGAACCTTAGGATCCATAATTGTTCTTCCAACTAAAAAGGAATTCTGGGTCACTGACAATTATCCATGTAATTCAGAATATGAGAAATTTTCATTTTAGAGCTATTTTGAAAATAAAATGATAAAAAAGTTTAAAAAAAAAGAATTAATTTAATTTAATATCTTGTTCTAGTCGCTTGAATTCGCAATTTAGCTTTAGTTTTTTCTTTTTCATCTTGTAAAATAATATATTGTGTTTTTGATGGCAACTTTATTTGAAATTCTTGTTCAGCAACAACTTGGTCCTTTTTCAAATGATCTTTTTCTCTTAGAATAACTTTTATTGTTTCTACCGCTGGGTCTTCCGCTCGGACTGTTTTGAATTGACTCCAAAGAGACATGTCTGCTCTCGATACAAACTCTTGATTTTTCTGTAATTTAATGGTTCCTTTATTTGGAAATCTAGCTTTAAAAACCTTAGGGCCGTCCACCTTAAAGTAGAATTCTCCACGCCATCCTAAAATATCATAATCTTTTAAAGTTTTTAAGCTCATCAATTCTATACTGATTAAATATCGTTCTTTTTCCTCTCCTACTTGATCTTGAGTAAAAGCCTCACCCTTTGCGCGAGTTTTCTTTCCCTTAGCATAATACCTTCGACTAATAATAATTCACCTTTAAAATTTGAATTATTTGAAAATTTGTTTTGAATCTAAAATAAATTATATCTTTATAATTTTTCTTGTTAAATATTTTGATATTATTTTGTGATTAATATTAGAATTCAAAAATCAAATTTTAACCCCAATCACTTTTATATCCTGTTCCGCCTCTTGGCCAGTTAAATATTAAAGCTCCTTCTATACAAACATACCAACATGCACCGCATTCCATACATTTATCAAGGCTTTTAATAGTCGCTTTATTATTAATGATCTCAAAGCAGTCTGCTAAGCATACTTTTACACAATTCGCACATCCAATGCATATCTCTTCCTCAATCTTGATAAATTCACCTGTACCCTCGATCCACTCAATTCCCGGAATTTCTTCAAAGGTTTTAACCATTTCATCCCCCTCTTCTATTTATTGGTTCTTGGAAAATTAATGGATTCGCATGATCAACAAAATTGATTAACTTTTTATTCAAACTCTCAGTTAGGGGATTTAATAATTTTAATAAACCTAAATAAAAAGGTTTAATAAATGGTAATGCAATTTTCATAAACTTATTAGCAGCATTAGAAAACGGGTGAATAAACCATTTAAATAAACGACTGGAAAATTTTACAAAGGAATTTATCCAATTTAGTATTGACAAGAAAAATGATTCTTTAACCGTTATTTTATTTTGTAATTGAATTTTTAGCTCTTTCTTTCTTGAATAATCATAACTTTCATACAACCAGTTTTGGAAATATCTAAAATACATTTTTATCCATTTTGAAATGATCTTCGGGTCTTTTCTTAGATACAAAAGTATAGTTTTAATTAATGGAGTAGTGAAATGAGTAAGTGAGCCTAAACCCCAACCATTATATATAAATTTCTTCAGTTTCTTCATGCTATGTTGCTCTTGTGCTATTCGTAGATTATACCTATTAGTGCCTGAAATGGACCATTGGATGATAGAATGAGCATTTATTCGCTCATCATACTTTTTTAAAAATGATTTAGAAAAATTATTTACTTTTATGGCATTAATAGCCACATCAGCTGCTATTTCTGCAGAAAACCACGCTGCTGGTACACCATCACAGAGTTCTGTACTTTCAAGACCAGCAGCATCTCCAATTAAAATCATTCCATTTATATGGTTATGTATATTTCGTAATTTTTTATTAAGTCCAACATAAATTTCAAAACCCTCCCACATTCTTGCTCTTAATTTAGCTCGAGGAGCTACCTCATTTTTCCACCATGGTAAGGTTGATGTGATATTAACATGATATTCATCAAATAATTTTTTAAGATTAGGAACTGATTTCTGATCTGTTCTTAAACATTGGTCTTGCATAAAATGAATACTTTCTCTATAAGGCCAAACCATTAATCCATTACCATACCCCAGAGGAGGAGCTATTTTTTGCTCGTCCCATCCCCAGCACATTTTTACTGAATAACCAAATATCTTATCAATATCTTCTTTTGTCATTTCATAATCGTAGGTATCAGCTAATGAAATTGCTTCAGGAGGATATTTCTCTCTCACTCCAGCTTTAATTGCCAATAAACCTTGAGAACCTTCTGCATCAATAACAATCTTGGCCCTAATTTTCTCTCCTTTATCTGTTATGATGCCTTTTACATATCCATCTTCTTTTATAACATCTACTACTGTGGTTGATGTTCTTAATTCTACTCCAGCTTCAATAGCTTTCTTAGCTTCCCATTCACATAATGGCTTACAATATGTATTATAACCAAATGCAATTATTGGTGAAAAAGGTTTTGGGACCTTTAAAGAGTCATCTATATCAATCTCTCCTTTTTCTATATCTTTAATAATATAATTAATTATCCCATCTGCTGGTCTTTCAAAAGGAGGGTTACCATCCCTAATGAATTCTGGTCCAAATAGAAAACCGTAAAAAGGTATGGTTAATCCAGAGATAACTTTTTCTCCAACATTCTGCGATCTTTCTATCATCAGTGTTTTTAAACCGGCATCTGCGCACTTTTTAGCAGCAATAGGACCACCAAATCCAGCGCCAATAACAACTATATCATATTTTTCATTCATATTAATATCATTTATACTAGATATTTTTAAATGTTTAACTATTTTAAAATAATTTTTAAATCGAAAATTTGGTAAAAATCTTAATAAATTATAATCAACGTTTTAACAATATTTATTAATAGGAACTTTTATGGATTTTTTATAACTAAATGTTAATCTTAAATTATTATCGTGATTTTTATGATGTTTGTAGCTTTAGATGATTTCACTCAACTTTCTGGGCTATTTGGTCTTATTACAATTCTTATAGCTTGGTTTTATAGTATAATTGTACTCTACAAGGCTATAAAGGAAAAACAGAAAATTCTTTATTATTTCTTTTTCGCAGTTATGTTCACAATGTCACCTTGGTACCCTAGTGGCTTGGGATACTTATATTGGCTAATTACACGAGAAGTATTTGAATATCCATTTTATGTTCTTTTAGGCACAATTGGAGTTCCTTTTGCTCTATATTCTTGGCTTCAAATATATTTGCCAGCTTTGCATCCTAATAAGAAAGAAATAGTTACAATAAGTACAATAATTTTTTCAATCGTTTTTTACGTGTATCTGATATTTTTCCTATTCATCGCTCCAGGAGCTCCTGTAGATGAGTTAATTGGTATTAAAAGAAATGCAATCGATATAGACTATAAAGGTTTTGTCTTGGTTTTCCTGGCTTTTTCTTTATTAGTAAGTACAATAACTGGAAATGATTTTTCTATTGCTTCGCTAAAAGTAAAAGATCCCGCAATCCGCTGGAAAGGTAGGTTTTTGATACTATCATTTAATTTATTTGCAATTGGAGCTATAGGAGATGGATTCATTCCCCTAACACCAATAACCTTGATAATCTTTAGGTCATTTATGCTTCTTTCAAGTACTTTTTATTATATAGGATTTATAATGCCTAAGTGGATGAAGAAAATACTTTCATTAGAATAAGTCTATTCTTTAATTTCCTTTTTTTTATTCATAATTTATAATAAGGACAGCAATTAATACAATTACTCCACCTATTATATTCCAAAAAAGAATTGTTTCACTTCTTTGAAGTAAAAATGAAAATATAAGTGTAAGAAAAGGTTCAATATACAAGAATGAGGCAACTTTTGACGATTTTAAAAGTTTTTGCGAATTCTGCCAAATATAATAACCTAATACATAACAACCCAAACCTAGATATAAAGCGCTTAGAAATAATATAAGATTTAAGAAATTAACGATAAAAATTAAGATTTCACCACTAATTAATAGAAAAAATATTAGTTCAATTGTTCCAAAATAAGCAATATATTTATTCATAATTATACTTGACCTACTTTTTATTATTTTTTTTGTTGATGTAGAATAAATAGACCATAATAATGGAGTCATCAAAGCAAAAAGATAGCCCAAAAAATTTTGAGATTTAGGAGATAAAGTATTTAGATTTCCTCCAGTAACTAATAGAAAACCTCCTACTGTAGCTATTATAAACCCCAGAATTTTCAGTAGATTCAATTTTTCTTTAAAGAAAACTAATGCTAATAATGCTATGATAACAGGAGCTAATAAACAAACAAATAAAGCAGGAAGTGAAGGACCTATTAATTCAATTGCAGAATACTGAGCTAAGAAAAATAATGAAATCCCGGTAAAACTTGCTATTAATATTAAAATCCAATCATTTTTAGAAAATTGTGTATTAGTCTTATTTTCAATATTCTTACTAGAGCTCCTATAATTGTTAATTTTTTTATAAATATCAGCTATTAAAAATATAAATGAGACAATAATGAACCGATACAAAGCAATAGCTAATGGTGGGATGAAATCAACAGAGATATCTACAATAATAAATGAAAAACTCCACACAAAAATCATTAGAATTAATTCTAAATAAATAACTAGCATAATCTAACTAGATTCTAATATATTTTAAATCAATGATCAATTTAATCAAGATTTTATACTAAAATGATTTATAATTAATAATAAATTAAGAACTACAATTATTATTTTTGGAAAGAGACTATTTGAAGAAAATTAGTTATAGTCTGCGTATTGGGCTCATTGGAAGCCGCAATTCTGGAAAGGAACTTTTATTAAACTATTTAGATGATATTGCGATAGAAAAGAATCATTCTGATGATAAATTTGAAGTATTACTAATTCATAAAGGGATTCCTTTTAAGATAAAAGTATTTCCTTCTGAGAATCTTATAGAAGTAATTTCAGAGCAATCTATAAATTTTGCAAAACTTGATGTTTTAATTATAATACTAAATCTAAACGATTTGAATTCAATAAAAGAATATGAGAAAGAGGCCTTTGAAGAGTTTCGCCATTTTTTTCTCTTTCAAGGATTATCAATTCTTGCTGGGATGGATGTAGAACAAATATTAAAAGGCTCCCCTTCTAATAATTTGAGAATTAGTAGGTTTAATTTGATTAAAAAAGCAAAAGAGTTAAATATTTTATATTGTTTTGAAATCTATAATAAAGAAAGAGACATTTCAGAGATTTACAATAAATTATTAAATGATTTTATATTTAAATTCCAATATTCTACACCTGAATTGTTTGAGCAAGCAAAAATTTATGGAAGAGAACTTATTAAGTAAATAAGAGTCTTATAAAAAATCTAAATAAGAGATAAGTTATAAAAACAATATAAAACAATTTAAAATAATAGTCTTAAAACATGATTGTTTATTATAAAAAAATCTAAAATCTTAAAATCTATTAAATAAATTGTATTAAGGTAAAATATAATATTTTTAAAAAAGATATGAGTTGATAATAAAAAAATGTCAGAAAAATCAAATGATATTTTAACAATTGAGAAGACCGAAGGGCGAAGGAAATGTCCTAGCTGTGGAGAAGAAAATATGAATATGATTCATGAATCAACAGATAAGACAAATATAATTAATGATTATCCTCGTGTTTATGGAAAGAAATATCGCTGTGGTCGATGTGGCCAAGAATGGCGTGAAAAATAGATAAGTTTATTTTATTTTACTCCTTTTTTTAAATCTAGTAAAGTGAGACCATTCTTAGAAAAGAGTTTCATTAATCCGCAATAATATAAAATTGCCAGCATATGCTTTTTGGGCAATTAAAGGAGCTTTTATTACCATTTCAAATAATAGACCACTAGTTCCAAGCTCTCTTTTCTCTAAAATTTCATATGGCATTTTAAAATCATCCAATTTTTTTTATTTTAAGAGTTAAAATTCTTTATAATTCAGAAGAAACATAATTTTTTTAAATTATTGTTTATGAATTAGAGGATAAATTTGGATTCAAGACTATTATTTAGAAATGAACAGTTTAAATAATAAAGTATGAAATGAAAATTTAAAGAAAACATGAAGGTTTTTTATAATTAGAATTTCAGTGTGTCTTTTTCTCAATTAGGGCAAATCAATATTAAATCTTTTAAATGATTCTTTATTTTAGATTAATATGGTCAATTATTTCCATACTAACTTTGTTTTCCTTATATTTTGTCCGTTAAAGATTAGTTTCAGGATATAACCGCGCAGATTTGCCTATCCTTAATATGATTATTATTGGTAAGCCATGATTTTATCTAAAGATTTAAAAATAACAAACTTAATTATTAAATAATTATATTGAAATAAAACTAACTTACATTAGAAATTTTTTAAAATTAATTTCTTTAGAGTGGATGAATGGATGGTACTATATCAAGAACCATTAGATAGCCCGATGAGAGTGCTAACTATTTACGTCGCACAAGGATTAGCATGTGTTTTCCTTATTTTTATAGCGTACAAGATTCTTAAGCGAGATCGGAAGCGATTAAACCTTTTATTCTCAGGAACTTATATATCTGCTGCAGTTGGACTTATTATAAATATGATTTACGGTCCTATTGCGAATGAGGATGTTGTTCTTATTCTTAACTACCTTACTAATTTTGGCATTTTTTATTCTCCAATATTTCTTGTAGTGTTTGATTTAATATTATTAAAATCTGAAAAAGTAATTACAACAACTAAGCAATTAGCAATCTTAATAGGCTATGGAATTCTGATGTTTTGCATGATTTTTTTCGTCCTTACCGAGGATTGGGGAGTCACAATTAATGAAGAAACTAAATGGTCACCTGTGTGGGAGTTACCTTTTTTCTTGTATTTAGTGATAATAGAATCTATTGCAGTTGGTCCATCATTATACTTATCATTTCAGATTTATCAGAAATTTGAAGATGACCAATTGAAGAAAAAATGGAGATATTTTATATTTGGATTTTGTGCATTTATTATTTTTATGTACGCGATATTTCTCTCAAATTTCTTAGATGTATCATTTATTAGAACATTAATGGGCGGAATAGGTTTAATATTGGCAATTTTGGGGGGATATTTAATGTATAACGGCGTTGGACGCCAATTAGAGAAATAATTTTTCTTTTTTTTTATTTAATTTTTCCCATCTTAAATTTTATTTTTACTAATTAACATTATTATATATAATATTATTAAAGAATTAGTAGCAATTTTTACATTAAAGTTAGATTATTCTAAATATTCTCCTATAACTAGAAATCTTTAAACCAAAACTATTAATCGCGTGTCGATAATGATAGAAGAACTAGTGAGAGTAAGAGGTATTGGTCTCACAGGAGCAGATCGATTAATAAAAGCAGGGATTAAGACAATCGAAGAAATAGCAAATTCTAGTCCGGAAGAGTTGGCATGGATTAAGGGGATCGGCATGATATCAGCAAACAAAATAATAGAAAATGCTAATGAATTAATCAACTTAGAAAAAGGAATACAAAAAGTTCTAGATTCAATTAAAGAAACTTTTGCTAGGAGATGTCCTAAATGTGGAGGAGAAATGTTAGAAAAACTTATAATATTAGGGCCAGAAAGGAGATTAAGGGCCAATCAGTGTAAATTATGTAAATTTTATATGCCTATTTGAGTTATTTAATAAGGGAAAATATGAGTCAGAATTAATTTTTTGTTGTTTTTATTTTTAAATATCATATCCAAAAAGTAAAGAGAAATACATAAGACATAAAATAGAGTGAAATAAATAAAATACCTGCTTTCTTATCTACTTTTCGTCTTGTGGCAATTGTTATAAAAACTATGAAACTTGCTATAAGAGTATAGAGAACAGTAGGGATCGCAAGACTCGCGGTAATTGATTGTGGAAAAAGTGCTTGACCGATTCCTATTGATAAAGTAGAATCAACAATGCAACTTCCAATAATATCTCCTACAGCAATTTCATGATGTTTTAATCTGAGTGCATTGATATCAACAGCCAGCTCTGGAAGAGAAGTTCCAATGGCCACAATAAAAAAACTTATAATATATTCATGAACCTTTAAAACACTTGAAATGACTATAACAGATTCAACAATCATAAAAGCACTAATCGCAACCCCCCCAAATCCTAAAACAGCGATAATTAAATGATATTTTTTTTTTTTGGGAGCTTCAATTCTTTGGATCTTCTCTAGCCTTTGTAAAAGACTTTCTTTATTGGTATTATAAATTAACCAGATATAGATTCCTAAACATCCGATCATAAAAATTGCATCCAAACGCGTGAAATATCCTTTTTCTACCACTGTAAAGATTAATACTAGTGATAAGATTTCACATGAACCTAAAATTATAATGTCTTTTCTATGAACCCAGATTACTCCAGTAATTAATGGTAACAAGCCAAATACTAATGTAAGCTGAGTCAAATCTGAACCTACACTATCACCCACATCAATATCTCCATGACCTATGGCACAAGATACAATTGAATTAAAAATCTCTGGAATATCTGTTCCAATAGAGACTAATGAGACACCAATTACTAAGGGAGATACACCCAATGCGGCAGCAAGTATAGCAGAATGTCTAACAGCTACAATGCTGGAGTAAACAATTAAAGCTAATCCACCAATAAGAATGAATATTGCTAATATGAGTTCAAACATTATATTTTATATCTCTATAATTATATTATTTAATTTTGAAATTTCTACTCCAATCCCCTACGCTATCTATGACTTAATATGTGAGATTATACTTATCTGTCAAATTGATATTAGATTTATCCCTTAGCTAAATTTGATACTAACTTAATTACAATTTTTATTATTATATCGAAACTATTTAAATTTTATTAAAGTATATATTATTTTAGATTACAAATAAGTCAGAACTTTAATCTTTTAATATATCCATTAATTCTGTGAAAATTACACCAGCACTTCCCTTTAAAAACACATCTACTAAATCATCCATAACTGTATTATCTCTATTTATAAAAATAAGTTTTGCACCAAATTGTTTAGCTATTGAAGGAAGAAAATTTGCTGGACTTATTAAAAGTGATGATCCAACCATAATAAAACAGTCGCAATTTCTACAGACATTCATTGCTCCTTCTAATACACCAAATGGGAGAGATTCTCCAAATAAGACAACTTTAGGTTTTATATAACCAGAACAATCACAGACAGGATAATCAACATTTTTTGTATCAATTTCATCATATCTGAACTCTTTTCCACACTTTATACAATGAAGGTTTCCATATTCACCATGTAATTGGTAGATTTTTGCACCATACTTTCCGCTTCCTGCTTTTTGATGCAACATATCGATATTTTGAGTTATAACTGCCTTAATTTTACCTATTTTTTCTAATTCAGCAATAGCTTGATGAGCAGCATTTGGTTCTGCATCACCAACTATATCTTCTAATTCATTATGCATTTCCCAAAATTTGGAAGGATCCTTCAAAAAATATTGATAACTAGCATAAATCGAAGGGTCATAACGATCCCATAAACCCCCCAGACTTCTAAAATCATCAATTCCTGATTCTGTTGATATACCAGCACCAGAAAAAACTAAAATGTAATTAGAATCTTTAATAATTTTTGCCGCCTTAGATAGCTTTTCTACATCTATCATTTTATTTATTTAAAAATTATTTAGAAGTATTATTATTAAACAGAAATAAATTGAAAAGTATAAAATTATTCAATCTTTTGGCAAATAATATCAATTTTTTGAATAGTTTCATCAATAATCTCATCAGAATGTAGCATACAGGTGTAAAATCTGCTTCCGGCAACAGAAATAATTTCTTGGTCAACCAACGCAGCCCCCATATGTTCCATAAATTCTTTACGTTGTTTGATTTGAGGACCTTGTTTTGGATCAGTAATATTCAGTCCGAAAACGCACGAAGAATGGAAATGTACAGTACCCCCATAATTATACGAAAACCAAGGTAAATCATACTTTTCAAAAACTTCATTTAAACCAGTGGAAAGTCGTGAGGCTGCCTTTCCTGCAATTTCAGTTGCGTTAGTCTCTTCAACAAATTTCATAGCCCAATATGCTGCCGCGCAAGTTAGAGGATTTGCTGCTAGTGTTCCACCACAATATGCTCGTTTCGCGCCTCCACCTACTCCAGCAGAAACCGTTGCCATGATATCAGCTCTTCCTCCTAATGCTGCAGCAGAAGGATATCCGTGTCCAACAATTTTCCCAAAAATAGATAAATCAGGAGTATAGCCAAAATATGCTTGGCCTCCTCCCATATGTAATCTAAAAGCACACACTACCTCATCAGAAATAAGTAGTGTATCATTTTGATGACAAAGTTCTTCTACTTCCTTATTAAATTCAGGTTTTACAGGAATTGCACCAGATTCACCACCCATAGGTTCTATAATTACCGCAGCAACTTTTTTCTTTTCCTTAAACATTTCTCTTAAGGCATAAATATCATTTGGAGGAACTGAATCTATATATTTAAATATCTCCCTTGGAATCCCATGGGATTCCATTCTTTTCGTACCTGGTATATGCAAATCATAAACCAGCTGATCTGACCAACCATGATAACTTCCTCCCACTTTTATAACATGCTTTTTTCCTGTAAATACACGTGCAACTCGTATAGCTAACATATCTGTTTCTGTACCACTTTGAAGCCACCTAATGCGTTCGCAGGAAGGAAAATGTTTTCGTAATTCTTCAGCAGCTAAATATTCATATTCACTTGTTATTCCATGACAAGGTCCTGATTCCTTTATGACTTCTAAAACTTTTTCTGTTAATCCTGGATGATTATGTCCTAAGATTATTGGTCCTCCATCCATTAAATAATCTGTTAACAGAATATCATCTATAGTTTCCATATAACAATCAAATACTCTTTTACTTGTTAATGGAAAAGGATAATTAAAAGCTAAGTTATGTTCAACCCCACCCGGTATGATTTTTCGTGCCCTTTCAAATGCTTCCTTTGAAATTACATGATTTTTCTCATATCTATTTACAATCTCTTTTAATTCTTCAGGTTTAAATTTTCTAAGTGGTTGACTTACAATGTTTTCAATTTTAGCTCTCATTTTTTCATATTTCATACTAGACATTTCAAATCAAAATTATTAGTTTTGAATAGTAACTCTCACAATTTTACTAATTAAATATGTAAAATAGACATTAAAAAAGAAGTTATTGTTTAATTCGGATTCCATGGATTTTAAATATTTCTTTATAGAATTATATCATTGCTTGAAGAAAAATTAAAAATTTAGCTTTTTATCTTTAAAAAATGATAGAAGATCTATTTTATTCCATGGAACTTAATATTAAAAGGATATTTTCTAATTTAGAACTTGATTTATTTCGATTATTTCATAAAAAAGTTAGAATTCATCCCGTAATTATAATTGTTCAAAGAGGTTACCTATTTTTTTTTGTAAAAAATGAAGATTACTTTAAAGCAAAATCCCGTATAAAATTTGTTAGAAATTATTTACCCAATAAGAAATTATTAATTATTCGATTAGAAAAGACAATTGCTAAAATGATTTTTGGGTTTTTTCCTGATGTTTATATTCATAATATTGATTTAGAGATTGATAAAAACACAGGTGATATAATTATTACTGTAATTCTTTTAACAGATAGGGACAAAATAATTGCCGTTGGTGCTAAAGGGAATTATATTAAGGCTGTGAATGAAATATTCGATAAATATATTTATCCTGTAAAGATTAAGTGTGAAAAAGGTGGAATTTAAAGTAATTTTATTTATGAGAATATAATTATTCAATAAATATCCTTCAAAAAATCTTTATTTACTTCTTCAACATTTATATTAAATATGTCTGATTCACAAAACAAATATATACTTGCCATAGATCATGGGACTGGAGGTCCAAAATCAGCAATTGTCTCAACAACAGGAGAAGTATTAGATTGGGCATTTGAAGAGGTACCTTTGCATGTATATAAAGGTGGGGGGGTAGAACAAGATCCAAATGATTGGTGGAATGCTATATTAAAAACATGCAAGCAAGTTATTGATAATGAAAAAGTGGCTATAAATGATATAGTAGGAGTATGTAATACAAGTCAATGGAGTGGTACTGTTCCAGTAGACAAGGATGGAAACCATTTAATGAATGCATTAATATGGATGGATACTCGGGGAGCTCCTTATGCAAAAAATATCCATAAAGGACTATTAAAGTTTTCAGGTTATAATATAAGAAAAGCACTCACATGGTTAAAAAGAAGTGGTGGAGCTCCAACTTTAAGTGGTAAAGATCCAATAGCTCATATGTTATGGGTAAAGCATGAGCATCCAGATATTTATGAAAAAACTTACAATTTCTTGGAACCTCAGGACTATATAAACCTAAAGTTAACTGGGAAGTTTGCATCTTCATATACTACTATTGGGCTTAATTGGCTGACTGATATAAGGGATATTAACAATATTAAGTATTCAAAAAAATTAATTAGAATGGCAAAGCTTGACAAGAATAAATTGCCATCTGAATTAGTAAATTCTACTGATATTTTAGGAAATATAACAAATGAATTTGCTGATTCATTAGGATTAGATAAAAATACTAAGGTGGTTGCTGGAGCTGCAGATGTTCCAGCGGCTGCAATAGGATCTGGTGCTGTTAGAGATTATGAAACCCATATTTATATAGGCACTTCAGATTGGGTAATTTGCCATATACCTTTTAAAAAAGTGGATATGTTTCATAACATTGGATCAGTAGCATCTGGAATTCCTGGAAGATATATGATAGTTAACGAACAAGAAATAGCTGGAGGCACTTTATCTTTTTTGAAAAATCAAATATTATATCATAAAGATGAACTTCTAAAAGAAGAAGCGGTGCCAGATGTATATAAAATTTTTGATCGCATCGTGGAAAAAGTTCCTGCTGGTTCAAATAATCTCATTTTTACTCCCTGGTTAATAGGGGAAAGATGCCCTGTCGATGATCATACAATTAGGGGAGGCTTATACAACATATCTTTGGAAATGACACGTGAACATTTGATAAGAGCAATATTTGAGGGAGTTGCATATAATGTTAAATGGGCTTTTACTTATGTAGAGAAACTAATTAAAAAATTTGTTATGAAAGAACGTCGGGAAATGAAAAAGAAGGGTGTTGTAATTCCAGAAATAAATATAATTGGTGGTGGAGCTCAGAGTAATATTTGGTGTCAAATTTTTGCAGATGTTTTAAACAGAAAAATAAAGCAGGTGAGGAATCCAATTCAAGCAAATGCCCGTGGTGCTGCTTTTATTGCATCAGTAGGGCTAGGGTATCTCAAATGGGATGAAATTCATAGATGTTGCGAGATAGCAAATGTCTTTACTCCAAATCCAGAAAATAGGAAAGTATATGACAAACTTTTCGAAGAATATCTAAACATTTATAAAATTATGGGAAAAACGTATAAACGATTAAATGAATAAAATTTTTTCCTCTTCTTTTTTTATTAACTTTGAATTTTTTTTGCTATAGTAGCAGAAATTCTTCGATTAATAAAGTCTTTAATTTCATTCACTCGATTTTTAGTAACTGTTGAAGTTAATAATTTTACTTTTAATTGCTTAATTAATTCTTTTTTAGAAATTTTCTTAACTCCTTCTAAGATAGATATTGTAAACTCCACATCTTCTATAAATTTGGCAATGTAATATGCTAAGAATTTTAATTGTTCACTTTGATCTTCTTTTTCTAAGGCAGAATTAATAATTGATTTTTCGAGTTGTAAATCTAATTTCCATGGAATTTGTATTATATGTTTACGGGGATTCATTAAGAATGCATTTTTTCTTTGATTTTGAACCAAACTATAAAAATAACCTATAGGATAGATCTCATCATCAAATTCAATAATTTTTAAAGGTCTGTTATTTTTATACATTTCAGGGATCAATTCATCTACAACATTGTTGATTTTATCCAAATTCACTTTAGCTCCATTACTCATGATCATATATGATGGATGATTGAATAACCTTGCGTGTATCAAACCTGCGACACAATTAAATCCCAAAGTTTTAATAAAGTTTATCAATGTCATTGTTTTTATAGAGTCATCTATAATTTCTTCTTTAATTTCTTCGATTGTGGCTGAAATTGAAAGATCAATAGCTTCATATCCGATAATTCTTCCTTTAACATCAATAAAAACGACAAATACGTGATCTTCACATACTGCGCCTTGCGGGACTTGGATCTTTATATGCCCAAATTTTTTATCATAAAAGAATGATTCTGGAATATTAACGGTTTTTACCGCACCACAGCTCGGACATGACAATTCAAGTTGTTTAAATCGCTCAACCATAATTCTACCCCGCCTATATACAATAAATATAAAAAATTGCACTTAATACATAAAAATCCCCAAATTTAAACTTTTTTTATTTTATGACATGAAACTAATAAAAAAAATTAAAAAAAAATATAATGCTAAAAAACATTAAATTCTTCCAATTATGGATATAACGTTAGATTTTTATCTATTTTCTTCTTTTTCATGATGGAGCATTACAATAATGCCCAATATTAACATAGCCATATCATCTGAAACATCAGGGGTAATTTTCACACCATATGTTCCTTTAATTTTAAATAACTTTTTACTTATTTCAGCAACTTCTTTACCTTCATATAAGATTTTATATTTCAATGTCCATATGTTTCCTTTCATTTTAAAAATCTTCTTCTCATTTGGATCTTCAAACCAATAACTAGGTTTTACTGATACTAATTTCCTTTTCAATTGTCCTATAAATTTATTATCATCTTCTTCGCCACCCTCATAAAACTTATATGCTGAGTGCACAGAAGGTAATTTCTCGTGTACAGTCAGTAATGCATTATCTTCAAGATCTCGTAAACGGTATGTATTGGCTATTTTGATAAATTTTCCCTTGAAATACCCAAGTTCTTCTCTATCTGGAGTCATAACCTTGACTTTATCTTTAAATGACACCAATTTTTCTTGCATTAAGAATTCTCGTTGTTTAGTAAGTTCCATAAATACATCACTCTTTATTGTTAAAATTTATAAAATTATCAAAATTCGAGTTTTTAAATCTATGGTTTCAAATAAAGTAAAAAGAAATCTAAAAAAAATTAATTAAAAAAATTTTAATTATTTAACCTTTTATAGGTTTACCGGTATCAAGCTTATCCAAATCTTTTTCTTGGAGTTCACGTCTCTGAACTTTACCAGTCATACTAACTGGCATTTTTCTTACAAATTCGATATATTTCGGTGATTTCCATTTTGCTATATTATTCAAACACCATTCTTTTAATTGGTCACTTGTTATATCTCTATCAGCCTTGTAACCTTTCTTTAAAGTCACCCAGGCTTTTACAGCTTCTCCAGTCATCTCATCAGGAAGTCCAGCTACGGCTATCTCATCTATCATTTCATGATTACCCATTAATTCTTCAACCTCTTTAGGGAAGACAGAATGCCCAGATACCTTTATAAGAGACTTTTTGCGATCTCTTATTTCTACCCAGCCATGTTCATCCATAAAACCAATATCACCAGTTAATAACCAACGCTTTCCACCCCAATACTTCAAATTATCTTCTTGTTCTTCTTGTTCACCTAAATAACCTAACATTATATGCGGCCCAGCACAACAAATTTCTCCTGTATTTTCAATCCCAAAACCTCCTCGTTCTTTAGTTCCATCACATATAGGACCTGCTTCAAAATTTTCTGAATCAAAAATAGTCCAATCAGCACCAGGAATTGGTAATCCTAACTTTCCAGTTTTTGTTGGACCCCAAAAAGGAGCTATACTCTGCATAGGAGACGTTTCAGTTAATCCATAGCCAGAACGTATTGGACAGAAAATCTCTTCAAAGGGTATTCGAACATAGTCATGGAGAGGTCCTGCACCTTGTGTTGCATATCGCAATTTTTTCCAAAAATCGTATTTTTTCTTGAATTCTTCCACTCCCATTTCATTTACGAAATCCGTAAGTCTCTTGAATAACATTTCAACTCCAGTATACATTATTCCTTCAGGAGCATCAATCTTATTTATAGCTTCACATAAAACATCATCTGAGGGTGGTTTTGGGAATAGAAGCATTACCATTCCTAAGCCAAGAGCTGCATTCATAACACAGGTTAAACCAAAGCTATGGAAAAATGGTATAGAACCAATTGTTATCATTTCTGCCTTCAAATTTGTCCAAGGTTTAGCCATATTAAGATTAGCACTTAGATTCGCATGTGAAAGCATTGCAACTTTTGGTAACCCCGTAGTCCCCCCTGTCATGAGATACACAGCTGGATCAGTCCAAGGATCAATATCTACCTCGATTTCTGCTGGTTCAGTAGTATTAATTATATCTTTCATCCAAATAACTTTATAATGCTCAGTTTCATTAGGTATTTTATCTTTAGCATTAGGAATTGCTAACTTTTCTAGAGTTTGTTCATCAGCTGTCAAAAACTCTACAAAATTCGAAGGGATCACATATTTTACTTTCGTTTTTGGAAGCACATCTGAGGGACCCGCGATATATAACATATCCATCATAACAAACACTTTCGCCTTAGTCATTGTTAAAGAATGCAAGAGTTCCATTGGTCTATATGTGGGATTGATCCCTTGGACAATTGCACCAATATATTGACAACCCATATATGCAACAACAAAATTTATAGAATTTGGAAGGTCAATCGCTACAACGTCTCCTTTTCTAATACCCAATTCTTTATAAAGATATGTTCCAAATCGTTTAGCATAATTAAATAAAGTTCTTAATTTTACACGCTCAATATATGAACCATAGACAAAATTACAAACGTCTTTATCCCAAGTTTCAAAATCATCAGCAGCTTTCAAAAAATATTTCCATAATGGCAAAATTTCAACATCTTCTATGTCCTTTAATTGTTTTGGAACTCCTTCTGGCCAATAGCCCCCTGTAAACCATACTTTTTTCTCATCAACTAGAAAATCATCTAAACTTGTCATTTTTCTCATTTTTTAAAAGTAAATTATAATTTTATAGAATAGTAGTTAAATTTTCTACTACTATAATATGTTTGATATACTATTATATAATAATTTAACTTGATTTATGTATAAGATCTTAATTGAATCAATGACATTTTTGATAATTAATGGGTTTTAAAGATAAACTTAAGGAAAAGTTAAAAGGCTCTTTAACTGAAGAAGAACTATCTGTTCTTCCAAGGGGATTTCAAACCTTAGGAAAAGTTATAATTTTAAAATTAAATCCAAAATTATTTGAAAAAAGAGAGATTATTGGAAAAACTTATTTAAAATTATTTCCAAATATTAGATCCGTTTATATTAATTTAGGTAAAGTGGTAGGTGCATTTAGGGAACCAGAAAATATTGAATATATCGCAGGGGAGAATAATCCTATTGTTGAACATAAAGAACACGGAATAATTTATAGGTTTGATATAACAAAGATTATGTTTAGTAAGGGTAATATTAATGAAAGAAAGTATTTAGCAACTTTAGTTAAAGATGGAGAAATCATTATTGACATGTTTGCAGGTATAGGTTATTTTTCATTACCAATTGCAAAGCATTCATCAGCTGTAAAAATCTTTAGTATTGAAATCAACCCTGTTTCTTATAAATTCTTAATTGAAAATATAAAAATTAATCATCTAGAGGATATTATAATTCCAATTTTTGGTAATAGTAAAGAAGAAGTATTAAACCTTAGTAAATCAGGTACTAGAGCAGATAGAGTAGTAATGGGTGTTTTACCAGCGCCCAGAGACTTTATAAAGGAAGCTTTATCATTGACAAAAGATAATGGGACGATATTTCATTATGAAGGTGTAGTAAGTAAAAATGAGTTTACATCTCTTTTTGAAGAATTCAAGGAAGAAGCCAAAAAAATAGGCTTTAAATCTGAATTAAGGCAGCAAAGAATTATAAAAAGTTATGGTCCGAATTTATACCACACAGTATTGGATATACTTGCTTATAAAGAATAAAATATTTATCTTGTATTAAAAAGTTCGATAATTTTATTTATTGAATAAAAGAACTAGATATTATAGAATATTAAGAAATGAAAAATTTGTATTATTCGAAATCATAGTTAGGAATTGAATAAAATTGCAAGAAATGATTACTATTGGTCTTGATTATAGTCATAATAATATATTAACGCTTGAAGCTTCAAGTTATGCTGATTTCACCCAATTTTTATTTACTTCTGGTTTTAAATTAGGCAAAGTTGAAGCTGGTTTTGATTTATTAGCCAATTTTGAAAAATATGATGCTATTATCCTCTCAACACCAAAAAATATAAATTTAAGACCGGTTGAAATTGATAATCTTGAAAATTACGTAAAAAATGGAGGTAGTCTTCTAATCTTTAGTTCAAGTGGTGGGGATTTTACAACTAAGACAAATTTGAATGAATTAACTCGAAAATTTGGGTTTGAGTTTGAATCAGATGAAGTTAATGATTCGATGAATTATGTTTTTCTTCAAAAAAGACCGATTCTAACTAAATTCAAGCCACATTTCATAACTGAACAAGTTAAAAAAATTGTTTTTTCTAGCTCTTGTTCAACCAAAGCTCTAGATTTTATAGATGATGAAAAAAATATAAAAATTGAAGAATTAGTCAGATTAGGATTAAATGGCTGGCGTAAGAAGTATGATGGAGAGACATGGATTGAAGAGGACAGTCCTAAATTACCATTAATGGTTGTTGTTGAATATTTTAAGGGAAAAGTTGTAGCTTTTGGTAATTCAAGCATATTTTCTTCTTTAGGACAAGAATATGGATTTACTGCTTTTGATAATGATATATTAATCGCAAATATTATAAGATGGCTGGTGATGGAAGTAGAATCTAAAGGAAAAATAATTACCGTAGAATTAGATTTGGATTTATTCTATTGGGGTAAAGAAATTATAGAAAAGGATAATTGGAGTAATTTCTCAGATCTTATTAATGTTGGTCTTAAAAATTTCAAAGACAATTATAATGATATAATAGATAAAATTAAAAAGATGAAAAAAGAAAAATTAGAAAAAAGAAAAGCTTATGAAAAAGCGAGGGTGAGAGAGGAAATTACTGACGAAAAAATCCTTGAAAAAATACCTGAACCTGTTAGAAAACGAGAAGATCTCGAAGATATTATGAGCGCAATAGAGGAGATTACTGGAGAAACATATGAACTTTCTATTGATTTTGAAGATGAACAAGAAGAAGAAGAGATGAGTTTGCCATCAGGATTAACCTATACCAATGATGATATTTTAGAATTTGAAAAAGGTTATCCTAAAAAAGCTATATGGCATGGAAAGGCAACAAAAACTTTTATAGAGTGGTTACAAAAAAAGTATGAGGATTCAAGTTAGGAGAAACTTTTTTCTACTATCATAAAATAGAAATAAAATGAAATATTTTCTTATTCAGGTACTTCTATTAACTTGATTATGGATGACTTTTTATTCGTTTTAGGAAGTAATTGGCAATTATCGTTAGCGGAACTTGATAATTGTCTCAAAAATTCAGAATTTAAAGGGAGGATAAAAGATTATTCTGCGAATATCGCGATAGTAGAGTTTGATAATTTGGTAAAAGAGAAATATTATGTAAATAAATTAATGGAACTTCAATTTATGTTAGGTGGTTGCCAAAAAATTGGTAAAATCTATGAATTTATCAATATCCACACAATTTTCAATGCATTTCCATACATTATAGAGAATTTCAAAGAAGTAGAGAAAGCCAGAATCATAATATTAAAGATCATTGATAAAGTTCTTATCGAAATTTTTCCTAAAATCCAAAATGAAAGTCTTTTTTATGCTGTCTCTATTTACCCAAATCTTTTTGACGATGAATATTATTCGAAGATTTTGGTGAAACATTTTCTACCTTTCTTAAATAAAGAAATCATGGAGATTTTAATACAAAAAGGGGCACAAAAAGCGCTATATTATCAATATCCTGAAAAATATTTAAAATCAGGAAATTTAAATCCAATATTCCCCCATGTTGTAATTAAATATGGTTTACTAAACAAAGACAGAGCAGAAATAATATTTGGTTTTACTGAAGAGGGGTTGTATATTGCAAGAACTTTCACAACAGATGATCCCAATTTTAAGAGAAAAATTGATGAGGAAAGACCTTTTAAGGAGTTTAAAAGTAGTATATCTCCAAAATTAGCACTAACGATGCTGAATTTTTTAAACTTATTTGAAAAGCGAAAATCTAAAAAAATTCTAGATCCATTTGTTGGCAATGGGACAGTTTTGTTGTTTGCTTTATTACAGGATTTTCAAGTATATGGATCTGATAATAACATAAAAAAAGTAGAAAATTCAATCCGAAATATTAATTGGTTGTTAGAAGAATTAGAAGAACCTATTCCCCTTCTATTAAATGAAAGGATTAAGAGAACAGATGTTGAAAATTTATCTGAATTTTTTGAACCTAACTTTTTCGATGGTATCTGTACTGAGCCTACATTAGGTCCTTATTACCATAAACAACCTTATTATAATCGGGTAAAAGAATTAATAGAAACTGAATTAGAGCCATTATATAAAGTAACCTTTAGAGAAGCATATAAGATATTAAAACATAATAGTAGAATCTGCATCGTCGCACCAATTTTTAGTACTATGGATGGAGGAGATACTCAAATAAATATCAATAAAATTGCTATAAATTATAAATTTAAATCAATACCAATGATAGATGCTAATAGAATAATTAATAAATCAAATCAAAAGTTACAATTTCGAAAGCAGAGTATGAGAAATCTAATTGATGCTAAAAAAGATCAAGTTATTAAAAGAAAAATTTATGTTTTCGAAAAAAAAAAGTAATCCAAACATTGATGTTAATGGAATATTCAGAAATCTTAGATAAAGTTGAGACCGCCTTAGAAGGAGAAGCACATTTAGATGAACTATCCCGGAAAAGACAAGATCCATTTAAAATTTTAATTTCAACAATACTTTCAGCCAGAACTAGAGATGCTAACACTAGGGAAGCAACTGAAACTTTATTTGCGAAATTCAATACCCCCAAAAAAATAGCAGAGGCTAATGTTGAGATACTTGAACAATTGATCTATAAATCAGGTTTTTATAAAGTTAAGGCTGCTAGAATTAAAGAAGTGTCTCAAGTTTTATTAGATAAATACAATGGAGAAGTTCCTGATAATTTTAATGAATTAATGAGCCTTCCCGGGGTTGGTGCGAAAACTGCCAATTGCGTGCTTGTTTACGCCTTTAAAATTCCTGCAATACCTGTTGATACACACGTACATAGAATTAGTAATCGAATTGGTTGGGTTAATACCCAGAATCCAGAAAAAACAGAAAAGGCATTAAAAGATCTTATTCCTAAGAATCAATGGATCAGATTGAACCGTATCTTCGTTAAATTTGGGCAGGAAATCTGCTTACCTAATAACCCCAAACATGAAATCTGCCCAATAGAAGATATATGCCCGAAAGATTTTTCAATGGAATTAGCATTAAAAAAAAAAAGAGAAAAAACATAAAGATAAATTAATAAATAGAATGGAAAAAAAGTATGATTCTTATTGTGGATTATATTGTGGTGCTTGTGCAATCTTACTTTCGAATGAAAAAGGTGAAATTGAAAATGATGCTAAAAGTTGGAATATGAATGTTAAGGATGTTAGATGTTTTGGATGTAAAAGTAAAATAAATGCAATATATTGTAGAGATTGTGAATTTAAAACGTGTTGTGAATCCAAAAAAATTAATTTTTGCTTTCAATGTAATGAGTATCCTTGCTCAAAGCTTCTTGATTTCAAGAATGATAAATACTCACATCATTCCGTAGTATTAAAAAACCTTGAATTTATTCACCAAAAAGGTCTATTCAAATGGCTAAAAGATCAGGAAAAACGCTGGAAATGTGCTTCGTGTGGTACTAGGTTTACATGGTATGACGAGCTATGTGAAAAATGCGGTGAAAAACTATTTAATTGTGAAGCTGAAGAAAAAGAATTGTGAATATAAATTTCTTTTTTTAGTAATGTTCTAAATCTTTACCCTTCTGCTTAAAAATATATCCTAATAATACTCCTCCAATTAATCCGAACAAGTGAGCCCACAAATTAATCCCTGGTGCTAATGAAGTGGCTATAAAAAATAAGATATAAATAAGTGCAAGAAAAAGAAGAGATCTATCCTCAGTTACAACCAGAACAAATGTTGCACCTATTAACCCAAAAATTGCTCCTGAGGCTCCTAAACTTATGCTATCTAAAGGCAACAAAATTAAAGAAAAGAGATTTCCAATTAATCCTGAAAGAAAATAGATAAAGATATATTCAAATTTCGAATAAACTCGACTATTCTCAATTGTTGCACCGAATAATAGTAGGCCGATCATATTTGAGAATAAATGAATAATATCTATATGAAGAAATATTGGTGTGAAAATTCTCCAAATTTCATGGTCTTCAATGATATTTCTGTTTATTTGAACAAGGAGAATAAAATCCTCCGTTTGAATTAGGTTGAAAGTTATATAGCAAAAAATATTAATAAAAATTAGAAGTAATGTAATTTTAGCGTCCTTTAAGGATTCTGCATCTAAGAAAATCATGATTATGATGTTATATAGAAAATCTTAAAAATAATTATAACAAAATATAATAATTTAAATTGACATTATATTTTTAGTATCAAAAGTTGATTAATTTGGACAAAAGCGTAAAAATAAATGAAAAGAAAAGAAGGTTATTGGATTCTTTAGTTAAAAATAAGTTTCTAAGAGATAAGAGACTCTATAAAGCTTTTTTAGAAGTTCCCTTAGAAAAATTCATTCCAAAGAAATTCATGCCATACGCTAAACTTTATTACGATGTTCCAAATGTTTTTTATTACGATGAGAGTAATCCAAAAAGTTATAGAACAATTTCTGCTCCCCATATGATTTCCATCATGCTTCAAGGTTTAGCATTGGAGCCTTCTGATGATCTATTGATATTAGGGGCTAAAAGTGGATATATTTCTGCTCTCGCACACAAATTAGCACCTAAAGGTGAAATTATTGTACTTGAAGCAAATTCAGATATAGCAAAAGTTACTTCTGAAAACTTAGAAAGATTGAAATTAGATAACAACATAACAGTAATAGTAAAAAATCCACTTCATGGCATGCCCGAATTAAGCCCATGGCAGAAAATCTTAGTAACTGGAGCAATAAAACAATCAAAAATACATCCCTTATTAAAACAACTCGATCCTAATGATGGTGTCTTATATGCACCAATTGGAGAAGATTTTGTTCAATTCTATACTCAAATCTTAAGGATGAATGAAGAATTCTTTGGAAAAAGACAACTTCAGGTAAGATTTACCCCTTTAGTAACTCAATTAGAATTGAATGAATTAGAATTAATAACTGATTTTGACGAATTGGAAATTAAAGAAGATCATTCCAAAATTGATCAAACTGAAAGAATAGAAGTAAAATACGCTTCAAAAATTTTTGAGGAAGTACAATTACAACCAGCGCCTGAATTCAAACCAGTTGATATTAAACAGCGCGATAATGTAATATCTCATTTAGAAGATATAGAAAAAAATGTTAAGAATTTGAAAAAAGAAGGAGACATTGAAAAATGCTTTAATTGTGTTGAAGATATCGAATCTAACTTGGAAATTCTTAAAAACTATAAAAAAACTTTTGAAATAAAACTAAAAAAAATGCAAAATATGTTGAATCAGATAAGATCATATAATATAGTAAGAAAAGAATTAGAGAATAGAGAATTAGATGATTCATCAGTTATAGACAAAAAAATTGAAATTATAAATAAGCAAATTGCAGAAATTAATAATCTACATGAAATATTGAGATATGAAATTGAGAGAATTAGATCTCTTTAGATTTTTTCTATGTTAATTTATTTTTAGTACTTTCTTTATAGGTTATAAATTATTATCATTACAATTCTTTAATCCAATAAAACATAAGTCCAACAGAAGAATAGAATACTAATTAAAAGGACTAATTAACGTTTAAAAAGCCTACATATACTATTACAAGCGCAATAATTATTAAAAGAAGATTCATAGGAGTTGGAATAATTCGATTTGGTGTTTTCCTTTTATAGTCTTCATAGCTTTTGCCATACTTTGGAATCAAGACTAAATTTTCTTCAAGCATAGCATTAATTTCTAATATAATTAAAATTAAAAGACTTATTAATAAAGAAATAAATGAATCTGAGATTATGGCAGCTCCTATAAAAATAATACCCCATGCTGAATATATAGGATGTCTTATTAGTTTAAAAATTCCATGAGTAATTAATTTAGAGCTAGTTTCATCTAATGCTTTAACCTTATATATTTTTCTTGCTCTTTTGGCAAAATTTATACCTATAATAATGAGTGTAATGCCAAATAAAGCGAAAAAGATCCAATACTGCTGAAAGTAACTAAAATTATTAGGGAACCACAATATTAAAAAGCTTGAATTAATAATGGGTATTGGTACTATAGATAATGTCCATATTAGAGGAAATAATTTATAAAATACTTTAACTGATTTTCTTTCTTTATCCTTTACTTTTAGAAATAAGATCCAATAAAGCATAAGGTTGAAGATGAAAGTTATTATTAAAATAATCGTTATTAGGAGCATAGTGTTAATTAATGCAAAATTAAATTTATTTTAATGAATATCCATTCCGTTTTATAATTTCTGATATTGGTATATCAATATTTCCCATATTTTTTAGCAGCACTTAGAAAGATTCTCAAATTTTTCAGTGGAATTTCTTTAAAAATTACAGTACTAGGACCTATGATGAAATGCCGATTTTCTTGTAAAGCGTTCATTAATCCTTTTACATGATCAACAATTTGTTCTTTAGTACCATAAGGAAGTATATAGCTGACATCACCAAAGCCAATAACGACAAAATCGGGAAAATTTTCATTAATAAAATATGGGTCTGCACCGCCTTCCCAACCTTGCAGACCTTGAAAACCTGCTTTTTGAAAAAGAGGGATTAATTCTGTAATATCACCATCAGTATGAATTTGAGGAATCATACCTGCATCTAAAATAATAGATGTAATTTGTTTATAGCAAGAGGAAAAATCTTGATTCCAACGCTCCGGTGATATCATAGTTCTTCCTTTATATGCAACATCATCTAAAATATTAACAACTTTTCCGCTCCCTCCAGTGGCTTCAATTAATCCTTTAATGTTAATTTCTGTAATCTCAGCATAAAACTTAATTAATTCTCTATAAAGCCTTGTCCTTTTTTTAAAATTCTTGCTAAATAAAGTCATTCCCATACTTTTCCAAACTTTATCAAAAATACCATCAACGATTAACACTGGAAAAATAATAGGTGATATCTTTTCATAATACTTGATTGCCTTTTTAATTTGTTCGCTTTTATCAACTCGCTTTAATGATGTGCGTAATTCTTCTAGTATTTCCAAATTATGAATATATCCTCTTTGATAATAAGAAGATTTATGTATTACTTTTTGCCCATCTTCCCCTATTCTAATCTTTTTTCCTTTTCCATTATCAACCTTTATCGATTTAATTTGGACGCTTGAAGGGAATGGGGCAAAAACAGAGTCAAATCCTAAAATTAGAGGTATAGTAAAATATAGAGAATTTAATGATTTTCCCCTATAGTTATTTGTCAACTCTTCCTTATGTTGGTTAATAAACTCCTCTCTTATATATTGGACATGTGTGGGGACTCTATCTAATTTATTTCTTCCTGAATCATTATACACCGCAAGATAACGTGTACGAGCATTCATAATCATGAATCAATGAAAATAAAATAAAGAATTTAAATAAAAAAAATTAACTATACTTCTTTCTAAAATCTTCAAGTTTAGCTATAATCTCATCTCTAAGAGTTCCAACAATCATTTTTTCATGAGATTTTAATTCTTTAGCAAATTGCATAAATTGATGAAGAACTGGCCCAGGAGGAAAATCATCTCTCATTTCTTCTATAAAATTACTAATATCATTCCCATTGACAGCCTGATCAAGCTTTTTAAAGATCTTTGAGAATAACTCATAAACTTGCGCTCTTTTTTCTTTACTTAAGGTAGTTACAGCACCAGATACGATCTGACGGGGACTTAAAGCTTCTTCAGGAGACTCGCTTGTCGATTCAGTTGCTTCTCTGCCTTGAACAATAACTTGAGGTTCATATCTAGGATAATCACCTGAACCAGAACAATTATAATTGATTATAATTGACTCATTTCCTTTTAATTCAGGAATTTTTACCTGCAATTCTGATTC
>JAEOTZ010000089.1 GCA_016839585.1 Promethearchaeota archaeon
CTTAAGTTCCCGATATGTAAAACATATAAATGCGTTACTAATAAAGGATATGAATTTTGTTATGAGTGTGAGGATTTCCCTTGTGAAATGCTACAGCCAATTGTTAATTTTGAAATTTTTGCTCCTCATAACTCTAAAGTGTATAATTCAATTATGATACAAAAAAGAGGATTAGAAGAATGGAATAAAGTCTGCGATGAGAAAACAACGCTCTATTATCAGGGAAGAAAAGTTCAATATGGTGGCGATCCTTTAACACTTGAAAAAAAAGATCCTAATATGTACAAAAAGAAGAAAAAAGAAAATTAAATTTATTTTAAGCTAGTTTATTAGCTACAAATCTCTTAAAATACCTAGACTATCACTAATCCTCGAAAAAATTAATCAAATTACAATATTAAAAAAGCTAAGTTTTCTCTGTTTTCTTCTTAGCTTTCTCGGCTGCCTTCTCAACTTTCTTTATAGCCTTTTCAGCAACCTTCTTAGTTTTCTCAGCCTTCATCTTAGCTTTCTCGGCTGCCTTCTCAACTCTCTTTTCAGCTTTCTCAGCTTCTATCTTAGCTTTCTCAGCTACCTCCTCAGCTTTCTCAACTACCTTCTCAGCTACCTCCTCAGCTTTCTCACCTTTGTTAACTGCCTTTTCAGCTACCTTCTCAGCTTTTGTCTCAGCTTTCTCAGCAGCGATCCTAGCTTTCTCAGCTACTTTCTCAGCTCTCTCAGCAACCATCCTAGTTTCCTTACCATTCTCAAGTTTTATCTGAAGCACTTTAGCGTCCCTCATTGTTTCCATTTCATATCTCGTATAATCCTCATCTTTTGCCTTCCTTAAAGCCTGTACCCCGCACTTTTCGCAATATTCCGTTTCTGTATGTGTAAATTCTCCACATTCATCACAGACAAATTTAAATGTCTTTTTAAAAATTTTTTTGTCCAAAATTCTTCACATCTATTTTTTTATTTGATAATACTGACTATTATTTCACATTATTAAAAAGCTATTCACATTTATATATTTACTCAGTATGGTATAGATAAATTCACCTGTTATTAATAGATAGAAATCGCTGAAAACAAATTCAGTTGAAATGAAAACTAAAACCACACATCTAAAGTCATATTTCTTAAAGGAACTTTTTTCTTAGGTGTACGATGTTTCCACTTTAACAACCTATTCTCTGGAAGATATGGGTGTTGTATGAGAACATATTCTACATACCTTTCATCATCATTTATCAGTACTAGCACCTTCCCAAAATGAGAAAGTATCTTTCCCCCTTTTGGTCTGAAAAGGGAATATTCACTTAAAGGTGCAGTTATAATAATTAAGGGATTTGTTTTTGAAAGCATTCTTTTAATTCCGTCTATTGCTCTTAACAAGTCTTCGAAAGTTTGTTTTTCATAATTTGGCCATAATTTTGTTATCCCTGAGATTAACACAACTTTAATATTTTCAAGTTTATCAAGTCGATTCTCTAAGATCTCAACCAATTGGTCAAAGGTGAACGCCCGGGAAATCAGTATATTTTCTAAAACTTTCCTAGGTGATAAATTTTGTGAAACGGCAAACTTACTTATATTATAAGGATTAAATCGATTGTTGACATCCACATAAGCAACTTTAATATCATCTCCAAGCCCTCCATTGTTAAACGATTTTTGAGCAATAACTGAAGTTGTTAATAGAATGTTAGATGTAATTTTCTTATCTCCATAGAGTAGATAAATTAAATCTCGATGAAAACCCCCCGCAAGTAATCCATCTAACGTCTTATCTCCGCTTGAAACGAGTGGAAAACGATTATTCTTTTTGTATACCTTGAATCCTGAATTAAACGTCATCACATTAAGTAACATTTCTTCAAAATAAAACACGAATACACCGACAATTTTTTGAAAAGTGCCCATTTTATTCATAGTTAAGTAATAATGTTTCCTTTCTCAAGAAAAAATGTTCTTTTAAGAGTAAAACTCTTTCATGGAGACAGGGAGAGGAGAGTAAAAGTAAAAGTAAACAAATCCAAACGTGAATAGTCTTGAATACCCGACAAAAATAGAGAGAAAATATACAAGATCAATATGTTCATTTATGATTTATTTGTTCTTAACAAGATCTACAACCTTGGGGAGAACTTCGCCTATTTTTTCATGAATTACAACTTCAGCTGATCCATCCATTTCTGTTTCTTGAATATTGATAATAGCTAATTTTGCTCCTTGTGAAAGAGCTTTATGAGGATAAAAAGCTGCGGGATATACAACAAGGGAACTCCCTAAAACAATCATTAAATCACAGTTTAAAATCATTAGATCTGCTGCAAATAATGTCTCAGATTCTAATGGTTCTCCAAAAAATATTGCATTAGGTTTTAATAAACCATTACAAACCTCACATGAAGGAGCTTTCCTTTCTTTAAGAAATTGATTTATCATTGTGGTAATTGGATAGACTTTCTTACACCTCATACATTTGGCTTCATTTACAGTCCCATGTAATTCTATGATATTCTTTGTCTTTGCTTTATAATGTAGACCATCTATATTTTGCGTGAGAACTCCCTTTAATTTCCCTAATTTCTGTAATTTAGTTAAAGCCTTATGGCCTCTGTTAGGTCTAGCCTTAAAAATCTGTAATCCCATTTCTAACATAAACTCTAAATTCTTACCAGTGTCCGCGACATATGAATGAATCGAAGCAAATTCATTGGGATCTACTTTAGTCCATAATCCTGATTCAGGACTTCTAAAATCAGCAATTCCACTCTCGGTACTCATACCCGCACCTGTTAATGCTACGATATCTTCTGAGTCTAGAATTAGTTGAGCAAGAGTTTCAATTTTTTCCTCTAAATTCTTCATACCAAAAATGCTCCAAAAAAGTAAATAAAAGAAAAAAAATAAATAATGATTATTTTTATTTATTGAGTATAATATAATAATATAATGAATATATCAGTTAAAAAATAATAAACTAACTACATTAAATTATTTTGTCATAATTAGCAATTGATTAAGAAAATAAACCCAAATGGTGATTAAATTAACCCAAATTACCAAATCATTTATATATAAGGTTTGCGTTTGTGGCGATGGAGGTGTAGGCAAAACCTCCCTTGTTTTGCGTTATTGCGAAAATTCATTTAAAGAAAATTACATAATGACAATTGGTTCAAATTTTTCGACAAAAACAGTAGATTTAGAAGAATATCCAAATTATACCGTTAAGCTGCAACTATGGGATTTGGCTGGACAGAAACATTTCTCCTTTGTGAGGCCTCCTTTTTACCGAGGGGCGACTGCAATTATCTACGTCTTCGATCTCACCCGACGGAGCTCTTTCTCTAATATTTTAGAATGGAAGAGCGAAGTAGAAAGGGTAATTGGTCAGGATAAACCAACTGTCTTAGTTGGGAATAAAATTGATTTAGCAAATCAAGGGAACCGAGAAGTTGGAGAACAAGATGGAATAGCTTTACAATATGAATTAGGAGCAATAGACTATTATGAGGCAAGTGCTAAGGATGGCATTTTGGTTGAACCTGTTTTTAAAGATATCACACTTGCAATTCTGAGGGCATCAAGCAAGATTTAAAAATTAATTTGTTATAAACATTAAATTCTTATTTATTAGTTAATTGTTAAATATTAAAAGTATTAAATTTCAAATATATCAAAATAATATAAGGAGATTGATGAGTTAATTATGTTTGGCGGTGGACAAGTCAAATATGACCGTGCTCTAACCGTATTTTCACCTGAGGGGAGATTATTTCAAGTAGAATATGCCCTCGAAGCTGTAAGAAGGGGAACCATAGCAGTTGCAGTAAAATCTGAAGAAGATGTATGCTTAGCGGCTCAAATTAAAATCCCTTCTGTATTAATGGATGCTGATTCTATTGATAAAATCTTTCAAGTTGATGAGCATGTAGGTGTGGCTATCTCTGGATTACATGCTGATTCACGTGCTTTAATTAATTATGCAAGGGTCCAAGCACAATCATTTAGATTAACGTACGATGAACCTGCTCGACTTAGTATGCTTGTAAAAACTATTGCAGATATGAAACAAATATACACCCAATATGGAGGGATTAGACCTTTTGGTTGTGCTCTTTTCTTTATTGGCATAGATGCTGCAGGAACCCAGATATTTACAACATCTCCTAGTGGTATTTACCGCTCGTTTAAAGCATATGCACTTGGAAGTGGTGAAGCAACCGCGAGAGAATATCTTACAGACAATTATAAGCCTGACATGTCATTTGAGGAGATCATTGATTTATCTTTAAAAGCTCTTAAAGAGTCAATTGATGAGGAAATGACAAAGGAAACTATTAGGCTTGCCTATGTTAGATCTAAAGATAAGAAATTTATGTTGGCTGAGAAGCCAGAAATTGAGCAATATTTAAGCAAACTTCAATAAAATTTAAATTTTAATACTTTTACTAATTATTTGCTTATTTCTTTAAATATAAAAGATCTTATAAAGCAGGTTATCAATTTTATTAAAATCATTAAATAATAGTCGCAGATTTTAATAAAAATTGTTCATGTGAAGTTTGAAACAGGTTCCTTATTCGCACGGGCTGAAACCAGCAGCCTTTATCGGATAGATCTCGAATAAAATCATCTCCGATTACTTTTCTGAGGATATTGATGGCTCCATTTACATCTGCATTGAGAAGATAATTGGAACCTCTAAACAATCCTCTTTTTATTCTTTGTCCAATATATTTCTCATGTTTTTTAATTGATTCTAAATCTAACGAGCTACATTTAGATGTGTAGGATTCATCCACATCATAAAATTTTATCCCTTCTAATTTCGCTTTATATTTTATATAGTTTTTAAGCCTTTGAATGGGGATGTTTACAAAATTTTGATTGTTCTTTTTACCCAATCGAATTTTATTTTTAATATTTTTTAAATTTCCAACACAAATATTTCCTATTTTATTTCTTAAGCAATAATTAATGAGAAAATTCGAAGTTTTATGCATATAGTCTTTTATAATTAAATTTCTTTTGAGATCGAGAGAATCTAACTGAGATGACCACCTAATATGTTGTTTATCTTTTATTGAATATAATTTTGCTCGCCTCTTATTCCAATATTGGTTAATTGCTTTTATTATTTTTCCCGAATTAATAATAGGATAAACTTTTCTGTTTTCTACACCTGTAATTAAATTATCAAGACCAAAATCAATTGATAAATACAAATCCTTATTTAAATCAGCTTTTTTAACTGATTCTTTATATATTATTTCAATTTCGTAAAAATTCTTTTTTGGAAGTATTCTAATTTGGTTAAAATTGTAAAAGTTTTTGTATTTATAAGTAGGAATATTAATTTCGATTGGATCTTTAAAATTTGGATAAGTTGCTTGGAAAGATTTAGACATTGTAAGGATTATTATATTATCCTTAATTTTACTATTTTGATTCGTAAAAATGAGGTGGTTATAATTACATCTTTTATATTTTGGTGGTGATGGTCGTCCATTGAATTTATTTGGATTTTTTCTCCATTCTTTTAATGAATTAAAATAGCTCTTCCAATTTTTATCAAAAACTCGGAGAATCTATTGTGAACTTTGAGCTTTTAATAATTTGTAATTCTTAGTATTTTTTAACATGAAATCTATGTCATAATAACTTAACCGAGTATCTAAATGGAAGTAATCTTGTCTCATGTAAAAGTTGGCGTGATTATATAATTTTCTCGAAATAGAACATAGCAAATCCAAGTGAGTGTCTTTAGGATGTCTAATTTTGTATGTTAATTTCACGATAATAAATAAGATTTCATATTTTTATTTAAATATTAAGAGATTATCGATTTTTATTACCGCATTTAATAGCTTTAATTAAAAAACCTAATCCCTCATATTTTTTAGATAAATATTGACTAAAAATAATAATTTATAAAGCATATTTTTTAATAATAAATTAAGGATAATTGTCTATATAAAGAGTTTTACTGATTAGAAATTAAGTGTAATGTGTAAAATATATGGGGAAAAAAAAGAAAATCCGAGAGCAATTTGATGAAATATTTAGATCTGGAAATGAAAAAGCAATAAAAAAGATGTTAGAAAAAAATCCTTGGTTACTTAATGAAGTTTCACAAAACTTAGATGCTGGAATGTCGGAACAAAACCAAGTCATTGCTGCTTTAGGTGTAATGGAAGATGAATTAGGAGGAGCAGTTCCAATTGATGAAATAGTATTTAGTTTAAGAGTTGATTTTAACATTCGAAAACCAGAGGTAGATGTATTAGAAATTTTAAAAAACATTGAAACTCTAAATCTTGTAAAACGTGAATCCAATGGTTGGAGTTTATCATTAGAAGGAGGAAAAATTTGTGATGATTATCTTAATAAAAGTCTTGGAGATATTGAATTTTAATTACTTAAATTTTTATGTTTAATATACGATTTTTAAATTATAGCCAAATTATTATATTTAATTAAAAGAAGATTTTAAGATAGCAGTTTCATTTTTAATCCTTTTTAAAAGTAGTTGATTTTTATGGATGAAGATAATAATGAAGAGTTCGATGAGAACGGATTTGATCCCACAAAAGAAGCTTTTTTTACTGATTTAATGGAAATGGAAGACGAACTCGCCTCAGAAGCATATGAATTAGTTGAACATGCTTTAAATTTAATTGCTTCAAAATATTATGATGATGGCATTGAAACTTTACGGCAAGCAATTGGATTATATAGTCAAATTAATAGAGAAGAAGAAGTTAAGGCAATTAATGAAAAAATATCTGAAATTTATATCCTAAAAGAACGAGAATTTCGAGA
>JAEOTZ010000090.1 GCA_016839585.1 Promethearchaeota archaeon
CAGCAGTTGATCCAGCAGTTTCAATTTTAACTGTAAATGTTTTAAACATTCTGTCAAAAACGCCATTTACTATGTTAATATTTTGAATTCGACTATAAGGAATAGTTGCTCTCACTTGTGTAAAAACACCATGATTAATAACTATGTGATCTTCGGATATTTTGTAAGAGAATTTATGTACATAAGCAGTGTAATACCAAATTTGTATTACCATTATTAATATAAATGGAATTATAAATACAAATAAAATTACTAATAATATAACAAGATTTGTGAAATTTTCAGGATTAATTCCATCATCAGTAACTGCAACCCAAGAAATGAATGTTGCTAACGTTGTAACTGCACTAAGTATCAAAAGAAAGAGTATTCCCCCCTTTAATACCTCTTTATTTCTATAACTGCTCGAAATCGTCCCTTCGTATGAAAAATTTTCTTTATTCATTTTTTTCCTCCTTTTTTTAAAAAATTTTAATTCATTCTATGTTAAATAAACTTAACATAAATATTTAAATGTTTTGATCTTTGAAAAATCTGAATTTAAAAGCGTTAATAAAACTTAACATTTGATCTTTTTGAAAATTTTTTTTTATTTAACTAAAATTAATCCAAATTTGTTTTATTGATCTAAAACCCTCCTTATAGAGAGAATAAGAAGAAGAGTTGCAAAAAGCAATTTAAATGTTCGCTAAATTTTTTCCCTTCGATAAAAACGACTCTTCTCAAATATTCTCTCGCTTATAAGAGTTACTTAGTGAATGAGTATCTATATTTATTTTTTATAAAATCAAAATTAATAAAAAATGGACTAATCAAAAAATATATACAAATATTAATAATAATCTCTATAAACTTTTAAAAAATTGAGTTGAGAATAGTGTCAGAGGGAAAATATAAACATCGTTATTATTATAAAGAAAAATACGAAGCGGCTATAGGGACATTTGCTGTAGCTATAGTATTTCTCTTTGTTGCGATCCTTTCTTTAGTTTTTATGGCATTTAAAATTGATTTCATTGGACTTAGAAGTTGGGGATACTGGTTGTTTATTCCAGCATTTTTTATCTTTATTGGTGGCTTTAACCAACTTTATACTAACTATAAATATAAACAGGTAGTTAAAAATGCTTTAATCCAAAGAAATTTTCAAGGAACTCATAAACTTGAACACATTGCACTAGAGATAGGAATGAGACCAAAAGATATGCTTAGAGTTTTATTAGATTTACGAAATCGTGGTGTAGTCCAATACAGTTTTAGTCCTGATACGGGAGAAATAATTTTAGGAAAGGGAATATCATATACCCAATCAGAAGAATATACTCCCCCAGAAAAAAAATTAGAAGCTCCTATACAAACAGAAGGTAAGAACTACTGTGTTTATTGTGGTCATAAGTTAGAAACAAGAGCAAATTTTTGCCCAAATTGTGGTTCAAACCTATAAATTTTTTTTTAATTATTCACTACGGAACTTAGTCCTATTGAATTTTATTATCATATTTAAAAAGAGAAAAAAAAATTAAACTCTAAATTCTCATTGAAATTAACTAGCTGAAAGTTTTAATTTTTTCTCTGAATGCATTTTCTTCGCATCTGCAGTTAATTGGTCATATTTTTCTTTATTGATCGGGAAATAACTCATAGCTATAATTCCAATTATTAGAAAAATTATTGGAAAAATTACCATGAGACTTCGTAATCCAAACTCTACAGCATATTCTGCTGAGCTAAGATCGAAGATATTCCAGTCTGAGCCGATAAATACCAATCCTATTGATAAGAAGACTACCACATTAGAGAATTTGACTACAAAACCATTTATTCCATAGAAATTCCCTTCTCTTCTAATTCCTGTATTTAATTCATCCTCATCTATAATTGCAGCAATCGTTATATCTCTAACAATTAGTACTCCTGCTAGTCCAATTCCTAATATGAAGAAAAAAATAAAACCTAATACTGCACCCGTAATGAACATGAGAGGTAGTAGGGTTATAATAAATATTATTAAAGATAAAATATAAGATCCTTTAGCACCAAGTTTATTTACAATTATTCTCCAGGGGAATACAAAGATAGCTGCTGATACAAAACCAACACCAAGTATTAAAGATAGCGTACCGGCATCTGAAACGCCTAAACATACCGCTCCATAAATAGGCATGATCGTAGGTATCATATTGAACGCATACCATAGCCCAAAATTTCCAAAGACGTACAATTTGAAAGATTTATGTCCAAAAGTATATTTTAATGCTTGTTTAAATGTTGGAGCTTTTTCATAATCCTTCGAAAATTCAACTCTTTCTTTTAATCCAAATTTAATAAATATAAAAGCTCCAATTGCACAGATAATTGATATAGCAATTGCAGCAAATATATACTGCATATAAGTATCACGAATAGGAATATCTTCACTTGTGAAGCTCTCAATAATGAATCCTGGTAATAGGAAAGCAATCAATAATGAAAGAACTTGAAAAAACTGAATTGAATTATTTGCCTTAGCTCTTTGATCTAAATCTCGAAACATCTCTGGAAACAAACTCGTTTGATTTAATGAATACATTGTATAAAATAACTCCCAAATGATAATTATAATTAAGAAGTAAGCAAAGGCTAATGGTTTAGGTTCTAAAGGTGCAGTAAATAAAAGAACATTTATAACAACTAGAGGTATGATACCTATAATGATGAATGGTTTTCTACGACCCATTTTAAGATGTGATCGATCAGAAATCGCTCCCAGCATCGGGTCATTAATAGCGTTCCAGATTGCCCATATTATGAAACCAAGAGCTATCCATAATGCGGGTAAGTCTATTATGGAAAAATAAAATGTGAAAATTAAGAAAGTAAAGAACTGTAGAAAGATAACATCAGTAAAACCAGCAAAACTGTACAACACCGCTTTTTTTAAAGTATATTCTTCTTCAGTGCCTTTCTTTTCTTCCGTCATTTTAAATCCTTTTTTGTATTTTTTTTAAAATTACCGAATATATTTTAAAATTAATAATAAATTGTTTGTGATATTTATAAATAAATATTTTTTTCCTTATTCCCAATAAAATGATTATCTGAAGTTTTTTGTGCAATTTTTCCTTAAATGTGGAATAACTAATATTTCTAATAAATCCGCAGAGGCTTTTTTTTTAAATAGTTAGTAAATCTTACTAAAATCAAATTGAAATTTCCGCGGGTTGATACATAATTTCTAAAGGATTTGCTAGCAAAGAATTATCTAACCAAATCTTCGGAAATAACATAAGCTCTGAAGAATTAGATAGTTTAGATCAACCAAAATTTCAAAATCCTACTTTTAACCTAATCTCAGAACTGGTCTCGGAGTTATTGAAGCAAAAGGATTCGAATGACAATTTTTATGCCATTTCGGATTTAATTATCTCATCTTTGAATGCATACGAAAACAGATATCCAATAGAAGTCAATCATAATTTTAATGATACTATTCCCTCTAAGAATTACTCCCAAGAGAGTAATATTTTAGAATGTAAACCTCATTATGCAAAAGATGAATATCTTATTATTTCAAATGATATTCATTCTATCTTATCTAATTGCTCTAATTTAACGAATAATCAAAAATTAGAGTTTTGTAATAGTCAGAGATACTTTATGAAATTATTTTTAAAAGATATGCTGATGAAAATTAATGCAAAATAGCACAAGATGTAAATAAAATAAAAATTAATAAAAAAAAGGAAAAGAATTAGGAAAAAATTCATTTAAGTTTTTAGACCTAAATAGAGCCATATGGCATAAGTCATCATGACAACTCTTATGAATCCAATACCCACACCTAATGGAAGTATTGAATCCAAAGCTCCTGTTAAGACAAAGATAATAAATGCAATAGCTAAGAATAGAAATTTTCTTCTTAAGTCACCCGTTGCTTGTTTAGCCTTTATTAAAAAGCCAATTCCTAAGAATACTAAAGTAGAAATTAAAAAAACAGCAACTAATAAAAATGTTGGATGCGTTCTGACAAAACTGGCATCTATTAAATCTTTACCAGGTTTATCAAGCGTAAATTCGAATGAATGATTTGTATGAAACCAAAGGAACATCTCAAAAATAACACCTAAAAAAAGGTAAATATATACTAGTATCCATTTTCCTTTAGGCCATATGAGTTCGCCCCCCAAAAACATTGAGACAAGTAAAGCTGGAGCAACCCACGTATAACTTAAAATCGAATAAACCTGAATTGGATCTATATTTTTTCCTGTAGTAAGCACAGAAATGAAATCAGTGAAAGGTCCTAACCATAAAAGACCCGTAAAGACCATAGTAAGAGCAGCAACACCAAGGAGCTTAGCCTTTAATTTTATCGCTTTATATAAAGAAAACAGTCCGAATAGAGTTGCTGACAGAACAATACCAGCCGCAGTTATCCCATCCAACATTCCTTCTGGAGAAATAGCCATTTTTAAATTGACACCATTTTTTATAAATTAATTAATTATTGATAGAAGTATTATTTATATTTTTTGGCAAGTATGGAAAAAATACTTAAAGTCTTAAGTAAAAATAGGTTGAAACTTCTTTATTTCCCTTCTTATGTTTAAGTTCATATTCATGCTTTAAATATGAACTCAAACCCTCTAAAGGATATTTATGGGATATAACAACTGCACCCCTTTTTGCTGTAGAAAACACATGTTTTAAGTATTTCTGCATTGTAGGGAAGGTATATATATAGATAAAATCAAATTTTTTTAGGTTTTTTTGATAAAAATCTCCTAATTCTAATTTAATGTTTTTTAATGTGCTTCTTTTATGATTATGTTTTACTTGTAATGTCTTAATCCTTCTTTTCGTTTCATCTATTAAATTTGGATTGATTTCAATTCCAAAAGATTCTATATTATAATTTAAGGCAGAATATATAATGACAGTGCCATTACCAGCTCCTAAATCAATCAATTTTTGATTAGAGTTTCTTTTTAAGCTAAATCTATCCCTAAGGGTATGAAATATTTCTTCTAATAGATCTGGTGGAGTCTCTAAGAAGGGCAATTCCAATTGAGAGGTAATATATGAAGAATCTTTCTTAGGCATAGTGGATGCACTAAATTTTTTTATACTTTTACCAATATCATTCATTGATTATTAAACACTCTTAAAATTAAAATTTAAGTACAATATTGATATATTTTGAAAGAAATGAATTATAACAACTGAGATTTTTTAATTTCCTATTTTTCAAACTTTTAACCGTTACAAATGTTATTAGTATGAAATATTTAAAATAGACAGGTAGATACTTATCAAATATTTAAACACTGATTTTTAATATTTAGGAATTTTAGTAATGGCTAATATTTTAGTTACTGGCGGTACTGGATTTATAGGTGTACATTTAGTTAAGCGATTGAATAGTTTAGGGCATAATTTAAAACTTTTAATAAGAGAAAACAGCAATACAGAACCTTTTCAAGATCTTAAAAATATCGAATATATCATCGGTGATGTAAGAGATATTGAGAGCTTATATAATGCAGTAAATAGTACAGATTTAATTTATCATCTGGCAGCATATACCAGGATGTGGGCAAAAGATAAAAAGGTATTTGAGGATGTCAACATTAGAGGAGCTGAAAATATCGCTAAATTAGCGTTAGAAAAAAATATTAGGCTCATTTATGTTAGTTCTTTTATTGCTATTGGAGCAACGCCAACTGAACCTGTTGATGAGACTTTTGAAAGTGAAGAAGGATTATTTCTAGATTATGCGAAAACTAAATTTCAAGCTAAGCAAATTATCAAGGAATACATTAAAAAGGGTCTCAATATAAACATATTTTATCCTGGTATTATTTATGGTCCTGGAGATTTCAATATTTTTGGACAAACGATACATGATATAGCAGCAAGAAAATTCTTAGGATGTCCTGGAAAAGGAGAAAATATTGGAAGTTTTGTATATGTAAATGATGTAATTGATGGATTAATAAGTGTTATTGATCGAAACAACATAAAAGGCGAAGAATTCATTCTTGGGGGGGTTAATATAAAATTCAGAGATTGGATTGACTTAATTGCAGAATTAGCTGGAAATAAGAAAAAACCCCGACATTTTCCAATGAGTTTAGCAAAAACTTATGCATGGGCATGTGAAGTGAGAACAAAATTAACCAAAAAGATGCCATATATCAATAGACCAACGGTTAAAATGATCAATCATAACTGGGCATACTCCTCTAAAAAAGCTATTGAAAAATTAGGATATGAAATCACACCTATTAGAGAAGGTTTGATGAAAACTGTTGAGTGGTATAAGAATTTTATTAATAATAATAAAAAATAGGAATACGTAAAATGACAGAAGAAGAATTAACAAGTCAAATTATAGATAAAAAAGCATATAAGACAGAAATAGCAAGAAATTACACCAAATTTCTTTCAAAATATCCTGAGATTTTCTCGGATTTAATAAACGGTTCAAATTTTGATTTTGCGCTTTATGATTCAATTGAAACATATGATAAAGAATCTCCAGTTGATATTTTTAATGTGTATAGAAATGGAAATGGAATTGAAATAAAACCAGGAAGAGCAGTTGATTCAGATTTGGAACTCGCACTCTCGTTGGATGCCGTTAAAAAATTAATCCAAACAAAAACGAAAGTAGATTATGCCCAACTTTTGGGATTATTTTATGATAATCCAGATGAAGAAAAAGGCTGGATTGATTTTGTATTGCATAAAAGAACACAAACTTTAATTAATATGGGCTATGGAAAATTTGCCCAGACTGCTGGTATCCTCAAAGATGATGACGATATTTAGAGTATTTAAAATTTTTTTTAAATAAATATTAGAAATAACTTTAAAATATATAAGGGTAATTAAATATATGGCAAAAGTTCAAGAATTGGAAATAAAAAATAAATACACTGGTGAACTTATAGGAACTATTCCTGCTGACACACCAGAAACAGTTAATGAAAAAATTAAGAAAGTACATAAAAATCAACATTTATTAAAAGAAATGGATTTTTTTGAACGAGCTCAACTTCTTTCTAAATTTGCTACTAAATTGCGTTTTAAAAAATCCCAATTGAAGGATTTGGTAGTTGCTGAAGGTGGATTGCCAATCAAATATTCTGAATGGGAATTGAATATTGTAATGAATGGTTTCAAATTTTGTGATTGGTATTATCAATTCCTAGAAGAAAAACCTTTAACTAGCATTGAAGGAGAACAACTAGTTAGAATAAGATATATTCCTCATGGTTTGGCAGCATGTATCTCTCCTCGTAATACTCCTATAAGTCTACCTCTTTATCAATTGGGTGCGAATTATTTAGTTGGTAATGGAGCCATCGTTAAACCGTCTACAGCCTGTCCATTAACTATGTTAGAAGCTTATTCAATAATGGAAGAAATGGATTTACCTGCTCTTGGAGCCTTAGATTTAGTTATAGCTCCTGGAGAATGGGCAGTAGATGAATTTCTTAAATCTCCACTGGTCAAGACTTTGATGACCATTACAGCCTCTCACACCGCAAAGGATATCTTGGTACGTTATGGTAGATTCCTGAAAAAAACTGTTGATAAATCAATGGGATTTCCTATGTATACTCAGCCATTTAAACACTTTTTTTTCGAATGTGCTGGAAATGACGCAGGAATAGTCATGGATGACGTAAATTTAGAGCAAGTGGCTAAATGGAATGTCACGGCTAGTTATACTAATTCTGGACAACAATGCTTCTCGATGAAGCGAATTATAGTCCATAAAGATATATACGACCAATATATAGAATGTCTTGTGAAAGAAATGGAAAACTTAAAGTACGGAGATCCTACTGATCCGGATACGGATATCGGTCCATTGGGAAGTAGGAGAATCCTGATGATGATGGAGGTGATGGTAGCTGATGCAAAGAAGTTTGGTGCTAAAATCTTCACGGGGGCTGAAAAGATCGACACCGGTGAAGATTATGGGTTATTTTACAAGCCTACTTTAGTAGAAATAAAACCCGAATTATGTGAGGATCTAACTAAAGCTCCATTCTTATGGAAAGAAGAGGCTTTTGGACCAGTTCGTTCTATTACTAAAGCTAACGATATGAAAGATGCAATAAGGTTAGCAAATGCAAGTAATTATGGTATGAGGGCAGTTATTTATACATCTAACCTGAATAACATTGAGATTTTTAAGAACGAATTAGAAGCTGCGAATATTTATATAAATGCTAGACCCATGCTTGTTGATATTACGGTTTCACTTGGTGGAATTAAAGATTCTGCTTATCCAGCAGGTTGTAAATATTATCCCCAGGAGTTGGTTTATGGGAAATATATTTATGATGGTACTCCGTTGAATTTAGAGAAAATAAAATAATTAGATTGCGCGATGGATGCAGAAGGATTATATAAGAAATTAAAAGCTTATTTTCCAAATAATTTGGATTTAATGAGACATTTACATGTAAACGCTTGTTGGGAATATTATATTACTGAAAATTCTACTGATGACAAAGTTTTCAAGATTCATTACTTTTTGTATAAAAAAAAAGATAATAATTTAGAAATAACAAGAAATAAACTGGATATCAAACCGGATTTAATTTTATATTTCACCGAAAAGGCAATTTTAGATTTAATTAAAGGGAATCCGAGTGCAGATGAATATTATTCTCGCTATCGTGAAGTAATGAATAATCCTAAACCTGGGATTGAGGTTGATAATAAAGTAAATAAACCTCGGTTGAAGCTTTGGCAAATGGGATATAGAAAGTGGCAATCTGATTTTAAATTTTAAATAAGTTTAATAAGCGAATTAAGATAATCTTCTGGTTTCTCATAATAAATTTAATATTTTCCAGCAATATTCCCACTATTCTTTTACCAAATATTAAATCGTTTATATTAAATACTATCAAATTTTAATTTAATAAGACAAATGAAAATCAATGGTAAAAATGAATAAAGAAGATATATGCTTCTTGCCTGCTTTTGAAATGGGAGAGAGAATAAGAACTCAAGAACTTACTTCTCAAGAAATTACAGAAGTTATTATCGAAAGAATTGAGAAAATTAATCCAGTTATAAATGCATACTGTACTCCTACTTTCGAATTAGCAAGAGAAATGGCAAAAAAGGCTGATAAAGCTGTAAAGGATGGTGGAAAGTTAGGATTATTACATGGAATTCCAACTTCAATAAAAGACTTAATGTTTACTAAAGGAATAAGGACCACATTCGGATCATTAATGTATGAAAACTTTATACCGGAAGAAGATGATATTGCAGTAGAAAGGTTAAAAAATGCTGGTTGCGTAATTTTAGGAAAAACAAATACTCCTGAATTAGGCTATGCTGGATCTACTCATAATCGCGTTTTTGGAGAGAGTAAAAATCCTTGGAAATTAGATAGAACTCCTGGAGGTTCAACTGGAGGAGGTGGTGCTGCCGTAGCTTGCGGTTTAGGTCCACTTGCATTAGGAAATGATGGGGGTGGTTCAATAAGACATCCTGCTTCACTTTGTGGAGTTTATGGTATAAAACCTAACCTTGGAAGAGTGCCAGTGTATCCAAATATATGTTTTCACGGAACTGGGTATGTTTCTTATGGGCCACTTACTAATTACGTTAAGGATGCTGCTTTAATGCTAGATGCAATGAAGGGTCCTCACGATGCTGATAGATTTAGCTTACCAGCAGAAAAAATTAATTATATAGAACATGTTGATAAGAAGCCTGATAAACTAAAAATTGGATATTCATTAGATTTAGGTTATGCTAAAGTTATTGATACTGAAGTAGAGAAAAGTGTAATAGATTCAGTAGAAAAATTTGAAAAATATGGATGGACTGTTGAAAAAATAAAAATGAAAATGCGGAAACCGGAGATGTCTTTTTATACCCTTTATATATCAGATTATTATTATGATCTTAAGCCAAAATTTAAAGAGTGGCGAGATAAATTAGATCCTGAACTAGTAAAAATGGCAGAGGCTAGTATTGGTTATTCTGCAAATGAAGTGATGAGAGCATTGGATCAACGTGAAAAGATTTATAGAGCAATTTATGAAATTTTTAAAACCTATGATATTTTAGTAACACCAACAACCGCAATTCCTGCATTTAAATTAGGATTAATGTTCCCACCACAAATAAATGGAAGGAATGTTTCACCTACTGGATGGATGCCTTTCAGTTTTCCGTTTAATTTAACAGGACATCCAGCAGCATCTATACCTTGCGGTTGGTCGAATGAGGATTTACCTATTGGCATGCAAATTGTTGGAAACAGGTTCAATGAAATGCTAGTACTTCAAGTTTCAAAAGCTTTCGAAGAAATACAACCATGGCAAGATAAACGACCAAAATTTGATTAATTATTAAATTTTTATTTTTTTATATAATTTTAGAAACTAAAATGATTTCATATTAGAAGTCGTAATATATGAGGAATCTCCGATTGTAATACTTTTTTTAATCAGATCTTCCAAAAAACAATAGTCTCCTATAATACTCTCTGAAGTGATAATTTTCTTCAAATTTGCGCCATCACCTATAACAGATTCAGAGATAATACACTTTTCTAGGATTACATCATCTCCAATGGACACATTTGGGCCAATCACAGAATCTAAGATCTTTGAGTTTTTCCCAATATACACAGGAGATACAATTTTAGAATCAACAATATTACCTGATTGGTACATTTTTTCATAAGAAGGGTCTTCTAATTTGATTTCTGCAAGTAAATGTCTATTACCTTCAATTAAGCTTTCAGGTCTTCCAAAATCTAAAATTTCTTCCTTCATCTCATTAATTTTTAGTTTAAAGCCCTCATCTATGAGTTTTTGAATGACAGGAGTCAAATGATGTTCCTGTCCATTTTCTAATTTAATTTTACTTTGCTCCTCCAATAATTCAAATATACGGGGAGTTATACTCATTCCAAATAAATAGGCTCCAGAGACAGCATAGTTAGTTTTAGGCTCTTTAGGCTTCTCAATAATATTAGTGATATAACTTTCATCATTTAGTTCGATTACTCCATAGAATTGAGGATTTTTAACTTGCTTTACATTCATTACACCATCGCAAATATCCTGATGGAACTTCAAGAGAATTGGTGAATAATCTTCTAAAGGGAGTCTATCACTTAGTAAAATGAAACAATCATCATTTTCAGCTAAATTTTTAGCTAATAATATGGCATCACCAAGCCCACTGAAAAAGGGAGTATCAGCTTCATAACCAATTGGTTTCTGCACGATAAATTGTAAATTAAAATAATTCGAATAATTTTCAGTTAAATATTCAGATATTTGCCTTTTCTTATAACCTACTATAAAACAAAGATTAGTATTTTTCGGAAAAGTTTTTTTTAGCTTTATTAGAATATGGTCGATTAACCTCTTTCCTGCTATCTTTATAAATGCTTTAGGCTTCGAATATGTGAAGGGCAATAATCTCTTTCCTATACCCGCTAGGGGAGCTATAACCCACATTTGCTAATTCAATAGATATCTAATTTTTGCTATACAAAATATAAATATCTATGAAATAAAAAGTATTTTGAATTATTTCCTGATTGTTTTCATATTTCTAAAATTCTTCTAAGGATTTCATAATATTCAGTTTCTTTCAGCTTTTCATTTACAGTTTCTTTTAGTTTTCTTAAGATATAATAATCAGAACTAATTTTTTTAGAATTGTATAATTTCTTATTTATAGCAACTCTGGTTTTTTCGTCTAAAAATTTAGGAGGGATTTTCTTATATTTATCGATCAATTGCTTTCTATCACTTATTAGAGATAATCTTGATTCTTGTTCGACTTTAAATTCAACTTTTTTATACAAATTTTTTACCCAGGTTTCAATTTTATCCAAATCTCCTTTTAGATAATTCCTTTGATTTAACCAATCCTTAAATTCAAGAATATTATTTAAAAAGTCTTCTTTTCTTGTAGTTAGATCAGCATTTAGCTTCTCCTTTTCAGTTAAATCCCTAATTTTTCTTTTCTTTAATTCTTGAACTTTTTCTTGAGGAAGTGCTTTAAATAATTTTTCCCTTCTGAGTTCTTCTTCTTTTGAATCTTTATCAGAAAGCCATTTATCGATTGACATATTACTTCAATAAAATAGTAAGTTCTTTCGATAAAAATTTATTATTTATTAATAAATTAATATAGACTGTTAAAAATTCCAATAATTCATATTTAAAGATAAATTAAAATTCGATTTACATTATTATAATTTATATTATGAAGGTTAAAGGAGTAATTTTTGATTTTGGCTTTACATTATTTTATTTTGATGAACCTTCTATTGAGAAATATTTTGAATGTTTTAAGACAGGGTTAATAAGTTCTATTGACTTATTAAAAAAACATAATATATTGAAAGAAAAAATAGCAATTGAAGATTTTATCAAAATTTTTAAAAGAAAAAGAGCTTCCTCTTTTAAAAAAAGTATCAAAACAAAATCAGAAATTCCAACATCTTTAATTTTTCAAAATGCATTAAAAATAATGGTAGAAAAAAATACAATAAACGATTTGGATGAATTGAATGATCAATTCTATGTGAAATTAGCAAACATATACCATTCTTGTGAAGAAGATGAATGGATTCCTTTCGAAAACACAAAAGATACATTAGAGAAATTAGCCTTAAAAAATTTAAAAATCGCATTAATCTCTAATCATCCAAATCATAAAACAATTGAAAACATATTAATTAAACATGATTTATTTCGATTTTTTGATGTAATTGTTACCTCTGCTAAATTTGGAAAAAGAAAACCCGATCCTAATATTTTTTTTCATACACTTAAAAAAATGGGTTTAGAAAGTCATGCAAATTCTATTATAATGTGTGGAGATGAATATGCTGATATTATAGGGGCTTATAGAGCAAATTTAAAAGCTATTTTATTAGATAGGAAATTTAAATTCCCTTTTGAAAAGGATATTGACGTCCCTAATTATATAAAAGTGAAGGATGTATCAGAGATCTTAAACTTCATTGATTAAAACAAAAAGCAAATATATTTGAAGAGTTAAATAAAAAATTAAAAAGTTTACTCTCAATCAAATAAATTCTTTATTATCTCTTTAATTTGAGAATCGTGATATGGTATGTCAACATTATATAATTTTTTTATGTTTCTTCTTATTTTTGTTGGAGAATGTCTGTCAATCTTATGATCGATTATATAAATTATAAAATAAGTAGAGGTTTTAAAAAAATTCAGAATTAAATTTTTTGTATGAGTATATTCTAATAAATAGCTTATTCTATCTAAATTTGAAACTTTAACAAAATAACGTAGATGATCAATAATTTTATTCATACTTATATCAATACAATTCTCTAATAAAACATTAAAGATGAAATAGCAGACAATTTTCTTAACATTTAAAGGTATCCTTATCCCTCCTACAACTCTATCATCGATTTTTATAGCAGAATTAAGGCTTATCCAATTTTCATAGTTTTTACCTCGATCTTGAATTAACTTTTGGATATATTTGGATATAGTTTCTTTCTTCATCGGAGATTCACCTTTCTTTATTAAATATTCTCTGACTCCATTAAGAGTTCCTAAACTTTCAAATAAAGTCTTTAAGTATATTGCACGTCCCTTCTTATAATCCCTACGAGGTCTTTCATACCTAAGAACATCCTTAATATCCATTCCGATTTCGGCGAGTCTTTCTTGAATTAATGATTTTTTAATTGTCCATTTAAAAGGTTTTATACTCTTAAAAATAAAATTATAAACATTATTTTTCGCTTCAGTATTCGTAGAATAACCAGTATAATCAGAACCATTTTTGGTTTTACCAATATAAGTACTAATTTTCGAGAAACTGATATCTAAACATTTACATAAATTCTTAAAATCAAGAACAAGAGGTTTCGAAGCATTGGTAAATTTAATCCCTATAGCTAAATAATTCTTCTTCTTATTCCAATTTAAATAAATAGAGCCATCTGTATCAACAAGTCCTCTTATGCAAGCTACAGTAAGATGTTTATATATGGTTTCCCATTCATTTCGATTATTTTTAATCCAATTTAAATCTCTTTTAATCCAATAAGGAATATCTACTTGATTTAAAACTTTATTTCCTGGTTTTATTCCCAAATTAATTAAAAAACGAATTATCTCTTTTTTATAAATTCTAATTAATGTAGTATTATCCTCATCTCTTTCTCTAATTGTAGGTTCTATATCAAAAAATGATTTTATTAGGTCTTTAACATAATATACATAATCAGGTTCAGTAGAATTAAAAGAAATTTCGCAGAGATAATTTCTCTTTTTTTCATCAAAAGAGATATGACCGTCACCTAAAATTATTCCAATCAACTCAGTTAAAAGGAGAACTTTCTTCCAACTTAATCCTGTCAAATGATTATTAATTTTGGTACTATTAACATTTTGAATTTTAGAATTTCTAAAGTTTTCCATTAATGTTTTAGTATTATCTAGCGGGCTTTTCGTCCTTACTTCTTTTTTATAATAACCAATTTCTTTTATCAATTGATACCTTTTTATTATTTTTATCATATAAGTTTCTAAATTATTATTTCCACCTATTTCTATGGGTTTATATTTTCCATTTCTTATTATATCTTCACTCTCTTCTGAATTAATATTAATTTTCTTAATTATTAGTTCGCTTATTAAGAAAAGTATTGAAATTAGAGAAAATATGTAAATTAGGAATTTATTTACTAAATCTACTTTAGTATAAATAAATATAGTTAAAGCCCCGAAGAAAAGTATTAGAAATGCGATTCCTTTTCTTAAATTACCATTAATTTTTATCATATTTATTATTTTCAAATTAGTTATGAGTATTAATAACTATTTAAAAAAGATCTATTTAAATAAAAAAAATAAAAACCAAATTGAAATTAAAAAATACATCTTTGATTGATTTATATAAATATTAAGAAACAATGAGAAAATATAGCCCAGAGGGGATTTGTTCCATCTAAAAGTATTTTTTTAGAAGATTGAACCCCTGATCACTGGCTTTTTGCCAATAAATCAAGTCCGCAAGCCAGCGTCCTATCCAACTAGACCACTGGGCTATTTGATATTTAATAATTTAACGTGAATAATAGTTAAAATATTTTGTTTCTCTATAATACTTACTTAATTATCCGTTAAAGTTAATACTATGTTTCAAGAATATGGCGTAATTTTTGATGTCGATGGTGTTTTAGTAGATACAGGACCTTTTCATTTTGAAAGTTGGGTTAAAATGGCTAATGAAATAGGAAAAAAGTTTACAAAAAAATTCTTTGATTTAACATTTGGTCAACAAAGTGTTCCAATTACTCGAAAATTAGTAGGACCTAAAGTTGAACAACATCTTGTTGAAAAATGGGCAAGTTTAAAAGAACAATATTATCGAGAAATGGTAAAAGATAAATTAGAACCATTACCAGGAGTCTTAAATTTGATCAAAGATCTTAAAGATAAAAAATTTAAATTGGCAATTGGTTCAAGTGGTCCTCCTGAAAATGTTGAATTAGTGTTAGCAACCTTAAATTTAACCCAAAATTTCGACGTTATCATAACTGCTGCTGAGGTGGAAAAAAGCAAGCCTGAACCTGACGTTTTTTTAATTGCAGCTCAACAACTTAAATTAGATCCTAAAAATTGTATTGTAATCGAAGATGCACCAGTGGGTATTGAGGCAGCTAAACGCGCTAGCATGCCTGTAATTGCTTTAAGAACTACACACTGCAATGTTGATCTTCTTGATGCGAATTTGATAGTGAATGATTTAAGATCTGTAAATATTGCTGATATTATTAGATTATTGAATATCAATTTAGAATAAATCATTCAATAAGTATAACATTTTTCTGACACTTTTCTTTTATTACTAACTTCCCGATATTTACTACTCTTAATGCTAAATCAGAAATCTTCCATTTTTCATAACCCTTTACATAAGTAGAAAAAGTATCTTGTAGAGGATCTTTCCATTTTGAAGGAATTTTATCTACACCTAATTGAGCACCAAGAATCGCCCCAATATTTCCACAATTACAATCAGTATCGTATCCCATCATAGCAGAAATGCAAATAGATTTACCCAGTGGATCTTTTCCATCTTCAGCACCATATAAAAGAGATAAAATTATAATCCCGATATTGGGTAGAACATGTACTTCTGATTCTTTTCCCTTTAATATACTTGATCTTTCTGTTTCTGAAGGTGGCTCTTTATCAACTAGTTCTTTTTTTATCTTTGCCCAATGTTCATTAATTAAAACATCTCTAGCTTTTCTAAAATCTTTTGGATTTTGCTCATATATTGTAATTGCTTCTTTTATAGTGTGGGTATAATGACTTTCTGTTTCATTGGGTAAAAAAGATAGAGATTTGTCTATATTTTTCCGTATGTCTTTTTCAAAAAATGCATTAGAAATTAGTTCAGCAACATAGACCTCCCCTTCAATCCCAATACCAGAATGGGAAATTGTTCCATCCAATTCAGCATAATATTTGGCTATTTCTGGACATCCTGGCGTGATCTGACCCCAAAGATCCGCTCGCATTTGAGCTCCAATAAAATCATAATAAGGGTTATTATAAATTCCAGATTGTGGGGGGAAAATCTTTGCCTTTAGATTATTTAATGCTACTTTTTCTGCAGTAAATACAGCTCGTTCAAATTTTAAAAGATTTAACCACTCTAAAGCAATATCTTTTGCAGTAAGATCTAACCCATACTTTTCTAAAGCAATAAGAGCAATGATCTCATACATTTCATCGTCATTCACATAGTTTAAATTAATTTTCTTAGGGTAGTATGTGATTTCACCATATCTACGTTTAATATAATTAACATCTCTTAATTCTACTGGTGCACCCACAAAATCTCCTGCAACACGTCCTATCCAAGATCCAAATACTTTATTATAGTACTCGTCCATCAAGATTTCTTTCATTATGTTTTAAAAAATTTTTTTTAATAAATTAAATTTAGCATATCATTCATTATTTAAAATTTAAGAAATATCATAAGAAAAATAAGAAATTGATAATATAATGAGTAGCACTTCTAAAGAAATAGAAAAATTCATTGGTATGTTTCCACCTGTTACATTTGCCAATGGAGATTGCCATATGATTGGTTCCTTTGGTAATGTAGGTATTGTAGAAACTGATGAAGGTTTAGTAGTTTTTGATATTACTACCAGACAATTTCGGAAGCGATTATTTAGAGCATTTAGAGCAATAACAAATAAGCAAATTAAATATTTGGTATTTAGTCATGGTCATTTTGATCATTGCTTTGGTTTCTCTCCATTTCTAGAGGAAATTAAAGAAAAAAATTGGGAACTACCTCAAATTATTGCTCATGAAAAATTAGTTGATCGCTTTAAAAGATATAAGGAATTAGATGAGTATCAAAATTGGATAAATTCAATGCAATTCGCCTCGATCTTTAAGAAGGAAAAAAGATTTACATCTACTCGTGAAATTCTTGAACCAACTATAATAATAAAAGGAAATGAAAATTACACATTTACATTTGGAAATTTAAAATTTGAAATATATCATGATATGGGAGAGACGGACGACTCAATATGGATGTTTGTCCCTGAGAAAAGTGTGCTTTTCACAGGAGATCTTATAATATCCAGTTTTCCTAATGTGGGGAATCCTTATAAGGTTCAGCGATATCCGAAACATTGGGCTGTAGCTATGGAAAAAATGATGGAAAAGAATGCGGAATATTTGGTTCCGGGTCATGGACCTTTAATAGAGGGAAAAGAGAGAATCAAAGACGTGTTATCTATAACAGCAGAGGTTATGCATTTTGTCCACGATGAAGTAGTGGAAAGGCTAAATGAAGGAAAATGGTTTGAACAGATTTATCATGAAATGTTAGAAATCTACCCTGAGAAATTTAAAAAACATTACATTTTAAGACCTGTGTATGGTTCTTATCAATATGCTATCCATGCGGTATATAGGCTTTACCATGGTTGGTATAATACTGGAAATCCAACAGATTTATTTCCTGCAAAATCAACTGAAATAGCAAAAGAATTTCTAAAAATTAACTCTGAAAGACAATATCTTGAACGTGCAATGAAACTTTATGAAGAAGGGAAATTGCAATTAGCTTTACATATCCTTGATGTTATAATTAAAGGAAGCAATTCAGAAAACTCTGATAATCTTATAAATGTATATAAATTAAAGTTAAAAATTCTAAAAAAGAAAGCTCGTCAAGAAACTTCTTTCATTTCATTCAATATTTTTAATAATGGAGCAAATGAAATTAAAGATATTCTTGAAAATTTAAGCAAGAGAAAGGTTTAAATAGTTAAATTGTAAAAGGTTAAATCGTACATGAAGTGAAATATGATGATTCTTTATTATGGATGAGGAAGAAATAAAAAAAATCCTTTGGATTGCAGGTTTGAAAAATGCACTTAAATTTAATGGGATTCCAAATAAAAGAGCTATAATGGGAAAACTTATGGCTCAAATGACTGAACTTAGATCCCACGTAAAAAAAGTTAATCCTATATTAGATGAGATCATAGCGAAAATTTCAAACCTAAGTTTTGAGGAACAGAAAAGAAAATTATTGAAATTGGATCCCCATGCCTTAGATAAAGAAGAATCAAGGGAAGAAAGGAAAGAATTGCCAGATTTACCTGAACTTGATAAATATTCTAAAGTTGTAATGCGCTTAGCACCATACCCGAGCGGAGCATTGCATATTGGAAATGCTAGAATGGTTGTTTTAAATGATGAATATATAAAAAAATATAAGGGAGAACTTATCTTATTTTACGATGATACTATCGGGAGCCCTAAATCATTAAGAGATAGTCCTAAGGCAAAATATGTATTACCAGAATCTTATGATTTAATAAAAGACGGACTTGAATGGCTAGGAGTTAAGATACATAAAATTTATTATAAAAGCGATAGGCTTGATGTTTTTTATGAATATTGCGAAAAATTAATTAAAGATAAGATGGCATATGTTTGTTTCTGTAATGCTGGTGAATTTAGAGAAAAATATAAAAAATTAAAAAAGAGTTGCCCCCATAGAAATCAGTTAGTAGAACGAAACATGCAGGAATGGCAAAATATGTTGCATGGTAAGTACAGAGAAACTGAAGCAGTTGTAAGATTGAAAACTGGAATGGATCAAAAAGATCCTGCATTGAGAGATCAAGTAATCATGAGAATATCTGAAGCAGAACATCCTAAAGTAGGGACACAATACATTGTATGGCCAATGTTAGAGTTTAGTTGGTCCATCGATGACTACCTTATCGGTGCTACACACATTCTTAGAGGGATAGATTTAGTAAAAGAAGGTATTATTGAAGAGTTTATATGGGACCATTTTGGTTGGAAAAAAGCCAAATTACTTTATTATGGCAGACTTAATTTCCCTGGTTTAAAATTAAGTAAAACTGAAGCACGAAATAACATTCAGAAAGGAATTTATCAAGGGTGGGAAGATCCAAGAACTTGGAGCTTGCAATCTTTAGAAAAACGTGGTATTAAACCGGAAGCATTGAGAGAAACTTTATTGGATCTTGGAATGTCTACAACAGGGATAACTTTTTCAGTAAATTGGTTATATGCTAAAAATAAAGATATGATTGATGAGATTTCAAATAGATATTTCTTTGTTGAGAATCCTATTTCAATTCTTATTGACGAAGTTCCTTTCTTAGAATATACCGCAGAACCTCTTCTTTTACCAACAAAGCCTGAAAAAGGTAAAAGAAAAATTAATATTATTTCCAAAAATAATAAATTAGAATTATATATTTCACAATCTGATGTAAGGGGCTTTAAAATTGGTGAAACAATACGTCTAAAAGATTTAATTAATGTACATATTAATTCAATTGATTTAAATAATAGGATTATAAACGCGAAATATTATAGCACCCAATTAGATAGAGAACAGGGCTTTCCTATAATACAATGGGTTCCTAAAGAAGACAATATAAATGTTTCTATAACTAATCCTGATGGTTCTATATCTCATGGTTATGGAGAAATAAACCTCTTAAATATTCCTATGAATAATCCAATCCAGCTCGAAAGATATGCTTTTGTAAATCCCATAAAAATGGAGAATGACACTTTATTTTGTTATTTTACTCATTAGAGCTAAAAAATATTAAGTTACTTTTTAGTAATACTTCAAAATATCTTGATATGATAAATTCAATACAAATATTTTAATATTTAATTGTCAAATGTATATTTTAAGAATAGTAACTCAATTTTAATTGTGATATTTAAAGTGTCATTTCTTCCATGTAAAAGGTGTGGAAATGGTCTGGCGGCTGTAAAAGGTTCTATTGTCCAGTGTTTTTATTGTAAAACAAGTAATTTATATATGGAATCAGTCTACGCACACAAGAATTATATAACTGAAATTTTGAATATCACATCAATTAAAAATAAGAGAAAAATTAATACTAATGAAATAGAAAGAAGAAAATCGTTAATTGAGTCTTATTTTCAGAAGTTAAATCTTAGTTTTAATGAATATAGACATTTAATCATAACAAAATTAAATGATATTGATGTTAATCCAGCAAAACTATTTAAATTGATACGTGCTGCTGGTAATTTAGAAATAATAATAGAAAATTACTTATTAATCTATATAAAAGAAGAAAACTCTAGAAGTAAATTTCAAAAAATAAGAGATCTTACATACATAATAAATAAATCATTATTGGGTTTGTATTATAGCTATTTAGCTAAAAAATCAATAAGATTAAAAGACTGTCATAAGTACTATCAGCTTACTGAGAGAAGCTATCAGAATATTGTTGATTATTGCAAAATAACGCAATTTGAGGATCATAACTTTAATTTAGCTAAGGAGGAAAAATTATACTCTGTACTTGTTAATTTTATCATTATTTTAAGAAATGTTTTAACTGAAAATCCTCGATACTTCTCAGAAAAACTTAAAGATCTCCTAAAAGAGTTAAATCATATTGAAGAAAAGAATATTCAGATATTTAATTTATATTCACAAATTGAACAAATATATCAATTAGAAAGAGATACTTGTCTTGTATTAGAAAAGGTAAAAGTCATCGATCCAATTGTTTCGATTGAATCTTTTAAAGAGAATTTAATCTTTAATACAGAAAAAAATCTTAATGAGCTACATGATTTTAAAAATTTAATTAATGATGTTTCAAAAAAATACCAGAAATATCAAAGGACGCTCTTAAAATTACATTCTGGGCAATTAATTGATTATTTAGAATCATATCGTACTGAATTTATCGATTACAAAAATAAGAATATTCAAAAATTCGATGATTTATTAGATGATATGATAAGTAAAGCGTTTGAAGATTATAACTTAGAAGCAATTGAGGTTTTAGATACACTAAGCGACTTTATACGGATTGACATTTATAACGATAAAATTATCCAGAGATTTGAAATTGAACGTGAAGATCTAATGAAATTAGATGAATTATTAAAGAATTTTATTGATAATCTGTTTAAAAAACCTCTTCTTAGAAACCTTGAATCTGGATATTATAAAAAATTGATGTCATTTATTTCAGGTAAACATACAGAATTTGATAATTATATCTCGAAATACATCAACCGTTTATTAAACGATTTTGTAGATTTTAGAAGTAAGAATATCCTTTCAATTGAAGAACAGAGAAATCAGTTTAGCTCAAAATTAAAGCCTAATCTTCAAAAACTTGTTGATATGAGCTTTAATTTAAATGAAGAATATGTACCATATCCCCTTTTTATAGATATTGATATTCAAAATCATAGTTTTAAGGTAAATAATCCCGATATTATAACTCTTATAATTGAAAATCCTAATCTAACTGATATAAAAAATATAAAGATATATTTCTTTATGCCTAACTCTTTTCAATCAAAATTAAAATTTTTAAGTTTAAATAAGTTAAAAGCAAATGAAAGGAGAAAATTAAAAATAAAAATTGTCCCTAAGGAAAAAGGAATTTTTCCTTTTATGGTAATGATTGAATATCAACATTCAAATAAGACTTTTTGGATGCCATCAATTAAACTTAAATTAAAAGTAGAAGAAATTATAAAAATTGAGAATCCTAAATTGCTAAGTAAAGATCTCTATCATGATTTTCTTAGGACAGATGAAGTTATGCAATTATTAAGATTAATGAGAAGTTTATATTAATTCTATTATTTTAAACTAACTTTTTAACTGAAATTTTTATAATTTGAAATATAAAATTTTTTGTAAATGAATTTATTCTTATAACTTAACAATGAGTGATAAAGAAGAAAAAGAAGAAGATCTTATTAAGTCTCAAGATAATGTAGAGAGTATTGAAAGCAAAGATTGGTTATATTGTCCAATATGTGGAAGTGAACTTCCAAAAATCAAAAATCTTAAATTTTGTATAAAGTGTCGGACAAATATTACATATATTAAAGAACATAAAAAATTTCCACCTAGAAAGACTCCTAGTCAGCATATTAGAACCATATCGTATCCCCAATACTATCCTTCTAAAATTCATTATGGAATTGAAAAGATTTCTGATGAAAATATCACTAAAACAAAAGATTTGAAATTATGGGGGATAATGACTTCTCTTGGTTTACCAATAGGAGCATATATACTTATGAGTTTCTTAGCTGCAGGATTTCTTGCAATGATAGCGTTTTTTACTACTGATTTGGAAAGTTTAAATGATTTAATGTACAATCCATTCTTTATAATTTTTTCATCTTTTTTTGAACTGGTCTTTATTCTTGTACCTGTAATATATGTTGGAAAGTATCTCCAAACACCTTCTTTTGAAAATCGATTAATTTTGTTAGGATTTACTTCCCGAGGATATGAGAGAAAAGGAATTTATAAAGAAGTATTAATTGGCTTAGCTTTTGCAGCAATTGGAATAATAGTAGTAGTTGTATCTTCAATATTTATAGAAATTATTTTAGAAATAATTTTTGGAGTTGATATTATACGTGATGCTAGTGGTACTACAACTGATGTCGAAATAATAGTCTCATCATTAGATATTTTCAGTTTAATTATCTTCGCCATCGTAATGATTTTAATCATAGGGACATCTGAGGAAATATTATTTAGGGGATTTATGCAAAAAGGACTAGTGCGGAATTTAGGAAATATTTGGGGCATTATAATTTCAGCATTAATATTTTCAATGTTTCATTTAATTGGATTTTTTTTTATTGTCTCAGAATCTCCATTAGCTTTTGTAGTTTCATTTTTATTGTCATTTATTCCTTATTTCTCCATTTCCTTAATGATAGGATGGCTTTATTACTGGAGAAATGAAAATTTAATTGCAGTGGTTATAACTCATGGAGTATATGATGCTATAACAATAACTTTAGCGTTTATAGTTTATGGAATGGTTTAAAATTTTAACCAACTTGAAAGATGAACATCTTAAGTAAATTCAAATCAAAAGCAAAAGGAAAGACGGCTAAAATAGGAGTAGGCTTAGGAACCTCAAAGTTTCACATCAATAAAGTATTCAATGCTACGATTAAATTTCTTAATGAGAATAATTCAAAAATTTATTTTTATGGGATAAAAGACTCAATTGAGCTAATTAGAAATACAGAATTATATAATGAATACGAATCTAGGATTTCGTTAATCAAAACAAATGAACCAGAGAAAGAAATGATAGAGAGTCTTATAAGCAAAAAAATAAATGGAATTATTCGTGGTTCACTAGATTCCCACCAATTTCTTAGTATGGTTAAAAAAAATTTATACATTAAAGAAGTAAATCGGTTAGCACTATTAGAGACATCCAATGGAATCCAATTTTTTTTTGGACCAGTAGGTATAGATGAGTGTAATACCTTTGAAAAGAAAATTAGTTATATAAGAAAAGCTATAAATGAGTTTACGAATTTAAAAATTGAACCAAAAATTAGCATTTTAAGTGGTGGGAGAAAAAACGATTATAGCAGAGATGAAAGTGTAGATAAAACAATTCATATTGCTAATGATGTAGTTAAATTTATACAAGAAGAATATCCAGATATAAAAATTACTCATGATGAAATTTTAATAGAAAATGCTATTGAGAAGGGTTCAAATTTAATTATAGCACCAGATGGGATCTCTGGAAACTTAATCTATCGGACATTAGTTCACTTAGGTGGAGGAAATGCGTATGGAGCAATTTATATGGGATTAAATAATATTATAATAGATACTTCAAGAGTAGGAAACATTTCTGAAATTCAAGGGGCCTTACTTTTAGCGGTAGCATTATCAAAATAGGCTTGTTTAATGTATTATTTTTGAATTAAAACTTTTGAGAAAAACACTTTATCCTTATCTAATTTTATTGCTTCACCAATAATTTTGAATTGACTTTTTAATTTCACATCTCTTTGCGAAAGTAAGTCGGTCATAAGATCTAACTGTTTTGAACTATGGATTGAATGGATGCTACCGACATAGACATCAATATTACCAGGTTCTACAATACATTCCATGTTTTCATTATAAAATCCCAGTTGCTTCATTGAAATAACAAATTTTATTGATGCAATTTCTCCTGGTTCTAAAGTTATCCGTTTAAATCCAACTAATTCTTCAATAGGACGAGTAATAGTAGCCTCTCGATCATGAAAATACAACTGAATTATCTCATCACCACGAAGCTTACCAATATTTTTAACTTTCAAGGAAATTTCTACTTCTTCATTAATATCAACTTGAGGTTTATTGATCCTTAAATCACTATATTCAAATTGGGTATAACTTAAACCATATCCAAAAGGAAATAGCGGTTCTGTATTCTCTTCAACATAGTTCCATGTTACTACTGATAAATTTCCAGTAGGTTTGTGATTATGAAAAACTGGGATCTGTCCTACATTACGAGGAATAGATATTGGTAATTTTCCTCCTGGATTATAATCACCAAATAACACATCTGCTACAGCATCAGCTCCTTGCTCACCAGGTAACCAAGCTTCTAAAATTGCAGGAATGTGTTCCTTTTCCCATGGAATTGATAATGGACGACCGTTGATTAATACTAACACTATTGGAGTACCTGTAGCATAGATTTCCTGGACTAAATCTTCTTGCAAACCAGGTAATGTAAGCCTAGTACGATCACGAAACTCACCACTGGTACAATCCTTTATCATTCCTGATTTTCCTCCCATAACTAGAATCGCAACCTCAGCTTTTTTGGCAATTTCAATTGCTTCATTAAACCCTTTCTTATCATATTCAAGAATTTCACACCCTTTAGCATAGTATATTTTAGTACTTTTAGAAACCTTTTGTTTTATAGCTTCTAATATGCTTTTGATATTGTAAATACTGCGAGTAAATGCATCTTTATCATTGCTCTCTATTAAATCTCTATAAAGAGATACAGTTTCTTCATCAAGATCACCTAAAGTACTTACATCTGCAAAAGAAGCTTCAAATTGACTTATAAAAGTATAATCACCAAAAAGATTTCGTATACTATTTGCATTTGGGCCAATAATAGCAATAGATTTCATATTTTTCTTTAGAGGTAAGAGATTATTTTCATTGTTTAGTAAGATCATAGATTTAAGAGCTATTTTTTTAGCTAGAACCTTAGCTTCTGGATTTAAAAAAGTTTCCGCAATGATTTCGGGATTATCATCAATATATGGATTCTCGAATAACCCAAGTTCAAACTTCTTTTTCAAAACTCGAGCAACAGACCTATTCACTATCTTTTCATCTATTTCTCCATTTTTAACAGCTCTAATAAATCCCCTACCATATCCCGCGGTTCTGGGAAGCTCTACATCAAGACCTGCTTTTATTGCTAGAATTGCCGCTTCAGTTGAATCCTTAGCTATTCGGTGTATTAAACATGCAAGTTCAAGGGTAACATAATCTGAAACGACTATACCAGTAAAACCTAATTTATCCCTTAACAAATCTGTCAATAATTCATGTGATATACCACATGGAATTCCATCAATTTCATGATAAGCATTCATAATTGAACCGATATTAGATTCCACTATTGCTGCTTCAAATGGTTTTGCATATACTTCCAATAACTCTCTTTTAGGGATAAATGCTGGTCCCCAATTTCTCCCCCCCTGTGGTAACCCATGCCCCAAAAAATGTTTCCCTGTTGCAATAATTCCAGTCTTAAGTGAATCACCTTGTATCCCCTTTACATATGCAACCCCCATACGAGATACTAAATACGGGTCCTCTCCAAATGTTTCTTCCGTTCTACCCCATCTTGGATCACGAGCTATATCAAGAACGGGAGAAAGAGCTTGATGAGCACCAACAATACGCATCTGTTTACTAATTATTTTTGTCATAGCTTCAACAATCTCTGGATCCCATGTAGAAGCAACTCCAATGATTTGTGGAAAAACTGTTCCCTCTCTTGAAGTAAAGCCACATAAACATTCTTCATGAATTATTGTTGGTATTCCTAACCGTGTTTTTTCCTTTAAAAATTTCTGTATGCCATTTGCAATTTTTACAGATTTTTTAGGGGGTAGATTCATAAGTCCTCCAATTCGAGAAATTTGACCAATACCATGCTTAAATTTTGTTTCCATTTTTTCGATCGATAACTCTTGGGACTCTAATACAGCCTTTGGGTACTGAGAACCAAGTTGTGCCACCTTTTCTTCAATAGTCATCCTTGAGAGGAGATCCTCTACTCTTTTTTCAATTGGTTGAGAAGAATCTAAATAGAGTTTTCTATCATTTTTCTTATCTAAATTCATATCGTTTCAACATTAATTTATAATTAATTCCCTAAATTCCATTAATATTAGTAAATATGACTTTACTTTAAAAATTAATAAATTGAATTATTGATCGTGAAATTTAGGTTTCACGTACTTTCAAAAGAAAAAGAAAAAAAAATGTTTTAAAACTAACTAAGGGCTCCTACAAAAGCCGCAAGGAGTACAATTATTCCTCCAATTAGTATACCAAAAATTATTAAAAAAAGTCCAATTACCCCCAAAATAGCAGGAGTATAATGAATCGGTTTAAACCCTAAAAAAATAGCTATTATAGCAATTATGAGAGCAATTACTCCACCTGCAATACCCAGCAGTCCCCATTTAAATACTCCAAAGCCAGCTAAATTTAAAATCGCTTCAATAACTCCCACTATTCCCCCAATAATAGCTAAACCACGCATGGTTTTATCTGCTTCTTGAATTGCACTAAACATATGATCACAAAATGATTTAATTTTATTAAAAAATAGCTTTTACCTACTTAAAAATCTATACTAAATTTGACAATTCTTAAGAATATAATTTCTATTTTTTATTAATAATATAAAAAGCTAGTAAAATGGGAGAGGGGGGATTTGTTCGGAATGCCCGAAACGGGAAATTCGTTGAACCCCCGACCACTCGGCTTCTGAAAACTCAGCAAATGCAGAGATTACCCCAGCCGAGTATCATACCAATCTAGACTACCCTCCCCGGGTAAGAAAGGGTTTTAAAAGTTATGATATGAATTGTAAATGCTCTTAATTAAAAAACATTTCTGAGAATCTTTATATTTTAAACCAATAATTTTTATATTTCTTAGAGGGTTTTTTATCTTATATTTTTTCAAAATTTTTCACTTAATGATTTAAATGCGTTCACGTAAACCGTTTATAATTTTTTGGCCTGCTTATTTCGATGCAAAAAAAAGCAGAGCCGAAGGAAGGCGTATTTCTAAAAAATTCGCAATTGAAAGAATGAGCACCGAGTCTCTACTTAAAGCTGCAAAACGATTGGGATACAATGTTCAACTTGAGGAAGGTTATAACTATCCAAGAACATGGTGGGACGATCCAGGGAGAGTTTTAATAGATATTAAGGGAAAGAAAAAATCAAAAGTGATGCTAGAGATAGCAAAAGAAATTAGAAAAATGCAAACAAAAAATTAAATTCTATAAATGCACGAATTTGCTTTTGCCTATAATATTTTTAAAGTAGCTGAAGCTACAGCATTGAAATATAATGCAAAAAAGATCTCGGAAGTTCTTCTTGAAATTGGAGAATTGACTTTAATTGTTCCTGACCTTCTTCGACGATCATTTGAAATGGCTACTAAAGGTTCAATAGCAGAAGGAGCAATACTAAATATTAAAATAATTCCGGGAAAAGTTAAATGTCGAGAATGTAATAAAAATTCGGAAGTATCTTTAACAAGAGAGGCTCAGTTAACTGGACTTCAACTTTTTAGATGTAAATATTGTGGAAGTAATAATACTGAGATTATCGAAGGTAAAAAAGCAAACGTTAAAAACATTAAAATTCAAGAATAAGTTAAATTTTAAACTAAAACTCCATTTAATTGCCCTGTCTGTCCCGGTCTACTAGTAATTTTTGCATTTCCTAATTCGGTTTCAACAACAGCTCCTTTGGTTAAGATATGCCTACGATTCAAGGCTTTTGAAGCATCATTTCTCTCAAAGTCTAAAATTCTCACCCTAGATGTTTTATTTGTATTAGGGTCTGTTACATTTATATACTGAGAGGAGAATAGTTTTAATTTTGTATTTCCACCCATAACCCGTTGTTTCTTTTTCTTCTCTTCACCTATTGTAGTATCAATTGTTGGGCGTTCAAGTTCTCTTTTCCTTTTTTTCTTAAAATGCTTGTATTTTTTTCCGGTAAATTTCCTTTTACTTCGAGCTTGGCTTCTTGCCATGAAAGATTAACCAGTCCAATTTACTAAAATTAGTCCAATTTATTATTATTTTTGATAAGAAAGGATATCTTTAAAATTTTTTTAAAAATCTACATTAATTATGATTTATTAAAGTAAAATAAATATAGAAACAATTTTTATTTAAGTTAAACCACTTAATTTATTATTGATAATAATAGAATAATCTTACTTTAAAATGACTGAAAACAATTTAAATCCCCACAATTTAGATCAAGAGTCGATAAATAAAGCATTGCAATCCGGGACTACTACAGTTGGTATTATTGTTAGTGATGGAGTTATTATGGGTACTGAATCTCAAGCAACTGCCGGTTTCACAGTAGCTACTAAACAAGCAAAGAAATTATTTGAAATAAATAAATACACCGCAGCGACTATATCTGGTGGTGTTGCTGATTGCCAATATGTCATTAATCAACTTTATGCTTTATCCCGATTAAAAGAAGTTGAAGAAGAGAAAATCCCCGAACCAAAATATATAGCAAGCATTACAAGAAATATTCTCTTTTCAGGCAGATCATTTTTTGTCTCTATGATGATTGTAGGGGGATATTCTCTAAAAGAAAATGCTGGAAAACTTTATGGTATCGATCTCTTAGGTACTCTTTATGAAGAAGATAAATTTATATCATTTGGGTCTGGATCTCCATTTTCTCTAGGTGTTTTAGAAGCTGATTGGAAACCCAATATGACAAAAGAAGATGGTATAGAGCTTGTAAAAACAGCAATCTCAAGTTCTAGAGAAAGGGATGCCGCATCTGGATTTAAAATTCAATTATGTAGTATAGATAAAGAAGGTTTTAAGCAACTTCAATAATACTTAAGTTTTTGAATTTTTAATTTTTACCTCTATTTGCATGAATTCATTATTAAAAAGAATATATCCATTTAATTTCATATTTCTTACATTCATTATTGCCCAGATTTGATTTTTAAATGCTTTATTACCGCAATTATCTAAAAATCTCATATTAGTAAAATCAGTTTCGCTGGGATATGTACCACCGGGATGAGAATGAAAAATACTAATTAAGCGTAAATTGTCTTTTTGAAAAGCTTCTTGAAATATTCGGTTCAATTCTTCGAGATTTTTCATGAGAAAAGCAACCGGACTTTTTTGATTGGATTCTATACAACTAAACTTTTTTCCTCTAAAATGGTATTGATATTCGCCATTATGAACTATTTCTTTAACTTCTCCGAAAAGTAATCCACACGCTTCATTAGGACTAGCATTTTTTACACATACTATTAGTTGATTTAGAAGTAGCTGATTTAAAATCAGTTTAATATCTTTTTCAAATTTAATGATTCTCAAACCTTTTCAATATGATTTTCAGATTAAGGTTAATGCTGCATTCAACGCTGCTAACCTTGCTTTTTTAGTATTATCACCTAATCCAATAATTATTACGTCATTTTTTTCAAGAGATATCTTTTCAATAGTATTTTTAATTTGTAAACTTTTAAAATAATTTTGAATTGTCTTATTTATTTCTGTCTTATTTTTATCATCATCTGATAAAGATCCTAAAGGAAATACTAATCTATCTCCATTATAGATTAAACATGTAGCACCAATACCATCAACTTTAATTGCAGCATCTCTTTGTGTCACTCCATTGGTGATCCTATTGCCTTTATTTTTCACTTGACAAATATAGGGATTTGCTTTATTTGTTTCAATAATGATATCTTTTAATATTTCTAAATTGCCTTCTATTAGAAATGGAATATGAATTTTGATTTTATTTAAATAATCCAATCCCTTTTCTGTAAGAATATGACCTTTTCTTTTACTTTCAGATTCACTTTTAGCATCTCCATTTGGAACCGTTATAAAACCACCTCTTTGTTTTAATTTTTTAATTAGAGATCTTGATGTCCCCGAGCCAATTAATAACTCTTTTTGTAATCGATATCTCCCAATTCCTTCTAAATTTTCTCCAAAAATGAATAAAGCTAGAATTATATGAACTTTCTCAAATGTTGGTTTTATTGTAGTACTTTCAAATAATTCGTTTAATTCTTGAAACATTATTACATTCAAGTATAATTAATTAATAAGTATAAAAAAAAATGATGTTTAAAAAAAATAAAATTTAAAATATAATTACATTAATTATCTAGTAAATTAAAAATCAGTTCAGAATTCCGCAATTACAAATTTGTATTATAAGACATGAATAATAAAGAGAAAGAAGCAAGCCCAGACCAAGTACAAGATCTTGTTATTTTTAAAACTAAGATTGAATATAAAAGAGAGGAAAAAGACAAATATCTATTTGAAACAATTGACCAAGAAGATAAAATTAAATTAGAATATGATTTTAGACCTTTTAGTGGTCATTATCTTTATGCAATTCTATTAAGTAACCAGAGTTTAGCCCCTATAACCGGCGTTAAGATTAAAATTAAATATCCTGAATTTTTATCTCTTACTAGGTGTACACCTCCAACAATAAGCATTCCTCCTTCTGTTGAGCAAAGAGGTTCAAAACAACTAAATTTAGAATTTGGTGAATTTAATGAAAATAGTAGAAAACAAATTAATTTACACTTCAAAGCTTTATCACTAAAAAATGTAGGGGAGTTAAGAACAATTGTTACCTATGTCAATAATAAAGATTTCGTAAGGGTTCTTAATTCAGAACCAGTAGAAATCAGAATTGATAAATTAAATATAACACCTAAGATAATACCAAGTTTTCAACTAAAAAAGATTCTACAAATACCTGGTATTAAAAAAGCAATTAAAAGTTTCGGAGTAGGAATAAATATTGATTTAGATATATTTTTCAATATTATTGAACAAATCCTTAGAGCTCATAATTTTCAATTAATTGCTAAGGATCTCGATAACAAGATAATTTGGTATTTAGGAACTGATTTGGAGTCAGAAGAAGATATATTAATAATTGGTCAGATAGTATCAAATAAAGTAGAAGTTATTGCGGCTTCTCAAAATCACCATATTATCATCTCAATTTTAACCCAAATTTCAAATGATTTTAAAGAACGTATTTTAAGAAGAGGAATTGTAAGTTCCATAGATCATATCTATGAACTAGAATGTAAATATTGCGGCGCTGTTCTGCCTTACTTTCCTAAAAAAGGAGAAAGTATAGAATGTGAAAAATGTAATTACGAACAAATAGTATGGTAAGTACAATATTACTAACTAGGATAAAAACTAACTATCCTTACAAAAAATAAAAAAAAAGATTAGAATTTCTCTTCTAATTTCTTTTTATATATATAAATCAATGAAAGAATTGCAAATCCACTACTAATCAAAAAGAGATTTCCGAAAGATATAGTTGGACCAGAATCTGTCTTTAATACCAACCAATACTGAAAATTTTCAGGATCATCTTCTAAAAAAGCGATAACTACATTATCAGATATCCAATCTTTATTAAACATCCACATATATACCAAATCAGTTGAACTCCTATATCCAAAAAAAGTAAATATTCCATACTTAGTTAAAGCATCCTTAGGATTAAAGAAGGATCCGTAGAAATCAAGCAAACCCAGAGCAAAACCATCAACATAATCGGGAGGGATGAAAAAACCGTGTTCAGTGATTAGAGTATAAATTGTTGTTATATTTGCCATTGAATTAAAATAAATAAACGTTTGATTATCTAAAAGAGTCGTTGTTAATTCAGTCTGACTATTATATTCTGTAATTGTAGCATTTAATTCAGTTGCATTCCCTCCTAACAACGATCTAATGGATGTTATTGTTATTTCATATTTAGATTTAACTGGCAGAAAACCAAGAATTTCATTAGATTCCTTAACAACCCATGTGTATGTTTTTCCTTCTTTAACTCCCCATTCAATATCAGGATCAGCAAGTTGCAAATCCCCTAAGGCAAAAGGGGTTAGTGTAAACGGGATTATTAAACTAAACATTACCAATAGTATTAAAAATATTTTTTTTGCTTTCATAATATTGGATTTAAAAATTTATTTTTATAATAATAATTTCCATACAAATATTTAATAATTTCTTTAAGTGTTAGCTTTTTACTTATTCTTTTTACCCTTTAATCAGAATTATTTTCTATTACAAAATTAGGGGGAAAAAGTTTACATAATGAATTTCTTTTAAAATCTTCCCTTAAATAATTCCTAATCAATTAAATCTTTCTCTAAATGAATCAAATTCCTAAAATTATCGGGAATTTTATTTCATTTGGTTAATCCTCGTAAGGTTTTTACAATAAACTAGATTTTTTTAACTTATATGAAACACAAAAATTCTTAATTTAGCATCTCAGAATTTGATCGAATTTTTTATTTCTTTGAAAAAAATTATCCATTATTCTAATATGTAGATATTGAAGAATATATATGATATTAAAGTTCTAATTTTTAACAGAAATTATGTTTTCATAAAAAAATTCTAACTTTCACGAGATTGATCACTTTTATTAATTTGAATTTTGTCGTTTAATTTTTTTCATTTTTTTCTTCATAAAATTAAGTATGAATCAAAATCTTTAAATATCTAAAAGATGTATAACTATATAACTAACTATTAAAAAATAACTAAAATTCATAAAATTTATTATATAATTAATTAAAAAGTGGAGGAATAAAAATGAGTGAATATATTAGTTGGAGTCCTATTAGAAGATTAATGAAGCACAATGGGGCAGTTATCGTAGCTCGTGATGCTGTTGATGAATTAGTTGATTGGATGGGTCAAAGCGCTGAAAAAATTACAAAAGTAGCCTTAAACTTAACCAAACACTCCAAAAGAAAGAAAGTAACAAAGGACGACATTCTCTTAGCCATTAAATACTTTAAAGGTTAAATAATAGGGCTTTCTACAGCAAAAATAAGAAAAATATAAGTTAAATACTAACCAAATCACTTAATTTCTTTTTTTTCTTATTATTTTTTATAACCTTTATTCTCTAATCTCTTAAGAATTTTAATCTTAAGATTTAAAATAAGAAGTCATTAATATTGTAATGGATGCATTTCTTTTTCATATTTTTTGCCATAACTGTGATTATAGTTATGCAATAATCATAACATCACAGTTATGGAATTTTTTTAAAAAATTAATTAGAATAATTATAATAAATCACTACTGTCTCTTATTTTAATTATATTAATTAAATTAATAAAAAATATATGAAATTAGGTTCTCAGGAGTATTATAACGGACTTTATTTGAAAAAGGATGAAGTTCTTTATCGACATTATCAAAGCAATATAGTTAATCGTTGTAAAAATAAAAATTCCTTAGTTATATTGCCAACTGGGTTAGGAAAGACAATTATTGGCATTTTAATAATAGCAAATGCCCTAATTAAATATTCCAAGTCAAAAATCGTTATACTTGCTCCAACACGACCTTTAGTTTCACAACATAAGTCATCCTGTCAAAAATTTCTAGACATAAATATCGAAAAAATTGTATTGCTTACCGGAAAAATACCTCCAGAGAAACGAACTTTATTATTTAACAATTCTAGAATAATTGTTTCTACTCCTCAAGTAATTAAAAATGATTTAATAAGGGGAAGATATGATCTCACTCAAGTTTCACTA
>JAEOTZ010000091.1 GCA_016839585.1 Promethearchaeota archaeon
AACCCCTGAATTATTAAATAAAAATTGGTTTTTTTCCTTACAATAACTGCTAAATCCTCCTTAGAAATTCGATAACTATATTCTAAATTTAATTCTATTAAATCTAAAAGCTCATCTTCACTTGCTCCACGTTGAGGGATTTTAACCAAAAAGAGTATAAAAATAACAATCACACTTATTCCTGAAAGTAAAAGAAATGGAAATCTCCAAGTTAATATTGGCCCTAGAAAGGAAGATAGTCCTTGGCCAGCACCATTGGATATGGAACTTAAAATTGCAAGAGTTCCAAACCAACCAGATCTTTCTTCAGCGGGAATTGCATCTGAAATAATTGAATATCCAACCGGCAAAACACATCCTAATCCTGCTCCACTTGATACTCTTGAAATTATTAGCATTAAATATGAAGTAGAAAACGCTGTTAGGAGCATTCCAAGCGTCCAAGAAAATGCTCCTGCCAATAATACTTTTCCTCTATCAATTTTATCTGCCCAATATCCCCAAAGTAAAGCAAAAAAAGCACTAATTAATACAAAGAAAGCATCTGGAATTGCAATTAATGCTTCTGGAATATTAAACTCTTGTCTAATCGCAGCATAACTAGGAATAAGCATATTAGCACATGCTATTGAGACGAATAACAATAACATTACTAATACAATTGGAGCAAGATCTTTGAATTTTACTGTTGTAAGTTTAAATCGTCCGATAAGCAATTACCACTTAATCTTAATTATTATAAATAGCATTTGAAAGTTAAAAAAATTTACAAACAACTATTTCAATGATAAATAATATTTTAATGCAGCTTCCACATGAAGTTCTAAAGTATCAAGCAACTTTGCTTTTGTGTCTTTTTGATTTAGCATTAGAGGTAATTCAGTACAACCTAGAATTACTCCGTCTACTCTGTAATTATTAATTATCTGAAGTAATTTACTCTTGGATTCTTGTTTAAAAAAACCAATCACTAACTCATCAAAAATAATCTTATCAATTTCATCTTGTTCTTCATTTGAAGGTGTTATCACTTTCAAGTCTAAATTTTTGCCATAATTTTGATAGAATGTGGATTGCATTGTAAATTTTATACCTAAAAGTAGTAATTTCTTCATGTTTAGTTCTTTTGCCTTATCCATAGTAACTTCTACAATACTTAAAATGGGAATTTTTGATAATTTCTCCAAATCTTTATATACAGCATGTGGCGAATTTGCTGCCATGATTATGAAACTTGATCCAGCATTTTCTAATGATTTAATCCCAGTCATAAGATAGTCTACGTATTTAATTCTCTCAACACCTAGTTCATAATCAATTAATTTCTGGAAATTCAAACTGAAAATAATTACTTCAGGATAATTGTAATCATTATATTTCTCATAATATTTCTGAAGAATTAAATCATAATATTTAATAGTGGATTCATAGGACATTCCACCTAAGATCCCAATCTTGTTTGACTTTTCCAATTTTCTTGAATCACTTTTCCCATTCATTTCGTATTATTATTTTTTATTATCTAATCATTGAATAGTTATTTTTTATTACAACTTCGGCTTCTTTAATTATTTTTTCAATAATATCGTTGACATCCTCAATACTATTAATAATTCCAATTGATTGTCCAAGTAAAACTGCACCAGTATCAATGTCTCCTTTATAAACCCTATCATATGCTCCTAAATCATGAACCCTTTGCTCTGGAGTTATGGATTCTTCATATGCTATCATTTCTTCTTTAGAAGAAGGAGCAGGATGTCCTAATGCATATTTATTCTTATATAGACGAATTGGTCCAAATGCACCCGTAAAAAGTCCTGTATCTTGAGGTGTTCCTGGTGGTATTAAAGCTTTATACTTATCATGAAACTCACTTTGTTTTGAAGCAATAAATCGTGAACCCATGGCAATCGCACCTGCGCCTAATGATAAAGCTGCTGTTAATGCTTCTCCTGTAGCGAATCCTCCACATGCGATCTTGGGTAAATCAGGAAATGCATTATTAATTTGTTGGAGTAAAACAAGTGTTGTAACTCTTTCATAAGATTGGTGACCCCCTCCTTCAGTACCAGTAACTACTATTCCGTCTACTCCAGAATCAACACATTTCTGAGCTAACCATACGGCAGGTGCTACATGGAAGTGTTTTACATCCGAATTTTCCCGCAATTCTTGAAAAGATTTTGAAGCAGGTAATATTTTCGATGAGCCAGCAGAAGTAAGCCAATATTTACATTGATCTCTCATTTTTGGATTATTCATAACTATCCGTGGTAATCCCCTAACCATTTGTCTAACACCCCTATTATTGCGAGAAGTAAGAATGTTAAGACCAAAGGGTTTATCTGTATGTTCAATCATATATTCTAAACTTGCTTTATGTTCTTCTACAGGATCCGTCCCAATTATATTAACGTTCGATAAAACACCCAAACCACCAGCTTCACTGACGGCAAGTGCTAATTCACGCGTGAAAAAAGGTCCCATTGGGGCACTAAAAATTGGATGTTTTAATCCAAACATCTTGGTAATATTTGTTTCAATCATTTTAATAACTCCTTAAATGGTTTTTTTAATAAATAGAGTGTATTCAAACCTTTAAAATTGACCAATCAATTTTTTTATTTGATTTTTTCATCTTTTTGTTTTTTTAATAATAAATTTTATCAGTTATAACTTTTCCTCTCTCTGAAAACTTTATTCCTTCTAACTCTAACAGTCTACGTTTCATATTAATACCGCCTTGAAATCCTCCAAGATCTCCATTTGTTTTAATTGCTCTATGACAAGGAATAATGATAGGGAAAGGATTTCTAGCAAGAGCGTTTCCAACGACTCTGGCTCCTGTAGGTATACCAATTTTACCCGCAATTCGCTTATAGGTGCTAACCCATCCTCTTGGAATCGCATATTCAGCTAAAAGTACCTTCTTTTGAATGTCAAAACATTGATTAAAATCAAGTAGCCCTAGATCAAAACCTACCTTTTCACCTTTAAAAAACCGTTGGATTTTCTCCCCAAGCAATACAATTGATGAAGAGGACCCTAATTTAATTTGTTTGAAAGATTCCAGAGCTTTAACTTTTGATTTGAGCTCAGGATCACTTAGAAATATACGTATTACTTGTAAATCAGAGCCAGTTTCTTTCCATACAATAGTAAAAGTATCAAACAGAGAAGAAAAAGTAGTATAAAATCGATCTTCCATGCCTTTTCACCATAATCAATAAAACTTTATGTTGGTGATTTATAATAAATTTAATTGTAGTTATAAACAAATTATTCTACCAATTCTTTAATTTAAATTTCGGATAGTATATAGATATGAACCAAAGGTATAAATAGTTATACTTCAATTATTATATTAATGAAATTGATTGATAATTATTGTTTGAAAATATTAGAACAATTAAAAGTATATGGGGAATCCAGCTTCACGGAGCTTGATATATCTATTAAAAACAAAAAAACACGCTCAGAAAGGTTAAAGTTCTTATTAGAAAAAAAGTTACTTATCCAAAAAAGTGGATTATATCAGATAACCGAAAGAGGAAAAAAAATATTGAAAATACTTGTAAAAGCGAAAGCAATTATCCAAGAAGAAAATTCCATTGAGAATTATGATCGAGTTCCATATATTTTCCAAAATTACTTATATACTTACATTTCTCTCTTAAAAGAAAAATTTAATAACAAAATTATATCAGTTATATTGTATGGTTCTGTAGCCCGGGGAAAATGGACTTATGAGAGCGATATTGATTTATTATTAATATTTTCAAATGAAGTTTCAAATAAATCAGACTTAAACAAGACTTTAACAAACATTTCAGTAGCTCTTGAAAAGAGACTTGTGTTAAAAGATGGAAATAATAGACCAATTTATTGCTCTTTACAAGAATATCCAATACTATTAAAAGAATTAAACAATTTTAGGACTTTATTTTATGATATAGCTATGGATGGAGTTATATTATTCGATAGATCTAACATTGGATTTAATTTTATAAAAAGAATTAACCAAAGAATAATATCTAAAAAAATAAAGCGTATTTTTATTTCCGATAAAAAATTTTATTGGAAACGAAATGATGTTCAATTTGGTGAAGAAATCGAATTATGAATAATATAGAAGTCGCTCAAGAAGGATTAAAAAGAGGAAAACAATGGCAGCAGAATGGGATTCGCGCATTTGAAGATGAACGATGGAATGACGTTGTATTTTCTTATGAAATGGCTGTAGAGCAATCATTAAAAGCTGTTTTAATCCTATTTGGTATTGAATACCCTAAAATTCACAATATATCAAATCCTTATTTAAAGATGAATAAGACGAATATCCCCAAGTGGTTTGTAAATAATATGGATTTCCACGCAAAGATTTTAAAAATTTTAGTTAAATTGAGAAACAAAGCTGCCTATGGTTATATTGATGGATTAACTAAAGACGATTTCAAAGAAGATGCAATTGAATTTCAAGATTCTGTAACAAAAATTATAACTGATTGTGAAACGCTTATAAAAGATTTTTCAAAAAAGATATAACAGAGAATTAAGAATACATTAAACCAGTTATATATGAACACATATATTTAAAGAGTACGTTATAACAATAAAATGACATTTAACTGCATTTAAAGTCGCTAATACTAACAATAAGCATTGCGATTACTGAATTTAATACTAACTTAATTTGTTTGAAATCAAATAATTTTTTTCTTATTTATAATTTTGTGAATCAATACCTATCTTTATTATTAAAGTTTAGATTTCAGAAATTTGATATTCTTCGTGAAATCAGCGTTTCATGATCTTTTATCAATATGTCCAAAATATTGAGACATATATTTGGATATTACTTAAAGTATAAAAAGTTCTTTTTCCTACATAATTTTCAAGGATAGACTAAAACGAAAAATCCTCAAAAATCAGAATTTAAATATGTCTATGCGAACTAAAAATAAATTAGAAGCCATTTTAATAATATTCAGTATTTTCTCTTTCGTTTTTAATCCTATAATATTAAATGTTTCTGTTATTGATGGTCAAACCATCAAAATTTCTGGAAGTGATTCATGGTATCTTACTGAGCCAGGATGTTCCCGCGATATAATTACAGATTCAAATAATGACATAATAACTCTATGTTGGGAGGATTATTTTGATTCGCAGGATAGAATATTTCATAATATTATTATATTCAAATATAATGAATTAGGTGAAAAAATATGGCAAGTAAAATGGGGAGAGCATGGTGATGCATTTCCGATTGCTATAACAATTGATTCAGATGATAATATCTATGCTGTTGGAACATTCGGAGAATCATTATTTGATTTTGATGTAGTTTTACTTAAGTATTCGAAAAATGGAAGTTTTATATGGTCTTGTATATGGGGAGTTTCTAACAGGGACCAATCAAGGGGTGTCGCTGTCGATTCAGAAAACAGTGTGTATATTACTGGTGATACTTATAATTCAAGTGAAGGAAAAAATGTTATGTTTCTAGTAAAATTTGGTAATGATGGGGAGTTTAAATGGTCTCGTTTTTATAATGAATCTGAATCCGGTCGGGCAATTATCAATGATTCTTATAATAGAATATTTATTGGACTATCTCAATCAGATGAAACATGTTTAATTATTTATGATAAAAATGGCAATGTTTTAAATAAGACAAGTTGGTATAGAGACCCAGGAGGTCGCTATATGCAGATGAGTATAGATTTAAACGATAATGTTTATTTAGGTTCGTGTGAAACAGTTAAAAAATTCAATATAAATTATGAATTGTTATTAAACTTATCTATTGCTTATCTTTTTGATTTCAATGATGTGGCTGTAGATTCTCAGGAAAATATATATATAGCATCTAATGCATTTAACTATGAAGAACTGAATATTGATTACTGTATTACTGTATATAATTATTCTGGGAATTTTGATTATAATTTTACATGCGGAACTCCTGGCTATGATAGATTAACGAGTATTACTATTGATAATTTTAATAATTTATATTTACTTGGTCATAATTTGAGTACTATAGTTCTAGTAAAAAATCCTTCACCTGGTGAAAAGTATAATGGCAATCAAGAAGGATTGTCGCCTAATCCCACAATTTCATCTTTTCTAATCTTATTTCTTATTACATCCATTATTTTTGTTGTATTTGTTGTAATGATAATCCTTTTCAAGGGAAAGAGAAGGTTTACTCTATTGTAAAAATAAGCTGTTGTTGTTTTTTTTATAATCCCCAAAAATTTAAAATTCCAATGATTACTATGAAAAGCTATGAAGTCCGATTTTATGCTACATTTCCCTCTCCTTTTAATACATTTACTATTGTATGGAAAGAAACTGGTCTTGATTTACAGGTAAAACTTATATTTCTTAGTGATCCAACTCAAATACGAAATTAAAGCTCTGGAGTCTTTCAATAAAATTAAGTTAGCAAATCACTTTTAACCATGACTTAACAAGAGAATATGGTAAATTCTGGGCAACTTATTTTAAAACTTTATTGGAAAATAATTGGAATTGCTCTGTACAAAAATCTGTGCGAAATGAATCTTTTCACTTAATTATTAAAGAAGAATAATCATATTGAAAATCATATTTTCAAAGGATGGTAAAAGATTTAAATATCTCATCTTTTACTTTTATTTTTTTTATATCATCATTTTATTTTCAGATTTATTTCTTTTTTTCCTTCTGATAGTTTCTTGAAATTCAAGTAATATTCCTAGATCTTTTTCTGTATCAAAGATTGCAACTTTTTGTTTCCCAATTATCCTCTGATGAATTATCTCATAGCCTTTATCAGTAAATTCTTTAACAACAGAATCTAAATCGTCAACATAAATTCCAAAGTGATGTAAGCCTTCTCTCCCGGAGTCTAAAAATTCTTTAAATACGCATTCTCCTTTAATATGTTGAACTACTTCAATTTGAACGTTAAAAATCCTACTTATAGCTAACTTAGTTGACATTATAGAATCTTTTCCTCTATATTTGCATAAGCTATCACTTTTTTCAAGAAAAGCAAGCATAAAGGTAGTTTAAATTAAAATAAAATCCTCTTTTATTATAAAAAAATTAAAAAAAAGCATTTAAATAGTTAAAAATTTTTGTATATTAACGGTAAATGATTTTTTATTGTATTTTTTTGGAGGAATTTAATGTTTAGAGATATTGAGAAGGATATTCAACAATACTATGCCGATCGAGCAAATGAATATGATTTGACCTATGAAAGACCTGAACGACAAACTGACTTAAAAACAATTCGCATTCTACTCAAGAATTTACTCAATGAACATCATGTGCTTGAAATAGCATGTGGAACAGGTTATTGGACTAAAATTATTAGCTCC
>JAEOTZ010000014.1 GCA_016839585.1 Promethearchaeota archaeon
GAAACAATGATATTAATAGAAATCACTATTATCCAAAAGAAAAAAAGGCTTCTTAAATAAAAGTCAAGCAATTCCTCAGTAATGTATAATTTGGGAGTCCCTCTTTTTTTGTATATATTTGCTATATTTTCTGGAGAACCAATTTGGATTAAAGCTTGTCGGATATCTGCATTGGATGGCTCATATCCGTTTGCTATGAAAATAGCTTCATTTAGGATTTGTTGCTTTAAGTCTTCTAAGATATTATGGACTTCATCTTCTTTCCATTTTAACCATTCAGGTAATTTTCTCTTAACTTGTGTTAAAAAATCATCAATCAAAATGTCACCTTGATCATTCAATATTCTCACATTTTTTATTAATTTGAGTTATATAAAAGTCACTTCAATATTATCTAGTTAAAAAATAATTATAGTTTATTATTAAATTTAATATAGACCAATATTATAGTTATTATAGCTTAAAGTGATTATGGATAATGTCTATTTAATTTGGATAATAAATTATATTCTATGAAAGATTTGATCAATAAGAAAAGAGAAAAATCAATCAAAAGAAAATTTGGTTCTCATTTAACTTCAATTGATATTTTTAATCAATTCGTATTACCTGATATTAAGAATCTATTATTAGATTATATTTGGATTGATCTATATGCTGGAGAAGGAAATCTAATACTACCTATATTAAATGAGATTTCCTTAAATGAGAGAAAAGAATTTTTTAAAGATCATATATATTTGTTTGATGTTCAGCCCTCGATGGTAAAGAAATGTATAGTAAATGCAATTTCTTATGGGATTCCCGAATATCTGGCAAAAAATAATATTATACTACGAGATAATTTAGAGAATTTCCCTTCATTTTTAAAAGGAAAAAGTTTCCCAATATATCATATAACAAATCCCCCTTACTTATATTTAGGGTATATTCGAAAACATCAAGAAACCCAAAATTATCTTAAATATTTTGAAAATGAAAATGAAGGATATCAAGATTTATACCAGATTGCTATGATAAATGACTTAAGAAACGAGATTGAAAATTTAATATACATAATCCCTACAAATTTTTTGTTTGGGGCATCAGTTTCCAATAAATTTCGTCAAGATTTCTTAAAACATTATAAAATTCTCAAAATGGTAATATTTGAAACTAAAGTCTTTGAATATACAGGAACAAACATATGTATAGGATTTTTTAAAAAGAAAAGAGTATCTAAGGTAGAACCTGTGAAATTTGCTGGCTTAAAAATCAAAAAGCAAAATAAAATTCTAGAAAAAACCTACCGTTTAAAGCCATACTACAATTATCGTGCTGGCTCTGAATTTGAAGAATTTCTTGATAAATATCGATCTCAAAATCCCCTAGTTGTAAAATATTATTTACTAAAAGATGAAATATTAAAGAATAAAGGGAGCTATGAAATTAGAGTAATTGATGCTAATAATTATAAAAATAATGAATACCAAAAATTAATTCTTCATGTTAATCAAAATTTGAAACAGAAAATTGATTCTAATATTTTATACATTAAAACTGTTGATTCAGGAACATATGAAGGAAGGGTAGGGCTTGGCATTATAAATGAAGATTTCAATGTTCAAGGAATATATGTATCATCAAACACTTATCGCACTCATCCTATTCATATCTTTCTTGACTCAAAATTGTCTATAGAAGATCAAATTCTGTTGAAAAATTATTTTAATTTTATTTTAGAATCTTTTAGAGAAAAGTTAGATAGTGAATTTTTAACCACATATAAGTATTCAAAAGCAAAATATACGAGAAAATATTTAGGGTTGACCCAAGTTAGAAAACTAATTGAAACATTTCCTCCTATACAGGATATTGATTTAGTGAATAAGAAAGAATTGAAGAATTTGATAGAAGACAAGGATTTTAACGGAATTTTAAGAAAGATAAAAACTTTATAAATAGTTTTTAATCTATTTTTATATACTTGCTAATATAAAGGCAATTAATCCAAGAAAGGCTCCAATTTTTAACAATAAACTAATTTTTGAAAAGTCTTTTTTTACTAAATTCTTTTTTAACATTAAAATTATAACAAAAATGACAATAACCAATCCACAAATCATAGAAATTAGGAATAAAAGGGGATTTATAATTGGAGTGAAAAGGGGCAATATGAAAAATAAGATTGCCAATAAAGCAGAAATCATGGAAATTAATGTTGCCTTCTTTATTCCTATTTGAATAGCTAGCGTTTTTACATCTTGTTCTTTGTCACCTTCAATATCTTCACAACCCTTAATTATTTCACGAGCAAGTAATAAAAAAAAGCTTGTTAAGAAAAAGAAATAAATATATGATGGAACAGCTGAATTATTTAAGACGGCACCATAAATCAAGCCTATTGAAAATGATACACTAACAATAATATTTCCAAAAAAACCACTTTTTTTCCCCCAAGCAGCGTAAAGCCATCCAATAAAGCCAAAAAAAACTGCCAAAATTATATTAAGAAACCCTAGTTCGAATATAAAACTATGAATAATGGAAATTATGATTCCTATAATCAAATATCCAAAAAACAAATATTTTGCTTGTTTTAATGTGATAGATCCTCTTGGAATTGGTCTTTCTGGCCTGTTTATTTTGTCAATTTCAATATCATAGATATCATTGATTACCATTCCAGAACCGGCAATAAAGAAATATGTTAGGATGCCTAAGATAATATTAAAAACTACAATTTCAGCATTTATCCCCACACGAGTATTAAGTATTCCAATAATAACCGTGAGTGAACCCATTATATCATTAATAGGTCTAAGAATTTCAAAAGCATCCTTAAATTTCATATCAAAATCACCTAAATTGAAAAGATTTACTTTTTAATATAATTTTTATTTAGAGATTTTCCTGCATCCTTAATCTCATCAATAATAACTTTTAAAGAAGAACCATTATCGTATAATATATTATTTTCAAGAAAAGTGCCCATAACAATGATATCTGCTCCAGCTTCTATAAATGCTCTTGCGTCCTCCTTATTATCAACCCCCCCTCCTGCTATTATTGGAATATTTAATACTTGCGAACAGACTTTTATATGATCTGTTGGAATTATTTCACTACCTGAACCTGCCTCCAAATATACGAGCTTGAATCCATACATCTCTGCTGCTAATGAATATGCAGCAGTTAATTTTGGTTTATTTCGAGGTATTAATCTCGCATTTCCAATCCATCCAGCACTAGCTCCTGGTTCTATGATTAAATATCCCATTGAAATATATTCTAATTTCACCATTTTAATTGTGTACGAAACAAGTGCTTGTTGACCAATAATAAAATAAGGGTCTGAGGAGTTTAATAAAGACATGAAAAATATGGCATCAGCATATTGAGAAACATTACTAATACCTCCTGGGAAAATAATTATTGGTACATTTACATTTTCTTTGATAGAAGAGATTGTTTTATCCACAAATACTTGATCAAATACAGTACTCCCTCCTATTAATATTGCATCTGTTCCCGCTTCTTCAGCATACTTTGCGATCTTTGCTGCTTTATTAGGACCTTGTCTTAATGGGTCTGGATCTATAAGAGAAAAATGTAATGCTCCTTCATTATTAATTTTATTAATGATATAGTTATATGTACTGTTTTCTATATATTCATCTACTAAAATATCAACCATTTATTTCACATCTTTAATTTTACTTAATTTTATTTATTAATTATCATTCTTTCGATTTTATTATAGACTTCTAAAACTTTTTGTTTCCAATCTGGAAATATATCAGGATTTTGTGGGAAATTTTTATAAAGATTTGAAATTTCATTCATCCGTATTCTAAGATAATTTAAATCTAATAACAAGTTAGGACGAGAAATACCCTTAAAAGCTTTTGTTACCATACTAATTAAAGAGGTATTTAGTCCACCAGTTGAAGAAATCTCTAATATTTCTTCTCCACTTAATAGATCACGTTCCAATCCAAAATTTAAATCTTCATTTGAAAGAACTTGGAGAACTCTTCTTAATAAATCTAATGAAGCAAATTCCGTTCCAAAACTTGTCATTACTTTATAATTATAATCCCATAATTTATTTAATGAATGATCTTCATCTTCAATTGCTCTTATTGCTGTATTTGCAGCATGTAATCCTGCTCTCATTGATGGATCTATCCCACCACCATGAAGTGGATTAACTTGACATGCAGCATCACCTACAAACATAATGCCATTATCAGCACAAGACCATAATGGCCTTCTTACAGGTGCTATACCTCCTCCCGTCGAAATTATCTCAAATTTTGAAGTCTTTATGAAATTATTAAATATATTTTGTCTATAAAGTTCCTTTACTTTACCACCATAATCCATGAATACACCTAGACCGATATTAACTGAGGATTCATTTTTTGGAAAATACCATATATATCCTCCAGGAGCTTTTTCCTGATCTAAAATAATAGTAATGTATTCAGAATCTTTTACTTGTAGATCTTTTGGTGAAAATTTCACAATCTCACGATAACATAATATAACATCTTGTTTAGAGATCTCTTTTTCAACTAGTGAGCTCTTTACCTTTTTTCGCAATTGTGTATTATACCCACTTGCATCAATTACTATTTTTGATTTAAGATCGATTTTTTCTCCGTTTTTTAACCGAACTTTTACTCCTGTAACATGATCATTAGTATATAATAAATCTAATGCCAAAGTATTGTCTAAAAATTGAGCTACTCCAGCATCTAGAGCTTCATTTAATAATCTTTGACCAAATTCTAATCTATTTATTATATAACCTGCTTGTTTTGGATCTACTAATGTAATACATTTCTTAAGGTTAGGAGAATAAATTTTTGCCCCCTTTATTAAACAAGATAATTCTTCATTCTTTGGATGGTTTATGTTTAAAAAGTCGAATATTTCGTTTCCTACAGCGTCTCCACATATTTTATCTCCAATTTGACTCGTTTGCTTTCTGTCAATTAAACATACACTTAACCCTTTTTTAGCAACAAACCTAGCTGCAATAGTTCCGGCAGTGCCTGCTCCAACCACTACAACATCAAAGAGTTTTTGTAGGTTTTCCATGTTAGTTAATTAAATTACTTTTTTTAAAATAATTATAATAGTTAAATAAAAAATGGTAAATAGTGTTAGATAAGAGTTAGAAGATAAATAATCAATGTACTGCCTATTGGAACTGTTAAATCATCATAAGTGCTAGGAGTCAATAGTTCAATTACAGTTGCTATTGAACTTGTAATTAAAGAATATATTAAAATCGTTTCAAAAGTTAATGACTTTTGTATGTCAGGAAAAAGTAAACCGAATAGGAAAAAGGAGAGAAAACACAATAAAAATGCTGTTCCAAAGAAAGTTAGTGATCCTTCAAGAGTTCTACTTGAATTTGTCCAAGCAAAGCTGATTTTTACTTTCCCCCAACGCTTACCAATTACAGAAGCAAGAGTATCAGCAATTATCATTAGTAATATACCCGCTATTGGAAAATAAAATTGTTCAGGAGCAAAAATTGCAAAAATAAAAACTAATGATGTAATTGAGAGACAATAGAAAAAAGGTCCTTGTAAATACCCAACTTTTTCTTCTGCTTCCTCACCAATTGCATCATAAAGTTCTCTTAATTGTTTTACTTTTGATTCTTTTGAGCTAAAAAATACTAACACTGTGAGGGACCCTGCAATAATTGCTGGCCAAAAAGGCCAAAAATAAAATGGAGCAGATAATATAGACAAACCAGCAAACATATGTACAGCTTTTCTTGCGGTAAATTTAGTAATTTTATCTTTTTTCTTCAAAATTAGTGGAATAAAGATTGTTAAAAGTATGTATATATATGCTAATAAGACAACAAATAAATCTAAAAAAAACCATGAAATTGCCATTGACGAATCATTACTCTTTATTAATATGCGAGTAAAGTATTCCTTTTTTAATAAGGTTTTCAATAACCTTATATTTCTTACATTTCCGAATATGAAATGTTATAAAAAAACAAAATTGTTAAAAATGTTCCCTTTTGGGTTTTAAATTTGATACTGGTGGAACATGATTAAACATCCATTTTTTTAATGTGGGATATCGATACTAATGATTCGGTTTTTTTGCGTAAATATAATTTTTTCATGATTTTTTAATTAAAATTTTTATTATATCGCAAATTTCCTTTTCTAAAAAATAGAAAATTATAATAAATGTCAAAAAAAGCATTTGGTTCGGGTTATTTTGGTGAATGGATTGAAGATGAGTTTGGATTACCTGCCTATCGATATACATGTGATCAAATAAACGATCCAAAGGCGATTACTCCTATAAATGAAGTGTGGCACTCCAAAAATGACCATTGGCACCAAGTAGGAAACGATCGTTTAGTTGCTTTAGCATCGAATTATGGTTATATCCAAGTACGTCAAGATGAGGGAAGTCCTAAATTTCTTAATGAATTTGACCCCGATCATGGACATTATGCAGGAGGTTTTGGTTATCTGGTAGATGGAAACCAATATATTAGCACATTTTATCCTGGAAATGGAGATTTTTTTGAACGAATTTTTGGGATTGGTTATATTCGGAAAAAAGTATCAAAAATAGGTTTAATTGTCGATCAAGTTGTATTTGCTCCCTATGGAGATGATCCTATCTTGATCTCGCAAATAACAGTGAAAAATAATCGTAATAAACGAGCTAATCTTCGCTGGATTGAATATTGGGGTTGCCATATGTATCAATTTTCGCCAGATGCATATCTTAATGCTATGAATGAAAAAAATGTATCCCTTACCAGAAGATATCGTCAAGAATTCAGTGAACAGTTTACTCATGAATTTAAATTATTAAATGGTAATGGGGGTCTTATAGAATCAAAATTTTTTAAGGATCGAAAAGATGAGAAAAAATCTACCACTCCCAAAGCCGTAATTAGAGATATGAACCCCCCTATGACATTTCTTATATCATTGGATACAAAAGCAGATGGATTTAGTATGGATTCATCTTCTTTTTTTGGAAAAGGAGGTGTAGAATCACCAGATGGTCTAAAAAAGTCTTTGGATTCAAGTATTACTCTTTCTGATGATAAGAGTGCTATGCTTCTTGAGCGTAAAATACAATTAAATCCCAATGAGAATAAAACTATGTATTTTGCCTATGGCTATATCCCCGAAGGATTCGAGATTGATTCTCTTCTCAATAAATATAAAAAAGATTTAAATCAAATATGGGCAACTTCATGTCAACATTGGAAAAAAAATCGAATTGATTTAGTGATTCCAGATGATCCATGGGTAACACGTGAATTATTATGGCATAATTATTACTTACGTGGGAGTATGACCTATGATAGTTATTTTAAAGAACATATTCTTTCACAAGGACAGGTATATCAATATATCATAGGATTTCAAGGTGCGTTACGTGATCCTATGCAACATGTTTTACCATTTATATATAGTCAACCTGAAATCGTTAAAAATATCATAAGATATATTTTGAAAACTATAAAACCAAATGGAGAAATACCCTATGGTATTATGGGTAGTGGAATGATATTGCCTGTTCCCTATAAGCCTTCTGATCAACAGATGTGGTTACTATGGTTAGTGAGTGAATATATTCTTGCAACTAGAGATATTGATTTCCTTGACGAAAAAGTACCAATTTATCCGGTTTATGGAAGAAATGTGATTAGGAATACTATAAAGGATTTGTTATTATCATGTTATAGTTATTTTACCGAAATTCTTGGAACAGCGGGACATGGTCTTCAGCGAATATCCAATGGTGACTGGAATGATGGTGTTATTATCGGATATATTTCAGAAGAAAAACAAGATGATGTTATAAAACATGGAGAAAGTGTATTAAATGCTGCCATGGCATCATTCGTCCTTAGAATTTTTGGAGAGATGTTGAAATTTATTGGTGATACTGAAAATTCAGAAAAAGTAATCCAATATGCTAATGATCAAAGGCAAGCAGTCCATGTTCAATGGAACGGGAAATGGTTTAAACGTGCTTGGCTATCAGAGGATATCGGATGGGTTGGAGAAGATCAATTATGGCTTGAACCTCAACCTTGGGCGATTATTGGAGGAGCGGCAAATTTAGATCAAATGAAAATATTAGTGGAATCAATAGATGAGTTATTACGCCAGCCTTCGAAAATTGGAGCAAGACTTCTAAGTAAGGGTATTAAAACAATGGAAAGAGAATTAGGAATGAGAGTGAATGGGGGAATATGGCCTTCAATAAATGGTACATTAATTTGGGCTTTGTCCTTGGTTGATAGGAATATGGCTTGGGATGAATGGAAAAAAAATACACTCGCATTCCATGCAGAAAATTATCCTGAAGTATGGTATGGAATCTGGAGCGGTCCGGATGTTTACAATTCTGATCTATCAAATTTTCCTGGTCAAACGCATTTCAGTAAAGAATTAATTAGTAGCAATAAAAAAGAGGGAGAACCTATATATGATGAAACTTTTGGGGTGAATTGGACAGACTTTCCAATTATGGATCTACATCCCCATGCATGGCCTATATACAATACAATTCATCTCATTAGCGCAAAATTTACTCTTGAAGGTGTAGAGTTGACACCAATACTACCTAAAGATGAATATAAGTTTTCTTCTCCGATTTTAGGATTTGAAAAATCAAAAAAAGGATATTTCGGTTGGTATAGTCCCCTTGTTGAGGGTATATGGATGATCTCATTAACACTTGAAAGAGAAGATTTACAGGCAAGATTATCTTTAAAGATTAATGATAAAGAAGAAAAAGTTGTTATAGAGGATGGGAAAATAACTTTTCGTGGTGGGAGCAAACCAAATAAGCCATTAAGATGGGAGGTTATGAAGTATTAGAGTAGGGATAATTGGATGTGGTGATATCTCAAATTTAAATGTATTAGGATATCTCCATTCACAAGATACTGAACTTGTTGCTGTTTCTGATACAGATATTAAAAGGGCTGGTGAAAAACTTGAACGATGGGGATTAAGAACCGTAAAGATTTATACAGACTATAAAAAAATGATTGATCATGAAGATTTAGACATTGTAGAAATTTTAACTCCACATCATTTACATGCTGCAATGACAGAATACTGTGCAAGAGCAGGAGTACCTGGTATTTCAGTTCAAAAACCTCTTGCTCATACAATTTTAGATTGCGAAAAGATGATTCAAGTATGTAAAAAAGAGAACGTAAAATTAAAATTATATGAAAATTTCCGGTTTTACCCGATTTATCTAAAAGCAAAAGAATTATTGAATAGTGGAATCATTGGCGAATTATTAAATTTCAGGATTAACACTCTTGCGGCAGGAGGACCGAGTATGTATGTTCATCTTAAATCTTATAAATGGCGAACAGATACCGAAACGTGTGGTGGACTTCCTTATATTTATGATGATGGTATTCATAAATTTTCAATGGCACTTTGGTTAATGAACCAAGAAAGATTTGAGAAGGTATTTAGTTGGATAGATTATTTTAATGGAACCCAAGATATCCCCAGTTATGTTCTTTGGAAATATCCAAAAATATATTCAGATGATCCCCCGAAATATGGAATTATGGAAATTACCTTGGCTCCAAATCTATATTATCCAAGTAATTATTATTATTGTGATGAGTTTATTGAAATATCTGGCTCAAAAGGAATAATGTGGATTAATCAATGTACCTGTGGAGGAAATTTTGTTTCAAAAAGCCCACAATATCCTCCTATCGTTGTTTATATTGATGGAGAGGTTAAAACATATGGAAATAAGCTTCCAAGAGATTGGAGGTATTCTTTTATAAATTCTACTGAACATTTTATAAATGTTGTCAAGAAAGGGGGAACACCAATATATACAGGAGAACAAGGAAAAAATCTGTGTATTTGCGCAAAAATGCCTTATATTTCTCAACAGCAAAAAAGATCTGTTTTTTGGGAAGAAATCACAATAGAAAGTGAAAAGGATCGTTCCTGTATAGTAGAAACTCCTAAGGAAATGGATCCCTCAAAATTACATAAATATTATAGCAGAAAAAGGAACGATTTGAGAAAAGGTATTAAAGAGGGTTTAATCCATAAAGAATTCAAATATCAATATGAGGATTAATTACACGAATAAAATTTATTCAAATTTGTCGAGAAAAATTTCTTTACCAAATTCTGCTGATTCAATTGCCGCAAGATTAAATTTTAAAATATATCTTGCCTGCTCCCCTGAAAGTATTGGATTTTTTTTGTTCTTTATAACGTCAATAAAATGGTTTGTAGCATTAATAAAACTATATTTCCAATCTTTCTCAAAATCTGTATATGTTTCCACTTTACCATCTCTTATTATTACTATTGGAGCAAATATTTCTGAATCAGACATTTTATTCCCTATTGAAGTCCCTTGATTAATTTTCATTATCCCACGACTTGCAATAATTTCGATAAACTCATCTGCAGGATAATACTTTGAAGGGATTTCCATTTCAGGCATTATAGAAAATTCCATATTTCCATATTGTGGGACTACATGTTCAAAACTTTGTTTGTATTTAAACATTACAAAAGCAGGAGCGTCAAGTCCTTGATAATTATCTGTCCAAGCAAAAACTTTTTCAATTTCTTCATTAAAAAACCAATGAGCCAATACAAAGTCGTGCCATCCATTATCAAATAAAACTGGTGAACCCTTTTTCGCACCGCCAACCTTTTCTGGTTGTTTTCTCCATTCTTCCGCACTTGTTGGGATTTTCCAACCTCCTTTCCCACCCATTGCAGTTTTAATGCGTATTGACGAGGGATCGCCTATGTAATCTTGTTCTAGTAATTCTTTAGCTCTTTTAATATGAGGAGCAAATAGAAAATTCTCATAGATTGAGAGAATTGATCCAGATTTCTCACATGCATTAATCATGGCATCTGCTTGATCCAATGTCAGAGCCATTGGCTTTTGAACTGAAATACCTTTAATATTTTGTTCAGCAGCATAAATTGTTGCTTCAGCGTGTAAATGATGAGGTAAAAGTATCTCAACAATATCTATATCTTTCTTATCCAACATTTCCCTATAGTCAGAATAAATAGGTATATTCTCGTCTAAGTTGAATTTTTTCACTTTTTCCTTCGCTTTAGCAATAGTTCTATTACATAAACAAGTGATTTTCACATCTGGATTATTTAAATATCCTAAGACATTCAAGTCAAAAATAACTCCACATCCAATTATCCCTGCTCTAAGCATAACATTTAGTAAAGTCATTAATTAAATTTATATAATCTCTATTTGTAAAAATATTAACTTTAAAAGTTATGATCGAAAAGAAAGATTTTCATCATGAATATACAATTACTTCATTTTTTAGAAGAGTTTTTCGCAAATAGCAAACTCAATCGTTTACCTGAGAATTATGGAGGAGGAAGGATTTTTTCTTCTCCCTTAATTGGTGTCGTAAGAGGAGATGATCCAATTTTCCAAAAATTCAAAGAAGTTGTAGGTCCAGAACACCTAACACCAACAGAGTTATGGTTAGCTTGTGGACAGAACTCAATCCCATCATCGCAGCTTCGCATAATTTCGACAGTTTTCCCCTATGTAAAAAAAATTAGGGATGAAGGTCAAGACCCAATAGTTCTATCAAAAATGATTTTGCCTGCAGAAATTTATTCTGTTGGACGTAATTATGCAAATCCATTTAAGAAAGAAACCTGCAGACAAATAATTAAATTCTTTAAAAATAATGGATATAATGCTGTAGCAGGAATGTTGAGCGAAGTTTTCACTATTATTACGAAAGGAAATTTTTATTCTAATTGGTCTGAACGACATATTGCATTCGCAGCTGGACTTGGAACTTTTAGTTTACATGAAGGATTAATAACAGAAGTAGGATGCAATATTAGGTTAGCTTCTGTTGTTACTGATGCTCCCCTCGAAATAACTCTTAGAAAAAGTGATGATCCATATGCAAACTGCTTATATTATGTTGATGATAATCGTAAAGAGTGTGTGGAAAAATGCCCCGCTAAAGCTATAACAAAAAATGGACATGATAAGATAAAATGTTATAATTATATGCAGAAAGTAGCCAGAAAAATGATTTCCCGTACTGAGCAAATATTAAAGCCCCATATTCGTCGCGTCAATAGTAAACAGAGACCCCCAGTCTTACCTGTTGGTTGTGCATTATGTCAGTTTGGAGTTCCTTGTATGGATAAAAATCCAATGGCCAGCGAAGAGAAGTAATTCTCTAATTTTTTATTCAAAAAATTAAAATTTAAGAGTATTAATAATTAAAAATGATCTTAGAAAAAAAAAATTTAGATCCAATTAAGGCTTATGAACGGGCATTGTATCTTGGTTGTAGTTATTCTTATGAAGATTTAGCAAAACCTAGAATAGCTATAGTAAATTCATGGAATGAAATCAATCCCGGGCATATTCATTTAAGAAAACTAAGTCAATTTGTTAAAGAAGGAGTTAAAGAAGCTGGAGGTACTCCAATGGAATTTAATACAATTGCTTCTTGTGATGGAATAGCAAATTCGGGAAATTATTCAAAATATATTTTACCGTCGCGAGAAATAATAGCTGCATCCATAGAATGTACAATAAAGGCATATAACTTTGATGGAATGGTAATGCTATGTTCTTGTGATAAAATCATTCCAGGAATGCTATTAGCCGCTGTTAGATGCAATATCCCTACAATTTTCTTAACTGGAGGGATTATGAAGGCAAAAATATTCGAGGATGGTCCTCTTAAAGGAAAAACCTATGTAACATCTGATATTAAGGAAGCGATTGGTGAATATAAAGTAGGGAAATTAACTAAAGAAGAATTTTTCCTAATTGAATCACAAACATGCTGTTCACCTGGGGCTTGTAACTTGATGGGAACGGCAAATACAATGGCATGTATAGTAGAAGCTATGGGTTTATCTTTACCAGGTTGTGCTACAATGGGTGCTATCAGTAAAGAAAAGGAAGATTTAAGTAAAGATACAGGAAAAAAAATAATAAAGTTAGTTAAAGATAACATAAAAGCTTTGGACATTATTACTCACTCCTCCATTGAAAATGGAATTAAAGTTGCATTATCCTTTGGTGGTTCAACTAATATGATTCTTCATATGTGTGCCTTATCCCACGAACTTGGCGGAGATTTAAATCATTTTGATTTTGATAGATTGAGTAAATCGATACCGCTATTGGCAAAATTCAAACCCGCATCTGAATATAATCTTACTGAATTTCATGATGTCGGTGGTGTTCAAGTCTTAATGAAAAAATTATCCAGTCTTTTGGATTTATCAACTAAAACTGTATTAAATTTAACCTTGAATGGAGCACTCGAGAATGTTGATATATATGATTATCAAATTATTCGAAATTTAGATGATCCAATAGAAAAAGAAGGGGGGATTGCTGTATTAAAAGGAAATTTGGCCCCAGAGGGAGCAGTTGTGAAACAGAGTGCATTAAGCCTAAAAATGAAATATCATAAAGGTCCAGCTAAAGTTTTTGAATGTGAAGAAGATGTAAAAAATGCGCTAATGTCAGATAAAGTACAAGAGGGGGACGTTCTAGTTATTAGATATGAAGGTCCTAAAGGATCTCCAGGAATGAGGGAATTATCTATACCTGCAGCAATTCTTGTAGGTATGGGGCTAGGTGATTCTGTAGCAATGATAACAGATGGACGATATTCGGGAGCAACGAGAGGCCCTTGCATTGGTCATGTTTGCCCTGAAGCAATTGAGGGAGGTCCCATAGCAATTGTACAAGATGGAGATATTATCGAAATTGATATTAAGAATCGAAAATTGAATTTATTAATTATAGATAAAGAAATAGATCAGAGATTACGAAATTGGACTAAGCCAGAGCCAAGAATTACAACTGGATATTTAAATACATATAGAAAAATTGTAAGTTCTGCTAAAGTTGGAGCTTACTTTAAATAAAAACAAATTTGATTTTTTAAAATGATTGAAGAAAAACGTATAAGAGAGAATTTGTCAGCTTTTTCTTTTCCAAGATTATCTGGTACTGAATTTGAGAAAAAAAGTTTTAATTTAGCCAAACAAAAGATTGAAGATTTAAATCTTACACCTTCAGTTCAAAAATTTTCCTTCAGTACGTTTTACTCAAGAATTTATCCTAAATTTAGTTTAATTTTACTATTTTGGCTTCATTTTACCTTATTTTTCAATATCTATTGGGTTTTTACATTGTTAAGTCTAATTTTAACCTTAATGATGCTTCTGGTATTAATTTTTATTACAAGAAATCCAGAAAAAATACAATTTGGAAAGATACTTAATTCTCAAAATTTATATATAAAATTACCCTCGAAATCTATTGATAAAAATATAAGCAAAAAAAATCATAAGAATATTCTACTTTTTTCTCACTTAGATTCAAAAGGACAATTACTATCTATAAAATTTAGAATACAATCATATTTTATTTGGTTCTTTTCCTTTACTTTTGGGATTTTAATTAATACACTTAATTCTCTCATCTTTATGGGGGCATTCTTATGGCTTCTTATTATAGGAGCAATAATTTTAGGGATAAATTTAATCTCAACAATTATTATTACAATTAACTTTACAAATAATAAATCTAAGGGAGCTATAGATAACGCATCGGGAGTTTCTTGTGTATTAGAATTATTAAGATATTATTTGAAACCAGAATTCAGATTAGATAATTTTAATTTATGGTTTGTTTTTACAGGAGCAGAAGAGTCTGGTACAATGGGAATAAGAAATTTTTATAAGGTTATAAAAGACTTCGATAGAGAAAGAACATATATTATTAATTTTGATGGAATAGCAAAAAGATTTATTCTATATGATCATGGTCTCCTTAATAATAAAAATTATAAGGCTTATAATTTTATTTTTGAAAATAAGGACATAATGAGAATGGAAAGGGCACATAAAATTTATATTGGCACATACAGCGACGGATTATTTCTTTTGAATAAAAATTTCCAAGGACTTGGAGCAGGTGATAAAAGTGGGCAAATGTATGTACATTCTATAAATGATACCATTGATAAAATAGATCCTAAAGTTTTGAAAAAACTCTGTCAATTTATAACAATTCTTTTAAAAGATATTGATAAGTAACTTAAAATTAAAAAATGTGGATTAACAATCCAATTCCAGAATAAAGATTTAGGAACTGTTATTACCCCTCTATTAACAGCTAAGTATATTATATCAAGGTTAGGCCAGATTAATGAGGGACAAAAAATATTAGACCCATGTGTAGGATCTGGTATTTTTGTTGAAGAGTTATTAGAATTTGGGGTTAACAAAAATCAAATTTTTACTTATGATATCAATCCAAGTTATAAAGATGACATAGAAAAACTAGGAGTATCGTTTCAAACACATGATACTCTTTTATCATTATATCCTGATTCTTATAGCGAATTTGATATTATTGTTGGTAATCCTCCATACTTGAATAAAGCAAGTGAATACGTTCGAAAAAATAAATTAAAATTAAAAAAAATCTATGGAAAGATAAATGCTCATGAAACTTATTCAATGTTTATAGTAAACAGTATATGGCGTTTAAAGAAAGGAGGAAAATTAGGATTTATTACTAGCGATTCTTTTTTAACTTTAAGTACTCATAAAAAGTTAAGAAAGTTCATACTTGATAATTGTATCATAAATGAAATCCTACTAGCACCAAAATATTTATTTTCTAATCAAAAAGTGAGTACAAATCCAGTAATACTCATTCTAACAAAATATCCCGGAGAAAAATTCAAGAAAAGCAGACAAGAAAATCTAATGAGAATTATACCAAGAATAAATAATGAACAAGAATATTTGAAACCTAAAAATGTAAGGGAAATTAAACAAATAAAATATAACTCATTACCCTTTAACATCTTTTTTATCGATGTTGAAGATCAAATAATTGAGTTATTTGATAAAGCACCAAGATTAAAGAATTTTGTTAAAGGTTGTATTGGAATGCACACTCATGATAATAGAAAATATATTGCTGCTATTGAGAATACTGAATTGGCAGATATTTTTAGAAAACGGAATAAAAAAATTATAAATCAAGAAAATAAATATAAAGTTATTTCACAAGATTCTTTAAAATCTAAAGATTGGAAACCCTATCTGAAACGCGGTGGTTCAGATCAATATTTTAGAGCAATAATGGAAGCTTTAGATTGGAATGCTGATTCGATCAGTCAGTACGATATTCCCATAAATGTTTCCTTTGAAAAAGAAGGAATAGTTATTAGCGGTATTAGTTCAAGATTAGCTGCTCGCTACATGCCCAAAGGATGCTATTGGGATTCTAATAAAGCTATAGGATTTTATATAATCGATAATTCCATCTCTATAGAATATATCTTAGGGTTATTAAATAGCTCCCTTAATAATTATCTTATGAAAGGGATTATTAATAACACAAATAGTATACAAATATCTGGAATACACGCATTACCTTTTATTATTCCGGACAACGATGTTAGAGAAAAAGTAGAAAAGTTAGTTAAAAAGATAATTAAAAATAAAAAACAAGACTTAAACTATGATTATATTATAGAACAAAAAGAAATAGATGAAATCATTTTTAATTTCTATAAAAATAAGTTTAATTTTTCTGAACAATTAAGAAATAAATTAGACAATGAATACTCAATTTATAAAAAAAATTAAAAAAAACATAATTTTATCGATTTTTTACTTTGGAATTGGAATGAGCATATAATTTTTTCGTTTCTATAGCAAATTTTGCTTCTTTTCCTAGTAGAAATCCAAAAAGAATACCTAAACTCGAAGCAAGTATTAGTAAAAAATAACTACCGGTAGTATTAAACCAGTAAATCCCTAAAATTAAACCCAAACTAGATAATAAAAATATTATTAAAGTTTTTATAATCAAGATTTTCCACCTAAAGTATCTTTATAAAATTTAACTAAATAAAATTAATCAAGGTTTTTCTCATACAATATAGACTCTTGGTAAATTTCACTTTTAAATTTAAAGAAAAACGAATAATATAATTATTTAAAAAAATAAAGAATATTATTATAATAGAAATTATTGAAAGGAGGTTTAATCTTGCCAATAGTACATATAAATGTTTGGAAAGGTTTTGGAGAAGAAAGAGTAAAGACTTTAATTGAAAAGATTACCCAAGTTTTCGTAGATTTAGGTGTCCCTCAACATGCTGTAGAAGTAATTGTCCACGAGATTCCAAGAACACACTGGGGTGTCGGCGGAGAGCAAGCTTCTGTAAAATTCAAGGACCAATATCTAACAGAAGCTCAATAAAAGTTAAAAATAAAAGTTTGATTTTTAAAGCTTCTCGCCTTTAATATCTTCCTCATACTTCTTCCTTCGCTCTAATAAGTATTCTGGAATAGTCACATCCCAAAACCCAATTGCGGGACTCCCAGTGTAAGGAAAAGTGCGATTTACCAAGATTTCTATTACTGCGGGTTTCTTTGAATCAGTAGCTCTTTCAAGTGCGGGAATTATCTCTTCTTTTTTAGAAATTCTTTGAGAATAACAACCAAACGCTTCACCGATTTTAGCAAAATGAGGAGAATAGGGATCACCGTCTTTATTATAAAAAGCTGTACCATAGCTTCTATCTTCACCAAAAGCAGTTTGTTGTAAGTCCTTTATTGCAATCCAGCCATAATTATTCAATACTATAAAGAATATATTGGTTAATCCTAGTTGAACAGCAACAGATAATTCCGATATTGTCATCATAAAATCTCCATCACCAACTAAAGCTACAACTTGATGATCTGGTTTTCCAATATCTATTAAACCTAATTTAGCCCCAATTGCTGCTGGAACACTATACCCCATCGTAGAGAATCCACCCGCAGTGAGACATGTTTTAGGTTCATAAAACTCTAATTCTTGAATCATCTGAGCTTGAACATTTCCAGAGCTGGTTACTATTACAGCATCTCTATCAAAAAATTTCCTAATTTCTTTTAAAACTGTCGAAATCATTACAGGTACCTTTGTATCATCCCGATGTTTATCAAGGAACTCAAACCACCTTTTCTTCTCTTCTTGTATTTCTTTAAAATAGTTTGTATTCTCATAATTATTTTCATAATCTCTTAATTCATCAATAATTTGCCTTAAACAAGCTTTTGCATCCCCAACGATACCAACAGTATTGGGATAATTCTTCCCTATTTCATGAGGATCAATATCAATCTGAATCAGTTTTGTAGGAGGGATGGAAAAACTAACACCATTTTTATAAGAACTTGCTGTTTGATCTGCAAAACGACATCCAACAGCAAGCAGAACATCAGCGGTAGAAGTCATCTTTAACCCAACTGTTGTTCCTTTGCTACCAGTACTCCAAGCAAATAGAGGGTGGTCATTAGGAAATGCTGATTTTGCCATCATTGTGACGACCACAGCAGCACCAATTTTCTCTACTAACTCTTTTACTTCATCAAATGCTTCTGATGATATAACTCCACCACCTAACAATAATACTGGTCTTTTTGCGTTTTTAATTAGTTGTACAGCTTTCTTTATTAACTCAGGATCGCCTCTTATGCGTCCAATAGATCTTCTCTCTTGTGGTTCTGGAATTTCTACTTCGATAGAATTTGCTTGTATATCCATGGGAAGATCTATCACCACAGGACCTTTACGTCCTGACAACATTTGATTAAATGCTCGTTGCATTATTGTTGGTAATTGTCCCACAGAACTCACCTGCCAGCTTCTTTTTACGATAGGTTCTAAAATTCTTGGCATATCTGAATCTCTTTTTCGTTCAATTTCCTGTAAAACACCTTTTCCTCTCATGTGAACGTGTGTATCCCCTGTGATGACTAAAACAGGCATACTATCGACGAATGCATCTGATAATCCTATTGCTGTATTTATTGCACCTGGTCCTATTGAAGTAAATACGCAAAGTGGTATATTGCTGATTCTAAAATAACCTATTGATAAATGCACAGCACTCATTTCTTGCTTGGGCTGAATTATTTGAATTTTATCCTTATCTTTGAAGAAAGCATCTACAAGAGGAAGATTTCCGTGCCCAGGGATTCCAATAACATATTTTACTCCTTCTTTTATTAAATATTTGGAGATTATTTCTCCACCAGTATATTCAGGCATCTTAAAATCTAATTAATTAATAAGTCATTATTAAATATAATTTGATAAACTAAGAATTGATTTAAGTTTGTTTATCATTGAAATAATTTTAAAAATTCATTAATCTCTCTCTTTTTATAAATTAAATATCAAGATTTAAATTTATATACCATTTTTAGGTATGTTATTCTACTTAGCTGATGGATAAAGTGCCGTCTACTTTAGAAAAGATTCGTGTCTTAGGAGAGAATTCCAAATATGATATTTGTGCCAGTACTGCTTCCAGTCGTACCGATAAATATCCAAAACTTTTTGGAGATTCAAAAAAATGGATTGGAGCAACAGATAGTGCCGGAATTTGCCATAGTTATACCCCTGATGGTCAATGCGCAAGTCTTTTCAAAACCCTATACACTAACAAATGTATCTACAATTGTAAGTACTGTTTTTCTCATAGTTGTAAGCAAAAGATGAGTTTTACACCTGAAGAATATGCTCGTACATTTATGAAACTTTATTCGATGAATGTAGCAGAAGGTATATTTATTTCATCTGGTGTATGTGGTAGTGCCGATGAAACCACTGAAGAAATGTTGGAAGCAGTTCGACTACTTCGATTCAAATATAACTTTCGTGGATATGTGCATTTTAAGTGTTTACCTGGTGTGAGTCAATATCTCCTCAAAGAGGCAATAAGTTTATCTGATCGTATTTCAATCAATATGGAAGCTTCCACAAAAGATCATCTCGCAGAAATTGCGGAGCAGAAAGATTTTCACAACGATATTATAACCCGACAACGCTGGTTAAAACAGATTCGCATCAAACACAATGATGAGACTCTTAAATTAATGAGAGATTTGAAGCAAGACAATCAATTACAATACCAAGAAAGGATTATTAAGGATAGGCGAGAGGATGGGTACAAAAAATTTCGATGGGACGGTGCTCCAATTCTCAATAGCGGACAAACGACTCAGTTTGTAGTAGGAGCAGCAGAAAATGAGAGTGATTATGATTTACTTAATAGAATTGATTGGGGATATCGAGAGATTGATCTAAGGCGTGCTTATTTCTCTTCTTTCATTCCAATCGAAGGAACGCCCTTAGCAAATAAAAAAGCAGCTTCATTAGCAAGAGAACATCGATTGTATCAAAGTGATTGGCTATTACGGATATATCATTATAATTTAAAAGATTTGAAAGAAATTTTGACCGAAGATGGCAATTTACCTGAAGGAGATCCGAAAATTCATTTAGCCAGGCACTACTTTAAAGAGCATGGACTTGTAGATCCAAATCAAGCATCTTATCAAGAATTAATAAGAGTTCCTGGAATAGGACCTATTTCCGCTAAACGAATTATAAACTTGCGATCGAAAAAATTTGTATTTAAACGTCGACAAGATCTAAAATCTGTTGGTGTAGTATTAAAACGGGCTGATCCTTTCCTCCTAATAAATGGAGAAAATCAAACTATCATTCATAAATTTATTAATCTTGATGAGAATAAAATTTTGCAAAGAGGGATATAATGAGTAAAAGAGTAAAAAATGAAGATCCATTAAAAGTCGTTGGGTGTGCTAAAGGGCATTCGCATGAAGAACTGATTCGTAATCTTCCCCGTCATTATAAATTTTCTCCTGTTCTAATCCAAAGAATTAGAGAGATTCCAGAAGTTGTTTTGCGAAATTCAGGTACTCCATTCGCAAAGAAAGTCAATCATATGATGCGAGAAGTTTCTACTGAAGCATATCGTGCAAGACAATTTACAAGGACAGAAATAAATAATCGAGGTGTGATGTTTGGAGTAGTCTTACTTAAACATCAGGTGATAGATCTTGTTTTACAATATTTTTCTAAAAGATTTCCACAATGTATAATTTGTTTATACAATGAACACAATCATAAAACTACTATAATCGATGAAAAAGGGAAAATTCAGGAGTTTAACTCTCCACTAAAGAGTGCTGTAGAAAAAATTAGTAAAAATCGTCCTATTATTCCATACTTCGATGATATCCAATTTTCTGGTGAAGAAATCTTCGAAACCCTCTATAGTTCACAATTTATTTCTGAAAAAGAAAACAAAAGCTACTTTAAAAGGATGATTCCTAATCAGTGTTTTAAATTACCTGGGATGAGAAGTGGGGTAGAGAAACGTTTTCGAAATAGAAAGATTAATGAATATCTTTAATTTCAAATTATTTTTATGAAGATTTCTTTAGCTTCTTGATATGAAGAATTATCTTGCGGTAAATCTAGTAAATTTCCTCCAGTTAAGTTAATTGAACTAATTTCTTCATCATTAGAAATGAATCCTAACAATTGGACATTCTCTTCTTTTAAATTTTCAACTTCTTTTCTTAGAATATCATTTAAATTTTTAGGAAAACGATTTCCTAATATCCAAATATTCTCAAATTTCAAATCAACTTCTCTTGATACTTCTAAAATCCTTTTCATAGTATGAATTCCCATCTTACTTGGATCAGTTACAATTACTAAATCAGTAACATCTCTACCAGTTTTTCGAGCAAAATGTTCTAACCCAGCTGGGGAGTCTAATAATGTGATGTCATAATTTTTGGAAAGGGTATCAATTACGTTTTTAAGCACAGAATTTATATAACAATAGCATCCTTCTCCCTCAGTTCGTCCCATTTCTAAAAGATCAAATTTATCCAATTCTATCAAAGATTTAAAAACATCACCTTCTATTATTTGGTTTTTTGGCATATCTAAAGGTAATTGCCTTTTTTGGATCTTATCCTTCAAGTCTTTCATTTTTCCGCCAATTGTATCTCGAAATCTAACCTCTTCACCAATTACATCTGCTATATTAGCGTCTGGATCAGAATCTATTACTAAAATATCAAGTTTATTTTTATTTTCTAGGAGATATTTTAATAAGAGTACCAAAGCTGTTGTTTTACCTACACCACCCTTACCGCTAAAGGCTATGATTTTCTTCATGAATCATTCCCATAAAATTAGTTTTTAATCTTATGTAGAGGAAATTCATTTAAGATTAAAAATTTATTATAAATAATTAAAAAGATCATGAAAATTTCTAACAAGAAATATAAATCTAATTTAGTACAGAACTAATAATTAATAAATTATTTATAAATTAACGTGATTCTTCTTGTCGGTATACCGGAACAATTTTCGAGGTGAATTCCTCCAATGTATGCGGAAATTCATCTTCACTTGAGATTTTACCTAATTCTAGCATAATTTGTCTTGCTAATAGGTAAAATGCTAATCCTAAAGCCTTCTTTCCCCGATTATTTGCTGGAATCGCAAGATCTATGCCATCAAGAGTATCATCAGTATCAAATAGAGACACCACAGGAATTCGAGCTAATTTAGCTTCGTGTAGAATTACTTTATCTGCATGGGGATCAACAATTACTACAACACTGGCATCTTTGATATATGTATCAATAATTGGATTTGTAAGTGAACCCGGTATAAACCTCTCAGTTATAGCTCTACATCCTAAAACTTCACAGAACTTTTTCACAGGTTCTTTCCCATATCTCCTAATTGAAGTAACAATGACTCTATCACTTCCCTCTTCAACAAACTTACTTAGGAATTTTGCTGCAATTTTAAGACGCTCATCAGTTTTAGTTAAATCAATAACATACAATCCATAATTGGTTTGTCTATAAAAAAATCTTCTAGCATCTCCAGTTAATAATTTCGTGCCAATATGAATACCACAACTTAAATAAAGTTGTTTTCTTTCCTCATCTTTATCAATTATTTCTTCTTTAACTTCAATTCCTGCTTTAATATCCTCTGTATCCAATAAATCAAGTTCTTCTTCCAAATCTAAATCTTCTTCGAAATCAATCTCGAAATCTTCGTCAAAATCTTCTATTACATCATCTGTTTTTTCTTTTCCTGGTTCTTCAGTTTTCTTTTTCTTTCTAGCCAAATTCTTAGCCTTTTTTATAATTTTCTTAAGTGAGTTTAATTAGAATTTTATTAAAATTAAGAATTTTAATGAATATTAAATTGAATACATAATAATTTTAATATTTTATTGAAAGAAATCTTCTAAGCCATTAAGAACTAAAGTATTAATATAGTTTAAAATTTAAATTATTTATATAACCTATTTATTTTATATTAAAGTATAAAATTAGAATCCTAATATGGTTTGAATAATGGCTTCCTACCGGTTAGTTATTGGAATCATTGTTGGTATCATCCTTAGTTTTTTTACCGTCTTTTTCTTTAATATGACGGATATTATAAATCAAATAAAACTATACACTGAATCTAATACGATAAAAGCGGCTGCTTTATTAGTTGGTGCTAATTTTAATTTTGATATGATTTCATTTTTCACAGGTACACCTACAATTCTAGGATTCTTTGCTCCGGAACTTTTAGCATGGATTTTTATAGGTTTTATAAGTGGAACTATATCCAAAGGTTTAAGGAGAGGTATTATAGCGGGTTTATTAGTTGTTGTTATAGCCTTGTTAATCTGGATTTTATTAAGTATAATTTCTGGAGAAGATTTAATGGCTTTATTCCAAGGAAATCAATTAATAGAAACTTTAGGAGGAATTTTTAGCGCAATTTTAGGAGCACTTATAGGAGGTTTATTTGGTGGATTAGTAAGTGGTCCATATGAAGAATTTTATTAATTCCCTAACAATTTCACTTTATCAATTTTTCTTAATTATTGAAGTTCTAACTCGCTTAAAATTGTAATTAAATTATTGAATTGAGTAGAATTAGTATCTTATGATAACAGTAGAGATATACTGATTTGTTCATATTTGTTAATAACTAAAACTTAAAGTTAATTTTTAATTTATAATTAGTAATGGGAAAGAAAGAAGAAATTATACCAGATCGGGAATTTGCTTTAGATTTACTTAGAAGGCTGAAAATTCCACTTTCAGTTAGACGCCATTCTGAAAAGGTTGCTGACAAAGCTTTAGAAATTGCAGAAAAAATAACCAAAACCAATGTTGATAAAAATCTGATTGAAATTGGTGGGCTTTTACATGATGTTGGAAGAACAAAAACGCATGGATTTAGACACGCATTAATAGGGGGTAAAATTTTAAGAGAAAGAGGTTTTTCAATTAAGCTCGCTAGGATTTGTGAGACACACATTTTAGGAGGATTAGATAAAGAAGATGCTAAACGAGTTGGATTACCTGAAAAAGATTATTTACCAAAAACACTTGAAGAAAAAATTATTTGTTTAGCAGATAAGCAAATGGCTGGAACTAGGGAGGTAACGATTAAAGAGAGATTTGATAGATGGTTCCAAAAATATGGAAGAAGTAGAATTTTATTAAAATCAAAGAAAAGAATAGAACAGATTCAACAAGAGATTGAAAGTTTAATGTAGGGATTTTAAGGAGATTTCAATGATCTAATAATCTTTTTTCTAAATTATATAACTTATATAGTATCACAAATCAATTCTTGATTTTTGCATAATACTTGAAAATCCTTATCTAGCATCAGAATTGCTTCTTGAATTATTACACATGTTTCTAATAATTTTTGAGGATCAACTTTGTCAGGAGTATCCTCTTTATTATGAGCATATTTACTAGCTATTCTGGTAGTAATGTCTACAGAATCGTATCCTCTTAAATGAAAAGCGACTGAATCTGAATGAGCACCACTAGATAAGTGAAATCCTAAAATTTTTAAATTTTTTTTATTTGAAGCTTTATCTAAATATTTACTTAATAATGGCGCAATTTTTTTACGAGGTAGAACCCCATAGGATTTCAGATACTGAATTTGATTTTTTTTATGATTAGCACAGGAAATCATATCAAAATTAAATTGAAAAATTCTTCCTTTTATAAATTGATTTTCATATTTATTTACGAAAACTCTTGAACCCATTGTCCCTAATTCTTCAGCTGAAAATTGACAAAACCATAAATTGAAATTTTCAAGAGGGTGGTTTTTAAAGTAATTACTTAATTCAAATACGATAGCCATTCCAGAAGCATTGTCAAGAGCACCTGGTGATTTGTTATGGGTATTTAGGAACATTAAGAAGATATTTGAAATTGAAATTAAAGTAGTAAATGTCCAAATACCAATTATTATAATTAATAGATCAGGATTTAGAATGGTAAAAGTGCGAATGAATAAAGCAATTAAAAATCCTCCTAAGAAAATTCCACTATATAACCAAACTTTATATAAAAACACTCTCCAATACGTTCGAAAAGTTTGAGATTTAGAATCTAAATGAGCAGAAATTATAATATTTCCAGCGCTTTCACTTTGAAGGTTCTTAGCTGGTAATTTAACATAAACATTAGTTGCATTATGTGTCTCTCCATAATATTCATCCCAGAATCCGGGATATTCAGGGTGTCTTAATCCTTTTATAATTAAGAAAACAAGTAGAGAAAAAGCACCTACTACTAAAATTGTAATATAAATATTGATATAGATAAACATTAAAAGGAATAGTGAAAAAGTTAAGTTGATAACCATTATCAATTTAATGAGTGTTGTAGAGTAAAAGTCAGAAAAATCGAAATTTTGGGTTTGAATTTGAGAATCTTCAAAGCCAATATTTTTAAAGGTTTTAATTGCTAAATCAACAGCTTTTTTTTCTCCTTCAGTTCCAGCTAAACGAGGAAAACTAAATTTCTTTACATAATTAATAATTTTTTCTTTATTAAATGAATATATTTGAGTTGGTTTTCCCAGATTCAATTTTTTCTAAATATGTGTTTTGTAATTTATGATTTTACAGTTCCATTCTTTGAAATAATTATATAAATTTATGTCTTATTATTTAAATTTATAATCATATCTGCTAACCTAATTTAGCCATTACAATGTTCTGAATTTTTTCTTGAACAAGTTCTATGATATCATCAGTATTAACTATATAATAACCCTCTAGTTCAGCACGAGTAAGATAGAGATGTCTAACTTTATTTAGAAATTCTAAATCTTCAAATTTTTCTAAAGTCTTGTCAGATTTTCGTGCTAAGGCAATTTTAGGATCTATATCTAAGATAATAGTTAAGTTAGGTTTACCAACAAATTTATTTATTTTTTTAATCCAGTCAACAGTAATTTTTTCAGATTGAACTGATTGGTATATTATAGATGATTCAATGTATCGATCAGATATTACAATATAACCTTCTTCTAGTTTATTTTTGATCTCACCATGATAATGAAGATCTCTATCAGCAGCAAATAATAGCGCATCTGTTGTAGCCGGAATATCTTTATTTTTTAAATATTCTCTTAAAAGAATCCCAATTTTATTCCCTGAGGGTTCTTGAGTTAAATGGACTTTAAAACCTTTACTTTCAAGAAAACCTTTCAGGAGGTGACTATGGGTTGTAGTTCCAGCTCCATCTCCTCCATCTAGAACAATAAATAAGGAATTATATTTCAATGTGATACAAAACGGTAAGTTAGTAGAAAAATCTATAGTATTAAAAATTATGTAGGTTATTAATCAATAAAAGCTTATTTATTTCAAGTCGAATATATCAATTTAATTATTTTTTTAATTGATAAATCCTATATGTAGTTAGTATTTATTTACAAAATTTCCAATAAAATTAAAAAGAGTAAATTTTCTTAATTAAGATGAGAAATATGGGTAAAAAAAAACCTTACGCATATTGTACTAGTTGTGAAAAAGAAATTTCCAAGCCTAAAAGGAAATCCATGGATCGCATGTATTATACAGTTTGGATCCTTATAATCATAGCTTCAATAGGTTTTGCAATAATCCCTCTACTTATCTATCAATTTATTATTAAAAAGAAGATCTTTTGTCCTCAGTGTGATTCTATATTAGTATTTTATAGCACTCCTGAAGAATCACCCGCACCAAAAACACAAATTGAGCGAATACTTAAGACAATTGAAACAGAAAAAAAAGAAAAGGAAGAAGGTGAAACAGATGAAGATTATATGTTTTGCCCATTTTGCCAAAAAGAAATTACAAAGCAAGCAGAATTTTGTCCAGAATGTGGAGTTAATCTTAAGGAATAAAAGTATATAAGAATGTAAATATTCACTAGTTTAGATTCATATATCTAATAAGCAAGAAAAATAAGAAAATTTCAATGAATTAAGATATGACAACAACAAATCCAACAGGATATTGTCCTCATTGCCAGCAGAATGTATTATTAACTCGAGAAGATATTGATGTTTGTTTAGCTATAATTTTACTAATTTTTACAGCTGGAATAGGCTTAATTATTTACCTTGCGATTTATTATAGTAGGGCAGAAGATAAATGTGTACATTGTGGGACACGTATAACTGCCCTACAACCACAACCAGTTGGTCAAATTCCATATCAACAAAAAGTTCAACAAAATCCATATACGTATCAAACTCAACCTACTCAAGAATATACAACTACTAGTGATGTTGAGGAATTTAAAGGAGAGAGACCATTATTTTGTGTATATTGTGGAGAAAAATTAGCCGTTGAAGGGATAAAATTCTGCCCTAATTGTGGAAATAAAGTAGAAGAGAATTAAGATATGACGAAAAAAAGTCCCATTGGTTATTGTCCTTATTGTAAAACGAATGTAAATCTAAAAAGAGAAGGAATAAATATACCCTTAGCTATACTTTTAGGAATATTTACCGGTGGAATTGGTTTATTAATTTATCTTGCCATATATTACAATCGAGCAGAAGATAGATGCATAAATTGTCGAAACCGTATTTTCCCATTACAAACACAAGTGAATTCATCTACTTATCAAGCTCAATCTAAATTAACAACAACTCAAGAGAAAATTGAGGAAGTAAGAGGAGATAAATTATTTTATTGCACATTTTGCGGAGAAAAGTTAGATGAGAGAAATATAGAGTTTTGTTCTAATTGTGGAGGCAGAGTTGAATTAAAATAAATAATCTTTGACCTCATTGATAAAAAATGCAATATTTCAATGTATAAATAAAGCCTTTAATTTATTGGAGAGCTTTTTATATTTCTACAATTAAATCTAATTTCTCTCGTTTTATATATAAAAATTGGACTAAAGATCATTTTAGTATGGTTTTAACTAGTTTTTAATTAAAGCCTAAAAAATAATTTGGAGGAAAAAAAATGTCGACAATGTATTGTCCTAATTGTAATATGAACGTACTTACATCAAAAGATAATCTTAATATACCTTTAGCAATACTTTTAGCAATATTTACTGGTGGTATTGGTTTATTAATTTACCTTGCGATTTGGTATTCTAAAGATGATAGATGTGTTCATTGTAAATCTGTTTGTCAGCCATCATTAAACAATAATCAATCAGGTTCAAATTATCAATTACAAAATCAAACTTATCAAGTCCAAGAATATACCCCATTGCAGCAAAAACAATCTGTTGATGTTAAATCAAAATTCTGTTATAATTGTGGCAGTAAAATAGCAGATCGAGAAAGTGCTAAGTATTGCCCTTATTGTGGGTCAGGTACCGATTAAGTTTTAAATATAAATTTATTTTTCTATTTTATTTTTTTTTAGAATTTTCATAAATTCGTAGAAATATTTATAGGCATCATTAAAGTGATAATCCTCTTTTGAATATTCTAACCCTTCACTAAAAATTTTATAGAACCCTTTTTTATCTTTATTTTTTATAATGTTTTTATATTCTTTTATTAGATTTTCAAACAAATCTAATACTTTATGAAACTCATTGTTTTCAATTTGAATATCACCAAACATTTCCATTTCCCTTTGAATGATACTTTCAGCAAAAACTTTTTGTAAAAGAAAAGTCGTTCCTGTGTATTTTGTTAACTCTGATAATGTTTCATTTGTTCTTCTTAATAGGTTTAAAAATAAGATATTAAACATATGTGGGACTCCTAAAGTTAAAGCAATCTTTAAATCATGAAGTTCATATGCAATCTCAGTAATGATTAACCCAGAAATTTCAAAAATTCTCAGAAATTCACTCAGAATTTCATTATATTGTTCTGTTCCTCCAACTTTTAGGGCTAATAAAACATAGTTTTTCATATTTTCAATAGCAGGACCGAACATAGGATGAAGTGATAAACAGTTTATTGGATATTTTTCTTGAACTTCATAAAGAGCCCTATACGTCTCACTTTTTAAAGAACAAATATCAAAAATTAGTGAATTTTCCTTTAAAAATGGAGCAATATTTTTAATCATTTTTGGAGTAGATTGTATAGGAATTGAAACCATTACAATATCAGCATTATCAACACTTTTTTTGAGATCTAATTCGTAATTAACTTCTAATTCTTCAGCAGTTTGTTTTAATCGATCCTCATTTCGAGCAAATAGTGTAATTTCAAACCCATGGCTCTTAAAAAGTTTTCCAAAAATTTTACCCATACCACCAGAGCCACCAATAATAGTAAGTTTTTTTCCTAACATTATTTTTTCCCCAAAAATTCTATAATTTTATTTTTCATTAAGTTGATATTCGGTTTTTTATTTGTCCACCATTCAAAAGCTAATGCACCTTGATTTACAAGCATATCTAAACCTCCAAGAGTTCTACATCCTATTACTTTTGCATCCTTTATTAATTGAGTTTCTAGAGGATTATAAATTAAATCGAAAACAAATAATTGATTATGCAAAATTTCCTTTTCAATTGGAGATTTGTTGATTAGTGGATACATACCTACCGGTGTTGCATTAATTAATATATCAGTTGTTTTGATCTCTCTCCTTAAAGTGATTTCACTATTGTTTGTTCCTTCTGCGTTAACTTTAATCATTTTCTTTAATTCCATTGCTAACTTTTTTGCTCGAACTTCTGTTCTATTCGTTATCACAATTTTATTAGCATCTTTTGCTAAAGTATAGCAAATAGCTTTAGCTACCCCCCCTGCTCCTAGTATTAAGATATTTTTTCCCTTGATTTCACACCCAGCATCTAAAATTGCTTTTCTACTCCCTTCTGCATCAGTGTTTTTCCCTATTAAAACACCATCTTCATTCTTTATAGTGTTTATTGCTCCAATTTTATTTGCAATGCCATCTATTTCATCTAAAAATCTAATAATTATTTCCTTAAGTGGGATAGTAACACTTATTCCTTTTACGTTTAGTGCTTTAAATCCTTTTACTGCTTCTTTAAGTCTATTAGGGGGCACATCGAAAGCCATATATGCATAATCTAATTCAAGATCTTGTAAAACCGCATTGTGCATAATAGGACTCATACTATGCTCAATCGGGTGTCCAATAATACATAAAATTTTAGTTTGTGCTGTTATAGAATTTCTAATTGACATTTTTTAGATTAAATTGATAAATTTAAAACTAATAATATGTTTAAGAAGAAAAATAATTTATTAATATTTAGCTAATAACAAGAAAAAGAAATAAGGAAAATGAAAAGATGAAAAAAGTAACTCTTAGTGAAAAACTTACTGTATTCCCTATGCCGGCAGCAGTATTATCTGTAGGGACAGGGGAAGAAGCAAATTTAATTACTCTAGCATATGTTGGGAAAGTTTGTCTCAAACCACCAATTGTTGTGATTTCAATACAACCTAAGCGACATTCTTATCATTTAATTGAAAAACATAGCGAATTTGTTATTAATTATCCTACCGTCGAACAGTTAAAAGAATTGGATTATTGTGGAACACGTTCAGGAAGAAATGTCAATAAATGGAAAGAATTAAATTTAACCAAAGAAAATGGATCGATAGTTCAAGTCCCGATGATTAAAGAATTTCCGTGGAATATGGAATGCAAAGTAATAAATCGATTGGAATTGGGATCACATGTTTGTTATTTTGGTGAAGTAGTTGCTACTCATTCGGATCCTAAATATGTTAAAAATGATAATTTAGATCCTAATAAATTTAACTTCTTCGCCTATATTTCCGGCAATTATATTGGTTTAAAAAAGGGTGCAATAGAAAAGCATGGATTTACAGAGGAATAATCTCTTAGATCTTTTATTAATTTACTAAAATCTAATATTTTATTTTTTAAAAAACAATATAATGTTAAATTTTAACTTAGAATAAATATTAAGATATAAAATTTAAATTTATTATGACTAAAGATTCTATAGCGCTCATTGGATTTATGGCAACAGGTAAAAGTACAATTGGTAAGGCATTAACAGATTATTTGGGTAATGATTATAGATTCATTGAAACCGACCAATTAATTATTGAAATGGCTGGTAAATCCATTCCAAAAATATTTTCAGAAGAAGGAGAAGAAAAGTTTAGAGAGTATGAAGTTGAGGCATGTAAAAGAGTTTCTAAATTAAAAAAAGTAGTTATATCGTGTGGAGGGGGCATCGTTTTAAAGGAAATTAATATTAGAAACTTAAAAAGAAATTGTCATATTGTTCTATTAAAAACGAGTATTGAAGAAATATATAAGAGAGCAATAAATGAAGGAAAAGAATTCAGACCAGTTATAGATAAAGAAGATCCTATGAATGAAATTAAAAAGGTTTTGAAATATCGAGAAATGTTTTATAATTCATCAGCAGAGTTTGTAATTGATACCATAGATAAGAAAGTTGATGAAATTGTAATAGAGATTCTTGAAAAGATAGAGTTTTTTGTTAAGAATAATGAATCTGAGCATTAGACATCCAATTTCTTTGAATTTATAGCTAAAGTCTTAATTTTACCTTTAATAAGTCTTAGGTCGGATTTGATCTTGACTTTGTCAGAGTTTTCACTTTGTATCGCAAAGTTTAAATATTTAATTATCTATTATAATATTAAGACACCTTAGAAGGTTAGTCCTTCTAAATAGGCGAACTACTACTAAATTCATAATTTAAGTATTAGTTCAATTAAGGTTAGGAAAAAAAGATAATAAAATATCAAAATTAGGATTTAAAGAAATTGTTTATAATAAATGAAAGGACAGGAAAATTGACCAATTTTTTAGCTCCTTCAATGATAGTAGCGATAGGAGTAATATTGTTGAGTTTTATACAAAATCTTATTATTGCTGGTTTATTAATATTTAATTTTACTTTAAAGGTAGATATCCTAATTTTTTCCCTATTAATCACATTTCTATCTCAATTTTCCGGGATTTTAATTGTATATTTCTTAGTAATTCCATTAGTGAAAATAAAGGATATAAAGAAAGAACCTTTTACTTCCCAGAATTTAATTAAATCGTTACTATTTTTATGTTTCACTTTTACAGTTTATATTATAAACAACTACATTTTCATTGGTATCTTTAATATTTTAAATTTAATGCCTCAAAGCGGTTATTCAGGAATATTATTAAATTCCACACATGTAAGAAATCCTATAAATATTATTATCTATTATCTTCCGCTCATTATTGGAGCGCCAGTGTTTGAAGAGTTGCTTTATCGTCGAACATTAATTCCGATGTTGGAAAAACGAGGAATGGCTCCATTTACAGCTATAGTAGCTTCAAGCATAGTATTTGCCATTGCCCATCTCCCTAATGATTTAATAAATGGTAACTTATATGGTGGAATTATACATTGTTTAGGAATTTTTTATATTTCAATTTCTCTTGGAATTATTTACGTTCTTACCCGAAATATCCTATTTCCAATAATAATTCATAGCTTTGTAAATTTCGTATCATTCTCAGGTCCTTTAATAAACACCTTAGAAAATGAGATATTATTCCTTAATTACAATATAGTAGTTATAAGTATTGCCATTGTGGGTATTGGAGTAATAATCTATAGTGTTTGGCGATATTTTAAAAGAAAATCTACAGATTGGGTAATTTTATTGAAAAAAAGGGCATCGCATAATTTAAGACCAGGTCTTTTCGTTTTTTTACTAATAGGTATCATCAGTGCTTTTATGCCAATAATGATTGAGTTAATTTCAATGAAAATTTTGATACAAAGTAATAATATTTTCCATTACTTGACCATTTTATTATCGAGTTATGCTACAATGGTAATATTGTTTTTTTGGCTAGGAAAAACAGCTAAATTTGAACTAAATAAAAAAATTGAAAGAAAGGTTATGTAAAATATGAATTATAAATACACATATGCTCTTAAGAGCATGAAAAATTTAATCACGGGTATTTTTGATATTATAATGTTTGGAATATCTGGAGGAGTAATTATTATCCTAGGAATAACATATTTTATTTTATTCTTAAAAAAACATCCTTTATCTAAGAAGGAGGAGAGAAACTAAATATGGCTGAGAGCGTTGATTTAAAAGTGCTTGAAACAAAAGCATGGAGATTAACATTCCAAGATGGCATCTGGGATATTTTCTTTGGTCTATTATTTTTGGGTTTTGGATTTTCGGCGTTAGCAAATCAAATTTTTGATTTAGGGACAATTATTATTTTGATACCTTGGAATATAGCTACTGTATTGATCTTATGCCTAGGAAAGAAATTTCTAACCATCCCGCGTCTGGGTTTCGTTAAGTTTGGTAACAAAAGGAAAAAAACAAGGAAATTCATACTTATTTTTACAACTATTAATGTAGCTTTTGCATTATTTTTATTAATTCTTTCATATATAGGATTATCAGGTTGGTTTCAATTAAATCCCTTATTAGATCCCTTAATTATTGGATTTTTAGTAATTACATTCCCATTAAGCATTTTTGGTTTCTTTTTAGATTTTTATCGCTTAATATTTTATTCAATACTAGCAGGTTTAGGTTTTTTTCTTTCAGAATTATTTTATCCTATTACAGGTTCTCCGTTTGATATTTTTCTAAGTTTTTTTCTGATCGGTTTTACAATTGTAATTATTGGGTTAATTTACTTAATAAAATTTTTGCAAGAATATCCACGAATTAAAGACTAAAAGAGTATATATGGCAAAGAAGAAAACAAATTCAGATGAGTCAGAGGAAAAAGTACTCTCACTTGAGGAGATTGATAAAGTAATCCATGAACCTGCTCGATTAATGATTATATCTCTTTTATATGTTGTTGAAAGTACTGATATGCTTTTTTTGAAAAATAATATATATTCCAAGGAAGAGAAAATTAGTTGGGGTAATCTATCTTCTCATATTAGTAAACTTGAAGAAGCTGGTTATGTGGAGGTTGAGAAAAAATTTAAAGGAAAGAAACCAAAAACTTTCCTTAGTCTAACAGATAATGGTAGAAAAGCATTTGCGGAATACAGAAAAAAAATGGTTCAAGTTTTAGGAGATATGACTTAGAAATACTTTTCCTTTAATTATTTTTTTCATAATTACATATTTAAGAGATTTTTAATGTTATCATAACGTAATATTATCGTAAAACCTACATTTAAATTTATCAAACCTTACCTATAAACATGACAGAATGGAAAAGAAATAAATGCCCTAAATGTGGAGAAGAAAATCCTAAAAAACTTCATGAAGTGCCAGACAAGAATCAAGTGCTTTATTATTCAATGCAAGGAAATCCTGTGTATAAAAAGTTAATGAAGTGCGGAGTTTGCGGTGAGATTTTTGGTAATGGCGCCACCTAATTGATTAAAAACTCTTTTTTTATTTATTTTTATAATGATAGGATTATTTTATTTTGAGCTTTTAACATATCTTTCATTATGAGTTCCATCGCTTCTTTGATATCTGGTATATTGTCAGGTATACTACGTTTTGCATTTACGCTTGCCATTAGAACTTCATTCAACCCACGCAGAATCATATCTGGGTTGTACCAGGGTCTCTGCGACGCCCACCATTGCTGGCAGCTGTGAATTCCTCTGTCAAGCAAATTCCGAGCGTTATCAAAAATTTGCTTTCTCTCTTCATCCATGCTTTCTCGATATTTAGCAGATAAATGAATCAATGTAAGGGCATACATAAAAAATCGATGCTGTTCAATATGGATTTGATTATTTGGGTCGAACCAGAGGGGAAAGGGTACATCTGTGGCAATATCATAAGGCATAGTCGACCAGCTGGAATCACGAGGGATTTGAGTAAATCCTTTAGGAAATCTATCAATAATTTCTGAGATAGTGCATATTTTCACGTCATCTCTATGAGGTAAAGCTTGAAAAAGAGGTATAAGGAAATTTTTTATAGCATGTTTTACGTGATGCCCGAATGTTTCACCATCCATAGCGAGAATAACATACATATCCTCTGAAGTATTCTTATATTTTAACCTATTGATAAAAGTCTCAACATTATTAATTTTATCGAAAGCACAATCGATTGAGATGTAATCATCTCTGAACAATAACTTTAAGCCACTTGGATGTATGGAGATATGGTTTGTAGGAAATTCTGGTAAAGTATTGGCAATTCCACTCATTACAATCCACTCAAAACCAGCTTTCTTAACAGTTTTTAAAACCTCTTCAGAAATTGCCATTTCGGGCGGAAAAAATCCGCGAGGGTGATAAAGTTTTCCAAAGAAATGTTGATTGGTTTCATCATTAAGATTTATTTGACGTTTAATTTCAGGTTCTGGAATCAATGGAAGTAAAGGGTGAAATTTCCCTGAACCTGTAAATTCGATTTGTCCTCGAGACGCTATGGTTATAATCAATCCTAGTAAATCATCATAGCCAAAATCATGTAATTGCTCAGTTAGAGTTCCATTAATATTTAAAGTAATTTTAGCTTCAGGGTGATCCATAAGTGCCTCAATTATAGGCTTGTATGATTCGTTTACAATTTGTTTTATTACTAGAGGGATTTGAACTGGTGGTTGATAAATATGAAATAAGAAAGCAAAATAAACAACCATATTATTTATAAGAAACCTAGATGTTTTATATTTTTCTTGTATTCCAATAAGAAAAGAAATGAGGCTAAGAAGATTTTTCGAAAAATAAGTTATAAAATTCTCTTAATATTTTGTTTTTATAGATTTATATTTGAAGAAAAAAAATAATTAGATTATAAAATTTAACTTGAGTTTTACTTGTATATTCCAGTTTTAAATATTACGATTCTAGAAACTCCATGAATCAATAATGAAATGAATAGAAGTATGATAATAACATCAATAAAGTCAATATCTAATTGAGGTCCGAATAAAAACATCATAAAATTAGCTACAGATAAAATTATCATTATTATACCCACAATCCCCATCAGATATTTATTTGCTGTCCAGTGTTCGGATATAACACCAAATATTACTGCACCTCCGACAATTCCAAATATTATTACAATAATAAAAAGTAATATTTGAATCATTGAATCATTACTAATTAATGAAACAAAGAAAAATATTAATCCTATAACTGTAACAATACAACCGAAAAAAATTTCTATTATTCGATCCTCTTTATCTTGTTTTTCTTTATCAGGAAAACTAATAGCTGTAAATGATACTCCTACTATTAATAAGCAGATTGAAATTATTATTATTTGTGCATTGGCATTATTAATCAAATATGACATTAAAATATAAATAGAGAAGATAACAATAATAATTCCAAAAAATAAATTTAAAGCTCGTAACTCTTTATCATTTGGCATTTAACTCACTCTTTTAAGATTAAATTTAGATTTAATAATAATTTATTTTTTAATTTGAGAGTATTTAATTTTTTCCGTTAATGTCAAATTATTGTTATTGAATTTAAATTATTTGAATTTAAATTATTTAAATTTAACAAATCAAAACTAAAACTATTTAATTTTATATTTTTCTTGTGTTCCATTAAAAAAAGAAATGAGCTAAGAAGATTTTTCGAATAATAAGTTGTGAAATTCTCTTAATTTTTCAATTTTAATTTGTCCTGGTGCTGTTTTTTCCTCTAAAGAGCAGTAAGTCATGAATGAACCAAATTTTACGCATATTATTCTTGAAAAAATGCCAATTTCTCCCATGCAAAAAGAAATTATTTTTCTATTATTTTTAGAAAAATATTGACATAAGTTTATTGGAATTATGTTATCTTCAAAATTTTGAGCTGTAAATATAACTTTATATATGTTTTTTTCCACTATGTTGGTATTTATTAAAAGATTTTTAATTAATTTATCTTCAAACCTTAAAATTAGTTCAAGAGTTTCTTTATAAGACTGAGTTTTTTCAAAATCATGATAAGAAAAGATTAAATTGATTTTTTTTTTAATAGCTAAATTTATAACATGATTAAGGACTTCTTTTTCAGAATTCATCTCAATATCAATAAAGCCAGGTTGAACTTCAAGTAAATTTTCTAGAATCTTTAATCTTTCTTTTTTATCAATCTTTACTTGTCCTCCCTCAGAATAATCTCTAAATGAAAAAATTGTAGGAATAGTTGGATGAATCATGTCTAATAGACTAGATCCTAATTCTCTTGTTAAATTTTCCACATTATTTATAAAATCGAACCTTAATTCAATGAAATCAGGTTTTTCATCTAATACTTTTTTGATGAGTGATAAATTTTTGTCATAATTATTAGTTTCTATCGGAATAGCAACACATATATTGAATTTCATAGGAATTCAAAAAAAAGATATTATAATTTTTTATTAAAAAATAACTTCTTTTATTTTATCTTCTGATAATTTATTTGTATAATCAATTTCTTTAACTAAGCCTTGATCTTTATAAAAATCAATTAATGGTTTCGTATTTTTTTCATATACATCCAAACGATTATTAAGCGTTTCTTTAGTATCATCAGGTCGTTGTTTAAATTCTATTTTACTATTACATTTATCACAGATCCCTTTTTTCTTTGGTTTTATAAAATATTTATTATAAATTTCACCACAATTTGGACAGGAAAACCTGCCAAGAATTCTTTTGATAAGAATTTTATGATCGACAGATAAAAGGATTACTGAATCAATACTAGTGATTGTAGAAAGAAATTCCGCTTGATTAAGATTTCTTGGATATCCATCTAAAACCCATGATTTATCACTAATGTCATCTAAACTTTTTTTCACCATATCATTAGTAATTTCATCTGGTACAAGTTTACCCTCATCCATATATGATTTTGCTTTCAAACCTAGGGGAGTTTCATTTTTTAAATTTTCTCTAAAAATATCTCCTGTACTAATATGAATGATGTCTGGCAATACTTCTTTTACTTGAGAGGAAAAAGTTCCTTTGCCAGCTCCCGGAGGGCCCAATAAAATAATGTGTTTAGTTTCTTGCATGTGATAGATAAATTTTCATTAATATTATAATATTTAGGAATTTCTCAAATCACTATTTAGTACAAGAAGTTTAAAGAATCTTTTAACTATTTTGAGATATATCAAATTTTTTTACGAGTTCTATTATTTGTGCTTTTCTATAAGAAGAAGGAACATTAATGTTATTCTTAGCACAATACTCTTTTAAATGATTAACTGTCCATTTGTTATAATCAATTTCTTGCTTTTTCCCAACTTCTTTCTCAATTTTCTTCTGTGTTGCAGTTGTTGTCATTTCTAAAACTTCTATTGCTTCAATAGTATTATTTTCATTATTGAAATGAACTCTTAATTTATGCCCTTCCAATTCAATAACTTCTTTTGGGAGCTTTTTTAAAGGTTCCCATTCTGTTTCTTCAACTGGTTTACCAAAAATTTCAGCTTTTTTAATGATAATACCATAAAGAGTATTATTCCCGATTAATATATGAGCTCTCTTATAATCATCTGGAAGCTTGACTGAAAGAACTTTTGTTAAAATTTCTTTTTGTGATATACTTGTTGTATCAATCAAACTTTTTGAAGGTTTGGTTAAAACCTGTTTATTTTTGGTATATAAACTGCTTTTCTGCGTTTGGGGTACTACTTTTTGAGTCTTGATTGGGGGTGGTGAATTATTCAAAATAGCAAACTGAGGTTGTTTATTATCTTCTTCTTTTGCAGTTATTTGAGGTTTGAATCCAAAAGCATTTAAAAATTCCTGAGGTTCATCTCCTTGATCTACTGATACAATCTTACACCGATGAAATTTTGCCGAAAATATTAATTCTTGTTGTAATTCTGTTGCAACGCGAGAAGCTATAAATTTTTTTCTCACTGGTGATGTCGCACCGTTCCATATATATATTCTCCTAAGATCTTCTTTAACTATTAGAGCAACTTGGGAATCATTTAAAACTTTACTTCCATTGTTTTGACGAAATTCTTGTTCTGTTATATTTAATCTTTCTCTTTCACCAGTATTCTTCAATTCATATATCATGAAAGTAGAATAAGTATCTGACATTTTATTTTTCTTTTGAGAATTAGTTAAATACATTATAAGAGTACATATTTTTAACATTATTTCTATAGTTACATAGAGAGAAGATTTATCGTAATATTATAAATGAATGAAGAAGTTATTAATCACGTCTCACCGCCACCATAAAGAAAAAAATCTGGTATCAGTGTCGAATTTGGTGCTATTGAATATTTTCCTAGATCAGCGACTCCATTTTCAATTAAAACTTCATCATCTATGAAAAAATTGCCTGTACACTCTCTACTGGGTTTTGTTAAGATAAAATATGCGGCATCTGCTACGATTTCAGGTTTTCTTGAGTGTTTAATAGCTTGTTCTCCCCCCAATAAGTTTTTTACAGCCGCTGTTGCTATAGCTGTTCTTGGCCACAATGCATTAACAGCAATCTCATCATTTTTTAGTTCTTCAGACATTCCCAAAACACACATACTCATTCCATATTTAGACATAGTATAAGCTAAATGATTTGCGAACCATTTTGGATCCATATTTAATGGAGGTGAAAGATTGAGAATATGGGGGTTTTCAGCGTTTTTTAAATGAGGAATACATAATTTAGAACATAAAAAAGTTCCACGAACATTGACTGAAAACATAAGATCAAAACGCTTCATTGGAGTCTGTAGCGTTGGAGTTAAGTTTATTGCACTAGCATCATTAATTAAAGCATCAATTCCACCAAATTTTTTTACTGTAGCATCCACAGCAGCTTCTACTTGATTTTCAAATCTTATATCAGCAACACATGGAAGTGCTTTACCTCCAGCAGCTTCAATATCTTCAGCAGAACTATAAACTGTTCCGGGTAATTTAGGATGAGGCTCACTAGTCTTAGCTACTACAGCAATATTAGCTCCATCTTTGGCCGCTCGTAAAGCAATTGCTTTCCCTATACCTCTGCTTGCGCCAGTAATAAATAAAGTTTTATTTTTTAAATGTATCATTAAATAATTCACGTTTTTAATTCTTTATTCTACTACATTATATTTTTTTGATAATATGATTAATTATATTAAATATCAATGCTGATAAATATCATTTATATTTATAATTTAAAAGTTAGAAATAAAAAAAAGTGCATTTATCCTGTAAAATAGGAATTTTTAATATTTTTTATGAGAAAATTTACTTTCTTCTTTTCATTGATTGATAAAAGTGTAGGAAACTTACTTTTAATGGATGTGCCATAATAACTATTACCAAAAAATGTATTTACTTTAAATATTGTTTCTAATATATACCTTTTACTTCCTAAATGGAGATAAATAGAAATATCATTAATTATTAAAAAATCAGTCGGATTTTCTTTAAATTTTTTAAGAATTTTGGATATTATTTCATAATTAGAACATATATTTTTATAAAGTTCAGATTTACTTTTAGATTTTAAACGAGGTGGAATAATTTCTCCTTCAAAGATAAAATTTTTACATTTAATGCTCTCATTATAGTAATCTTGTATTCTTCCACCAATTTTTAAATTCTTGAAAAAAGCTAATTTGGGAGCAAAATCTAAAATACTAATCTCTTGTGGGTTAATTTTTTTTGACTCTAAAAGAAATTTGACAAATTTTGCGGTATATAATGTTTTTTTTGTATCAGTTTCTCCATATAATAAAGTAGAACGCCCTATGCATTCGTCGAAATTTAAATAATTAATGAGCTTCATAAAAATTTAATAATGTTAATATTGATGTTATTTAAAAAAATCCTCCCATGATATTTCTGCTTTTTTTAATATTGCCAAAATTATAAATCCAATTATACATCCTGGAATACAACTTAAAGCGAATAAACCCCAATAAGTCAAAAAACCTTCAAGTGAAAGAATTTTGCCTATTGGCGAAATTAATTGACCAATTGTACCTCCTATGAATACAGTACCTAGTGGTTCTGTTAAAGCAGCTATTTCCACATGTTTCGGAGCTTTTTTACGCATAATATAAGAGAAAGCTCCCACTACTAATGCGCCTGATATTCCCCCATGAAAGGCGTGGATTGTTCCAATTGCTAAAGAAAATCGTAAAATAGCTATACCTAATGCAGTTATACATGAAAAAGTGAGCCCAATTAAAACACCAGTTATCGTATTAACAATATGGGCAAAAGGGTTAATTTTAGTACCAAATATTAAAAAATAGGCAAACGGATTAAGATAACTTAAGACTAATCCTACTGCTATAAAAATTCCTGTCGTGGCAATTTTTTTATTTAAAGAAATTTGATATACTCGTTTTTCTTCATTTTCTTTATTCAGATTTAACGAATTGTTTTCACTCATTTTTCCATTACTATATTAGTTGTAAAGAAAAATAAAGTCTTTTTAAAATTTAAACACATTTTATATAGATTATATGATTTAATTTTTTAAGGTATTAAAAATATTGTTAAATTCAGAGTAATTACTTCTTTAATTACATCCTTAGAGGTTTGTAAGTAAAATATGAAAATAGGGGATCATACCATAAATCCTACGAAAATTATATGTGTTGGTACTAATTATATGGATCATATCGAGGAAACTCAAATGGATATTCCAAAAGAGCCGGTGTTATTTCCAAAAACTATAAATTGTTTAATCTTAGATAATGAATCTATAATATATCCAAAATTACTGTATAACAATCGTAGATATAATAGAGTGGATTATGAAGTAGAATTAGCTTTTATTATAAAAGATAAGTGCAAGCATGTAGCTTTTGATGATGCATATAATTATATCCTTGGTTATACTGTTTTTAACGATATAACCGCTAGAAAAATGCAAGCTAAAGATATAGTCTCAAAATTACCTTGGTTTCGCTCTAAATCGTTTGACAGCTTCGCACCTATAGGACCAATTATAAAGGAGGTTGATGAAATCAAAGATCCACATAATCTTAACATTGAATTAAAATTAAATGGAGAGATTAAACAATCTTCTAATACAAGATATTTATTATTTAAAGTGCCTGAACTATTAGCTTACATTTCAAAATTTTTCACAATGGAACCTGGTGATATTATTGCAACTGGTACTCCTAGTGGTATTGGTTCAATAAAACCAGGAGATTTGATTGAAGCTACTATAGAGAAAATTGGAACTCTTAAAAATAATGTAATTTTAGAAGGAGAATGATGTTTAATATGAAAGTAGGAAATTCTACAATTCACCCAACCAAAATAATTTGCTTAGGGAGAAATTATTTAGATCATATTCAAGAGACAAAGGCACCTATACCAACAGAACCTGTATTTTTTGCGAAGACTTTAAACACACTTGTTACTAATAATGATCCAATAATATATCCAAAACTTTTGTATGAAAATCCTAATTACAATAGAGTTGATCATGAAGTAGAACTTGCATTTATTATCTTTCAACCTTGTAAAAACATTTCAGCAGTTAAAGCATATGATTATATCAGGGGATATACTATTTTCCTTGATATAACCGCAAGAAAGATGCAAATAAGTGATCGAAACATAAAATTGCCATGGTATAGAAGCAAAAATTTTGATTCATTCTCAGCTATAGGACCTGAGATAGTTTCCTGCCATGAGATTGAAAATCCTCATAATCTCAAGATTCAATTAAAAGTAAATGGAGAATTAAGACAATTTTCTAACACAAAACACATGTTATTTAAAATTCCTGAAATCTTAGAGTATTTATCTAAATTTATAACTTTAAAAGCGGGTGATATAGTTGCAACTGGAACACCAAGTGGTGTATCACCTATTAAGCCAGGTGATATTATTGAAGCTTCAATTGAAAAAATTGGGACTATAAAACATGAAGTAATCTTAGAGAGTGATTAATCTTTTAAAATTCACATTTAATCAAAGAATATTAAATAATTGATTTATTGAATTATAGTTGTAAACCTAAAAATTTTTTAAATAAAATCATTTTTTTTTTACTAATGACTTCAGATGTTAATGAAGAAACAAAGAAGGAAATTTTTAGACTAATCTCAACCCCTGGAATTGAGATAGAAGATATTGTAGAACGAGTAAATCTAGATTATGATAAAGTCATGAAAATCTTGTCTGATGAATATTTACGAAATAATTTAGATTATGGTCGTCGTCTTTGTTGTAGATTTTAATAAAACTTTTTAACTTTTATTCATTTTTAAAAATACTAAGTTCAAAATGAATTTTTTAATGGCTTAGGACGTAATAATAATACGGTTTCAATATATCATAGATATTGAAATATAAGAAAAGTATTTAATAATCCTATGTTCCTTTGCCTTGAAAAATTGTATTGAATAATATTTTAATTGAAAACTAAAAGGATCAAAATGAGTAAGAAGGGTAAGGTTGTAGTAAAAGCATTGGTTACAGGTGGAGCCGCATCAGGTGGTCCGCCTATCGGTCCCGCCGTTGGTCCAACAGGAATTAACATTAAAGACGTTGTTGACGTTGTTAATGAAAAGACAATGATATTTAAAGGATTAACAGTGCCAGTAAGAATTGAATGTGATCCTGAAACGAAACAATTTGAAATATTCGTTGAAACACCAAGCACAGCTTCATTGCTTCTAAAAGAACTCGGTGTGGAAAAAGGTTCCTCAAACAGTTTAGAAGATAAAGTAGGAGATTTAACATTAGAGCAAATTCAAAATGTAACTAGAGCTAAAAGAGATATTTTTTTGGATATAACTTACAAAACAAGCATAAAGACCGTTTTAGGAACAGCCTTGTCTATTGGTGCTACTGTAGAAGGTGAAGATCCAAAAGCGATTCAAAAAAAGCTTGATAATGGAGAATATGATGATATTTTTAAGGAGGAAGAATAAAATATGAAAGTAGACGATAAATTACTAAGGAGATCCCTTAATGCAGCCATTGAATTTTCGGTTTTAAAAAAAGAAGGACACAAAGATAAAGTAAGGAAATTTGATGAGACGATTGATCTCATCTTAAACATTAAAGATGTGAATCTTAATGATCCAAAGGCTAGAATTGATAAAGAATTAATACTTCCAAATTCGGTTATCACAACAGATAAACCAAATATCTGTGTAATTGCTTCTGATGAGATATTATTAGAAGCTAAAAAATCAAGTCTTGATACTCTTGATCGTGAAGGTTTAGCAGGGATAAACAATGAAGAAAAAAAATATAAGAAAAAATTTGTAAAGAAGTATGACTTCTTTGTAGTTGAGGATAAAGAAATGAGAAATGTTGCTAGGTATCTAGCGCGTTTTTTAGGACCAATTGGAAAAATGCCTAAACCTTTTCCTAGCGGATATGGGATTATCTCATCAGTAGACGAATTAAATACGGCTATTGAGCGATATAAAAAGATTATTAGAGTTCAAATGAAGAAACAACCAGTAATCCAAGTAAAAGTTGGTAAAAAATCTATGGATTCAAATGATTTACTTGAAAATATGAAAGCCGTGGTAGATTATATTATAGATCTAATGCCACATAAATATAATAATATTAAATCAATGTTCTTAAAAACAACAATGGGTCGTCCTATTAGGGTTGATAATGATTATCTCACAAGTTTGGGGGTGTAAATAAATGATAAAGAAGAAAGAAGTACCTCAATGGAAATTAGATGAAGTAGATAATTTGGTAAATTTATTTAAGCAATATCGGAATATAGCAGTAATTGATGTTGCACATTTAAACGATAAACAAATTCAAGAAACTCGGAAAATATTAAGGGGAAAGGCAATTATAAGGATGTCTAAAAAGAATTTACAAATAAGAGCAATTGAACAATTTAAAAATGAATCTAAAAATGAAAATTTAGATGAGTTAGCAAGTAGCATTCCTGGTCAGTCAGCTCTATGTTTCACTACCATGGATATTTTTGAATTGAAGAAAACTTTTAATGAAAATGAATATTGGGTACCTGCTAAACCTGATGAAATAACTCCGGTAGATATATGGGTACCTGCTGGAGATACAGGATTACCTACAGGTCAAGTTATTTCCGAATTAAATATGATTTTACGTTTACCAACTCGTATTCAAAATGATACTATCTGGATTAAAGAAGATACAAGAACCCATGGAGCAGGTGATTTTGTAGATGTTAAACAGGCAGCTGTTTTAAAAAAATTGGGTATAACTCCAATAGAATCGTTAATAAAGATTCATTTTGCATGGAGCGAAGGAGAAATAATACCAAAGGAAGTTCTATATGTAGACACCAGGGGATTCGAACGAGATATGACTAAAGCCTATAGAGAGGCGCTCAATATACTTTTTGAAATGCCATTTTATGTGGATGATATGACTGAAGAATATATTCTAAAAGCAATATCCGAAGCTAATACATTAAATGCTATGATATTTGGAGAGGAAATTCAAGCTGTTGCCGAAACAGAATTAAAAGTTGAAAAAGAAGCCGAAGAAGAACCAGAGGAAGAATCAGAAGTTGGTATTGGAGGATTATTTGGCTGATTTGGCTTATAACAATATTATAATATAATAATAAGATGATTTAAAATAAGTAAATATTAAATAGGAGGTTTAAAAATATGGAAAGTATTTATGCTGCATTACTGCTTCATAAAGTTGGAGGAAAAATTACGGAAGCAAATGTAGAAAAAGTATTAACTGCTGCGGGTGCAAAAGTAGATAAAACTGAAATTACCAAGCTTATTGCAGGATTAAAAGAAACGAAAATAGATGATATCATTAAAAATGCTAGTGCTATGCCAGTAATGGCTTCTCCTGCTGGAGAAAAAGCTGGGAAAAAGAAGGAAGGAAAGAAGAAAAAAGAAGAAGAGGAAACGGAACCTACAGGTATCGGAAGTCTTTTTTAAGAAAAGGAAATCTATTAATAGTGGGTTTTTTTTTATTATTTTTTTTTTAGTTTTTTTTAACTGATTTATCTATATTGTTTATAAATTTATTTGAATACTCTTTTTGAAACATAAACTTTTTTTAAAATTCAATTTTTTTTAAATTACTTCTATCAATTTGTGAAGAAAAACTTATTTGATTTATAAAAATAAAGTAAAAGATTCTTAGTACTGATGAAACATGGCTGGAAAATTCCTAAAGTTCTTTTCCCCTTTTGTACGTATAATGCCTGAGATTAAGCAGCCCCAAAGGGAGGTTTCCTTTAAGGAGAAGTTCATTTGGACTGCTCTTGTTTTAATAATTTACCTAATAATGTCCAACATTCCTCTGTACGGAGTTCAACTTGAAGAGTCCACCGATTATTTTTATTGGCTTCGGGTAATACTGGCAAGTCAGCGGGGAATGCTAACAGAGTTAGGCATAGGTCCAATTGTTACATCAGGTCTTATTATGCAATTATTATTAGGTTCAAAAATAATCAAAGTAAATATGGCTGATCCTTATGATAGAGCTATGTTTACTGGTGCACAAAAAGTACTAGCAATCTTCTTGACAATTTTTAATGCTCTTGCATATTTAGCAGGAGGAGCATTTGGGGACTTAAGTGCAATTGGAATTGATGGAGCAACATTTATATTTGTACAATTACTTTTCTCTGGAATAATCATAGTATTACTTGATGAACTACTTCAAAAGGGGTGGGGTATTGGGAGTGGTGTCTCTTTATTCATAGCAGCAGGAGTAGCCGGTCAAATTTTTTGGAATAGTTTTAGTTTTGTAGGGGATGAGCAAGGAGTACCAAGAGGTATAGTAATTGCATTCTTTTGGGTGCTGTTTGATCGTGATCCTAACACAACTCTCGGTACAATTTTTGCACGACAACAATTACCATCATTAATAGGGATTATTACTACAATAATTATATTTTTCATTGTTATTTGGTTTGAGTCTACAAGGGTTGAGATACCGCTTACTTATCGGGGTTATAGGGGGTTCAAGGGTAAGTACCCCATGAAATTACTTTATGTCTCTAATATCCCCGTTATCCTTGTATCCGCATTATATGCGAACTTTCTATTTTTCGGTCAGCTACTGGCAGGTCCAGATTCTACATTGCGTGATGTCATATCTCCATTTTGGGTTGACTTATTAGGGAGATTTACAGTCCGACAATCTCCGACAGGTCCGGGAGCTCAATTAATTCCAACAGGTGGATTGATATGGTTACTCACACCCCCTTTAGGATTAGCTGATCTAATTGCAAATCCAGTAAAAGCGGTAATATATTTACTCATATTTATTTTCTTGTGTATAATGCTTGGGCGCGTTTGGGTCGATGTGAGTGGTTTGGCGCCGCGAGATATCGCGGATCAGATAATCGCCTCAAAAATGCAAGTACCGGGGTTCCGGAGTTCCGCAAAGATTGTAGAGCGACTATTAAAAAGATATATACCGACTCTAGTGATCCTCAACGGGATTATCATTGCGTGTTTAAGCTTTTTTGCAGATAGTTTGGGGGCGCTTACGTCAGGTACAGGTCTTCTAATAGCGATAGGCATTACGCATCAGTATGTTGAGTCTATCAGTAAGGAGGTCGCGGCACAACAATATCCCGGCATGCGTGGCTTTCTCGGATTGGATTAGTAAAACACACTAATCAGTCTAAGAAATTTCAAATGAATATTATAATATTATAACTGATTCTAACATTTCTCACACTTACAGAATATCTAATTTTAGGGAACTTTTTCAATCTGAAAAGTTTATAATAATTTCAAAATAATTAAATAATAGATATGTTTTTTATGATTTTCAAAAATGCATTTATGGATTGGATTTCAGAACCACCAGGTTCAATGGTCTTTGTTTTATCATTAGCTTTAGCAACGGGACTAATTAGTTCACTTTTAACAAGATGGTTAGTAGATGCTGAAGAGATTGAAAGGAAGCAAAAACAAATTAAAGCACATGAAGAAGAAAAAGAAAAAATTATTGATATGGCAGAAACAGATCCAGAGCGATATAGAAAAAATCGTAAGCGGTGGGAACGCAAAGATATGATGTTAAAAAAAACGCAACAATCTATGGCTCTTCAGAGATTAAAGCCCACTTGTGTAACTTTTGTCCCTATGATTATTATATTTACACTTGTGAGAATGATTTTCACAAATAATCCGGTTGCTCTAAGTCCTATGAACGCGAACGATGTTCCTCTCATAGGTCCCTTAATAAGAGCAGGTGCTCTCTGGATTAATTTCACAGCATGGTATTTCCTCTGTTCACTTGGTATAAGCACTCTATTTCAAAGGTTTTTCAAGCTTCAAACCCAGGCTTCTGGCGGAATAGGAAAGGCATTTGGAGGTACAAAAGGGAAAGGATTAGAATTTCCAGATGTATAAGTTCATGGCGCAGACAGAGGGATTTGAACCCTCGAGTGCAAAGCACACTGGCTTTATGGTATAACAATCCTCTCCAAGCCAGCGCCGTACCAGGCTTGGCTATGTCTGCAAAAAAAATTGAGGTAAGTTTAACTTACATTTTAAGATTTGAAATTAATTGAGATTTTTAATTATCTTATCGGGATAGAGACAACTTCATTCATTTTTTTTTGTAATTTTGCTTGTTTAATAGCAGTCTCAATTTCTTCATGCGAAGCTCCTTTTTTAATGTTTATTGTGTCTGTAATCGGTTCAATGTGTCTATAATTAACTCTTCTTCTTCGAATTTTCAATCCATCTATTATTAAATAATTTTTATCTATGATATCAACAATAACACAATAATGTCCTGCTTCTCTTCCCGTTGTTTTTATACATATTCTTCCAATATCATAAACACTCATATATAATTCGTCACCAAATTATTTTTAGTTCATTTATCTTCACTGAATTTTTAATATTCCAGTAAAGATAAATTATCTATTGTAAATTAAAAAAATATATGTAAAAATAAAATTTTTATGATTTTTAAAAGTTAAAGATAAGTTATAATTTATTTAGAGAGGAGAGAATTCTATTTAAAACTTCTTCAATAGTTAAATTTTGCGTATCAATTATTAAGTCATACATTTTTTTAATTTTATCATTATCACTTAAATCAATATTGTATAATTCTTTGAATCTTCTTAATTCTGATTTTTCTCTCAATAGAGTTTCTTTTAGATTATCTTCATATAATGTCAGATCTCTTTCAGCCATTCGTTTAACACGAGTTTCTAAAGGACAGGTTAATAGTATTTTAAAATCTGCGATTGGTTCAAGGATATAGCCACTTAATTGGCTATCAACTATTATATTTCCTTTTTTAGCTATATCTATTATCTTTTTGTCTAATTGTTTATCGATCTCAGGATTTTCTTCTACATAATGAGTAAATTCTTTTAAAGACATGTTCATATCTTTTGCTAAATCTCGAAATGCTTCACCAGTTGAATAATATTTAATTCCAAGAAATTTAGCTAACTTTTTACCTATTGTTGATTTCCCAGTGCCATGTAAACCTGAAATCGTTAAAATCATTGTTGTAACTAAAATTTCTAAATAATTTAATAATTTAATTATTGATTCTTAATTTTTAGAATTTTATTATGAATCATTAAGAATTATAAAATTAAAATTCATTATTGCGTCCATACTGTCTCTTTAATTAGAGTATGAAGACATTTTGCACAATATCGTCCACTTTCTAATCGGTTTGCCCTTCTAGCAGTCTTGTTTGTTTTTTTCATTTTTGCAGGCCGTAATCTTGGAATAGACTGAATTGGTTTCTTACAAATGGCACATCGAGCTCTATGAGGTTTTTTTCTCCAATAATGTGACACATTTCGGTTACCTGGTGTCCTTACATTCTTCCTAGCTTGAGCTTTAGATCTAAGACCTGGACGAGGAATAGTGATTACCTTAATTTTGTATTTATAGAATTAATACTTAAACTAATAAAATTTAAAATAATAGAAGAAATATTAACTTTATTATCTTAGGTTTTAAGATTTAATTTATTTTGAAATTCTTTAAAAACTTGATAGATATCATCTACTATTCTCTCACTAAATCTTCTATTTTCATGGAGCTTAGTAGAATTATTTAAAACTCTTTTATTTATTTTATCAATATTTGTTTGAATCTCCTCCATCCCAGGGAATTTTTCCACATTTTTTTTTAAATCTTCAAATAACTTATTTATTAATTCGATCTCTTTAAATTCCCTTAACTTAATAGCGTCCATAAGTGTTATAAAGGATGATGTTATCTCTAAAGTTATCCCGGGTAATTCTAATACCGATGTCCTCATCTTTTTTGAAAATTGGGATTCCTGTCTATCTTTATTTTCTAATACTTCATTAGAAAGATCTAATGAAGAGATTTCATTAATAATATCAATAGCTCTATAGTAATCTTGAGTTAACTTCATTTTTTTTAAAAGTTTAGAAAGAATTATTTTTTTATCATTCAAAGAAAAATTAAATTTAAGTAACTCATTAGTAGAATTCTTAATAGTTTTTAGAAAGAAATTTTCTTTAATAATTCCATTCTGGTACTTCTCATATAAGTTAAATATAGTATTTAATAGTGCAAATAACTCAGATTCAATTTCAGGTTCGATCGTAAGAGGTTTGTCGTTATCTGGTGCCATTTTAGTTATTATAATTATTAAATTAAATTATATAAAAATAAGATTTTGTACTAATAAATTTTTAACCAAATATAGTTGGCCTTAAAAAATAGAAAATTACTGCAACCAGAATACCTATAATAAAAGTAGGTATTAAAACACGGTAAGTAGAAGAATTGCTTAATTCTCTAATAGCTAATGTCATCAAGATAGGAACCCATATTGCTATCGTTAAGGCATCAATAACATCTAAAACCGCCCAAGTCCCAGATGCAAACATTTGGTTAAATACAACACCCCAATATTGATCCAACTCAACATCAGTCAACTCATCAATATCAATATTATCAACATCTACCGTAGGAAAAGCAACTAAGACTATCAATATCTTAATGGCATTTATTAGTAAAAAGGGAGTAAACGCACATAACATCATTCTAAATTTATATGAAGCTTCTAAGTGTAACATTGTTCCACCTTTATAAATACTAAATGGGCTTATCTCTTCTTCTTTATACCTTTCTCTTACTTCTCCTATTGCTCCGAAGCGATCTTCTAATCTATCAGTAAATCCCACTGCGTAATTGGCTCCTTTAGTAACCAACCAAATTAATACTGAAAAATAAATTAATTGAAAGAAGAATCCAAATATGAAAAAAGCAGCAAAAAAGCTAAAGGTAAAGAAAGCTTTTATAAGTAAATATGTAGATATACTAGTGAAATTAAAGTGTGAGAACAAAGCTAAACCCATTAGTCCATAAAGTAAAGAGCAAAATAACAAAATTATCCACCCTGGAGCTTTACTACGCTTATGATTAATATCCCAGAATGCTCGATTGGGCTGAATGAACAGATAGTAAATTTTCATGTACCATGGATAAGGATTTGTCCATTCTGCCTCATATCTTCTAAAAAAAGAAAGTGTTTCAATTTTTTCGATTTTTAATCGTACACCACAGAAACTACAAGCAAAACTATCAGCACGATTCTCATTTCCACATCTAGGACATCTTTGAATAGCAATGCTCATTTTTTGATTACTCCTTAAAATTCATTATAATAATCATATAATAAAATAATCTTATAAAAATTTCTTTTAATTTTTTATTTAAATAAATTACTAATGTTAAATTAAAAATTATTATCTATTCATTAACTTATTTCTTGAAATTCTATAATATAATAATTTTTTTTTTTTAAAATGTCATATTTGCGATGGGAAAAGGATTGAATTAGTTCTAGATTAGTTTTTGTATGGTTTGTAATTTCAAGTACTTTTATTTTTGAAGCCCCTTTACAATAGGCCATTAACGGTATTAATTGGTCGCTTAGAAAATTGTCAACAGGAATCTCATTATTAATATATTTAAGGATTTCATTAGCAGCTATCGTTCCAAGTTTTTCAGAAGTAATTTTTTTTTCTCCTAATATTGTGCCAGTCGATATAATGGCTCCTGTATCTGAATGGGCCCATAAATAAAGCCCTACACCAGGACTATATGAATTTACAAACTTATATTTTATGTTTGTTTCTAATTTTATATTTTTTCTAATTTGTTGTTCAATTGTTCTTTTTATTCTTTCATTTATATTACCTTTTTTCAATTGATTAGTTAAAATGATTTCTCCATTAAGATTTTCTAAATTACCTAAATCTATTAAATTTAATGGCTTTATTTTGTCGATTGGTGGATATATTACACATTTAGCTTTAGCACCTCCCTTAGGATAAAATCCATGTTGATCTATATCAATATCAATTTTTAATCCAGAATTGCTAAAAATTTTATATGTCACTTCTTGTAGGTAGGTAAGACTTGGAGCCCATTTACCAAATGTACCTCCACCATTCAAAAATAACTCAATTTTTTCTGTTTTATTAAGACCTAAACATGATATTTGTATTGGTTGAAGTAGTAATCCTAAACTTGCTGCTGTATTAATATTGACTTGAATTTTATCTTTTATTTTTGTTTTTGGAATTAAAGTTATTTTTTTTGTACCAACTTGACATTCAGATAAGGTGCTACTTGTTAATTCTGATAATGTTTTGAGACCTAACAGATGTTGAGTTCTTAAGCCAGGTTTTGGTCTGTTAGCACGAATATTTTTAATTCTGATCGGTTGCTTAAATAGAATAGAAAATGCTGCACCTAATCGGAGTATTGCACCTCCCCCTTCTCCCATCGCACCATCAATTTCTAAAAACTCTAAATTAGTCAACTAATTCACTTTTTTCATATAAAATTTTTATTCTCTCAATCCCATTAAAATCTTCAATCAAATCAATAACTTCTTTAGGTACTAAGTGCCTCCAGCTATTATTTCCTTCTCTTATTAAGGATCTTATGTTATTCCCATTGAATTTTTTTTTAAATATTGTTATTTTTCTTCCAACTTTAAAACCTTCATTCTGAAATAATTCTCGAATCCAATCGCTATTAGAAAAAACAACATTGAATTCTCCAACTATAGAGACAACATGGTCAATCCAATTTTTTGCATTAAAAATGTCTGGGATCTCATATATATTATATCGCTCATTTTCTATTTTCCTTTTCTTTAGGGCTGCTTTGATAAATTTTATTCTTTCTTCACTTGTAAATGGATCATTTGGCAAATGGGATAACTGAGAGCTTCCTATTCCTATTTTTACTGTATTATATGAATTAAGAATTTTATTTAGTACATAAATATGACCATGATGTAATGGTTGAAATCTTCCTATAAATAATGCTACATTTTCTGTTTTACTATTAATATTATCAAATCCTTGCTTAAAGTGAGGGATAATATCCATATTTAAAATTTTTCTCCAGATTTTATGTGAATGATCGATGAGTTTCTCATTTTTTAGCAAAACTTCTAATTCTTCCTTTGTATAAAATTGGCTTCCATCAATTTCTAACTCGTTAGGATTAGGTTTTAATTTAACATTATAATCAACCATTCCAAGAAATATATAAGATATCTCTTTTGCTAAATTATCCTTTTCTGTACTTAAGTCAAAAAATTTAATGTTTCTAATCTTCCTTGAAGGAATTCCAAATTCTTCTTCAAGTTCTCTTATAGCATTTTGCTTAACTTCTTTGAGATCTAAAGTTTTAGTCCATATTACATGCCCAGAAGCAGAATCTGTATAATATTCAGGATAAGATTTCTTACTTTTACCACGTTTTTGTACAAGATAAAGAAGTTTATTATCAGAACTTATTGAGACTATGAAAAATCTAATAATTAGATGTGTTACTTTTTTTCGATGAGCTTCTTTCCGTTCCATAGGAAAAACATATTTAGATATTTGCCCTGATTGCAAATATTTTATATTCTTATCATCAATGCAAGCTAAAAATTCTTTTTCCATAGACTTTTCCTTCATAAATTAACTTTTATAACATCTCCTACTTTAACTCCTAACTTTTTTGCAGCATTTCCTCGATTAATAGAAATTTCAAGATATCCACTTGATCCTCTTAGAAATAATAACGATTTTATTGGTACACCTGAGAAATGGGATGTGTATTTACCTTTAAAGAACTGAATTTTAATCTGTACTGTAATTATATCATCAATATTTAATAAAAATGAAGTTCCCTTAATATTATTATTATCATCTATTTTAATATTAGTAGTTATATTCCCAAAAGAATCTATATATTGAATAGTACATAAGATCTCTTTCTTTTTCAATATAACTTTATACTTAATTGGAATTCCTACTAGATTGTTTAAACTAAATTTTGGTCCAAAATTTTTAAGTGTTATTCCATTTGAAATATATGCTCCAACGGGAGCCATAATATCCCTACCATGAAATGTATTCGATAGGGGATGAAGGAAAAAATTCTCATTTTGAAGTTTAACACATTCAGAGATTTTATCATTTTCAAGTAAAACTGAAAAAATCCCATTGTTAGGACCCACAAAAAAATAATTTGATTCAGTCTTTAGAGCTAATATTTCCCTATAACTCCCAACCCCTGGGTCAACAACAATTATGAATACTGTATATGGAGGGAAATGTTTATACGTGGTTTTAATTATATAAGAAGCTTCAATTATAGAAAATGAAGATATATTATGCGAGATATCAATAATTTTGGCGATCGGATTGATTTTTAAAATAACTCCTTTCATACTTGATATATAATGAGAACTTTTAGACCCGAAATCTGTTAATAAACCGATTATATTACAATTAGGCTCTGCCATTTTAATAATACTTAAAATTTGATAAATGTTTTAAAAAGTAAGAATTTGAAAAGACTATTACTTTTTACGATATTTTTGATCTACATTATAAAAATCTTCTAATGCTTTGGATTTCAACCTATATTCCTCTTCTTTATCAAATTCAACTAACTTTTTAGATAATTCGCTTGCTTTTCTATAATGCATATAAGCTGAATGAAATTCCTCATTTCTAAGAGCATTGCGCGCTTCTTGTACAACTCTTTCCCTCTCTTTTGAAAATTCAGGAACTTGTTGAGAAAAAGATCCTTTCTCTTTTAAAGAAGTAGAAATGTCCATTAAATAGAGTTTTTCAGCGAGTTCCGCTGCTTTATTGTAAAATTTTGCTGCTTTTTCATAGTCCGAGGATTTTAATGATGTTTCAGCTGTATTATAATAATCAGAAATTTTTGTATGTTCTCCATCTTCAATTTTTTGTAGTAATTCTTGAGCGATAGTCCTTTCTTTCTTTCCACCACTTATCATAAATTTTGTGATATTCTTAATACTTGCTCTTAATGCATCTGGTTGTAAAATATCAATTAAGGGTTCTAAATGTTCAAGATATATATCCTTTAATATAATCTCAAATTCATCTTTTGAATTCTTTAAGATGTTAAGGCTTGGCATTTCAAAAGCTTCAGCAGCTTCTTTAAGAGCGGAACGGAACTTCTCTGGTTTATCATCTTCATTTAATAATAAGCCTATGATAATTCCAATAGCATTTCTAGATAATTTACCCTTAAATTTATAAAAATAAGAAAAAATCCTATGAAATTCCTTTAATTTTAATAGATTAAACTCATTTTTTGAATGATCAAGGTTTAATCTAAGGAATAAATCGCTAGTGACTTCGAAATCTGATTTATGCTCTTTAAAATAATATCCTAAAATTTTATAATCTGAATCTGTTGGTAATAATATTGCAAAACAGCCTATTGGCATAGAGAGAATTACACCTTTAATTTTACTTATATTAATCTTAATATCAAATTTAATAATGAAAAATAAATTTAAATTGGTTTAGCGCCAATTAATCTATTGGTCTCTTCTCTTATAGACTGAATTATTGCTAACAGCTGAGTATAATAAAGATTATCCGATACTGCCTTTGATACCTGCTTTAGAGTTTCAATTGCTTTCTTTTCTTCATCTGTAATTGCCTCAATGGATTTTTTATCCCATAAATCCTTAACTTTTTTATTAAAATCTTCAGCAAGCTCTTGAATACTCTTACTGGACTGTACTCTGAATTGTTTTAATACTTCAACAATTAATCTAATATTTTCTGTTAATGCAACGTTCTGTTCAGAGAAGTTTTGGCTCATTTGATCAATTGATGCTCTCATTTGCCCTATTTGTGCTATAGTTCCATCTAAAGATTGAGTAATTTCATTAATTTTTTGAATCATATGCTCTAGGAGAGCTTCTGCCATTTTTTACTCCCTTTTCTTTTTTTCATTAATTTTAATATTTTATTACTTTTTAGACTTCTTATTCAACTGATTTCTTTAGAATTTTTGCAGAATCAATTGCCTCTGATAAAAGTAAATTAACTGTGTCTTGGTTTAGAACACTTTCAGAAATTTTAACGATATCTTCAAGTTTATTAATTAGATTAGTAATGGCATCCAACCCTAATCCTTCTTGAATCTTTACTAATTCTTTTGTTGTCACTGCTCCAATTTCTTTTACAGCATCGATATGTTTAGTTTGAGTTATATTAATCTCTGTTGAAAATTCATGTAATTTTCCTGATAAATTAGTTATTTTTTGTTCAATGTTTTTATTGAGTGCATCTAAGGAATTCTTTAATTCTTGTATTGCTTTACCCAATTGGGCTATTCTACCATATATATTTTGTAGAAGATCAGTTAACATTTCCGCCAAGATATTTCACTTTTTTAGTCTTTTTAAATGATTTAATTTTTTTCTTATTATTACTTCAATTATTAATATAACAGATTACTACAATAAAAAAATTTTTATGTTTTTATTAGTTCAATTATTAATATTAAATGCATTAAAAAAAGAAAGTCAAGAAGAATTCATGGACTCGGGGGGATTTGAACCCCCGATTTCCTGTGTCTTCTACAAAAAGTAGAAAAAATTCAGGCTTTTACTTGAACGGACATTTCTTAGAATTTCTTGTTTGTCCGTCGGTCATTTATAAGACCTGCGCTTTAACCAAACTAAGCAACGAGTCCGTATATACTCGAAAATTATAATGTATTAAAAAATAAAAACTTAACTTATTCATAGAACTATAGTATATTAATTAATTTGGGCTTATTATTTTTTGAAATTGTGTTAGGGAATTTTACTTTAGGATTTCCTATTATATCTAACTGCTCAAGATTTTTCAATTTACAAATACCTAATTTTTCAATTTACAGATTTCCGAAAAGCAGGGAAATCCGGGGTTCAAATCCCCGATGGGTCATATTTTTTTATTGTTTGATATTTGTTAATTTAATCATTATACTTCGTGAAACATCAATTTCACGCTTTTTCATATATATCTAAGAAGCAGTTAGATATATCACTAGATAATATAAAAAAAGTTCTTAGTTAAGATCAATTTCATTTATCTAAATGAGAAGATATTAAATTAAGAAGCCATTTCTTAATTTGTGTTAAATTCTTTAATATTCCAGGCATATGATTTTCAGGAAATGTATGCTCTTGTTCTAATCTTTGAGTTAACTCCATCCATTTATTTAAAGCTAATTGGACCAAATTTGAACCTTCAGCTTCCATAAATAAAGGGATAATAGCAGCACTTTCTCTTGCATCACCGATGGCAAAATAAACCTTTCGATTGATATCCTTTAACATTACAAGATTAACACACTCATCTATTTTTCGTTCTACTAAAATGGCTTTAAGTATTTGTGCTTGAATATCCTTATCTTTAGTTTTAAAAATATCTTTTCTTCTTAAAAGAGCTGGCTGAACTTCTGTAATAACTTTTTCACCAGTGCTTCCTGTGCTAAAATATTTAGCGATTCTTAAATTATCATCTAAAGCTTCGATAGATGTAAATTTTTTACTATTTGAATATAAAATTGCTTTAGAACCACCTGAAGTTTCACTTGATGATAATTTTATATAAATATTTCTCATAGCAACGGAATTACAGGTATGATATGCTAATTCGAATAACTCTCGGGAACTTAATGGTTTGTAGGGTATTTCAGCATGTTTGAAAAGCCATTGAGAAGAAATAACGTCATTAAATTGAATAAGAAGTCGATTTTCCATAATTAAAATAAACACTCAATTATGAATTTATTCTTATAGTGTTGATTAAAATATAGAACTTCTTATTTTTAACTTTTCCCCCATATGAATATTTCTATTTGAATAGAAATTTAGATTTCTGAGTGTAAACAATTATTGTTTTATTTGATTGTAAGCTTTTACAAATCTCTCAACAGCTAATTCGATATCTCTCGTAGTTGCACCAATGGCAGCATTCATAACAATATAAGGAGTTGTATAATTTTCACAACATGTTCCAAACGCTGTTTCTTTTGTATTGTAGACTCTTGGACCAGTTACCCGCAAATTGTATAAAGCACCTCCAAGGTTATATAGTTGTTCTTCTTCTAAGTTTTTTAAAGATAATGCTACTGCTATTGGATTATAAATATCAAGAATTCTTTCATTAATTTTTTCTGCTACTACTTTTAGTTTTTTTTCTAATATTTTACGATTCTGCTGTTGTTCTTCAATTAATTCTTGATATCCATTGATTCCTAATGAAAGAATTGAAATTAAAAAGTTAACAACTGGAGTGGCTGATGCACGTCCAGCATAAGCTTGACTAATTTTAATTATAATTTCTTTGCTAGGTGATGCTATTATTGCACCTCCAACTGGTGTTAGAAAGTTTTTGTCAGTTGATTGAATTATCGCATCTACTCTACCAGCATCTATAGCAGCTCTAATTAGTTTCATCCATTCAGGACTTTGAGCCCCATATGCATTTATAATAATATGTACTAGGTTATTTTCTTGCGCAAATTTACTAATTTCTTTGATATCATCAGATTCTCTAGGAGGAAAAAAACTGGTAGTTGAAACAATAGCAAAGCAATCATTATCTAGATTAGATTTAATATCTTCAACAGGTATTCTCACAGCATCTCTAAAAATTTTTCCTTTAACGATTTTTGCCCAAAAACCCATTAATTCAATTGATTTTAATAATGATTTATGATCAATTTGTGGCAGCAACACCTTTCTCTTATGAAGTAGTTTAGAATCATCCCAATCTGGTCTTAATGCTCCTAAACATAAAGATAAAGACATTCCAGTACATAAAGGCACTACAATTGCTTCTTTTATATTTGGCAATCCAATATTTTTCAATAAATTTCGCGCTAAATAATTGGTAATTTCATACATTATTGATCCTCCAGGTGCTTTAGGTTGTGGAGCTGTTAAAAATCCACTTCTACCTACACCATGACAAAATCCAGCCGAAGTTTTCAAATGAAGTTTTGACGCAATTCTAGCCTCTCTTTCACCTACCCTAGCAGCGTTATCATCCTTGTCTGTATCCATGTTTGAAAGTGTTTCAAGTAAGAATTCTATTTGTTCATCCCTCCACGGTTCTTTTGGAACACTTTTCTGTTCAAATAAGTTCTTTATTGGTTTTAAGAAATTATTTAATACAACCTGTCCTCGATTCAGCATATTTTGAGGAATAGATGAACTTTTAAAATATTTAATAATCTCGTGAAAATTTACCATAAAATTCACATCAAAAATTTTAAAAATGGCGGCCCCCAGGGGGATATTCTTAAAAAGAGTAAATCTCTTTTTATATCGAACCCCTATCCCTCCGCAGGATAACTGGGTTTGAAGCCCAGCGTCAAAGACCACTTATCGTCGAGGATCGGAATGACCACCAATTCGACCGCTAGGGGCCACAATATTTTATTTTTTAATTTAATTTATCAATTAATTTAAATGAATTTTATGATTTTGTTTTATTTATTTGATTATTCGATCTTTAATATCTTTACAATTTATACGTCTACAGCCAGGGGTCATCAGTCCGATATTGTAAATATTATCTATGAAATTAACTATAATATGTGAAGTTGCACCGAAGACAACATATTTTTTTCCATTAGGTGCTCTATAATTAAATTTTCCAACACCGATAAGATCTCCTTTAAGCAGGTATGTTCTTTCTCTATAATTTTTTTTTTCAGCGAAAAAAGATATCGGAATTTTTACTATTTCCTTTACTTCTTCATCTTGCTTTATCATTGTCTGATTTTCATTAATATAAGCAACAAATGCAGTAATTATAAAACCTTTTGGTGTTAAATGATCATCAATACAACCTAATAATTTTGCATTCGATTTTGGAATTCCCAGCTCCTCCTCTAATTCTCGTAATGCGGTATCCAAAAATGTTTTATCTAATTTTGAGTCAAATTTTCCACCAGGAAAAGACATTTCTCCAGAATGCTTATCCCCTTCTCTCTTAGTACGCCTAATCATTACCAAGTCAAAAGGTTTATCTTGATAAGGAATTATTAAGAATATTATAGCGGAATTTATAAAATGTTCATGGTGCATGGAAAATCTATCTGAAGAATTGAAATCTTTTAATTTACTTTTGATTAAATTTTCATCAAAAATAAGAATCAATATTTCACACCAATTTATTCAAAATCTTAAAATTCTTTAGTAATTTGATTTCTATGTTTGATATATTCTTTGACATATTTCGTTTTGTCAATTTTAAACCGCTTTAATCCGAGTTCTGATAAATCAAATTCATATACTCTTTCAATGAAATTAGAAATCATATATGCGGTTGCTCCCCATACGGTATATTTCTTTCCATTTTCTTTATCTACATAATTAAAATAAAAAACTGGGAACTTATTGCCATTGATATCGACGGCTTGTTCTCGAAAGTTTGTTTTGTTTTTAAAAAAATCAATAGGGATCTTAACAATTTCCTGAACTTCTCTTGGATCTTTTATTAATTTTTGGTTCTTATTAATAATTCCGATAAATGGAGTAATGATATATTTGGTCATTGTAGGAAAGTCATCTAGACAACCAATAATTTCAATTTTTTCTCTTGGAACACCAATTTCCTCTTCTGCTTCTCTTAAAGCAGTATCTTCTAAAGATTTGTCAAATTGAGATTCGTATTTTCCACCTGGAAATGACATTTCTCCTCTATGTCTTGTCCCCTTATCTGTACGATGAATTAGAATTAGATCGTAAGGTTTATTTTTATAAGGTATAATAGAGAATAGAACTGCTGAACTTGTAAAAAACTCATCACTTAAAGAGATTCTTAAAGGTGAATCACATGGAAATAGTCTATTTTTTATTAAGTTTTCATCAAATGTTAAATCTAAATCATCCATATTAGAATTAGCAAAAATTTTAAAATATCAAATATTTAAGAAATATAATCTTTTATCCTAAAAAAGTTTTTAGAAAGTGTATAACTGTGAAACTTCCGAAAGAACTGAGAGATAAGAATGATTTAACTAGAGTAGGTAAAGTGAAAACATGTTCAGTAAAAGGATGTAGTGAGAACGCTATTCGTTCACTTTCAGAAAATACTTGGAAAAAGTATCTGGAAAAAGCCCATCTTAAATTTGAAGAAAATCGATTTCATAAAATTTATTTGTGTAAAGCTCATTATAATCAATCAAACAAGTTTAGAAAATCTCAGGAGAAGATATATCGGAAAAAGGGTTTTTTAGAAAATGCTGCCAAAAAAGGAATAAGGGAGTATTAGGGAATCACTGCCATCAGCTCATAGAGTTGACTTATTACGGCAAATTGGCCTTCCATAATTCCTAGTGTAAATAGTGACAATCCTAATAAGAGTAATATAATTGCAATTAATTTATTCCTCATTTTTATCAAATTTTGAAATTATTCTTAATTATAAAAATTTGCTTTATAATTTATTTTGTTAGTTCTTCTAATGTATCAACCTTTGCTGTTATTTTTTTTAATTTTAAGTCAAAATTTTTATCATTCTCTTTGTATTCTTCTTCAGATATCTCCTTAGCAGAGAATCTACCTTTATTAAGTTTTCGCTCACTTGCTAATTCTGCTTTTTCCAATTTCAATTCTTGAATCCATAATTTCATTCCAACAACTAAGTCTTCTTTCTCAATTTCTAAATCTATTTTTTCTTGCTTATATTTTTCTCTTAGTTTTTCAAAAGTTTCTCGATCTATTTTATGTAACTTGTGTTCTCTTGTTAAATTCTCAAGCTGAAAAATTTTAGATTCAATATTACTATTGAGCTTCTGAACTATGAATGGTTCTTCCATTTTTTGCTTAATAACTTTTTCATTTTGTTTAAGTTCCTCAATAAGTGCTTTAACAGCTTCTAATTTTATATTCACTTCTTTTTTAAAGTTGTTATCCCATTCATACCTAGAATCTTTTGTAGATATTAGAATTTCATCTAATTTTTCAGTTAATACTTTCTTATTTAATTGGATGTCATTATATTCAATGTAAAAAACTATTTGCTCTTTTACTTCTTCAGGTAGAGGTTTTACTTCTTTCTTTTCTTTTCCTTTTTTCCACTTTTTCTTCTCTTTTTCTACGCTTTTCTCTTCTAATCGTTCCGCTTTTTCTATTTTTTCATCCGATATTAATTCATCTAGTTTCTCCTTAGTTTCTTTCTCTTTTTTAGTATCTTTTATTTCAGGAGCTTTTTCTGACTTTGGGATGCCAGTAAGCATAGGTTTTCCGCATATGATACAAAATTTATCTGATTGTTTTACTGGGTTTCCACAGTATGGACAAAATTTTGGCATTTTATTCAATTTTTATATTATATTTTTTTATATGATATTCTAAACTAAAATAATAAATAAAATTAATTGAGACCGATTTTTGAAATTTGAATTTAAAATAATTTGTTCCTTAATTTTTTTACATTAAATTATTATTATTTTATCGTTTTATATAATGGGAATTTATTTATTTTGCTTATCTTTTTTTGTAATTAGAAATGGAGATTGAAAAGAAAATCCCTGTCCATATCGGATTATTTGGTCATATTGACTGTGGCAAAACTGCAATAGCCGAGGTATTAAGTGAGATAATTTCAACCGCTGGTATCGATGCTCATCCACAAAGTAAAGAAAGAGGAATTACAATTGATTTAGGATTCACTAGTTTTGTCCTTGATAAATATTTAATCACATTAGTAGACAGTCCTGGTCATGCTGATTTAATAAAGATTAGTGCCTCATCAGTGGAAATTATCGATTACGCTCTAGTGATTATTGATATAAATAAAGGTCCTCAAGTCCAAACTGGTGAGCATTTAGTTATAATTCAATCACTCAAAATTGAAAAAATTCTTGTTGTTCTTAATAAAATAGATCTTTTTACTGGAAATGTTAAAGATGAAATTGAAAAAACAAGGAGATTTTTCAATTCTACATCATTTGGTTCAGATATCCCCATTTATGCCGTTTCTGCAAGAAGTAAGAGTGGATTTGAAGATTTAAAATTGGGAATCTTAGAAATGATTAGCTCATTAGAAATCAAGAGAACCATTGATGGCAGTATTGTTATTCCAATTGATCATCATTTTCCAATCAAAGGAATGGGAGCAATTTTAACAGGTACAATTATGAGAGGGATAATAAAATTGAATGATAATCTAGAAATTTTGCCAATAAAATCTTCAGGAAGGGTTAAAAGTATTCAGATTTTTCATCAAAACGTTAATTCTGCAAAAGCTGGTGATCGTATCGGGATTAATATAAAAGGATTAGATGTTAGAAAAGTATTTAGGGGTTGTTATGCTACTAATAATCCAGAATTATTCGATTTTTGTGATACTATTGAAGTAACTGTAAATAATAATGAATTATTCAAACCTAAAACTGGATTTGGTACTCAAATCCACATCACAATTGGAATGGTAACTGTTGTTGGAAATATTTATCCCTTTTATGAGAGAGAAGGAAAAAGAATTCAAATTGCTATTTCAAATAATGAAGCAGATTTTAAAGCAATAATAATACTAAAAGAAAGGATTTTAATACCAAAAGAAAGAACTATAATGCTTTTAAGTCGATTAGATTTACCCCCAACTACTCTTAGGATAATGGGATCGGCTGAAATAATAAAAATACATACAGTTCCTCCTGTATTTTATAAATATAAAATTAAGAAAGGGTATATTAAGAATCCAGAACATCCTCAAGGAATTATATGTACTGGATTAGCACAAAGTGGAATTGGTGCGAAAAAGATTGTTGGTAGAAAATTAGAATCCCCTTTTACACAAATTTTAAATACTTTTGGTACCAAAGGTGCTGTAATCGTGGGAATTGAAAATAAAAATTTGCCCATTAAGAAAGGAGATCCAGTTCTACTAAAAGAGTTGAGAAGTTTTCAACTAAAAAACATTTAAATTTTCAGAAATTATAATATTATTAACAAAGGTGGTTAGAATGGAAAAAGCTGATGCCTCTGAAATTGATATAAGCCAAGAAATTCTAGATGAGTTAATGCGGAATTTAGAAAAGCTGGAAGCATCGACAGATTTAGAAGGGACTGCAGTTGTTTCAAAAACGGGATTAAGAATCGCAAGTTCTGAAACTACTGATGTAGTATGGGATATCTATAGTGCAAGCCCAGCAACTTTAATTTCCCTTGGTGAAAAAATCAGTCAAGGTTTAGAACAGGGTGAACTGAGAGATATTGTCATTAGTGGGACTAAAGGATATACAATTATTTTAGTTGGTGCAGCTGACAATAATTTTATGCTTTTTACAAATTGTAAAAAAGGTTATAAACTAGGATATTATTTTCATAAAATTAGAAAAGCCTTTAGAGAAATGGAACCTGTTTTAAAGAAAATTGAAACTAAAGATATGGTATATTAATCTCATTAATAAAGAATAAGTATTAAAAATTATACGTGTGTCCATTCAACAGTATCATTATCCATTAAGTAAAAATAATTTGAAGGAATATTTGGTGGGGGATCTTCATTAACTGAATATATCCAACCAACACCTACACCATTTATCTCTTTAACATATATTCCCCATCCATAATCTATAACAACAAGATCACAACAATTAAGTAAAGCATGATAGGCTGTTGTCTTATAATTGGTTAAATTAATGTTTTCAAATATTTCATTCTCCTTGACACCAGAATAGTCAATGAATAGAGTTATGTTCTTGACTTCAAACTGTTTTTCTCTATTATTATCTATACCCTGAATTATATTGGATTGTAATTTAGGGATAATGACAAAATTAAATAATAATAATACTGTAAAACTTGAAACTGCAATTACACTAATTATAATATATTTAATGTTTTTTCTCATTTTCTAATTTTAGAAATAAAATAAAAAAATATATAATTAACAAATATTCTCACTTATTTTTTTATATCACTTTTTTCTCAATTTAGCTATATATATTACAGATATAACAGTAATGGCACCAAAAAGTACATATAACTGAAATGAGGGAATAAATAGTTTTTCTGATGTAAATATTGGTAGATTTATTAATGCCATTTCAAGAGTATAATTTCCAAAGCTAGTATTTGTGTAGATTAATAATCCCGTTTTTTTATCATATATTGATTTTGTCTTCTGCTGTAATCCTGTTTTTTGGCTAAAATCAAAAGTGATATTTTTCGGAGTCTCTTTAACAATAACAGTGGCATTCATGAAAGGTGGCTGATCTTGGGCATATGCTTGTTGTTTTAACCAATCAAAATTATTAATAGGGATTAAAAATCCGGATTTAAATTGATTATAACCAAGAAGTAAATTCATATCTGCTTCTCCATTTGAAACATTGTAAAAAGTCGCATTAGTTACCAGATTACCAAATCTATTTTCTACGAATTCTACATCCATATATGGTATAGGGCTTTCAAAAATATTAAAAAAATCATTAGGATCTTTATCATAAAATCCAGTAAAGTTAATTCTAATTTGACCTCCAGGTGTAGTGTTAGCAAAACCTTTAGGTGGAGCAAGCCAATCTAATGAAGCCCATTCAAGGGGTTTACTTGTATTGAAAGAAGTAACATTATAAATATAAACTTCATTTAAATCTAGCTTTTTATTGAATTTATCTGGAATAGTTGTATTTGCTTTAGTAAAAGGAGTTGAAAATAATAATAAGGTCTGTAATATAAATATAGAAACAATGAAACCAACCAATAATTTCTTTGTATTCATTTTATTCCATTTTTTTGTATATATATTTATAGATTTCTTGTTCAAATGTTTGTTTATATAAATGATCATTTGAATAGGATAATATATCCTATATTTTTTTAATTTTTTAAATCATATATCAATTTAAAACTTTTTGTAAAATCTGAATTTTAGAAATTTAGAATGTCTATATATCTAAAAGGCTATTCACAGGTATAGAGTTGATTTTCCAATTTTAATTTTAAGTTAATAACTTATTCTTAACTTTTTCCTTTAATTCTTGTAATGCTTTTGACCAGGCATTTTCAAAAAAATTACGTGCTTCTTGCCAATTTTCATCTTTTCTCCAACCTGTATGGAAGAGGTGAATAGTTGTTTTATTTTTTTCATTGGGGTCAGATGAAAAAAATACAATTACATGTGTAAGAGGATCAGCAACATTCATAAATGATTTGAACTGAACTGGTCCCTTCCAATCAAAAGAAATAAATCTGTTTTCTTCAATTCCAGTAATTTTACATCCAATTGTACTATTATTTTCTCTATCTTCTGGTTCCCAAAAAAGTTCATATTTACCTCCAATCTTAGGTTCTACTTCTGCCTTTTCAGTTAACCAAGCTTCCAATAGGTTATTAACTGTAAACATTTTAAAAGCATTGTAAATATCACATTCAATTTCTACATTAATTTGAATTATATTTTCCATTAAAAAAACACTAATTTTAGATAGTTCAGTATTTTAATTAGTCAGTATATATTAATCTTATTAAATATTAGGGCTCGCTCCACTTTCTTTAAAAGAAAAAAAAGCAAATTTTTGTAAAAAAGTTAAGGGTTGCTATAAAAGTGAAGAACAGAAGCTTTTAAAACCCATTGTTTCTACTCCTATTCTGTTAGAAATAGAAAGCTTCTACTCATTGGACAACTTGACCTATATCTTTAAATTATTTTATTTATTAATAATCTTAACTAAAAAAGAAGAAGTAAAGATTTAATTGGAATTAGAATCTGAAGTACAGGGCCGTGATCAAGAAAAGGCAAATCATTCAGCTTGGCTTGAGAGAAAAACTTTTCGGATTGTATTAGTAAGTACATTTTCTGCGTTAGCTATAGTTTTAGGATATATGCTTGCATATATTCCCAATATTGAATTATTTACCTTAACTATATTCTTGTCAGGGTTTATTTTAGGAAAGAGAGATGGGAGTATTGTCGGATGTTTTAGTTCATTAATTTTTTGCTTTTTTAATCCTTTAGGTGCTTCTCCTTTGCCACTGTTAACGTTCCAATTGTTTCATTATTCTCTGACGGGATTTTTAGGAGCTTTAACCAGAGATTACTTAAAAAAGAAGGATTTTTTTAAACCAGATGAAGATTTGTATATAACTCCTGTAATGATAATTTTTGGAGTTATGGGTGCATTAATTACAATTAATTTTCAAATTTTTGCTTCGATGGTTGATGTATTATCGTTTTTTGGCACTATAGATGAATTTATACCATATTTTCTTACTGGCATAGTGTTTACAGTTACCCA
>JAEOTZ010000015.1 GCA_016839585.1 Promethearchaeota archaeon
AGGAATCTCGCGGTTTTTCGCAATTTGAAGAACTTTATTATTTATATCAACAGCAGTGATAAATTTTGAAACAGATGCAATTGTCTTAGTCCAATAACCAGTTCCACATGCAACCTCAAGTACTATATGACCGCTTAATAGGTTCTTTAGCAATTTATGAAGCTTTTTAATATCTTTTTGGCGTTCAGGTCTCAAATACGTCTTATCATATTCATATGCTCTGTCTGCATAATACTGCTCGATATCTTTATCAATTTTTCTTGACATGTATATGCAATTTTAGGTTAACTATTACTATATATTATTACATAATCTTATTTTATACTGAAATGAAAAATTTTCTGATTTACGAGTATAACCCACTTTTTTTATATAAATACAAAACAATTAAGTTTTAGACAAAATGATCAATAAGAAGTGTAAAAAGTAATTATTAATAGAGTGTTTGTTAAATATAATAGAAATATAGATTAATTTAATTTAATTCTACTTGAGGTTTAGCTTTTATGAAAGCATCTAATATTATAATTGTACCTGAAACCCATTGGGATCGCGAATGGTACCTAACTTTTCAAGAATTTCGCGCTAAACTTGTAATAATGATGGATAAATTAATAAACATATTAAGAACTGATCCACACTATACTAATTTCACATTGGATGGGCAAACAATTCCTATAGAAGACTATTTAGAAGTAAGGCCTGAAAGGAAAGAGGAACTCAAAAAGTATATAAGGGAGAAAAGACTCTCTATAGGTCCCATGTATGTATTGCCTGATGAATTTTTAATTAGTGGTGAATCATTGATACGGAATTTAATAATCGGTCATCATATTGCCGAAAAATTTGGGAGAGTTATGAAGGCAGCCTATATTCCTGATCCATTTGGGCATATCGCACAATTACCCCAAATTATAAATAGTTTTGATATTCCCTCGATTATATTTGAAAGAGGTTTTGGTAATGAATTTGAAGAGAATGATCTAAATATGGAATTTATTTGGGAATCTCCAGAAAAGGCAGCTTCAGTTTTAGCAATTCATTTAATTAGGGGATATAGCTCTTTGGTTTATTTAAATACTTTATTAGAAGGTGGAAAGTATAAAAAGGCTCTGGAAAAGATAAATAATGTAGTTATGGATATAGAAAAGTACACTGCAACACCAATCGTATTACTTAATAATGGTTCAGATCATCGAGAGGCATACCCAGAAATTCCTGAAATAGTTAAACAATGGAATGAGTTAAATCCTGATGTATTGTTAGAGCAAAATGACTTTGAGTATTACATTGATAAAGTTCTTTCTGTAAAGCCAAAATTAAGATCCTTTCAAGGTGAACTCAGAGGTAGTAAATACTCACCTATTCTATCTGGAGTATTGTCTGCTAGAATGTGGATAAAACAAAGAAATACAAAAATAGAATATTTATTTGAAAAATATGCTGAGCCAATTTCAGCCATCACAATGGTTCTTGATAAATATCAAAAATTTGCTTACCCAGACTCCTATATTCGCAGCGGGTTAAAATGGTTAATTAAAAATCATCCTCATGATTCGATCTGTGGATGTAGTATTGATCAAGTTCACAATGAAATGGAAACAAGATTTGATTGGGCTGAGCAAATAGGAATTGAAGTATTTAATCTCTCATTTATGCGTCTTTCTAATTTAATTAATTTTAAACCTCAAGAAAATAATAGAATTGTTTTAATAATCTTTAATCCCTTACCATGGAAACGTAAAGATATTGTAATTTTCAATGGAATTTCAAAAGTAAGCAATCTACAAAAAAAGTTTCCAAAAGATTTTAAGTTAATAGATTCAGATCACAATGAAATTGAATATCAAGGTTATTTTCTGCCAGGAGAACCTAGATTTTCTAGAGAAAATGATATAAATTATCAATTCTCATTTTTAGCGGATGTTCCTGCATGTGGTTATAAAGTGTATTATGTAATTCTCGAAGAAGCAGCTAAAAAAATTAGTATTAATGAAACTGATTTTATTCTGGGTGAAAATTCAATTGAGAATGAATTTTATAAGGTTGAGGTAAAAAATACTGGACAAATCAATATCCTTGATAAAAATAGAATGATACAGTTTGAAAATGTATGTAAATTTGAGGATGTAGCTGACTGGGGAGATGAATATGACTACTCAGGACCGACACGTAAACAAGTAGATAAAAAATATACAACCAAGAATGCTGAAATTGTAGAATTTATGCCTTTCCTAAATGGTTCTTCTCAAAAATCAATAAAAATCAAAATGATCCTGAAATTACCAGTGTCATTATCACCAGATCGTTCGCAAAGAGAAAATAATCTTATTGAAAATGTCATTAATCTGTATATTTCATTATATAAAGGGATTAATCGCATAGATTTTAAAATAGATTTGGAAAATAAGAGTAAAGATCACCGGATTAGAGTACTGTTCCCCTCAAACATTATATCAGATACAGTATTGTGTGATGGTCATTTTTTTATTGTCCCTAGAGATGTTATTTTACCAAATGGTAAGCATTGGGCACAAAAACCTTCAAGAACAAACCATCAAAAGGATTTTATAGCATTAAATGATGAATCAAAATGTTTTGCTATTCTAAATCGAGGATTACCAGAATATGAAGCAATAAAGAACCATGATGGTGCAATTACGATAGCCTTAACTCTTTTACGTAGTATTGGTTGGCTTTCAAGACCTAATTTAGATTCAAGAAGAAATGATGCTGGTCCAAGTCTTAAAACTCCTGATGCCCAATGTATTGGGAACTATACTTTTGAACTATCATTAGTTATAGAAGATTACCAGAAATATTGGCTTGATTCAAAAGTCCATATTAAGGGAAAGGAATTTAATTGTCCTTTAAAACCTATATTTCCGTTAATGTTAACATCAACTTTAAAGAGAACAGATTTACTAATGTTATCGCGAATGGGTTTATTATCTGATTCAAAAAAATTTCCAGATAAAAACATAGCCCCTTACTTATCGAGTGAATTAAGCTTTCTTGAAATAGATAATGATAATATCATTCTAAGCGCTTTAAAAAAATCAGAAAAAGGAGATTATTTAATTCTTCGAGTTTATAATATCTCTCCTTCCTTACAAAAGGCGAGATTGAATTTTTTTAAGGACATTTCGATAAAGAATGCTGAAATTGTAAATTTCTTAGAAGAAAAACCAAAAAACGAGATCAAGGCAAAAATTGATAGATTTTACCAAAATGAACTTACAATTACAATGGAACCACATGTTATTGCTACAATTAAGTTTGAGTTTAATTCCTTAGAGTGATTACAAAATATATTGATAATTATATGAGAATTATTTTCTAATAGTTAAGAATATTGAACATCTGAATTTACTTTTATTTTAAAAAAAATTTAAATATTATACAATTAAGTGAAGTGCTTTTTAATGAAATTTACTGAATATGCTAAGAATTATATCCCTAAGATTAACGATGCAATTAAGTTAATTTATGATAAGAAATTAAATAGTATGGAAAATTCTTTTCTAAAAGATTATTATTCTGAATTGAAGGACTACTTTTTATCAGGAGGTAAAAGAATTCGTCCTTTATTATGCATAGCTACGTTTAACGCTTTTACAACTAATGTTGATAATAAGATTATATTTCCAAGTGTTGGAACAGAATTTCTTCATAATGCATCGTTAATTCATGATGATATTATTGATAAAGATGATTTTCGAAGAGGAAAACCAGCTTTTCATTTCAGATTTCGAAAATATCATCAAAAATACAATTTAAAAAAGATGAATGCGCTAGATTTTGGTAATTCTATTGGGATAATTGGGGGTGATTCTGCCTTTTTCTTGGGGCTGGAAGCTTATTTATTCAACGAATTTGAGCGAGATATAAACTTAAAAGCGATCCAATATTATGAGCAAGCATTTATAGAAGTAGCTAATGGAGTGTTGATTGAAACAGATATGGTAAACAAGAAAAATCTTACAATCTCAGATTATATAAATATGATTTCACTTAAGACGGGAGCGTTAATTGAAAAATCAATATTGATAGGCGCTAATTACGCAAGAATAGATGATGAATACCTTTCATATCTTTCTACCTATGGTATTAATCTAGGAATTATCTTCCAAATAATTGATGATATATTAGGAACTTTTGGAGATGAAAAAGTCACTGGAAAACCAACAGATGGAGATATTAGGGAAGGAAAGAAGACATGCTTATTAATAGAAGCCCTTAATAAATTAGGAGATGATAAAAAGAAGATACTTGAAGATATTATTGAAAAATCAGAAATGGAAGATGAAGATGTTCAGGAAGTAAAAAACTTATTTCTTGAAGCAAATGTAGTTGATTCATCTAAAAATTTGGCGATTTCCTATTTCAATGAAGCTAAAAGCGCATTAAATAAATTAACTCCGATAATCAACAAATCCGAATCAGAGTTTTTTGAAGATCTATTGAACTTTGTAATAAATAGGAGTTTTTGAAAAACAAATTAATTAAAAAAATTAATATAGGAAAAATATAAGAATTTGAAAAATAAAACAAAAAATATAAGAAAAAAAAGTGATATAGTTAAGTGTTAATTGCAATTACTGGTGCTTCTGGCGTCCAAATAGCCATTAAATTACTAGAAAATCTAAATAAGAAGAAGGTGATGACTGAACTGATAATTTCAAAAATCGCTGAGGAAATAATCAATATTGAAACGGATATTAGTATCTCCGATATTCGAAAATTAGCTGATAAAAACTATAATGTTGAAGATTTAACAGCTCCTCCTGCGAGTGGTTCGTATAAGATAGATACAATGGTTATTGTTCCATGTTCGATGAAAACATTGGCGGCTATTGCTAACGGATACGCAGATAACCTGATAACTAGAGCTGCTGATGTGATGATAAAAGAAAAAAGAAAACTTATCCTTGTAGTGAGGGAAAGTCCTCTAAGTGCAATTCATCTTGAGAATATGCTTAAATTAGCAAAACTTGGAGTTGTAATAGCACCACCAGTTCCTTCCTATTACATCAAACCTAAAAGTGTGGATGATTTAATTGAATATACTGTTGGAAGGTTATTAGATCAGATGGGTATAGAAAGTGATATAAAACGATGGGGAAATGAGTAAGTTGTATATACCAATTCAAGAAGATATTGCACTCCAAATCTGTGAAGAAATTAGAGAAAAAAACAAGAAAAAAAAATTTAGCTTCGCAAAAGGGCAATGTTGGGGATGTATGAAATATTCTAATAAAAAAGGTGATATCAAACATCGATGTATATTTGTAAAAGAGGACAATAGAGGTTGCCATTTAGTTAATAAAGTTTTTGATACTAAATAGTAAAAAGGATAATTCTATAAACCTATTGATTTATCCACTGAGAAAGTTTTCCAGTAATTACTCTTTTATTTTTGTTCCCCTTTAAAGCATTAATGTCTTTTAGGTTTAAGAGCCAGAGACAAGATTTTAACTCATTTTTGAGAGTCTTTATTTCTTTTATAGTATTAGAAATGGATCCTTGTTGTTGATCAATCAATGAAGATTTTAAAAATTTAAATGCAAATCCTCCGATATCAGCACCCAATACAATACTTTTTGCAATATCTACTCCAGTTCTTAACCCTCCTGTAGCAATTATTAGTTTTTTAGATACATTTCTAACATTTAGCACACTAACAGGTGTAGGGATACCCCATTCTCTAAAAACATCTGATAATTTACGATTAAATATATTACTGCCATTTTTATTACGATAGGATTCAATGGCTGCAAAACTAGTACCTCCTGCACCTCCAACATCAAATCCATCAAAACCAAGGTCATCTAGTGATTTAGCAAGTTCCTTGTTGAATCCTGATCCCACTTCTTTTGCTACTATTGGAACATTAGTAGATTCACGAATTTTTTTAAAATTTTCTTTAAATAGTCTAAAAGATATATCTCCTTTATCCTGAACCAATTCATGTAAAGCATTAAAATGAATTGCCATAGCATCAGCATTTATCATATCAATACATCCTGTGAAATCCTCTAGTTTAAAATCTGAACTTCCAACTTGCCCAATGCCAATATTTCCAATAATAGGGATATTAGGAGCTACTTTTCTTACAATTTGAAATGATTCTTGATTCTCAGGATTAATTAGTCCAGCACGTTGACTTCCAACACTCATGATTATATTTTCTTTTTCAGCTGAGGTTGCGAGGATCTCATTCAAATCTTTTGATAAGGGATGTCCTCCTGTTATTGCAGCAATACAAATCGGAGCAGATACAAATTTATTAAAAAAGTTCACAGATAGGTCAATTTCATTAAGATCAACTTCAGGTAAGGAATGATGAATTAACTCTATATATCTAAAATAATTTTTGAAATGTTGAACATTATATTTGATGGGTATTTTGAGATGTTCTATCTTTCTATTACTAATAATTTGATTTTCATCATGTTTTGATGGTTTAATTTCTGTGCATTTAATTTTCTGGCCTTTTAAGGCTTTATATATATTTTGATTTTCTAATCCATTAATAATTTGAACAGGAATATTATCTTTGCATATTTCTTTTATAGTGTTTATTTTTCCTCTAATACCTCCAGTAACATCAATTTTTTGTCCCAGAGCTGCTAATTCTAAACTTTCTAATTCGTTGGAATTGCATTCTGTAACCAATTTACTTTTTTCATTATTATCTTGAATATATAACCCATCAGTTTCCATCGTAAATATGACTTTTGAAACGCTGTACTTATTTAAATTTTCACATAATTCAAAAATTATCCTATCTCCAGAAATTATTGAAAACGAGCCTGGCTTCTCAAGAATAATATCACCATATAGAATAGGTAATATATTAAGATCCAAGGCAGTTTCAATAATATCAATAGAATATGTTGAGATAATTTGAGAATCTTTGATAAAAATACTGGAAGTTTGAACAGATAAGGCAGGATATTTATGTTCTAAAAATAAATTAATTATATAAGAATTAAATTTATTCATTGATTGGTGAGTTTCTGAAAGTCCAAGAATTTGATTTGAGATAGATGAATCAATTCCTGTAGAAATATTATATTTTTTAGCAAGTGGATGACCAAATGATCCTCCTCCATGAATCAATATTATTTTTTTATTAGCATCAATTATTTGCTGAACTACGCTTCTTACAACATTTTCTCTAATAGAAAAAGGTTTATTTTTATCAGTTAATATACTTCCACCTAATTTTAAGAGAATTATTTCATTACTATTTTTCAATTTTCTATCCCTCTCATCCGATCATTGTTCTCCAGGCATCAAATCCTTCTTTTTCAATAGCCTTTGCTATTTTTTCTTGAATTTCTTCATTTTCAGCTAAAGCAATAACTAAGCCACCTCGTCCAGTTCCAGTCATTTTAGCTCCAATTGCCCCGTTTTTAAGAGCTATCTTAACTAATTTATCATTTAACTCCCCAGAAACCGTGATCTCTTGTAGTAATTTGTGATTTTGATCCATTAAATTGCCAATAGCTACTATATCTCCGTCAAGCAACGATTTTTTTGCTTTCTCTGCTAAATTTTTATATTTACTAAATATTTTATCAAACTTTTTTGGATTTTCTTCTTTTAATCTTCGAACATCAGCAACAACTTCTGTTGTAGAAGCTGTTATTCCTGAATTTATTATTACTAAAGGCATTTTCTTTGGTGATTGTAGAAGTTTCATCGTATTTTCCCCCCCTCTCAAGTTTTTAACAAACCAAATTAGACCACCATAAGTAGAGGCTGTATTATCAATACCTGAAGGAGTACCATGATAGGCTTTCTCTCCTTCATATGCTGCTTTATTTATCTCTTTTTCAGTTAATTTGAGATTAAATGTGTCACTTATAGCTCGAGAAAGTGATGTACATTGAGCAGCTGAAGCACCTACTCCGCTCGCGGCAATCAGATCCCCAGCAAATGTTATTTCAAGTTTTTGTTTCTCGATATCTACTCTCAAATACTCAATTATATTTGTAATTGATTTTACTGCCTCATTAAATTTTTTCTTTTTATATCCCGGTGTGGCTAATCTTTTATCATCAACTATAAAGCCTTTGCCCTCAACTACTTTAACTTCTGCAATCGTAGAAGATCCTAACGCTGATGCAATTGCTGGAAGACCATACACAACAAAATGTTTGCGTTTATTTCTGAAATAAGAAATAAATTTCGCCAAAAAGTATGGTCTTTCCATATCCTTTTCCAGTTCCCAAATTTTTCACCAATTATACTCGTATAATATGATAAAGTTTGAAAATATACAAATTTTTATTAATATCTCAATCTTTGACTTAGTTAAATAATTTTTAACTTTATTTAAGTTGTATTAAAATAAATGTTCATTAGTTGTATAAGAATCGTTAGCAGGCCTTACAAGAATGGTTTTTTCGATACCTTCAATATTTTCCAAGATATTTTGAACATATTCAATGATTTCTGGTCGGCATAAACAGTGTACATTTGGTCCTGCATCGATGGTAAAGAAGCAATCTAAATTTTCAGATTTTCGTAAATATAATACTTTCTTTATTACTTTTAAAGTAATTGGACTCCAATAAAATAATGCTGGTTCGGATGTCATCATTACTGAATGCATAAACATACAATTTTTTTCAGCAATCATTCCGACCTTCTTAAAATCATCATTTAGAATAGCAGCTTTGATTTCAACAGCTTGTTCATGGGATTTTTTAATTCTTATTGGATTAAAAATACTAGTTTTTGCCAATTCGTGACCTAAATCAGAGGTAACATCCTTTTTTCCTTCATCTATTATGGCAATAATAGCATTTATGTCGAAATCATATGAACCGCATATCTTTTCTGCATAAGAGGTTTCATGGGAGATGCCCTGATACCAATATACAAATCCACCATGAATTGAACGTGCTGCAGAACCAGAACCTAATCTCGCATATGTGGACAATTCCTCTTGTGTTAAATCCAAACTTAATGCTTTTGCTGCGGCAATAGTAAGTGCAGCAAAACCAGCAGCGGAAGAAGCTAAGCCTGCTTGGGTAGGAAAATCATTAAAACTCATCATTTTGAATTTATAATCAATCTTTTTTAAGTTTCTTAATGGATTAATAATTTTTAGAATTCTTTCCATATCTCTTCCTTTTAAGGGATTATTATTTAATATTGCCTCGTTTTCCTTAAAATCTTCTGAAAATTCTATTGTTGTATGAGTTTGTAAGTGAATACTTTCCGAAAATCCATATTTCGTCATGCTTACACTATCATTTAAAGGTATATTTAACTTTGGGGACACTTTATCCCAATTACCCCAATATTTTATCAGTGCTATATTTGAATGAGCAATTGCAGAAGATTTCATAAACACCAAAAAAACTAATCTATTATTTCGATAGTTCCTTCTGAACCATTAACAATGAGTCTTTGCCCCGTTTTTATGTTAGTAGTATCAATTTTATCCACACAAGGAATTTCACTGATTATACACCCTACTGCAACAATTGTATCAATTTGCTTATTAACAATTGCTGCTGGAGCCATGTTATTTTTCTTCATTCTATACATTGTGTATGATCCAACTGTTGAACCTTTACCAGTTGGAAATACTAGAACTTTTCCAGTTATAGATTCACCTTCAAGTTCATGTCCAACCTCAACAACTTTGCCAGTATCAGGATCAACACCCCCATAAAACGAAATAGCATCTTTGGTTACAATAGCTTCTGCTTCAGCAGTTCCTTTATATATTTTTCTCCCTTCTAACTTCATTTTATCGCCTCTTCAACACATGCTTCAATTGATCCAATTTTTACTTTAAATTTATTCTTTGCACGTCCATAATAACATGCCTTTGCAGAATCCACCATTATTCCCTTGAAGCGTTCCTTAATTGGGGCTACAACACAGCAAGTATCTGCTGCAAACTTTGCTCCAGCATCTTCAATAATTTTAGAATAACCAACTTCATCTGCAATTTTTTTTGTAGGTCGAGCAGTTGTTATCCAAAATTCTTTTTTTACTGTTTTTCCTCTTAATAAATTCGCTATTTTCGCAATTTCGTGAATTGAAGCGTGAGGACAACCAATACTTACAAAATCTATTTCAATATCGTCATCAGTTAGTTCAGCACGAGTTTTATCTAAGTCATCTTGATTAATTTCAAACACAATATTGCTAGGTTTAGGGTATTTATTGTACTCTGGAGTTATTTCTTCCATATGGAATAATGCTGTTCCACCATAAGTAGCAACGGAAGCACAAAATGACTTAAGTTCTTCAACAGTAGCGGAAGGAATTCCCGTGATATAAGGTATTTTTTTTCCTAATTTGACCAATTTATCGCCAATTATTTTTCCCAATACGCCAAATTCGTCAGTACCTTTAACTGGTGCATTTATCTTAAAGAGAACTTGAGCATGACGATTTTCATCCAAATGATAACCGTATTTAGGAGTTTTTCCAATTAGAGCCGCTGCTAATGCGCTTGGTCCCCCCTCACGATTCGTTCGAGCTCCAATAACTGAGTTAGAATAGCAAACAGCACTGCTTTCAGCCCAAGCAATATGTTGTCCATAATGAGGTGCATTTCCAATTAAATATGGTGTACAAGAACACGTTGTAATTATACCCATTTTAGCAAAGGCATCTATTGCACGATTCTGATTTTTAGCAAACTCTCTATCAATTCCTAATGCTTGCCAATTTTCGCGATCCATTCCAGCGGGATTTAAAGTAGTTAATACTCTAACCCTTCCATCTTCTGACATTTCGCTTAGAAAATCCAGTCCCGCTTCACCAAGATTATCGTAAGAAACTCCAGCTATCTGAACGCCATGAACATCAACCATGCATTCAGCATCAAATATTTCGCCTAATGTAGTTAAGATTTCCATAGATTTTTTGGTGGCTTTTCCATACCTGCCATCCAGCATATCTTGCTCTTCTTGAGTTAATTTCATTTTCATCAACTTCAAACATTAAAAATATTTGTTAATATCCACTTTTGGAAATTCTGCTATATCAAAACTCTTCCCTTTGGCTACGAGTGGTTTAGTCAAATCAAAACCAATTTTTGTCGTCATTTTTGTACCAGGTTCAGCACTTGGATCTAAACTACTTCCAGGTTCTTTATCTTTAATGACCATTCTAAAATCTCCTTGAAAGCGAGTTGCCATTGCCCATTCTACCGAAAGAGGATCATAAATATTTATGTCTTTATCTACAATAAATACATGTTTACAACTTGTATGGCCCGTAAAAGCACCTTCTATTGCCTTTTTGCCATCATCTTCAGATTTTTTATCAATTTGGATAATTGCATGTAACCAAGAACATCCACCAGGATTAACATTCACATCTAAGCACTTAACACCTGCCTTATTTACCTCATTAAAAATGGTAGGCTCACGAGGCATTCCCATTAATATTTTATGTTCAAGTGCCCCTGGTAATAAGGCTTGCCAAATTGCATCCTTTCTATGCGTAATTTTCTTCACTTCAAAAATAGGTTCTTCTCTAACTATGTCATATGTCTCAGTAAGATCAACAAAAGGACCTTCAGAATGTTTTTCTTCCAAGTAAACACGTCCTTCTAAGACAAATTCAGCTTCTGCGGGAATTAAAAGATCAACTGAATTCGCTTTTACAATATTGATAGGTTCTAATGCATTAGCAATATATAATTCATCAACTCCAATGTCTACAGAGGTGGCCCCTGCAATCAGAATGTTAGGAGTATTACCAATACAAAAGGCAACCTCTAATTCACCATTTTTTTCTAGAAATGTATGAAAATGTCGACCTCTAACTATACGAGTGGAAAATTTATCTTTAAAAAACTGCATTGCTCTATGAAAATCCATATTTTGTCCATAATCAGGGTCTCTTGTTATAACAACTGCAGAACTAATGTAATTTCCTCCGTCTTTTTCACAATGGAACAAAATTGGCAATTTATCTAAATCTACATTTGATTCGATTACTTCTTGACAAGGAGCTTTTGATACAACCTCTGGTTCCGAGTATTCGGATATTGCTTTAGAAAGCATTGGTATGAGATCAGCAGGAGAAACACCAAAGTATGACGCAATTACATTCTTAGTACAGATCATATTGCCAACAACCCGAAATTCAGATTCTTTAACATTATTGAACATTACTGGAGTTGGCTCTATCTCTTTTAGAATTCCAGAAATCTCCAATTTCTTCGAAACTTCAACATCTACTTTTCGTAGATGTCCCTCTTCATCAATTTTTTTTAAATATTCTCTAAATCCCATAAAATTCATCTTTTAAACTTTTTTATCATAATAAAATTATCAACATCAGTGATTTCCCTTAGAAGAGTTATAGAAACACATTTTATAAATCTAAAGGTTTTCACCATCTTCTATTTTTTTTAAAATTTCTTTAGCATAATCTACTCTAATTTTTTTATCTTCTACTAATATTCTGGCAACTTTTTCAATTAAATCGTCCGGGATGCCAGCAATTTTAGCAATATTTCGAGAATGTAGAGCCATATGACCTTCTTGAATACCTTCAGAAGCTAAGGCCCTTAAAGCAGCAACATTCTGGGCAAGTCCTAAAGCAGCTGCGATTTGTGAAAGTTCTTCAGCACTCTTAACATTTAAGATTTTTAAAGCTATTCGAGCCATTGGATGGATTTTCGTCATACCACCAATAATTCCTAGAGCTAAAGGTATTTCTATTTCTCCCACTAAATTTCCTCCTGAATCGACTTTAAATTTTGTTAATGGAGAATATCTTCCTTTTAAAGAAGCATAAGCATGAGCCCCTGCCTCAACTGCTCGTGTATCATTCCCAGTTGCTAAACTTAATGCGACGATACCATTCATTATACCTTTATTATGCGTAGTTGCTCTATAAGGATCTGCTAGAGCGAATTCGTATGCATTTAAAATCCCTTCAACTATTTCTTTTCCACCTAGCAGTTCTTTATCAAAAGTGGCTTTACTTCTAGCCAAGCGATGAGTAGCTAAATTGGATACAATTCGGAGATAAATCTTTCCTCCACAGATCTCTTCTATATAAGGACTAATAGATTCAGCCATAGTATTTACTACATTTGCACCCATTGCATCTAGAACATTTACTAATAAATGAAGAATAATCATCTTCCCCTTATTAGTATTAATTTCTCTTATCTCTATGTCCTGAGCTCCCCCACCTAACTTATTTAATACAGGATCCTGCTCATTAGCTATCTTTATTAGGCTTTTTTTATTCTTTTTTAGAGCTTTTTTAGCTATTTCAATATCATTTAATTTTGTTAATTGAATCTGAGAAATCATAATTGATTTTACTTCTTCTGAGTGAAATCCACCATGTTTTCGGGCCATCTTCGCTGCATTTGAGGCAGCTGCAACCACAGAAGGCTCTTCTATAACCATAGGGATAATATAATCTCTATCATTTATTTTAAAATTAAAAGCAAGACCAAATGGTAATTGATAACTTCCTATCACATTTTCAATTAAAGAATCAATCTGAGTAGGAGTGAAATAGCCTAAATCCTTTAATATTTTTACTTCCTCTGGATTTAAATTAACTAAATTAGATAATAATTTTATACGCTCATCCATTGATAACTTGTAAAACCCAGAAATATCTGAACGAAATTCCTTCATTACCATTTCACTAATTCAAAAACTAATAAATTTTACTAAATCTTTTCGCAATTTTTTTGCAAAGGGAGATTTATGATTATCAAGGTAATAATTAATCAATATAGGAATTTGAGTTAATATATGTGGTGAACAGGAATAGGTATATAAACGGGAATCCAGTTCAATAACCCTTTTGCGTTTATGTTTTCTTCATATTCACTTTTGACCCTTCTGACTTCGTATTCTAAGGAATTACCCTTGTTAACATGACCAGCTACTCTTACATATCCTTTATTTAAATAACTAAAATCATTAAATTCATGATGACCAACTAGTTCAGATGCCAATACAGCAAATAGAGGAAAAAATCTTTTATGTAATCCTGAGTGTCCCTTAGGACAGTGATCTAATCCCTCAATATTTGGGATAATACATCCCTCATCACAAAAATGAAGTGTAAAACCTCTATTTTTGTTTTGTTTGTGTTCAGTAATTCGCCCTAATAAAACGATTGGTTTAACGTCACCATTTTTTATTAGTTCATATTCTAAAACACTTCTCTTTTTCTTTAAGTGAATATAATCATTTATTTTTGGTCCCTTTTGAACAATTTCTTTAAACCTATCCTTAACTTTTAAAAGACCAGAAATACATGTAGCTCCTGAACCATATGAACCAAAATAAATTATATCATTAACGTGAGCATGATTTTCGAGAAGGAAAACGATCTGAGCCCAAACACTAGCATTGTACATATTTCCAAAATGCATAGGAACTCGTAGTTGCGGTAATACTCTCGCTTTCACATTTGTGTTCAACCAATTTGAAAGTCTTTCTAAAGTTGCCGAAGAAAATCCTTTTTCATTAAGTTTTAAATAAATATATTCTGGAAGGACGATAACATCATGTAAGAATGAATCAATTTTTCTCAAAATTGATGACGTAAAGCTGTTTCGTTCAAATCTCGTTAAATCACTTATATGTTTTATCCAACGTTTTAATATGATTTGTTGCATACATTTCAAGGGTAATTTAGAATATGGAGCGTGAAACGAGTAAAAATCGGCATGAAAATCTCCAATATTGCTAATTAAGTTATCGTAAGCTTTTAATTGAAAGTCAAGATATGTATCTTGAGAATATTTACCAAAAGCGCTCGCATTTTTGTCATTTGCAGGTCTGAAAAAGTCATTTACATTTCCAGAGACTTTTCCGAACCGTTTAGAAAATGTTGCAATCCGCGGATTCTTGGAAATTACAAGTCCAATTGCTCCTGAACCCTGTGTTGGTTCGCCGGGGGAGCCTAGATGATATGAAGAAATATCACTACTGATTACTAGGGCTTTATTTATGATTTCTTTTTCAATCATTGCGATAGCATTAAGAATTGCTAGCGTACCGCCAGCACAGGCATTGTAAACATCCATTGTAAGCGCATTGGGCGAAATGGACAACATTTCAGCGAAAATATTCGATATGCTCTTCGCTGCATATACTTCGGTTTCCGTTCCTACGAATAATGCGTCAATACTCTTAGGAACAATTTTCCCCCTCTGTAAAGCATTATACCCTGCTTTTAATCCGAGAGAGATAATATCTTCATCCACTTCAGGGATTCGTATTTCTTTAGATAGAAGCCCTTTACTATATTTAGCTGGATCTACATTTCTTTTCAGCGCTAGTTCTGCTAATTTCAAATAAGATCTTGGAGCTGCGAAAGAAGCACTATCAATCCCTATGTCTCCAAATAAATAATCATTGCTTATCATTACCGTTATTGCTCGTTTTTATGTACAATGCTTTTAAATTTTAAATAAAGTCAAAATTTTTGGTTTTGATTAAATAAATTTCTAATAAATTAAATAAAATTCTATTAAAAGTTTTAAAGAACCTACCGTTAAATATCTTTTCTTTTTATTCTCAGACTCTTAAGAATATCAACAGTTCATATTATTATATATAGTGAATCCAAAATTTTAACAAAAGTGCTTGGTCAAAATCATAGAATTGAAGATCACCATAGATGATTAGTATATCATAAAATTATATATGAATTATTCATATTCTTATTTGTAGTAAATTGCAATTTTAGGTAAAAATTTTGGAAGAATTCAAGAACGTAGATAGGGATAAATTACCTAAACATATTGGTTTGATCCTCGATGGGAATCGCCGTTGGGCAAGAGAAAATAACATGGCTACTCATTTAGGTCATTTAGTAGGATATAGAACATTAAGGGAGAGATTATTTGATTTTTTTGATGCTGGGATTCGATATCTAACAATATATGCCCTCTCACTTGAAAATGCTAGAAAGAGGAGCCCTAAAGAATTAAAGTATATCTATAAAATTATATTAAAAGCTGTTGATACTGTTATAAAAGAATCAATAATAAGAGAAGAGAAAATAAAAATAAATGTTATTGGAAGATTATCTGTATTACCCAACAATGTTCAGGAAAAAATTAAAAAGTTAAATGAATTTACTAAGGACCATGACCATGCATTTTTGAATGTATGTATTATGTATGACGGACAAGAAGAAATCGTAGATGCTGTAAAAAAGATTATTAAGGATAATATTAATGAGGACGATATTAATCGAGAATTAATTAAAAACTATCTCTATACTAATAATTTTCCAGAATTAGATTATTTAATCCGAACTGGGATGGAAGACGGTGCTAGAATTTCAGGATTTTTATTGTGGGATGCTTCCTATGCGGAATTTAAATTTCGATCTGATTATTGGCCGGATTATAGTAGAGAAATGCTTATTGAAGATCTAAAAGACTATATTAAAAGAGTTAGGCGAAAGGGAGAATAAAATCTTTTTATTATATAATAAGGATATTGAGTTCTTGTTTTAAACTACTTTTTTGAAACTACTCAAGCTCACTGAAATGTCATGGTAATAATACTTAAACCTAAAAAAGTATGCGATATTTTCGATTAATATAGTAAAAAAGAATAAAAAAATAAATCGTTAAATATGTCAAATGCTAGTAACGTTATTTCTTTGAATATTACACAGTTTCCTCAAAATCTTATAATTCCTAATGTAGCCAATGTTGTTTCAATACAAGCAATAAACAATTCAAGTAAAAGTGAAAATTATCAGTTTACTTTTGAGGGAGAAAATTTAAGTATTAATGTTAAACCAGACGAATTAAATGGACAAGTTGAATTTGGACCTGGAGAAACTAAAAATATAGAATTGAGATTAACTCCTACTGCTGATGGTTTTGGAAAATTAACTATTAATGCTAATTGGTTAAAGATCGTTCAATACACGGTTAAAGTACAAAGAGTAAGAGATACTGCATCTACAAATAAAATAAACCAGATTTTAGGAAAAAAAGAATATAATCTCTCCAAGAAAATTGATAAATTGAATCCAAATGAATACATTATTTCGATAGATAAAAATGAGTTAAAACAATTAGAAAGACAATATAACTCAATGAAAAAAAGTCCAGAGAGTTCTATTCAAGAAATAGAAAGTATGATTAAGCAATTAGCAAAAGGATATCTAGCAGATAACAATCCCCAGAAAGCATTAGAGTTCGCTCTGCAAATATCAGACGATACCGAAAAAATGAACTTCTATTATAACTTAATTAGAGCATATGCATCAATTAATTTTGACTATACTTTTCAAATGGTTCAAAGTATAACTGATATAAGTCTTAAGCAAACATTGCTTCATTACCTTGCATTTGATCAAATAGGCATAGATATTTCACAAGCCACCAGTATTTCTAATCTCATTGGCGATGAGATATTAAGAGCTAAATTACTTTTTTACATCTCTAAAAAATTCTATGAAATAAATAATAATTTAGAAATTGTTAACAATTTAAACCAAATTATCTCTATCGTTGCGAAATCTATAGTACTTAATTCTGATAGCAAAAAAATAAAGAATAAATCTTATGATTTTCTTAAGGATGCTATTTGGATTTTAGCAGAAATCAATAGTCCTCAAACTGCAGATGCTATTATTGAAGCAATACCATCACAAGAACTAAAAGAAAAAGTTGCTATGGATTTATTTAATGTTATTTATGAGATGGTGGATGAGATTAAAACTAAAGTAGAATCTACGCTCGTTTCTTCTCAATATTTTATGCTAAATACTTATGTATCGACAGCTAATGGAAATCTGAAAAACTTTTCCCTCATTGGTGGAAACGTGAGTAATAATATTTTAGTAAAGGACTTCAAGTTTAACGTCGCATTACTTTCTTTATTTAGCTTTGATTTTAGTATTTTTCCTATTTTAGATAGAGTGTATAATGACTTACGATATAGCTTAAATAAATCAATTGCATATTATATCCTCCCTTCAAAAGAGAATTACAACGAAAGTGAATTAGGAGTCTTAAATTATACTTTAAAACTGTTTTTTAACAATTTAACAAGGAGCTCGAGTCAAATATTTGTATATAATTTGGACTTTATTCCCTATTTAGGAAAACCAACTATAATTGTATCATCTGAACAAGATATATTTGATAATATCAAATCTAAACTAAAAAAACTTGGAGATTCTGTTAATCTGATAATAGATGATTCATTATTTAAGGGAGGTAAGATTGTTGAGAACTTAAATCAGGTGTTACCTCCTAATAAATGCAGAGTTATTAATTTAGTTTTATCTTATGAATTCATTAATGATTATAATACATTTAAAGCCTTTATTCAATCACTAATTTAGCAAATAATTTATTGAACAAAAGTATTTATTAAAATTCTATTATATATATTGTAAAATTTTGACAATAAAAAATATAAATAAAAGAAGTACAAAATAAAGGGCACCCCTCTATGGCAAAAGATAAGAAAAAGAAGCAGAAAAAAGAAAAGAAAAAGAAAAGTAAAGGTAGTGGCGATATATTTGCACATACAAAGGCTCAAAAAGGTAAAGCCGCAGCTGGAGCATGGTATACGCTCGGCAATCCTATTGATAAATCTCATGATAAATTGTTTCTAGGTACAGATTATAGAGAAGTGTATATTAATGAGCGTCCATGGTCAGAAATGCTTGCTGATGTGCAGTACTGGACACCCCTACCTTTTACACATGGAATTGAAATGGAACTGATTATAGCGGATGATAATGGAAATTACCCCCCTGGAGATGAAATGGTTTTTCGGATGAAAGAAATTGTTAAAGATGCCATCAAGATAATGGATCAAATTCTCTATGAAGGGAGATCTGATTTTCTTCCGGTTCCAGAGTATATCCATCAAAAAGTTCTAGCTAGACCTTGGGGACGAGATGATATTGAAAAGGGATATGCCATGAATATACGCTACGCTCTAGGAGGTTCTTCTGTAGATATTGATACTTTTGCTCGAGATGGGAATGTAACTGCAATCACTTATATATTAGAGCTTGTTACACCTCCATGTGAATATGTAGAAGAACTTGCCTATTGGGCATCCACATTATTTCTTTTAGCTAAAGCTACATTACCAAAAGATCTGCATATTATAGCTTCTGCTATAAATCCTGCGACTCGTGAGTATATGCGAGGAGTCTCCCAGGCCGACCATAGTCATCTGGGCACTTTTCAATCTGAGACAGAGAAAATTCAAGCATATTGCATGATAAGGAATTTTATACCCCATATTATCGCTCTCACTTGCAATTCTCCCATTCTAAATAACAAACCCACAGATGTTGTTAAAGTGATTAATGGAAGGATCACTGCACCAAACTGCGTACGTTCTTTAAGGCTAAAAAATAACACTACGATGTTAAGTAATAACGATCCAAATCACTTTATCCCTTATTTAACATCAACGGATCAAAATTCGATGAATTATTTCCTCCAAGTTGTTCAAAAAGCTAGCTTAGAAGACGGGCGCTTCCAAGACGTCTTTCCTTTTACAGATTGGGGGACCATTGAAGTACGGATTAGTGATGCTCAAATTTCAATCTGTCGAAGGATAGGAATAGGCTTGTTGCTTCAAGCTATGTGCTATAAAGCAAGAAAGTTGTTAGCAAAAGAGGTGTGGGTTCCTGATGCGGGAAGTGCTACAATAGCATATAATAGAAAAGGGGCCATAGAAAGGGGTTTAATTGCACTCTTTAGACCACAAAATCTTACACGAGAACATCTTGCTAAATATGATCGCGAGTTTGCAGAGCAATATCTAGGTCCAGCAAATCAACCTATAAGATATTTAGCTCAGGCAGTGCAACGAATGTTCTTTTATCTAAAAGAAGAACTTAAAGAGTTAGGCTTCCTATACAGCCCATTTATGAAACCATTGTTGCAATCTGTTTTTGGAAGTGTAAGCTATGCTGAACCACCTATAACCGAAGCAGAATATCAGCTAAGTTTATATAAATACAAATTAGATAATGGTGAAAATCCAAATATCTTATATGATTTGATCTATTTTACTATTCAGTATTGTCAAGATCCTTTAAATAATCCGCTTACGGGGGTTTTGACTCTTCCAAAAGAAATGCGAGATTAAAATAAATAAAAAAGTTTTTGAGTCAAAGCAATGCTTACAGCAACAATAGAACAAGATGGGAAAAAAAGAGTAGAGCATGTATTTGTAGTTGACGCCCATTCACATTTAGGTCAAGATGTAGATGGTGCTACGATGATGAACCCTTTGGCACCTGGAAGTGGTACATTTGACTTCTGGGGTAATGTTCAAGGAAAAATTAAAGCAGATTGGAAAAAAACTGGGGAGCAAGCATTTACTACAACGATAAATGGTAAGTTTACAAAAATATCTTGGTCATTTACACCATATCCTTTTACAGATCATTTATATATTGCTCTACAAAAAATTGGAAAAAGACATTCTGATTTGAAAGAAAAATCAAAATTTTATTCCTTTATTGATCAAGGTGTTGTTTTTCCTTTCCAAGACGTTTTTCGAGCTAAACATCCAGAAGCGTTATATCGAGCAAGTAATATAAATGTTTCACGTTTTACAACCCGTTTTCCTTTCTCAATGAAATTGATTGGGTATGGTCGTTGTGATCCAATGGAAGGAGAAAAAGCGGTAAATGAAGTAAAATATGCACGGGAGGTTTTGGGACTTCGAGGTTTAAAATTGCATCCCCGCTCAGAAGGATATATTGATAAGATGACTTCTGAAAAAGTAATTAATGTTCTTATTGAGGCGGCATCATACTCTATGCCAGTTATTTTTGATACAAGAGGTAGAGGCTCAATTTTGGAAATTGGAAAATTGATAAGATCTGCAAGAAATGTTATTCAATCGAGTTATCCTGATTTATTACCTCATTTTAAAGTTATTATTGCTCATTTTGCTCAAGGGAATATTGATGATTATGAAGTATATAATACCATAGTTCAGCCAAATACATATGGAGATCTTTCAATGTTGCATGGAGCTGGTGCTGGCAATTTTTTTGAGAGCTTTCGAAGATGGTTTCAATCAAATCGTAAAGAAAGTGTAGATAATCGTATTTGGTCTGAATATCTCCTTTATGCTTCTGATTATCCTTATTTTGGAGATGTTCATGCCGAAAAACTTATAATATACGTTATTAATAAACAATTCTTTGACACTGGTGGAACTCTTCAAGATGTTAGAAATATTCTTGGATTAAACCAGTTAAGAGTTTTACCTGAATATAACCTCCCTCAACTTTCAAAGGATTCTAAAACCCCACCAAGCTTAATGGTCTCTAATCCCTTATTTCAACAAAATAATATGAGTACCTATGATATATCAATTAGAGCTCTGGCTAAATTAATTGTGGATAACAAGATTGATATTAAAAAATTCTGTTTGCAATTTAAAGATTCTTGGGATGCCCTAAGTGAGGATATTTTAATGACTACAATATCTAATAGTAAAAAACAAGAAATCAATATCTTATTCATGAATTTAGTGAGAGATAAAATATCTTTATTTGCTCCTTTACAGCCTAAGATAGCTTGGAAAAAATTCGGTTACAAATATTTTAATCCCGAAGATCGAGCTTTCTTTGCATCAGTATTTAAACAAAATTATTTATCAATGGATCTTGATAAAACATCAGAAATGTTAGCACAGATTTATACATAACATCTCTTCTTATTTAAACTTAAATTTCATTAAAATTTTATTATACTTTAGTAATTTCATTCTTTAATTCTACTTATTAAAAAATAATAAAAGAATAATTTAGGAAGTAAAAGTCTTCCTCAAAATCATTATTTAGTACGTACTAAACGTCAAATACAACAATATAAATATATCTACTTTTTTTAAATAGTTACTTAAATTATAATTTTTTACCAAAAGGGTTAGGTTGAAAAAAGGATTAAATTAAAGTAATTAATGAGAAAATTAATTTAGATTAATTAGATTTTCCAGAGGAGACGATTAATTAATTGGAACAACTAGATAATAATTCAAATAGTGTTGGAAATGTGTCACAAGATCTTTTTGAAGAAAACCCTATATCACTTTGGGAAGAAGACATTTCTGAAATTAAAAAATTTATTGATCAGTTAAAAAATTCAGGAGTGAATGACTTTCGCGCCTATTTTGAACAAAATCCAGATGTAATTAATAAATTACTCTCAATGGTAAAAATAGTTAAAGTTAATAAAAAAACGATTCAAATTTACGAAGTTTCTAAAAAAGAGAAGTTAATCAATAATTTAAAACGAACTCTTACTAATGAATCATTAGAAGCATTTAGAGAAGAAATTATTGCATTTTCAGAAGGTAAAAATACTTTTGAATCCGAAACAAATACTAAGACATTAAAAAATAAAGAGAAAAATATATATATGAAAGTATCTATTGTTCCGGGTTATGAAAATACATGGTCAAGGGTAATAGTTTATATTATTGATAATTCTAAATTGAAGGAATTAGAAAATAAGCTTCAAGATACCGAAGAAAGGCTTAAAGAGATAACATCATCTATTCCAGAAATTCGTTTTTGGCATTTATTCAACCCAAAAGAGTATGAAGTAGCATTGCGAAAATCATATGAGATAATACAGATTGTTATGAACAATATTCCACAATATATATATTGGAAAGATACTAATTCTGCGTATTTAGGGTGTAATCGTAATTATGCTAAATTTTTAGGTCTTGAAAACACAAAAGATATAATAGGTAAAAAAGATGGTGATCTTATAATTAATGAAGAAAGAGTGAAACAACTTAAAGAACGTGAATCCAATGTAATAATAAAAAGAAAGCCTGAATATAACATAACTGAAAAGCAGATTTTAGAAAATGGGAATATTATTTGGTTAAACACATGTAGGATACCCCTTTTTGACTCAAAAAAAAATGTTGTTGGAATTCTTGTTGCTTCTGAAGATATTACTGAAAAACGATTGGTAATACAAAAATTAAAAGAATCCGAAGAGAAATATCGAACCGTAGTGGAAAAATCACTTCAGGGAATTGGTATACTTCAAGATGTTAAAATTGTATTTGCTAATAATGCATTAGCTGAAATCTTGGGATATACAGTTAAAGAATTATATTCTTTGTCGGCTGAAGAAGTAGTGAATCTTATTTACATTGAGGATAGAGATTTAGTGTTGAAACGTCATAAAGAGCGTTTAAATGGTAAAAAAGTTCCATCACATTATACCTTTCGAGTCATTCGAAAAAATAATCAAATTAGATGGGTAGATATGTATGCTAGTCTCATTGAATATGGTGGAAAGCCTACTGTGCAGGAAGTCTTTATCGATATCACTGATAAGAAAAATGCAGAACGAAAATTGAAAGAATCAGAATCAAAATATCGTGATTTAGTTGAATCTTCTTCAATGGGTCTTTTAGAGATTGATGTAATAAATAATAGGGTTGCCTATATTAATCCAAAATTATTGGAAATAATCGGTTACTCTAGAGATGAATTAAATGATGAAAATATATTTCCTAAGATAATACACCACGAAGATTTCAAAGATATATTTCAAAATCGTGAAGAAGGAGTTCTAGAATTTAGAATTATTACAAAAGATAGAAAATTAAAATGGTTAGCAGGCGATAGGAAACACCATTATGATGTGAAAGGTGAATTAGCTAACTTAAGATTATGGTTACGAGATATTACAAAGGAAAAAGAGTTAGAAGAAATTAAATCTAATTTAATTACTCGATTTTCACATGAATTTAAGACACCACTTATCTCTATTAAGGGATTCACACAATTTTTATTAACAGAATATAGACAAAATCTAGATGATGGAATGATTTCATTTCTGAGTAAAATCATGGATGGTAGCGAAAAGTTGAAAACACTTATAGATTCTTTCATCGAAAGTTCCCAATTAAATGAAGATGTTGTAAAGGTAACCATTAAACAAGAAAATCTTTCTGATGTGATTAAAATGGGTTTAGAAGAAATGGAGGGTATGATTAAAATAAGAAACCACAAAATAAATTTAAATATTAAAGAGAACCTAATTGTTAATTTTAATAGAGAAAAGATATATATCGTCTTCACAAATCTATTGCTAAATTCAATTAAATATACACCTAAAGGAGGAAAAATTTCAATTCAATCACATATCACAGATAACTTTATAACTATTACTTTAAAAGATAATGGCGTTGGTCTAAATGAAGAGGAAAAACTAAAATTATTTAAACCCTTTGGAAAAATTGAAAGATATGGTCAAGGATGGGATGTGATTACAGATGGAATGGGGATGGGATTATATATTTCAAAGGAAATAATAGATTTACATGGAGGTAAAATTTGGGTGGAATCTGAGGGAAGAAACAGAGGAAGCATTTTCAATTTTTCACTCCCTGCTAGTAAAAATCAGAGTTGAAAGATAATAAAAAGCTTGTTATAAAAATGAAATTTTTATTTAACTCCTTATGATAAATAATTATATAAAAAGTCGAAATCAGTGAGATCAAAAGGTTTTAATATATAACCATCTGCTTTTGTTTCTTCCATATGCTTCTCAACATCAGAAACCGTCACTGCTGTTATATAAATGATGGGTATATTTTTAAACCTTTCATTGGATTTAACTTCTTTACAAATTTCATAACCACTAATATCAGGTAAAATTATATCTAATAAAATTAGTTTTGGTGCATTAAAATTCAATTCCTCAATTGCTTTTAATCCTGTCATCACTCCCTTACAAGAATAACCCTTTACCTCAAAATAGTTGGAAATTAGATTTACAGTTGATAAATCATCTTCTACTAAAAGGATATCATACTTAGCAGTCTTAATTTTGGGCTTCTCTAATTTCTTTATTAGACTCTCTTCTAAACTTTTACTTTCATTCAATACATTATCAATAATTGAAATTATTTCGTCATTTAGGTTAGCACCATACTTTTCAAGAACTAATTGTAAATAACCTTTTATAGTTGTTAATCGTTGCTTTAAATTGTGAGAGAAACTTGCTACATCTCCGCTCATAAAGGTAGATTTTTCTTCAATGAAATAGTCTACACTGTTTCTAATTAGTTTAGAAATTGATGAAATATTACTTTTTTGAATGAAATCCAACCATTCTTTTTCTGTTTCATTACTAACGTATACTGAAATTCTCTTCTTACCGGCGTAATAATCTTTTTTACCATTTTTCCAATCTTCAAACCCTTTAGTTATCTTCCCATGCCAAATTGCTTTTTTTCCTGTCTCTTGTTCATATTGCTCCATTTCCTTGGATTTTTGTTTATTATTAGATATGAAAATCACCTAAAAGTCCTTTTTTACTAAAATTTCATGAATCATTACTATTACTTATATTGAATATTACCTAAACTAATATTTATATGTGATTAAATTTAGTAGATAAATACAAGTAGTCAAACCGAAATATCTACTATATGAAAAATCCTTTTTTGCCTTTCATCCTTATTCCGTATCAATTATTTGAGTTTTCTAAAAAATTTAACAAAATATTAAAAACTTAACGTGTAACTAATCCACGTTTCTTAAACATTTCTTTTAATTCTGAAATTATCTCTCGCCTTCCAGCTCCAGGACCAATTTCTACTTCAGGTAAGACCTTTTGCGGAGGAGGTGGAGGTTTAAGGGATTCTTTGTTAATAACATTTGGAGCAGATGGTGGAGTTGTTGAATCTGATATTGGTGGTGAATCTTTGGGGGATTGTTGTTTCAGAGATTTTTTAACTTTTTGAATTTTTTCTTTAGTTAATTTTCCTTTTTCTTTTAGTTCTCTTGAATCTTCTTTTAAAGCAGGATGAGCAGACAATCGCTTTGGCGGACCAACAACTTTCGATTTTTTCTTTACTTTAGATTCATCTTCTTTACACTTCTTTTTTTTTCTCTCTTTCATCTCTTGAATAGAAGAAATATAATCAATGGGAACTTTTTCAAAGGGAACAGAGAATAGAGATTGTGAGATGTCCGAAGGTGATAATCTATACAATACCCTTTTAACTTCTGATAACTCTGATACAACTTTATCTAATAAATTTAAGTTGATGTCCAGTATTTTTTGAAGTTTTTTCTCAATATCAGGAATCATTAAATCTTTCTCTGGTTTTTCTTGAGATTTAGAAAAAATACTTTTAATACTTTTTACAATCTCCGGTTCATTAAGATAAAAATTGTAAATACTTGTCGGTATCATTTCAAAATTCCAAGGATTATTGGTATTACTAAAAACTTCTGATATTTTCCCTGTCAAATATTCAGCTTTAATCTGATAATCAGGATCCTTCACCATGTCAAAATCTGCTTTATTTAGCAATATTACAATATAAGGATTCTCATTTAGAAATTCAAGAATATTAATTAAATCATTTAAGTATTTAACTGCTTCATCATATCTAGCATTATCTTGGGTATCAAATACAAATATAAGAACGTCTATTTGAATAAAGAATCTTTCAGGAGATTCAAGATACTCATTAATATTATCTTTTTGACCCCCTAAATCCCATAGAATTAAATCTAACTTATCTGATTGATATTCTTCTACATTAGCACCGATTGTAGGTTCTAAATTAATCATATCATTATAATTATAGTCATTTAATAATCGGTTAATAAGAGATGTTTTTCCTGCATAATCTAAACCTGCAATTACAACCTTGAGTTTAGGTTTTTTTAGATAAAGATTTCTCTTATTCCATGCATTATTTATTAAGTTGAAAGCTATTAAAGCATTATTCAAACTAATTTCACTAATTTTTGTCTCTTTAGGGAGATTCTCATAATCAAAATTCTCTAATTTTGAGAGATCTCTTATGGTCAATATTTCAAACTCCTTAAATTTTTTTAAATCATCCTTATTTATATTTTTTAGATTACTTAGCTGCAGATCTAATATGTCTTTTAAAGTCTCCGGGTAATAATCCAAATCTAAAAATCGATCACTGAAATACCTTATTATAGTTCTAGCTGATTCTGACATACCATAATAATGTACTTGATCTTTTTAAATTTTTACTAAACGATAGACTTTCTTTTATTTTTTGTACTAATGATACATATATTATACAATTACAAAAGATTAAAAGTGAATACTCTTATTATTTTTTTAAAAAAATCCCTATAAAATCTATTTATTATCAAAAAATAATATCAGTGTTATGAAATAGCACAAGATAAAATAATAATTTTTCAAAATGAAATAAGCAGAAATAGAATAAAGATGAGAAAAAAAAATGATTCAGAATAACAAATTTAATGAAGAAACTGATGAAGAGGCAATGAATCTTTATAAGAATTTTAAAGAAGCATTAGAGAGATACCCATTTATCTTAATTATTGGAAAATATGATCATGTTTTAGGACCAAGAGCATTATATTCATCAGTTCATCTTAAAGGAGAAGCATTTATTAGAAATCTTCTCAGAGACGCTTTGAATACCAAAAATAAATTTGTTATTTTAGATTTTAATCAATTTTATTCTCAGATTTACAAGATTGAAATTGAAGACACTTCTGCCCGAGGACGAAAACAAATATATGCTATTATTTTACTTCGAGATGTGGCATATCCGATAATACCAATTCTTCATTTTAAAAGAATAGGAATGATCTTTCATAGAATTGAGCATAAAAAGATTTTAGCTGATGATGCGATAGCATTTGAGAGTTTCTTTAAAGAAGTTAGAGATATTTATATGAATAAAGATGAGATTTTACCTCTTGAATCCATTAATATGCAGATAAGAAGTGGAATTAATACCATACAAGGTTTCTGTGAATTAATTTTAGAACAAATCAGGAAGAATGTACAAGTTCCAAAACAAGATATAAGTAGTTTTATTGAAATGATGTTAGATTCCTGTAAAGATATTATGGATGCTTTAGAAAAACCATTTTCAACAGCAAGTAAATAATCATAACAAAATAGAGAGATAAAATAAATGAATCAAAACAAAAAAATTGTTCTCATAGGCCCTCCCAATGCTGGAAAATCTACAATTAAAAAAGTATTTTTCGAAAAAGAAAACCCAATTTCTCTTTTAAATAAACCACTATTGCCTTCAAGAGGAATTGGTTCAAATATTTATTCTATTTTCAAATCTAAATTAGGTGTTTTTGATTTAGCAGGACAAGAAAATCATTTTTGGTTTTCTAATAAAGCTAATGAGATTTTTAGAGAATCTAATATTATTATTTGCATTTTTGATATAACAAATCATTTGGAATCAATTATCAGTTTCTTAGTAAATATATATAAAATAAAAAAAGAACTAAATTTATACAATTGCCAAATATCAGCCTTTTTGCATAAAATTGATCTAGTTAATACTTCTTACGTTAATCAAAAATTCAAAATAGTAAAAGATTTTATTACATACCAACATCCAAAAGGAAGAGATTTTAAAATATATACAACCTCTATAACTAAAGATTTCTTTTTTGACACGTATTATATTTTTACAAAAATTTTGAACTCATTGTGTCAAAAAAACCTAATTCAAATTAGTATTAATGAATTAGAGAAATTAAAAACTGAAATACTTATCCTTCTAAAGAATGAGGTTTTCGTTAAATATCATAAAAATAAATTGATACATCAGTTTGATCTTAGTTCAAATGAAGCAGAAAACCACTTAAAAAGATTGCAAAAATTAGGTTTTATAAAAACTTATGAGAATTTTAACTATTTCCTACTAAACGAAAGAGCTAAAATTCTTAAAAGTAGTATAAATAAAGAATTGAATAAAATTAATTATGTCGGAATTAAAGAAGGTGTTGAATTGTTTCATACATTTCTTGACTTAACTAAAATGAATGTATGACTTTATTTTTTAATTAGAAATTAAATACTATATATTATAGAAATAAACATGACTTCTACGTTTAAGGATTATAAGATTTCAAATTATAAAGAATTATTTCTTGTTTTGTTTGAACAGATAATATCTACAATGAAACCTTTACTTGATTCAAAACCTATCAATTTTAACCTAAAAGGTCTAAAAAAACAAAAATTACTTCAAGCTAATCGAAATAAATTTAAGCAAATAGTATATAATCTATTAAATAATGCTATAAAATTTACTGAAAATGGGAGTGTTACTCTAGAATTAATAGAAAAAAAAGAACAGTGGGAATTTTCTGTTTCAGATACTGGGATAGGTATTTAAAAAAAAAGACTTTAATATAATATTTAGCGATTTTAAAAGAGTCAAATCAGATTATGTGGCTTCTAAACCTGGTAATGGACTTGGACTTGCTCTCACAAAAAGGATTGTTGAATTACATGGGGGAAAAATTTGGTTTAAAAGTAAAATTGGAAAAGGGTCAACTTTTGTTTTCACTATTCCAAAAGATTTTACCTCAAATAAATTTGGAATGAGTACAGAATATTTTTTAAAACTATTATAAAATTTTCAATTATGAGGAAAAGTTATGAAATATGGTTTACATCGAAAATAAAAAATCAAGAGAAAATGAAAACTTGTTAAAAAAACAAGATATCACTTTAACCAATTGGTTAGATTTAGAAACTCTAATTCTATCTATAGCATCTCGTTTCTTAGGAGATTTAGATCTTAATGAAGCTATTAATGGGTCTTTAAGAGATATAGGAATTATAAGTGAAGTTAGTCATTCATTTATATTTCTATTCAATAAAGATAAATCTCAAATAAAAAATACACATGAATGGTGTAATGAAGGATGTGATTCCCAAATTAAGGCTCTCAGGAAATTAAAATCTAAAGACTTCCCATGGTTAATCGAGCAACTTATAAGTGGAAAATCGATTCAGATAGATAATGTATTGAACTTACCTTATGAAGCTAGTAGTATAAAAGAGTTATTTGAAATTCTAAAAATAAAATCAATATTAATATTTCCCTTTTATGCAAAAAAGGAATTAAGTGGATTTATCGGTTTTGATGTAGTAGATAAAGCAAGGGTTTGGAGGTATTTGGACTTTTCTATTTTGCGACTGTCCTCACAAATCATTGGAAACGCCTTAGAACGATTAAAAATTGAACAACTCTTAGAGGAATCAAAAGATAAATACCGATTGATTATAGAAAACATTGACAACATAATATTTATCCTAGATTTAAGACTGAAATTTGAATATATAAATCAAAATACAGTTTTTAAATTATTAGGATATAAAGAAAAAGAAATTTTAAGAAATTTTATTTTAAGTTTTGTCCATTCAAATGATTGTGATTTAATAGTAGAAAAATTAAGTCAAAAATCCCAGAATAATAAATCCAATTTAGAAATTAGGCTTAGACATAAGAATGGAAAATTTATATGGTTTGAATGTGAAAGTCAGTCTTTCATTGATAATAATAAAAAATCTAAATGGTTACTACTTCTAAGAGATATTTCAGATCGAAAAATTGCTGAAGAAAAATATAAAAGTTTATTTGAGAATTCTCCAAATGCTATATTATTAATTGATTTTAAAGGTATTATCGTAGATTGCAATTCTACAGCAAAATATTTATTTAATCGTGATAAACAATATTTCATTAATAAATCAATTAATCAATTAAATGACATATTTTCTTTAGATCTAAAAAAATATTTTAAAGATATTTTCCAAGCTTCTTTTAAGAATGATTTTCCTAAACCTCTTGAAGTTAAAATTAAAGAACAGGGAAATAATCTAGTTTGGTTCGAAGTCCAGGCTTCTTCAGTAAAACAAGCCCATAAAACACTAATTCAACTAATCTTTCAAGACATAAGTCAAAAGAAAAGAGCTGAAATTTTAGAAAAGAAATTCACAGAAGAATTAGAGAAAAAAGTAGACGAAAGAACACAGGAATTATATGATGCACTCGAAAAGCAGAATTTATACTTAGATCAAATCCTTAAATCTTCTCAATTTAAAACAGAATTTATGGCTACAATGTCACATGAATTACGAACCCCGTTAAATGCTATTATTGGTTTTGCAGAACTACTTGTGGAAGGTTTTTATGGACAATTAAATGAAGAACAAAAAGAATTCATAATTGATATTAAGAGTTCGGCTGAACATCAATTTGAGATGATCAAGCACATTTTAGATATATCTAAAATTGAATCTGGGCAAATAACATTAAATGTCCAGCAATTTTCTTTAAATGCAATGCTAGAACAATTAAAATCAAGTTTAAGACCTTTATATAGTAAAAAAGGCTTAAAATTTAAGGTTAAAGGATTAGATACTGAAAAATATATTAATGCAGATCCTATAAGATTTAGAGAGATCTTATTAAATCTTTTAAGCAATGCGATAAAGTTTACGATGGATGGGAAGGTAACATTAAAAGTTGATGAAAAATATAATTATTGGCTATTTAAAGTAACAGATACAGGAATTGGAATTGCTCGAAAAGATTTTCCTTTAATTTTTAAGGAATTTAAAAGAGTTAATTCTCCTTATGTGCGTTCTGTTCCTGGAACGGGACTGGGCCTCTCATTGACAAAACGACTTATCGAATTACATGGAGGAGAAATCAGTTTTACAAGTCTTTTAGGAGCAGGTTCAACTTTTACATTTTCTATTTCCAAAAAATTAGAAGAAAAATATCATAAATTAAAAGATTAAGTTGAATATTTTGTTCTTATTTCTTCAGCAATTTTAGCAATTTTCTTAAGTTCTTCGAAGTTATTTTCTAAAATTGATTTCATTACACTAACTTTCAATTTTTTAATTTTTTCGAGAGTAATAGAAAATTGTTTACTGATTTCATTATAAAGTCCATCAATCTTACTGTAAAGATCTTTAGCCTGTTTATTATCAAAAATCTCTGAATTAATAACCTTGCTTTGATAAGAATCATTCAGCTCACTTAACCATTTTCTACCTTCCTTCATTGCTGGGTAAAGGTTGTCAATTTGTCCTGTTATAACACTTTTTTCAAATTCAGTCTTATATTTATCAAATAGATTCTTAAAACAGTTGTTAATCTTATTTTCTATAGCTTTAATATTAACATCTGGATTCATAAAGATAGTAACTGTATAATCTTCAAACCCAAAAACATGCATTTTTAAGTTTGTTCCCTTTAAACTAAATCCAGTTAAATCTTGAATATTTAACTCTAAAGAAAATTTTTCTAATGCACTAATGAACATTGGAATAAGATCTAGTTCAACTGGAACAATACTACCATCTGTTGGAACATTATTAGAAATGAATTCCTCAAGTGCATTTTCAAATAATTCTAATTTTGATAAATTTTTTCCATCCTTATCTGCTATAAACGCACCTATAAATGGAGGTAATTTTCGATCAAGAGATGATTCTGAAATTATAGATTCTTCTCCAACGTTTGTTAAAATACTTGAAGAAAATTTTTGAAAAATGTCTTTATAAATATTTTTACCCTTCTCTGTTAAACTAAGTAATTCTTTTCCTTCTACATTAGAAACTTCAATATGTTTTTTTCTAACTAGACTTTCTATTAAGTAATTAATCAATTTTTTAGGGCGATTCAACTTCTCACTAAGATTTTCTTTTGGAAGAACTACCTCTTTATCAATTTGATGTATTAACTTTAAAGATTCATCAATTATATTGAAAAGTAATCCCTCATCACTAATCAGATCATGAAGACAAATTTTCATTATATCAATAAAATAGGAAAATGTTTTTGTAAAGTATTTTTTTTTTAAACTAGTAAATAAGAAACTTAATAATTTTTCTTTTAAGAACTCACTTTTAATGATTGATTTATAATCCCTAATTCGCTTTTGACTCACTAAATCGATCTTATGTAAAAATACATAGATGATTGTAGAGGGAGTTAAATTATTTCTTATTTCTATTACTTTTTTGATAAATGCTGTGATATCATCGAAATTTGTTGTAATGTCAATAACGATTAAAATTAATTTACTATCGTAAAAAATAGCTTTCTCATCTGTGTCTAACCATCTTTCATTCTCTTGACCTGCTAAATCAAATATTCCAACATCTTGATTTATACCTGGTAATCTTAGTATCAGCGATTCTTCGCCATATGTGGGCTCTAAAGTATACTCTAACAATTTATTTGAATTTTCCCCTTCAAAAAAGATTTTACGTAATGTAGTTTTTCCTGCACCAGAGGGTCCAATGAAAATTATTTTTTTACTCATTTTTTTCGATTTTTTTTGAGTTTAAATAATACAATTTTGTCAAATTCATTCTAATTTGACCAACAAGTCCAATTAACTTATTACTACTAAGGGATTCAGATATACATATTAAATTCTTAAGATTAAATCTTGGCAGGTTTAAATAATTCATAATTATATTAAGATTCATTGAACCTGAAATAATGAAATGTTCAATATTATCATTTAAAGACATTTCTTCAAAAGTTTGATTTAATTGTGCAACAAGTTTATGAGAATGGTTTATGATTGTGGTATTGAAATCTTTAGACATAGCTTGAGCTATTATATTATCATTTTCGTTAGTTATAAAAAACATCGTTTTAGGTATATCAGTTATCAAATCATTCAATATTTCTTTTAAATAAATCGTCTCCCTTGAAAAGCTACTTAATATATCGTAGAATGCGTTATATAAGCTATAAATTAAATTTGGATATATGCTAGTATAGAAAATTGGATATTTAAATTGATTTTTAATCAATTGAGTTATTTCAGAAAATTCATTTTTTCTATCTTCTTTCCTAATTAAATCGATTTTATGTATAAACAGCTTTATATTTATATCAAATGATTTTTCTTTAATAATATCAGAAATTCTCTTGATATCGTGAATAATCTCCTGTTGATTTGAAATCCATGTCGGATAATCAAAAAGATAAATAACTACATCAGTTCCCTCAAATGCCAAGATATGATCGTTATCATTCTCATTCTCTAATAAATAGTTTAATTCCTGCCCAGAGGTATCGAATAAACCTAAAGTTAAATCTAACCATGAATACACTGAAGGAGATATTCCACGAGTAGGTTCAAGGGGATTATAGATTAAATCTTTGGGATTAAATCCTTCAAAAATGATTTTTTTAATACTTGTTTTTCCAGTTCCAGCTCTGCCTAATAATAAGATCTTCTTTGAAGTTGTTTTCTTAAAAAATTTGTCAATATTTCCTTGAAAAAAATCCTTTCTCTTATCTTTTTTTTTTTTTATAATATCTTTAGAAAATTCTAAGAATTGTTTCTTGATGTTAAATAGATTAAGTCTTTCTTTCTCTTCAATAATAAGCGTAATTATTTCATATCCAACTTCAGGAACACGGGATTTATCACAGTATGATAAAATTGTTTGATTATCATAGTTAATCTCAATTAATTCTTCTTTATTAAAATCTTCATCATAAGCATGAGTCATATATATTTTATTAATCAGATGATCTGAAAGTTTCAGGTTCTCGGGATATTTAAAATCTAAGATAGACCCGATTTTTTGATCCCAACTAAAAACTGCTAATCCTAAAATCATAATACTGTGCCGAAATTATAATAAATTGAATTCTTCTTATCAGAAAACATAAATATAAATAATTATAATAGAATTTATATTTAAACATATCTAAAATAGCAATTTTTGTATTCCGATTACAGTTAATATATACACAGATTTTTAAAATAAATTGAAACTAATATAAATCAGATTAAAATTAACGGTCTAATATTGGTATATATGACAAAAAATGTGTATGTTATTGAGGATAATGAAAAAAATATGAAATTATTCAGAGCGATTTTAAAATTAATACCCGATTTAGAAATTTTTGAAGAAACCCGTGGAGATCTAGGATTAGAATTAATAAAATCTGGAGAACCAGATTTGATTATCTTGGATATACAACTTCCTGAAATGAGTGGTATTGAAATTTGTGAAGAACTTAGGAAAATTGAGAAATTTAAAAGCACACCAATTATTGCAGTTACTTCCTTTGCTATGAAAGGAGATAAAGAAAGGATATTATCAGCAGGTTTTAATGAATATATATCAAAACCCATAAAAGTAAAAGAATTTAGAGAATTGGTAAACAGTTATATCTAGTATATTCATTAAATATCAATAATTTCACTCTCTTTTAAAAGTAAACCTTCAAACGGATTAAATTTTTTAGTTAAATTTAATTTTGATTGAAAACCTCCTTAATTATATGAGTTTAATAAAAACTTAAAATAAAATCTAGATATTAAAAGGTTCAATGAATTATATGTAATTAATGTTTTAATGATGATTTAATATAAAAACTAGAAATCTTTAAACCAAAAACCTCAAGTGTTTAAAATTTGAAAGGAATTGTGATTTTAAATCTAGATAAAAAATCAGAACCGACCATAAATGCTCAATATCCACAAAATATTAGTGACGAATTAGGGGTTACAGATTCAATGCTGGCAACTGTCTTCGATGAACATAAAAGTGTAAGGACAGGTCCTAATTATCTTGAAATGCAAATAAAACGGGATCTTAGTGTAGCAAGTTTCTTTACTGGTCATTCCTCAAAACACTTTATAGGGAAAGGAGATCATGTTATTACCATCTTTCTTTCTGACGAGGATATCATCCCTAGAAATTTTGAAGGCCAAGTTAGAAGAATCGCTTTTGAATTATTGCCTAAAAGAAAGGAAAAAGACTTTAAAAATCTATTAGCAAAATACTATGAATTATTAAATAAAGGAGAATTAGATGCATATTGGCAGGAACGACAGGAATTGGAGCAAGATATAGTTGGAAAAAAAGAAAGAATAGATGATCTTGCTCAAAAAGTCTCTATGTTAGTATCTGATAGATCAGAACATCTTAGAAACGTTCAAGCATTAAAAAATGAAGTAACTGAGTTATATAATAAATTAGAAAATTGGAGTTTACAAATGGCAGAACTTAATGAATATAATGCAAATTTAACAGCAAAAACAAGAGAATTAACTAAATTAACAAATAGTCAAAAACAGGAATTAGAACAAAAGGATGATCAGATCATAAAATTAAGAAAAATCTTAAGAGATAAAGATGAAATTGAGGAAGGAGCCGAAAAATTACTTGAACAAATTAAAAGATTTAAAGCTGAAAATGAAAATCTTAAAAACGAGATAGAGAAAATGAATAAAACAAATAAAGATTTAAAATTTCAAGTTTTAAAATCAAATCGAGAGAGAGATTCCCATTTAGATACAATTACAGATCTAAAATTAGATATGAGAAATCTAAAAGGACAAATATCATCTGAAGGGACTTTAAAAAATAAATTGAATGAAGAAATTGTTAATTTGAAAAAAGATTTAAAGGTTATAAGGAGAGAAAGAGACCATTATCAAAAATTAGTGAAAAAACATAACCTCCTTTAAATTATTAAAAAGCTTTTACAAAAAAGTTTGATTTTCATTAGATTATGAAAAAATTTCCTATTTTCCTATTTTTCCTATGCCTTACTTGATGAATTTAAGTGAGAAAAAGTCAGTATTAATAAAACATAATTTTTTATACTTCGAGTTTTTATTATTATAATAATTATAAGTTTAAATTGGATAATATCATATTAAATATCAAAATAAGATTGGTGTATTAAAATTTCAATTGATACCAAAAGTTTTGATAATATTCTCAGTAAGATTATAAAGAGTGAGAGCGGAATTAAAAAGGTTATTTTAGTTGATAGAACTGGATTAACGATAGCAAGTGTCTCAAAATTTTCCTATTTCCCTGCTGATGTAGATGGTATCGGTGCAATAGCATCTGCAGTATTCTGTGCTTCAGAAGAACAAGGAAAAAATCTAGAACTCGGCGAATTAGATATAGTAACCTCAGAATTTAGTGGAGGCAAGATATTTGCGGCCAGTTGTGGCCCAAAAGGTGTATTGACCTTAATTAGTGATCCAGACATCAATATAGGGTTAATTAGACTTATCTTAAAGAGATCAGGTGATGAATTAAAGGAAATTCTGGATGAATTTCTCGCAGAAATTCCAGAAACACTTGATTCTGGATTAGATTTGAGTGATTTAGACGAATTAACTCCAGATTAATTTATTTTAATCTACTTCAATCAAATTTGTACAAATTTCTTGAAAATAGTTTTTACCTAATTTTAGATTTCTTATCTTATAAAGAAGATTTTTAGAAATTTTTCTCTTTCTTTTGATTTATAAAACCAATCTTGCTATTGCTATTAATTTAAATGTGATGCTAAAATTATTTTAAATTAAATAATTCATGTAAAGGTTCATAGAAAATAAATATGAAATTAGGATTAGAAAATAAAGTTGCTTTAATCTTAGCGTCGAGTAAGGGATTGGGATTTGCTTGTGCTCAGGGTCTTTATACAGAGGGTGCTAATGTAGTTATTTGTAGTCGTTCAATGGAAAATTTAGAAATGGCTAAGAAAGAAATGGAGAAAACAAAGTCTTTTAATTCAGATAACAGGGTTTATCCTATTGTTGCGGATTTGATGTATGAAGATCAAATTGAAAGCCTAGTAAATAAGACTCTTAGCAAATTTGGAAAGATAGATATTTTGGTTCATAATGCAGGGGGTCCTCCATCAGGACCAATCTATAAAATAACAAAAGAAGATTGGGCGAATTCAATTAACTTAAATCTACTATCTTTCATTAGAATTACAAATTTAGTAATCCCAATTATGGAAAAGCAAAAAAATGGTAGAATTATAGCAATAACATCGGTTTCAGTAAAACAACCTTTAAATAATCTTGTATTATCTAATACTACTCGACTAGGGGTTGTAGGATATGCCAAGACTTTAGCAAATGAATACGGGAAAGATAATATTTTAGTTAATGTTGTATGTCCTGGTCCAACTCTAACAGATCGAATGAAAGAATTAATCAGTAAAACTTCTCAAGAAACCGGTAAATCTGAAAAGGAAATTACAAAATCTTGGATAGAACCGATCCCTTTAGGACGGTTAGGAAAACCAGAAGAATTAGCTAATTTAGTTGTCTTTCTTGCCTCAGAAAAAGCCAGTTACATTACTGGAACAGTTATTCAAGTAGATGGAGGATTTGTAAAAAGTCCCTTTTGAATTTCCTCTTAAAAAAGTATTAAGTAAATATCATATTAATGTTAAGAAGATTTTTATATTCCATAATTATACTAATTATCTATATAGATAATTGAATAATACTATTTACACAATTAGGAAATTAATAGTAAATTTGAATATTCATAAAGTATAAAATTTTGAATTACATCAATCGTATAACCAGATAGTGAATCACAAATTTGCCACGTAAAAAAATTATAATTGTGTGCTTAATAGGATTAATTGCAGTTGGTTCATTAGCATATGTATCATTTCTCTTTCTTTCACCCACACCAACACCTTCTAAACAATGGCTCGAAAATCCTAATTTTGATTCACCAATAGAACCGGTTTGGTTTTGGACTAATGGTACCCTAGGGGATAATTCAGATATAGACGCAACAACAAGCCCCGGTCAAATCAATCTTAGAGTTTTAGGAGAAAAGCAAACGGTTACATTAATTTCAGGAACTCCAAATATGTCAAGATCACCAGGTTGGAAAAAAGTTCAAAATGGAATATATCAATATCCTGATACTGCTATCATCAATTCTCAAGGATGTTATGTATCGCATGATTGGGCAGAAGATACAAACCAATTCCCAAGTGTTCACTTTAGAACTAACGTTAGTACAAATGTAGATATGTCAGATTATCAAATTACTTCTGTAATGCTTAATGTTGAATTTAATGCTTCTATTGATGTTAATGTTGATACTCCAAATGATAATGGAGCAGGTTCAGATTTTTGGGAATATTTTGGAACAGGAGATTATATTGAATTTTATACTGAGATTTCTGATATTAATTACATTGAATCCTATGTTGTAGCATATAATAGAACAAGATATTTAGGACAGAATAGCCCTCAATATACAATAATTAATAACAGTTATCTTTTTACTTATAATCAAAGTATTTTAATTGATGCTTTAAACACAGCACTCAAAAAAGATCCTAACTATTCTAATTTTACAATAATATTAGGAATAAATATATATTCGGAAGATAATATACAGGGTACTGATCCAGATGATTATGATGATTTGTATATAAAAACTTGTAATTTAACAATAACTTACAAGAAAATTGTTAATGAATTTACCACTATCTCTTGGAATCAGATTAGTGATCCAATTGAAGGTAAAAACCTTAGAATAAGTAAAGCTAATTTTAATTTTAAATATATGATTAATAAACTTTGGCCTGATCAAGCTCCACTTTCAGAATTAAGATTTTATATTAACAATAAATTGTACAGTGAAGAAACAATTAAATTAATTTCTGCTAATATGTCTTTTAAAGAAGTAAAAGATGGCGGATTTGATGTAACCACTTATCTGGAGAAAGATATTGATATTTTGATTTCAATTGAACTGTTTTTGAAAGAGACTTTTGAATTAGAAGAAATATTTACTATATCATTTGATGATGTGTATCTTTATATAAAAATAGTTGAAATTGAGGCAGAAATGAGTCCAATAGTTTACCTTTTGGGAGGTGCAATTGTTGGGCTTTTGGTAGCTTTTGGATTGTATTTTAAAATTTTTCAATATCCCCCATTAGTAAGAAAGATTAGGAAAATAAATTCAAAAATTAGAAAAGGAAGAAAAACAAAGCCTTTATTAATTGCTCAACGGCAAACTATTGTAGAGAATAATTTCCAAGAAACAATAAAAGCCCTAAATATAGCAACCATTGAAGATAAAAAGCTTAATAATTCTGATAAAAAAGAACAAGATAAAATAATTAAAAAGGAGGGAGAAATTTCTCTCTAAATAATATTAATTGAGTGAGTTAAATTGAATCAAAAAATAAGCAAAATTTTTAGCATTATGATCTTATTTGTTCTTATTACAATCACTTTTCAATATCGTAATTTTTATCAGAATAAAGGGAATTTAGATAATGTAAATTTAGAAAAGGAAATTAATATTTCAGCAGGAGGAGAGTGGTTAAAAAATAACGATTTTTCTTCTGATGAATATTGGAATTTTATTGAAGGTGAGAAAGGAGATTGTTCCGCAATTAATTCAAGTACAATTGGAGGTACAGCAAATATTGAGATCTTAGGAGAAATGAAAAATATAACATTAATTTCAGAAACACCAAATAAATCTAGTTCTCCTGCTTGGGATATATTTACAAATAAGAATTTTTTATTACCTAAGACAAGAGAGATTAATGATGATGGATGTTATGTATCACATTTTTTGGATGAAAATATTGGTGGCGATCAAATAAATAACTATCCCAGTATTCATTTTAAAAAGAACATCAGTTTAACTGACGATATGTCAAAATATGTAATAACTTCAGTTTCGCTGAATGTTATTGTAAATGCAAGTGTAGATGCGGATGTAGATACTCCAAATGATGATTATTCTGGTCCAGATCCTGATCAAAAAGCAATTCTAGGTGATTCCATTACCTTTTATGTTGAGATTACTGATTTAGAAAATAGCTATACCTTTCGTTTAGCAGAAAATAAAACCACATATTTGGGACAACAAAGAACTGGTTACCCAACAATTTTAAACATAACAGACAGTCCGTTAGATAATAAAGATCAGCAATTTTTAATATCTGCTTTAACTTCAGTTTTTGAATCAGATAACCACAATTTTACTATCATATTAGGAATGGATATTTATTGTGAAGATAATGATACAGGAGGAGATCAAGATACATGGAACTATTTAATTATTAAAAGTTGTGATTTAATTATTACCTATGAAAGAAAAATTGAAAAATTCACTTCTATATCATTAAATCAAATAGGCAATAAAATAATTGGAACTAATATCCAAATTAAAGCAGGATCATTTAATTTTAAATATAAAATAGATCAGTCTTGGCCAAGCGATTTATCTCCATTCTCAGAAGTCAGAACCCTACTTAATAATAATCCATATGTAGAGACCATCAAATTATCTTCTGCTAATGGTTCCTTTCAAGATGCTAAAGCAGGTGGATATGATGTTAAATCCCTAATTTTAAAAGATGTTAATATATCCGTTTCAATTGAATTCTATATAGCAAATACATTCGCTCTTAATAGAACAATAACTATTTCAATTGATGATGTTTCCCTTGTTATTTCTTATGTTTCTATTAAACCTGGGATTGATATGACTCCATATATTATTGGATTAACTTCTGGAATTATTGGACTTGTTACTGCTTTTAGCTTATATCAATTTCATTTCAAATATCCTCCATTTGTAAGAAAAATAAGAAAATTAAAAAAAAAAGTTGGAAAGGCAAAAAAACTAAAACCAATTATTGTTAGTGCACATAATGAGATTATTAAAAATAATTTTCAAGATCAAATTAAAATTTTAAATATAGAATTACCTCAACTGAAAAAATAAAAATTAAAAAGATAAAAAATCATAAAACCAGAATAAATGAAATTTAATAAATTAATATAGATAAAAATTAACGAGAGAGCAAAAACAATATTAGTGAGATTTATTTGAACATTATTTTTTGGTTAAATACATATAAAAAGATTTTTATATACCATAATTTATTTTTTATTCGTTATTTAAAAGTTTTATATAAAATAAAAATCAATATATCAATATTTAAAAAATAAATAATAAAAAATGTCGATATTTTGTATTTCTTGAGGGATTTAAATGAAGAAGAATAATATTAGGGTTAAAGGTCTGATAATATTACTTTGCATAGTTTTATCTTCGTTTCCACTTTCTTATTTGCTTCCAATAAGTACTTCAAATGATTCGAATGATGTTGAAGGGATTCCCCCTTCTGAAGAAATACCCAATATTTTTACTTCTGATACTTTAGCTACTGATAATTCTTTCACAGGTATAGGTGCTCCTTGGAACGTAACTCATTATGCTAATTATACAAAATCAAATTTAGGAGTTAGTTTTTATAATAATTCTTATGATGATACTCATGCAAAAGTAGAATTATATGGATGGAATGGATACCAATTAAATTCTACAATAAAGAATTTATACGATACACGAAATTGGATTAATGGGACTTTTCATTGTGGTTCCTATGGAGGATCACCATCTGGATCTGATGATAGTGAATATGTTGCTAATTGGACATTCCATGATGGAGATATTGATGACCCTAATCCTACAAGTGGAAATTATTTTGATGGTTCAACTTCTATATCTGATTATGAAGATAGCTTGGAATTAAGGGTTGATGAATATGGTAGTGGTAATTATGATGTTGGGGATAAATGTTGGTGGGAAACTAGTATTCAAATAGATAGAGGGGATGTAGATGAAGCATGGTTAAATTTTGCAGTATATCCAAAATATAGTGATGGTTATAATAACCACTGGGTACTACAAATTATTATCAATGGTAAAATCATTTGGGGTACTGGTCTTCAATCAATGATAGATGCATCTGGTAATTCTAATGGTCAATGGTATAATCCATATCCTATCTACTTAGATGGTAATGATGAACAATTATTTCCTGAAGGAGTTAAAAATCTCAATGTTACTTTCGAATTTAAAAGAGTTAGTGGAACTGCTCCGGGTGCTTATTGGGATTACTATACTGTACTCTTTGATAATGTTTCGTTAATTGTAAAATCTAAAGCAAAACCATCTCAACTAGAATTGCAATTAAACAATGAAGATGTAAAAGATAATGTTAATTATGGTGAAGGTAATCTTGGTATTACAGGTAATTGGAATGGAAGTATCCAATCATCAGTAGTTGCTAATTTTAGTAGTGATCTGAATTGGCCTTTAACTTATGAAGAAGACGGGAGTTGGATAAGTTATAAAATAGAACTTGAGACAGATTTGAATTTGTTTACAAATAAATTTAGCCCTGAAACCTATTATACAGCTGATCCAGATCTAAATTATCAAGGCTCAGCTTTTATTGTATCTAATAATAGCAATGTGAATTGGACAACGTATGCACATATGGAGATTCCAGCAGGATATGAAGAAACAAATATGACTGTTGAATACTCTTCAGATTACAATTTAATAGGCGTATTCTTCTCTCAAAATCCTAATTCTATTTCTCAAACTACTATAACAGAATATGGAAACAAAAAGATTTTAAATATTCCAGTAAGTTCCATAACAAGTAATACAAATGGATTTTGGAAGTTAACAGCAGTATCACCTAATTATTGTTCAGAGTTAAATATGTATGCCGGTCCTACTGCTACTGGACCGTGGGTGCTTAATAATAAATTCCTAAGTGGAGAATATATTAACATTACTGGAGACATTTATAATTCCGCTTTGGTTTCTGGATATATTCAACAAACCAAGGCCCAGCTTCAAATACGATTTCCAAATGGTTCGATATGGACATCAAGAACTCAAACAAAACTAGTTGATAATACCGGAACGGTCTATTTTGATCCTATTATGATCCCTGATAATGTTCCAAATTATAAAGCAGGAGAATATGATGCGGTTATCACTTGGAATAACTCATATTCATCCTTTGGTTCAAATGAAACAGGGATTATTTATAAAAAGTTTACAGTAATCCATGATTCTCTTCTTTATCCTGATGAAGGTGTATATTTCATTGAAAATGTAATTGACGATAGAATAATTAATATTAAAGTATCATTTAGAGATTTAATAGATGGTACAGCTATTGCAAATGCATATGTATATACAGATTTTACAGGAGTCGATGAATCATTAATCCAAACTAGTCCAGGATTTTATTTATATGAATTTAATGCTTCTAAAGCTGAGGCAGGAAACAATACTGTAACGATTTATGCTAATTCAAGCTATTATTTGAATAAAACCATAAATATTACAATTGATGTAATTAAAGAGACAATTTTGACGGTTGAAACTGATTTTTTCACTACTCCTTGGAAACAAAATTTTACTGTGCGATTTAATTATACAGAAAAAAATAATCCTCTAAATTGGATTGATACAACAGACATTACTATTGATGAATGGCTTGGTGATTATCATTTAACACAACCTAGCGTTGGGCATTATGAATTAGAATGTAATACATCTGCTTATGCTGCACTCACACTTCAATCCTTCATTATTTCAATAGATCCGTACAAATATGAACCCCAATCTGTTCTAATTAGAGTCCAAATTACTGAATTATCGTCTTCTTTAAAATTATTATTAAATGGTAATGAAACATCTAATAATGGTAAAATTACAGTTGAACTTGATGCCGTCATAAATGTGTCTATAACTTTCAGTGATCAGTTAACAGGTAAACATCTACCAAATGCAACAGTTAGTTTAATAGGAATAGGACCAAATAGATATTTTGATGAAAAAAATAACTATTACAATTATAGTATAAAAGCTACTGATTTAGGTGAAGGAATTACTGTATTAACTGTATTTGCAGAAGTCCTTAATTATCAGCCTCAAACCATACAATTTTGGATTGAAGTGGGTAAAAGATCCTCGCAATTACAATTATTTTTAGACGGTGATCTTAAAACAGATGATCTAGTCATCTATGAAATTACAATAAAAGAATTCTTAAATATAACTGTGAAATACATGGATAATGGATCACAACATATTACCAATGCAACAGTACAATTGACAGTACAATTGATAGGAGGGAAATTAAATTTCAATTTAACAGAACATACTGGCTTAGGGCAATATTATATCCCAGGCGGTCTTGATACAACTATTTTAGGTACTGGAGCATATGAATTTTCAATTATCGCTTATGCACCCAATTATATACCTAAGACTACAGGAGGAGTAATTACTATCACTAAAATAGTTGGAACTATTAGCCGAGAAGATGGAGGTGCTCAAATAGAAGTTGATGTCGGAGAAGATGTATTATTAAAAATTGTCTTAAAAGATCCTTCAAATAATACTATAAAGGGTGCCACTGTAACATATAGTTGGGCTTTTGGACAGGGAGAACTTGATGATCCTGATAATGATGGGATTTACAATGTAACTATATTTGATGTTCCAGAAGGAGTTCGTGACATAACAATAAATGCTATTATCGGAGATGATTATGCTTTTCAAGAGTATAAAATAACATTGATAGTAAGTAGACCATCAGTATCTCCTGGACCTAATTTAGGTTGGCTTATTTCTTTATTAGTTTATGGATTTATTGGTGTAATAGTAGTTGTTGGTACGATTTTTACCCTATATATTAAACGTTGGCGATTCCCGCCTTTAGTTAGGAAGATAAGAGCTCTAAGGAAAAAGGTTAGTAAAGCAAAAAAGACAAAACCAGTTATGATAAATAAGCGAGAAGAGATTATAAAAAATAATCTGCAAGATAGTGTGAAAATTTTAAGTTTAGAATTAATACAACCTGAGAAAATTGATAAAATTGAAAATTTTAATATAAAAAAAGAGGAAGTGAATTAAATGCCAAGAGGATTTATAATAACTGAATGGACTGAAGATCGAGGTTTAGCTGTTACGCTAAATTATCCTGAAAGCTTGGATATTGATTTAGATGATATGATGCGTATTTTCTATGCCCATATAACGGGGGCAGGAGAAGCTGGAAATGTCTTAGTGAGATTAGAAAAAGCACGTTCTAATGTGGCGAGTTTTTTTACCGGAATGGAATCTGAAAGGCCTATAATGGTAAATTTAATGTTAGAGTTAGGAGAAGACCCTGACATGTTTGGTGAAGCAGTAATTCGAGAAATTAATGAAACAACATTAACTTATCTCCGACAAATGGGAACAAGTGTTTCCCAAACTTATGACATTGTAAACGAATTAAAAAACTATCTAAAAAACGCATTATTTCTTTTAGAGAGGTTGAAAAATTTAACAAAGGAACAAAGATTAGCACAAATTTATACTAGTGAAAAGGGTAGAAAAATTTTAGAGGTTTTACAAGATAGACCATTATCCAGGAAAGAATTACAAGCTATTCTAGAAGAAAAATTGAGCAAAATAATATCGAATATTGAAGTTACATTAGATCCTTTTGTAAAAACGGGAATTATCAAACAAGATTGGATTGAGGGTGATTCAGATATTTCATTATTTTTACTTTCTGATTTTACTATTTTCAGAGCACCTGTAGCTAAACTAGTTGAGGACGCGAGAAAAAAGCTTCCTAATCCCGAATTAGCTACAATATATCTCGAAGAGGTTAATAATTTCTTTAAAACCTACAAACCCAGCTTAGAGGATAATCTAAAGATAGCTAAAAATATGATAAATCCTGACAAATATGATTTTATTACGCTTTTTAGAGAACGAGCGTATCCCATAAATAAAATTCCTAAAGGACCTGGTGAAAGCGTTGAGCAAATTGGGGAATTTTTAAAGAGTATGGAGCAAGATCAAATTATAAAACTAATAAGGGATAGCAAAGGTACTTTATGGGTATTCTTATTTACTGATGTTGTAATTCCAACATTTTATCCTGAATATATCATTGAGAAAATTCGACAGCATCGCGTGGACGGGGCACTTAAAAAAGAATATGCAATTAAACATTTAGAATTACTCGAAGAAGCATATAAGAAATAATCAGGTGGTATATTAAAGGTGTCGCATGAAGTAGTATCAGCAACAAAACATGTTTTAGAACTTATTGGATTAGCGCATGATGAAGTTGAGACTTATTTTAAAATAACGGGAAGAGGTCCCGTAATGACTGGTGAAATTGCATTACTAGCTGATGTTGATGAAGAAAGAGCAGTACAAATAGCAAATAATTTATTTGAAAAGGGTTTAGTTAGAGAAATTCCCGGAAAAACACCATTTTATATGGCTTTACCTCCATATGCCGCGCTTTTAAATCAAATTCACTATTTCAAAGATACAATTAAAACATTTCAGCAAGTTTCTCCTATAAATTTGCAAGCACGATTCGATTCCATGGAAGAACACTCAGCAAAATTGAAAAAATTGGATGATTATAAAACTTATATTCAGGTTATGAAAACTAAGCTTCCTGCTCAAATTAAAACTCAGTTTGATAGATTTGAGAGTGAACTTGAACAAGTAAAGAGATTCCATGATGTTAAAAGATTTATTTTAAACTTAAAAGAGATTGTACCAGCAGATATTGAGAAAGAATTTGGAATAATGGAAACCAAATTAGAAACAATTAAATCCGAGATTTCAAATAAGTTTGAAACTCAATTTCGAATTGGAGCATTAAAAGCCATGGCTGAAAAAATTGTTTCTCGTGTTGTTTCTGAACAATTTAGTGAATTAACAGATTATTTTAAAACCAAATTCGTCGGAACGACACAAAATATGCTTGATCAAGTTATTAATCAATTGGGGAGTCTTTCTGATACTGCTGGTGAAATAAGCATAGATTTAGGTACTGTATTTATAGATATAGAATCTGGATTAAAAAATACTTTAGAAGATCTAGAAAGCAGAGTTACTGGTGTATATGATGACATTATAGCAGGTATTGCTGAATTAAAGAATTTATTCCAGAAAGAAATTTTTGAAACTCTTCAAACCGATATAATAAATAATATCATTACTCAACTAGATGGCGCTGAAGCAACAATGCAAGAATTCTGGGATCGTTCTAAGGAAGCTTCAATGTTAAGTTTTAAAGATGTATGGTTTGTAAGGAGTATCGAGGGAATGAGAGCACAAATTAATGAAGCAATCCCTCGGGTTAAAATGAGAATTTATATTATTGCACCAAAACTAGAAGATGTTGACTTCATTGCTCTTTCTAAGGTAAAAAAACATGTAAACGTGAGGATTTCAACTAATTTTGATTTAAGTAATGCTGATGATGTTAATATCTTAAATCAAATCAGCCAATTTCCTAATTTTGATGTAAGATATTATCCAAGAGAAAATATATGGTCAATAAATAGAGATTTTGAAGAAGTAATAGTTTGTGTAATTTCTAAAGATATAGACCTTGGAACTATGCAAGTAGCAGGTATGGGTTCTGTGCTTGATGAGCATATTAAACTATTTGCTGGCTTACTTGAAGATGTGTGGATGCAAAGTAAAAAAATGGATCAGATTGGATTTGTACCTCAACAATATCAACAACCCATAAAGCCAGAGATATCAAAAGAACCAGAGCGAAGGGTTTCAATACCAAAAGAAAAACCTGAAGTCAAAGCAGAAGAGATTATTAAACCAGAACCCGTTAAACCTATCGAAATACCCTTGGAAAAAATAGAAGTTAAGTCCCAGACAGAGACTTATACCGGTACTATTAGTCCAGCTGAAGCTACTCTTTCATATCAATTCGATAGTATAATAAAAAATCTAGAAACACTACCTGGATATGAATTAGCTGCAGGTTTACACAATCTACAAGACGAAATTCTCGAAAAAAAAGGTTTTAGTGCTATTCTACGACAAATAAGAATAGAGGTCACTGCTCTCAAATCTATACCTAAGATATTAGACCTTTCCGAGAAAGATATGTTATTAAAAAAAATTACATTTTGGAGAAGTAAATTACAAATATAAAACTTATTTTTCTCTTATTTCCTTCTTTAATACTCCAAATTAAAACAAGAAAGGATTATCTATCCCCAGATATTTTTCTATAACGTCTAGAATCTCTTCTTTTTTGCCAATATAACCAATTAATTGATGTGTTGCTTTACCATGAGAAGCATTATCAATTGTTTTAAATGGACTTAACTGAAGCTCAATTTCTCCATAATTTAAGAAAAATTTATCTGGAGATTCAGAATTATATGATTGGATAACCCCTATCTCAGAATCGGGATGATCTCTTGCAACATCAAAACACTCATCTTGACTTCTTGGAATATCGTCAGATATTTTAACCAAAAATCCATAATCTTCTGAATCTGGAATTTTAATTATATATCCAATCTTTGCTTTTTTTTCATAATCAATATCTTCAGGTCGAATTGCCAATTTGTAGATATCGTCCACATCGATTTTGTATGCTACATAATTTTCTCCAATTTTTAAACGAGTTGAAGGAATATTTCGAAAATATGATAAAGGATTTGGATTTGGATTAGTTGTTATGAGAACAGTGCCAGGATTATTAGAACCACCACTAATAATACATGCTAAAGACCAGCCATTCATTTTTAAATTTGGTTTATAAAAAACACAGTCATCTAAAAACTCTATACCACAATATTCAACACCAGTCCTAATAGGTTCCTCTATAAGTTTGAATTGGCGAGTGATTTCCCCATTATATAATTCTTTAGTTCTCTGATTTAGAACTGAGATGGGACTTGAAACAGTACATGAATTAGAATTACTTGCTAAAATCTCATAATGTGCAGGATCTAACGAAGACTGGCAGAACCAATCTCTAAAATTCTCAGGATCTTTATAAAAGAAGTCACGTTCAGGGCTTATCCAATACCTGTCTCCTCCAATTACTCTATTTCGTGTTTTGATGGCTTTTTTAATTTCAGAGTTTATCCACAATAAACTATAGCAATCTTCTCGTGGAAATAATCCTAAAGGACGCCCACCATATTCAGATATAATAAATGAGCTTTTATTTTTATGTTTTAATTCAATAAGATTGGTAACATTCCCAACAGAGGAGAATAGAGCATCTTTAGTATAATAATTCATAATTAAAATTTGTAATTGAGGAATTTAAGGTTTTTTATTTTTTTGAAATCACTTCAATATCGTAATTTTTTTAAAACGCCAAAATAATTTTCTACTATTGAAAATTGAGGTGATTAAAATCCCAAAAGTAGATCATTTTGAAATCAATGCTGATGACCCTTTAAGGGCAAAAAACTTTTATGAGAGTGTTTTCAATTGGAAAATAGAAAAATGGGAAGGTCCTATTGAATACTGGGTAATTGAAGCAGGAGAGGAAAGTGAAGAAGGAATAAATGGTGGTTTACAAAAAAGAGAGGAACCAGAAGATCAGATTTTTAACTATGTTAAAGTTTCTTCGGTTGATGAAGTAAGTAAATTAATAGAAGATAATGGGGGTACTGTTATTTCACCAAAAATTGCAGTACCAGGAGTCGGGTACTTTTATATGTTTAAAGATACTGAAGGAAACAAACTTGGCATAATGGAAGAAGATGAATCAGCAAAATAATTTTAAAAAATTATTTTTTTTATTATTTCTCATACCCTACTTTTACTATCATTGATAATGTTTCATCAAAAGCGTGGCCCTCAACTGCGCATTTAAAAGACATTTCTTCTGAGTGAAATAATTCTGTGAAATAGCCTAACCAATATGAACTATATCGTTTATTTTGCCTATGTCGAAATAATAGATGATACTCATCTTCTTTTTCTTTTGTATACTCAATTGTATGAAAATAATTTGCGACAACCCAAATTTTCTTAATTGCTTGTATAATTTCTTCAATTGCGAGACTCCTAAGGGGTCTACCTGTATACCATAATATTATATCAATAGCTACATTTTTGTGCCAAGGCTTTGCTAAACTTTCTTCTGGAGCTCCAGCAGCAGCTATAAGCTGATTGAAAGTAGTTTTACCTATAAGCATCATTTTCATCTCATCTCTAGCTCGAACCCATAGATCTCTATCAAGGTTTTTTTGCTCTCCATAATATTTAACTGCACGTTCTATAAATGAAATATTAGACTCATCTTCTTCTATATATTTTTCGATAATAGCATGTATTTCAGGCGAAATTGAATTAAAATCATCATAACATTTAATTGCATTTTTTATCAAGTCTGAGATAGTAGTACCTTGTTCCTTATATTTATCAATTAAATCCCTTGTTTCATCACTTACTTTTACATATATAGGTTTATCTTTAGACTCAGGCTCTTTAGTTTCGTCTTTTTGCGTATCATTACTTTTATCATCAGAAGTTTCGTTTTCTTTTGTGATAGAATCAACTCCTAAAATATTTTTTACCAATGTCTCAATTTGAATATATATTTTTATATTTAAATACTTTAATCTTAATATATAAAGGAAATGATGGGATTAAAAAATGTTTTTTTTTATATATAAAGTTATATATGATCATTCTTCTATTTATTTTTACTTCAATTAATTTTATTTCAAATCATTTAATTTTGTCATTAATTGGATTATGTAAAAATTTGGTCCTTATGGATTTATATGGAATATAATTTTATTTTTCTCTAATACAAAATCAATTGAGTCTAATAGAGAACGAAATCCAATGTTAGACTCAGATTATCTTTTTTTCTCTTTTAAAGCATTTTTATAAAGTATTTCTCTCTGAATCAAATTATTCATATAGTAATTATATATAAATATATATATCTAAATACTCAATTTAGATAGTTAGAGCTCTTATTTTTTCAAAGTCATGAATTGATCATAACATTTAAATATATGGTTATATAAATATATATATGGGATAATTTAAAATATAAAAAGATATAAAAATATATGAGAAAAAAAATGGCATGGATGATACCAATTATAGATAATAGGCGAAATCGAAGTGCTCACCATAAAATTGGTGGATTAATCTCCCTTATCTTGCTATTTCTGGGACTTGGCATTTTCTTTTTTAGTTTTCTTAGTTATTCCAAATTCGATGGCTTTGCGATTCATTCAATATGGATTATTGGAGGTATAGTCTTTTTATTATCGATTTTTGTTATTATCGGTATTATCGCTGCAGTAGCGAGTGTGAATTCTAAAACAGCGAATATCAATGGATATAAGCAAAATCCATACCGATCTAAAAACGAAAGTCTTAAAAAAAATCCTTACATACTTCGAAGCCCCGTACAAGTTAACCAGGAAGCACTTTTATTTGATAAACCTGAAAGCACTATTCCTGTCCATCAAGAAATTCAATATTGCAGATATTGCGGGGAGAAACTAGAGAAAGATGCAAAATTTTGTCATCAATGTGGAATTAAAATTGAGAAGTAATAGTATTTTTTTGAAATTCTTTTAATATAATTAAATTTGTCAAATGATTAGAAAATCCACGATAAATAGATTTAGGAATATACGTTGGAAGAGAAAAGATACATTTGCGATAGTTTCAATTTTCTTTATTGGAACAATCATGACTTCAGTGAGTTTTTCTTTTAACCAACTTTATGATATTTTTTTTAGCATTTGTTTAGGTTTATTTATCGGGGGGATTCTATTGTCTATTATATCAATATATTTAGCTCAAATGGAATCTAGTCTTTCAGGAGAAGGTGAATTGGATGTTGAGATGGATGTAGATGCTGATATTGATGTAGATGTTGATGCAGATATTGACGTAGATGTTGATGCTGATATTGATGTGGATATTGATGTCGATGTTGATGCAGATATCGACGTGGATATTGATGCTGACGTCGATGTTGATATTGATTATGATATGGGGGTGGAAATAGAATTTGATGCGGTTGAAATTGATGCGGATGTTGACGTGGATGCGGGGGTAGAAGTGGATTCGGATATGGATATTGATATGGAAGTTGAGACTGAAATTGATACTAGCTTATCCGATATTACCCCCGCACCAATAATGCTCTTATTATCCACAGCATTTTTAGTTTTTGGTATTTCTGGTATAATATTGTATTATTCTGTCAACGAAACAGTAAAATTTGTGATACTTTTTATAACACCCCTATTAGCATATATATTTCTAAAGTGTGTTAATTATGGGTGGAAAAAACTAGCAAAGTCGAGATACTATAGCATATTATCAACCCTGAACTTAATTGGAAGAAAGGGAGAGATTATTTTACCGGTTGATGAGAGGGGAGGAGTCATAAAAGTTCTCTCCAATACACCTATGAAATATGAAAGGTTACATGTTAAACCGTTAATTGAGGGATCTGAATTTGAAAGAGGGGATACTGTTTATATTTGTGATACAAAAAATGGTTATTTGTTAGTTGATAATAATAAAAAATTAATTAAAAATAGGAGGTGGTAAAGAAATGAGTGTTAAAGAAGAAATATTGGATAAGATAATAATTATTGAAAATTTGAATGAAAAAAATGAAGAATCCTTGAAGGATCATAGGAGAAAAGTTAGAAAACAGCAAATTTTTAGAGGTCATAGATTAAAACCTAAATTCGTTTTTACTTTTGTAATGTACATTTTATTGATATTAACGTTTATGATTGTCCCTTTGATGATAACATTATTAATTACCGAATTTGGAGGATAAGTCCAATCTTTTAAATGGATTAATAATGAAATCTGATAAAAAAAGTATAAAAAAATTTTATGAAAATTAAAAAAAAGGAGGTTTGAAAAGAAAAAGTTGTTATTTGTAGAATTAAATCCATGGTTTGTAGGTTTAGGAGTTGCAATTCCCATAATCCTCTTCTTGTTTATAATATTCTTTGCCGCAAGATACAGGAAGTTCAAAACGAATCAATTTGTTATCCATTTACGAAATGGTAAAGTAAAAAGTGCTGGCTTAGGAGGTAGTTTAATATTATTGCCATTAATCGATGAGTATATAGTCATTCCAACTACAAGTATCCAGACTATCCTTGAGGCTCATGATCAAGTAGTTTCAAAAGAATACCAGAACATAGAAGTCGTAGGAATGATTATCTGGAAAGTTATTGATCCTGAGAAAGCGTTTAGTGCGGTTTCATGGATACCTAGAGATGAAAACTATGTGGAAAAAATATTAAAAGGTGCTGCTGAGGCAATTATACGTACCACGTGTGCGAATATGCCACTTGAACTAATTATTAGAGAAAGAAGAGAAATAATTGATCATGTTTCAAAAGATTTACACGAATTAACTGCTGATTGGGGTGTAATAATAGAGACCTTTGAGATATTAGAAGTTATTATTCAAGAGCCAGAATTAAAGAAAAACATGGAAGCGACTAAACAAGCTATTGAATATAGAAAAGCTCGTATTGGTAGAGCTGAAGCTGAAAGGGAATCAAAAATAAGAGAGTTAGAAGTAAAAAATGATATTGGAATTCAAGAACAACTTGTTGAAAGAGAAATTGAGTTGCGAAGAAAAGAAAAAGAAATTGCTATTGCTGAGCAGGAAAGAGAACGCAAAAAAATTGAAGCTGATGGTGAAAGGCAGAAGAAAGTTATTGAAGCTGACGCAGATGCACAACAAATAAAAAGAAAGTTAATTGCTCAGGCTGAAGGTGAAGCTGAAAACATAAAACAACAGATGCTTGCCCAAGCTGAAGGTTTTCTAAAACAAGTAGAAGCGATGAGTAGTGCTGATGAGCGATTTTTAGCAGTACAATTAACAAATATTTTACCAGAAATTTTCAAGAATTTAAGTCCTGATAAAATGTTTATAATGGGGGAAGGAAATGAGGCATTTACATCACTTTCAAGAGCAATTATGCCATTTTTACAACTTTTACCGGAATATTCTGATAAAATTAAGGATTTCTTTAATAATGGGGGCACAAAAAAACTTAAAGAAATTCTTGTTAAGAAATAAATTCTGTAAATCAAAAACTAAATAAGGATTTTTAATGAAATTCAGTGATCTATGGGTAAATAAATAAAAAATAATCTTTTTTTTTTTAATTTTTAATAAATTAGAATTTTAAATTAATGATAAAATTAGAATATATAATCGCTATTATGCTTATTGGAGGGGTTGTTTTAAAATCAATAATTTTTTGTTAATTTTCTTAATAAGATTAAAAGAATAAGAATGGGTCTAAAGGAAGCTATGAGAATATGTAATTTTTAATAAAAAATTATTTAAACCTTTAATTCTTAGTGGATAATTACTAAAAAACACTTTTTAGATGGAAAAAATATGAGTCTATACCTCTTTATGGTTTGTGTTTTCATTTTTGCAGCCTTAGAAATTTATGGTGAGTATAAAGATAATGATACATTAATCACAGGCTTTAAGCCGCTCGTATTGCCTTTTATTATTCTGTTTTATATATTTGGAGCTCATGCTAACATTGATTGGCTAATAGTGGTTGCTCTACTATGTGGATGGGCTGGGGATTTTTTCTTGATGTTAAAGAATGAAAAATGGTTTTTATATGGTATGGTGGCATTTTTATTAAACCAAATATTCTTTATAATTTCATTTATCATATCCATAAGTGATATCTCTGATTTTAATATTTGGGGGCTATTCTTGCTTGGGCCTGTAATTTTGATTATGTTATTTACAGTTCCAAGATTTATCAATAAAACTGGAGATTTAAAGATTCCCGTATTAGTCTACATGGCTGCTCTACTGATAATGCATATTACCGCGGTTTTACGGTTAGCTGAATTTGTAGGATTAGAATTTATTTTTATTTACGTTGGCTCTATATTTTTTATCTTTTCTGATGCTTTCCTTGCTTTAAATAAATGGGATGAAGCAGCCAAGCAAAAAAGAATAATTAATATGGTAACATATTTTCTAGCGCAATTCTACATCGGTTTAGGTGCTATATTTACCAGTTTAGTGTAATCAATTTTCTTTTTTTTTATTATTTTTCAATAAACTTTGTTAATATTTTTTTGAATCTTTTAAATATTGAAGTATCACCATCAAAAGCTATTAAATTCATTCTAAATTCTTCTATGAATAATTCTTCTAATTTTTTTAGATAACCATTAATATCTTTTTCTTTATCTCTATTAGCGGATTTTAATACAAAGTATATATCATAAAGTTGATTGCAGAGAAAGTTATAATTAATATCTCCTATTCTAATAATACTACGATATTTTTCCTTATTCTTATCAACAAAGGTTTTGGCAAATGATTGAATTGCTGAAAAAAACCCACTTTTTATCTCCGCATTCAATTCTTCATCAGGAGAGAACTTGAAAAGAGTTAATCCCTCTGAATTAATTATTAAAAACTCACTAATATACATTTTCTAATTCAAATTTCTCCTTTACTCTTGCAATGAATTATATCATTAATTAATTGTAAATTACTCAAATAGCCTCCATTCTTATATTTAAACTTTTTTTATTAAACATTTATTTCAATTAAAAGAACGAACATAGATTACCAAATATTATTTTGAAAAAATTACATATTGAGCCCTTTTTAAAAGAATTAGCAATTGCTCTGAATTATTTAAAATTGAGAGAACATTAAAAAAATTTTTAATTTAGGAAAAATTAAGATATTTAACAACGATATTTGAAGCCTCTGTTGCTTAGCCGGTAGAGCGTTGCCTTGGTAAGGCAAAAGATCGGAGCACATCACTTCGAACTGCTAGGGTCGCGGGTTCAATTCCCGCCGGGGGCTTAAAATTCATTGGATTGCCGGTGTGGCTTAGCTGGTTATAAAGCCTTGGTGATTATGCTTGATCACAGCGCCAGACTCATAATCCTTCTGAAAAATTGGGTCAGACTGGATGTACTCTGGAGGTCGTGGGCTCGAATCCCACCACCGGCATTTTTATTCTTTATTTTTATCTAAACCCTCTAGGGATTGAAACTAAAAAAAATGAATTAGAATAACTGAGCTATTTTTCTTTAACGAGAGTACTTCCCGCTCGATTTTCTGCTCTTTTTTTAAAGGAAGCTTGGAATCCTGGTTTATAATTCATATATTTAGGAATAGGATATCTCAACCCTGCTTTATGAGTTGCTTCTAAACCATCAATCATCATTTCCAATTTACTTTTAGGAATAGAGAACATCACTTCATAATCTTCTGCGCCTCCCCATACTCTATCTCCATTTCCTAAAATTATTAGTTGAGGTTTATCAGTTTGATAGGTTTTAATCACGCCAAGGTGGCAAGATCCAAACCGACCTGCATCAGTAAACTCTAGTACTCCACCTTCCATATAAAGATATGCTTGGGTTAATCGCATTGCTTGAGCAGGTAGACAGTAGATTTGAACAACATCTGGTTCTACTTTAGTTCTCGTTAAGGGTGAAATTACAAGCCCCATAAATTCATTATTTAGGAAGTATAGATGATTTTGAATTTTTGCGGATGTTGCTAAATCTTTTGCGTATAGACCTATATTGAATTTTTGACCCCATTCAGCCATCTCTTCTGTAAATAAATCCCAGCCATAAACGGCTCTAGCTAACTTGCAGATGCAATCTTTTTCTGTGACTACCATTGTCCAACCGTAAGTACGTACAATTTTAAAATTTTGACAGAGAAAATTTTGCAATTTCAATGTTGAACTAGGTTGTTTACAATCTGGTGGAATTTCTTCTTCGCTTTTAATCAATTTGATAGCAATTGGAAATGTAAGAGGTCTTAAATATTCTTCAAAATTTTTTCCAAAGTCGTGATATAATTTCAAATTCTCACTCATTTTTTAAACCAGTTGACTAAATTATTATTATTTATTATTATTAAGAAATGAATAATGATCACTTATTTTTAATTAATATTTAGTTTTAACCTAAAAGGTTTTTTATTTCAAAATCTTAAATTAAATTGTTATGAAACCATTTAATTCTAAAAAAATCACTTCTGAAGAGATGGCAATTTTAGATAATAACTCGGAATGGTTGGGCATTCCAAAAAGTTATTTAATGGAATGTGCAGGCTATTCTTTCGCAAGTGAAGTTATTAATCGAGGTTACTTAGAAACTAGTTCGAAAGTAGCTATTTTTTGCGGAACTGGTAATAATGGAGGGGATGGTTTTGTTATAGCAAGGCATTTATCTTCCTATGGAGTTAGATCTATAGTTATTTTAATAGGAGCTCCTGATAACATTAGGACTAATGAGGCACAATTGAATTGGAGTATAATTTTTAATAGTCTTAATTATTCAATAGATATAGAAATTATTAGGGATTTAAAAGATTTAAGCCATATTAATAATATTATTAAAAAAGATAAAGAATATCAAATAATTGTAGATGGAATATTAGGAACAGGGATTAAGGGTAATATTAGGGAACCAATAGCTTCTACGATAGATCTAATTAATGATCTTAAAAAAGCAGAACCGGAAAGATTTAAAGTTGTTTCGATCGATGTTCCTTCTGGCTTAGATCCAAATACCGGAAAAGTTACCGATAAAGCAGTAAAATCAGATTTAGTTATAACATTTCATAGGGCTAAAATCGGAATGTCTAGAACTAATGAATACATGAAAGAAATATTAGAAAAATCAATAGGCATTCCACAAGAAGCTAGGTTATTTGTTGGAAGAGGTGATCTAATCCCTACATTAAAAGTAAGAAAGGTTGATGCTTATAAAGGCCAATTTGGAAAAACTCTAATAATAGGTGGTTCAAAAAAATATTCTGGAGCACCTGCTTATGCTTCTCTAACAGGAATTCATTTTGGATGTGATTTAGTAATAACCTATGTACCAGAAGTTATCGGTAATGTTATTAGAAGTTATTCACCGAATATGATCGTTAGAACTAATCCAGGAAATTGGTTAAACATAAAAGCCTTAGAAGAAATAAAAGAGTTGATAGATTGGTCTAATGCAATAGTAATTGGTCCAGGTTTAGGTATAGAAAAAGAAACAGAAGAATTAATAGTAAAACTTCTAGGATATTTAAAAGAGAAAAGGAAATCCTATGTTCTTGATGCCGATGCATTAAAATTAGTCAAGAATCATCTTGATTTAATTAAAGGTGAGAGAGCTATCTTAACACCTCATCAAGGGGAATTAAAAATAATGGCTAATTTAGATTTACCTTCTTATGATAAAATAGAAGAAAGAGCAAATATGATTTTTGATCTGGCAAAAAAGCTTAATACTACTTTTTTAGTAAAAGGTCCATATGATTATATTACAAATGGTAAAAAACTAAAAATTAATAGAACAGGTTGCCCTGAAATGTCAATTGGAGGAACTGGCGATGTTTTAGCAGGATTATGTGCCTCTTTTCTAGCAACAAATAACGATCCTTTTGAATCTGCGTGTTCAGCAGCATTTCTTAATGGTTATATAGGAGAATATTGCAAAAAAAATTTAGGAGAACGCTTTACAACAACAGATATGATAGCTAATATTAATGATGCAATTGATAGCATAATCAGTTCTTAACATTTTTGAAAAAAATTAAAAGTAATTAAAAAAATATAAGATTGTTAGGGAGTGAATTTTTGTTAAAATAAAAGTTTATTAACTCCTAATATTATTATATACTTAATTAATTATAATGAATCTTTGAGTTGAGGTAAAGTGGTTGGACTTCAAGTTTTCAAAATTCTTCCCGATGGTACGACTACTGAAATTATTACCGATAGACCGATAAAAGACGTTTTAGAAACTAGTGAGTGCTACGTTATTGTTGCTGATGAAGTTAGAAAAGTATATCTCTGGAAAGGAATCACAAGTAGCGTTAGATCCAAATTCATTGGAGCTAAACGAAGCCAAGAAATCAGAGGACAAGTTGGTTTACATTATGCTGTACTTCCACTTGATGAGGGTGAAGAAGAACCAGAATTTATACGGTTGATTGGCGGAAAGACAGAAGCAGGTCATGCAAAAGAGATTAAAGCTGAACCAGGTACTCAAGCATCAGCTCCAGCGGTGCATCCTTTAAGGGAAAAAAATATTTTTGGTACTCCAAGACCAGCTGAAGGGATGAATATAGCAGGAAGCAAAGAACGTGCTGCTTTAAATAGAGGACCTTTATATACTGGAGAAGGTTCCATGGCAGCTCTTATGCGAGATGAAAGCCAAGTAGATTTTCAAGGTGTTATGAAAAAATTAGAAGAAATTCAGATACCTGCTGGTTTTGAAAGAGAACTTATCATTATTGGAAATCAAGCATATTCTGTTGTTGAAAAGGTTCAGCAATTTTTAGGTAAAAAAGAAGTTACAAAAGAGATATCAAAAGTAGGGTCCATTCCAGAAGGCATCTTTTTTGCTGAGGACTACTCACCTCGCATTTTGTCAGAAAACGGAAAAATAATTGCTATTGAATTTTTAAAACGCGCTGGCGCACTAATAAAACCAGTACAACCAAAGGATAAAAGAGAACTTTTAAAAGAACAAATTAAAGAACAACTTGGTGGAAATTAGAAATAATATTCCTTCCAGCTTCTAATTTCTTATTAAATAATTCTAAAATAAATGATTATTAAAAACTAATTCTTAAACTTATTTTCTCTTAATTGATTTGATTAAAATCTTCAATTAGATTAAGAAAACTATAACTAAACTTTTAAGTATAACTAGGATTTAAAATTTGAGATATAAATTTTTAAACCCAAAACACTTTATAATTATTAATTGAATTAAAAATAATTGTTGCAACCAAAATTGTCCGATTTATCACCACAAGAAGCTCAAAGTTTAAGTAAGTTTTTAGGTAGTATAACTGAATACACAGAGTTAGAAGCCCTAGCTTTGGTGACTCGTGAAGGCTTACGCTTAGCATTTTCATGTGTTCCGGGGTATAACATTGATCCTGATTTATTTTCAAGCCTTAGTGCTGTAGTTATGCAATCTGGCTATGATGCAGTTAATTCTCTTGGATATACTCATATGCTTGAAGTAGTATTGAGAGGAGAAAATGGATTTATAATTCTCTCAGCAGCCGGAAGTTTCTTTCTCATGGGTGCATCAAGACAATCTGCAGATTTGGGTAAAGTAGTCACAGTATTCAGATATTACGCAGGAGAGATCGCTAAACGATACCCAATGTCATAATTTTTTAACCTTTGTTAAAAAAATCATTAAAAAAAATTTTAGTAGAATATCTGTTAGGAATTAAAATTTTAGTATCAATTATGATTTTCAAGCTAAATCCCCATTATTGTGTTATTATAAAAACACTTATTTTAAAAAAGATAAATATATTAATTTATAGATAGTATAAAAATAAATTTGAGATTTTATCATGCTAGAAATTAAAATTTTTGTCGATGTGAATGAAGAAATTACAAATAAAGTTGTAATCTGTCAATCAAATGCCGATAAATTAGGAGTTAAAAATGGGGGGTCAATAGAAGTTGTAAATCCTGATAATAACTTAAAGAAAACTGCAACTTTGGAGATATCTGATATGGTTTTAGATTTTGCAGGGCAAGTTGCCAAAAATGTACTTGAGGATTTACAATTTAGCGGAGTTGAATTAGCTATTCGCCCAGTAAGTGCAGCAGCATCCCTTACACCTATGTTAAAAATTCCAAAAGTTCCAGCACCAAAATCAACTCCAACACCTCAACCAACCCAACCATCTACATTATCTCCATTACCTACACCACCACCTAGTGTAGCTCCATCCCTTCAACCTACACATGAACCAACTCTTACACCCGCTCCTGTCCCCCAACCCATACCAACTCCACAACCGGCACCAGTACCTCAGTTCAAGCCACCTCCCCAACCCACACCCACCCCTCAACCATCATTATCCCCTTTGCCTACTCCCCCTCCTCAGCCAACTCCTGCCCAATTCACTCAACCATCTATGGGACAGCCTTCAATAGAACCCGGAGCTCCAGCAGAACCATATCCAAATAGAATAGATATAAATATGTTACAAAGTCAGAAAAATGGAATAATTTTAACACCAGTTATTGATAATTCTATAGAAGGAGGGCGAATACAACTGAGTAATTCCATTATTCAACGATTAGGTCTAGGACGAGGAATGCTTATAGCCTGGGAAGATCCATTAACACGAGCTATGGGCTCAGCAAGAATAGATGCCGCAAACATTTTAGATACTCAAATTAAAATGAGTTATGATACTAAAGAAGATACAAACATTCACTCACAACAAATTATTGTTTACTCCACAGAACCTCCAATACAAAAAGCTTCGGAAATAATGCTAGAGGTTCAATCACAACCTAATTTGATGGGACATGCCTTAGTTAGCCCAAGAACTCAATATACACTTTCAATAATGCAAGATGATATACTTGCATTTGAAGATGAATTAACAGGAGCGATTGGAGCTGGTAAAGTTGAAATCTTAGAATCAGTACCAGATAATACAATTATTATCGACAGTGAAATTCTTGAAGCCTCAGGTATCGGGAGCTTTGAGGTTAAAATTTCAAAAAATCAAAGAGCTATTATCCCTCTACAAAATATTTCGCTAGGAATTTCCCCTATTTCGGGTGAAAATATGTGGGAAATTATAAGTACTGCTCGACAAAATGTAGCATCCTTAAAAGGCTGGATCTCGAATTATATTATTTTCAAAGGTATTAAACTTAGATGGTCTGCAGTGAATATTGCTTGTTCAATACTAAATACTGTTCCTGATCTAACTGGAGATATATTTGCTAAGGTAACAGAAAATACAGCATTAAGTTTAAGTCCAACAGGGTTGGTCCCTTTTAATGCTATTTTGATAATTGATATCAGTCGGTCAATGATGGCAAGGGATGTCTTTGTTACCAATATTGCTCCTGCAATAGAAGGAATTAAAGCCGCTATGGAATCTAGAGAAATTCAAGAATTTTTAAAGCACTTCAAAGATGGCATATACATACCCCGTAGAATATCAGCAGCATTTGCAGCGGTCCTTTTCTTAAGTGAAAAGGTTGGAAGAGGCTTTGGAGAAAAAGTCTCTGTAATACGCTTCGCCGATGAAGCACAAATACTCCCTTTCGGAGATTCCTTCTATATGGATTCTGCAAGTGGTAAAAAAGGTGTTCTTGAAGATGCAGCAAGGTTAATTGTTGATAGGATTGGTAATTCATATGGGCAAGCTACTAATATGGGCCCTGCATTGCTTTCAGCACAGCAGGTATTAGCTGAATTTGATAGATTAAGTCCAGATCAACCAACGATGATAGTCTTCCTTACAGACGGCGTTCCAACAGACGGAGACGCTTTTTTCAATGAAATTAAGAAATTGGCAGATAACCCGAATATTGTTGTATATCTTGTTGGAATGGGAAATCCAGATGATGAATTGATGACTAGAGCTGCAGCCTTATGTGGTGGTGAATACTTCAAACCGGAAGATGCTGGAGAACTGTTAATCTGGTATTCAAAGCGAGCAAGAGATCTAACAGTTAAACTTAAAGCTCATAAAGGAGGGTTATAAGTTTTCTGGGATTTTTTTTAATTTTAAATATTGTAATAAGAGTTATAAATTCAAATTTTAGGTTATTTTGAGTTTTTACTTATTAATTGATTTCTCGCAAATAAATAATATAATCAAAAAATTAGAGGTAACGGTAAAGAAAAAACATTATTCTGAACTCTCTGCTTTATATCAAAGTATTTGGGATCAAGTACGATTATCTCATAAAAAAGCTGAAAAATTAGTTCCTGTAGTCCTGTATATATTCTTTAAAATAAAATGTATCAAAATTAGCTCAAAAAAAATTATTGAGGCTTCAAATCTTCCAGAGAAAAAATTTAGAAATTATTTGTTAGAAGCTGTAAGATATTGTCCCGAATATCTATCTCGGGATCGTACCAAGGTTGTTCAGAAACTTTTACTTTATGTAATAAACCACTTCCACTTTGATCATGACTTTGTACAAGTATCCAATTCTCTTTTAAGGAAATTTTGGAATAGACTTACCAATACAACGGATAGTAATATTGCGGGAGTCATTTGTATACTAACCATGATAAAATTAGATGTAAATTCAGTTAGCTACAATGCGATCTGTAGAAAATTAGGAATTCGAATGAGTAGTGTGTTTTATCAAGTAAAACATCGTATCTTAAGAAGTGAAACTGCTGAAAAGTTCACAGGATTTAAACGAAGCAGAAATTTATTGAAACCACTATTAACATAATTAGAGTCTCTTTAATATAACAATATAGACATACTTCAAGTAATTTTTCTTTAAATAACTAGAAAAACAATGTATATAAACCCAACTTTTGTGATAATAAAAATGGCAGATAGTCATAATAAGAGCTTCTTTGGACAGAAAAATGCCCTGATACTAGATAGTCCCTCGAAGAACACTTCCTTCATTTTTTTTACTTGTATTAAAAAGAAGGAAAATGGAACATGGGAAAAAATCTCTAAAAATGAAGGCAAGAAGGTAAAATGTGAATTAGAAGACATGGTAATGATATTAGAAGTCTTATCTCAAAAAAGTGATGCATGGAGCACCGTTCACACCTTTAACGAAGAAAAAACAACAATTTCGTTCAAATGGGATAAAGAAAAGAATCATACTTTATGGCTAAATATTGGGAATTATTCCAAGATGCTAAACTTTACTCAAGTTAAGATATTTAAATTATTATTAAAACATATTTTAAAAGAGAAAATTGCGTTTGCTACCGTTCCTAAAAATCTAAAACCTTTTGAAAAGACAAATAATAATAAACAAATTCCAGTAAAACCCCAAGATTTTTTTGAAGATAAGAAAAATAACGATTTAATTGTGGTCGAGCAAGTAGACGTAGAAAATGAAACCAGCAATGTGAAGGCTATAATTACAGGTGAGACTCAAAAAGCACTTCTTCTTTTATATAATGGAGCAGAAGAAGTGTGGACTCCTAAGTCCATAATACACTCTAAATATGAATCAACAAAAGGAGTAACGCAAACCTTTTCAATTGAGAACTGGTTTCTAAAGAAAAATAATATTAAATAGAGAGGTAAAAAAATGATAATAATTAAAGGGGAAAAAACGCTTTTCGGTAAAGAAATAAAGACACCAGAAGAATTTATTGAGGACTTGTGCGAACGAATTACTCGTATTTATAACTTAGCAATGGAAGAAAATTTAGTGAGTAAAGATAAGAAAGTTAAAATCGTAATATATCAAGGTCACATACACATAATAAACTTTAACGACGATATAAAAGATAAAAAGCAAAATCTGATTGAAAGAAATACTGAGAATAGTGGGGAAGGTTGTTCAATTCAATAATTCTTCAATATCCTTAATTCTTTCTAACATCCACTTTTTAAATTTTGAAAAATCATGAATAGAGGGTAATTCAATAGTCTCCTTGGGTAAATTACTTTTATCTCCTCTTTGATCTTTGACTATAGTTTTGCCAAATAAATTAGTAATAATCCCAATTGGTAACTTTAACTTCTGAAATATAACTTGAAAATCATTTAAGTCATTTTCAGATAAAGTATATTTGGAAATCCTCATCTGTACCCATTCCTGTAAAAACTCTTCGGCAATGCCATCTTTCCAGTGGTGATTTCGTAAATAGGTATACAATTTCTGGGGGTTAAATAATTCTTCTAATTCCAAATTCGCAGGATTTACCCTTTTACTCCTGAAATTGTGAAGCAGTTGTATAAATTCTTTTGCAATTGTTCGATTCATAGAAATGATGATTTCATATTCATAGGAATAATCCTTAAGTACTCCTTTAGTCCTTGGTCTTGGTCGTTGCTCAAATTTTAGTGCTTTAATATCAGGAATTTCTACATCATAATACTTATGGGTAAACATTAGAATTTTATTCCAGTATTGTTTATCATAGTCAGCAAGGATCTCTGAAAGATTAGTTAATTTATCATCCTGATTTAATTCAGTAAAAATTCTTGTGGCAGCAGTCTTAATTTTTACAATTTTATCCTGTAAAATAATCTCATTCTCAGAAGTGGCAATTAAATGATTTTCAAATTCTAAATCAGGATTCTTATCATAATTTAAGAATTGATTATTTTTCTTATTGTAAAATAGAAATTCACTTCCATTAGCAAGATCTTGGGCGTTGTTGTTAGTATTTATAATACATCGTATTCCCTTAAGTTCCATTAACTCAGAAATTTCATTTTTAGAAACATTATAGATAAAAAATAAAGTGGGATTTTGGGAATAGGAATTATCTTTTTCATATTCAAGAATTTCTTTTAAATTATGCAGAGCTGTAGATTCTAAATCAACTATATTGCAACCAACAGTAAATAACTCCAAGGAATGCAAATGTTTTAAATCGACATAGGGGAATATCACTATATTTTTTTGTTGAAAAAACAAAATATTCAAAAACTCTGGTGTAATAAAGTCTACTCCTGAATCCATTCTATAACCACATTTTTGATTAGCTTATTGAAAGTAATTAAAAATAATTTGAAGGATGAGATCCTTAAAGCAATTAATAACATTCTCTCCTTGTAATGCCACTGTTGGATAGACGACAGATGTACCATCGGGATAGGTTTCTTGTAATGGTAATCCCAACTGAGCTTTAAAGTTCTCTACTGGAATGACATTCTTTAAATCTCTTTTATTTAATTGAACGAGATACGGAATATTCTTCGACTTTGTGAAGCTTATTAGTTCTCTAAAACTTCGTTTATTCTGTTCGATTTTTTCAGGGGAAGAATCTCCAACAAAAATTATGCCATCAGCTCCGTCTAATACATATTCACGCGTCGATAAAAATCGCTCTTGACCTGTACACGTAACAACGTGTGTAATAATATTATACTTGATGTCATTAAGAGTAAATTTAAATAACAAGTAAAGCGAATCTTCCCAGAGCGTCCTTCCCTCTGTCGTATCAATCGAATATCCTCTTGTCAGTTTTAAAAGTTCGAACTTTTCCCTTAAGCGAAAGAAATTGGTGGTCTTCCCACTTTCACCTGGACCCCAGTAAACAATTTTGAATTGGATCATATTTTCATTATCATTGAAATCAAAATCCTCACTAAGATCTATTTCCTCTTTTTCCTCTCCTATTTCTACCTTCTCACCATTAAATTCCTTTGGAATTTCCATACAATCACCTGTAAAAGTAGTTAGGAAATGGTGCCAATTTTATCCTTAAAAATCTCTTTCTTCAACCTATTTATGTGTGCTTTAATCTCCTGTTCAGACATTCTCAGTGTCTCTTTCATCTTTTCATTTCTTTCAATTTCATCCCGAATTTTTAGGGCAAAATTGCTCATTTGTAAGATTATTACGCCTAAATTAACTTCATTGTCAGTTAATATGACTACTAAAATGTCTCGTTTCCCCTTTTTCTGGAGTTCTACCTTTCCTATAGATTTGACAAACAATCGCATATCTCGATAAATTAAGGATGCCCGTTCTAATTCTTCGGTCTCAAAAAAGTCCTGTCCCTGTCGCGCTACTCCGTACAATGCCGCACCAATGGAGCTTAAATCCCAATAGTTCAACTTCCTATCGAATCGGGAGTCGATAGCAATAATCTTTGCGTCTTGATCGATGGCTATTAGTCCATAAATGTATCCCTTTCTTGTTAGCTTTCCATAGTTGTATCTAATGTCGTCTAACACTTCAGTTATCTTATTTTCATACAACACTTTTGGTATATGACTTATCATCTTACTTTTCCTTTTAATATAATTTTAGTAGATAGTTAAATGAAAAGTATTTAAAGAAAAAAAAATTAAAAATAGTCTGGTCTATTCTCTCATTTACTATTAAAAAATTCTAATCTCGAATTCTTAGTAAAAACTAATTCTTTTTCGACAGTATAAGAATTTTCTTTTAAAACGACATTTGATAATTTAATACTATCACCCTCACTTAAATTCTTGATACATTCAACAGCTTTCATACCCCAAACTAAAACTCTTATTGATGAAGTATCATCGCTTAGGATTAATTTTAAAAGAAAAGTCTTCTCTCCATTCTTTTTTACTATTTCCTTAAACTCTTCAATTTGTATTACTCCCGTAATAGATTTAATAAACCCATCTTTGTCATATAGCTCTTTTATTGACAGTCCTGAATCTATTTTTAATGAAATAGTTCCTTGAACTTTTAAATCTTTAAATGTCTCCACTTTTGGGATGTTTGAAAGATCAACATCTTTAGGAGATAATATTATCTTTCCCACCTTACTTAAATGAACCTCAATCTCATCGTTTAATCCTACTTTAGAATACCCTCCAATAATTTGAACGATCTCACCAGCTTGAAAATATTCCTTTCCCATTAAGTTTGCTTGATCATCCCATAGAACAATTTTTATGGTTCCTGACTTATCACCCATAAAAAAAAATCCAACCGTTCCAGGTGATCCATCTTTTCGAATAAAATTTCTAGTATCGAAAACCTTGAGTATCCTTCCTATGATGACAATATTACTCATGGTCTCCGTAACGTTAGAAATTGGAATAGCAAAATCATTATAATCTATTTCATAATGAATTATATCATCAGTGCTAGAGGATCCAATATCTAAACCATGCTCTTTTGCAATTAGAAAAAGGATTGCCTGTTTGGACATAAACCCTTGGTATTCATTGTACTTTTCATTAATCTGGCTTTCTATGTCTTCCTCAGTAATACCGGCATTGACAAGTGCTTGATAGATATCCTCGATATTAGAACTCATCTTATTTAATTATTTCAGATACTATTTTGAAACTAATAATATACTAAAATGTATATTTAAAAAAGAAAAAATGAAAACAAAAAAAAATAGCATTACTGACTTTTTGAGAGCATTTGCTGCAACCCTATTTTATTTCGAGTTCTATGAAATGCATACGCAGAACAATCACATAACGCTCTCAAATTCGTTTGCAATAGCTTATTCCCGTCCCATCGTTTATCTAAGAAGTCGGTTATAAAAATAACAACTGCAACCTGAGTCATAACTTGGGGCCAAAAAAGTAATTGATCTAATTTCAATTTTAACCTCCTTGCATTTTCCCTCGCTCTCTTGTAATCAAATACAGGGGCAAGCCGATGGACTTTATGAAGATAAATCCTTACTTTCCGAGCCTGATCCGAAATAGAATAGGATAGCAAACCACTACGCAAGAATTTTTTAAAATGTGTTAGCTCATCTAAAAACTGATCAAGGATCTTGCGAACCTTGTAAACAGGAATCTTAGTCCTTGATGAGAGCACTTTACACTCTATATCTGATATCCTTCTAAGATTCTCGCTTCCATCAATAATTGATATATAGTGAAATAAACAATTTAAAAGACGCATTTTAAACTTTCTATCAATTATTACTTCACGCTTTGCAGATTTCAGTATTTTAGATGGTTTTACAACTTCTTTCTCTATTGTCTCTATCATAATTTAAAAAGGTGATATGATACTAATTGAACTCAAATACTATTGGAAGTATTTAAATAAAAAATAGGAAAAATTAATTAGCTTGATCCAAAGTTAGTTGAATTGATTTAGGTTGGTTTCTCTCATAGATAAAAAAATTCCTACATTTCTCGTAATTCTTTTCAAATTTATCTAAATTATTTCTAACTCGTTCTTGGTTTAAAAAATGCTCTTCACATAATCGAGAAAAAACTCTCGACTTATCAGGGGGATTCCAAGTAATTTCCTCTATATTCTCATTCACAATAGGGAATAGAAAAATCTTTCTTACTTTTTTAATCAGCTCTGGAGTTAATTCCCCGAAATTATAATTTTCTTTCTCATTTGCCATGACTTGTTCAATCTGTTTATGCTTTCTTATTAGAGTTAATGCTTTTTTTGGACCAAGACCATGAATCCCTGGAAAATAATCAGTTCCAATCAAGAGACCAATATCAACTAATTGAAAAATAGTAATTCCTAAATTGTCTAAATTTTCTTGGAAGTTAATCGTCTGAGGGATAATCTTGTGGTATTTCCATCTTCCTTGTACCTTGCGCCGTAGTGATTTCGATATATTTTGAACTAAGAATGGACATCCAAATAATAGGGAGTCGAAATCTTGAGAATTAGAATAATCGGTTATCCTCTGTTTTACTAAATAGGCACATTGCGATTCAGCAGAGGCGGGTGACTCAATATACGGAACTCCTAATGCACTTAAAAGCTGTTTTGATTCTAAAATGATATTTTGCCATAGATATTCTCTGCTTAACGCAATTTGTCTTGCCAATTCCTTATTTTCATTTTTCAATGCCTGTTCATACCAAATTTGAGTGAAGCGGAAATCATTTAGCTGGTCCTTAGTTATGAGTTTCTTTAATTCTGAATCTCTACCATCAAAGCAGAAAATAGGAAAGATGTTCTTATAATAGTAAAAATTCATCCGATACAATAGGCCATATAAATGGGAAATAGGTCTTTGGGTGCGATCCAGTATTAATCCGGCATACGTGCCATCAGGATTTTTTCGGGCAAAATTAAACAACCCCATAATGATATTAGGAGCATCCACTGCAATAATTTTCCCTGCTAAATCTTGAAAAGCAACCTGTTTTCGTATGATAATCTCTTGTAATTTTACTCCCATGAGATAGAAATAATATCGTAATTTTTAAAGAAAAAAAAAAGATTTGAAATTGACTACCATCCTTTTACAAGATGATATAGTTTGAACAGTCGTTTTATAAAATTAGGGCACTGTACTCTCATAACTCACCTTTTCACTCATAATTAAGATGAATAAGGATCAATTAAGAGTATTTAAAGAA
>JAEOTZ010000016.1 GCA_016839585.1 Promethearchaeota archaeon
AGTTGAAATATCAACTTTACAAGCACCTCTCGATTTATTCCTTTTAAAGTTAATCCTTCATTATGAAAAAATTTAATTACTAGTCTTTATTATTTCATTTACTTATAACCATATAGGAAGGTATTTTTTAATAAAATAACCGTACTTATAAAATGGTTAGTATACTTTAATACCACATAATCAGCTGCTAGCTAAGCGCCGGAAGTTAAACTCGTTTACGTTGTCCAATAGTACTGCTGTTCTTATCAGTGGGAAATGGCAAATTGTGAGTTCGCTCACGGTCATGATACTCGAGGAAAATACCCGGTCCCATCCGAAAAACCAACTGTTTTCGAGGTGGTTCGGGAACCCGGAAACGTTCCATGTGGTATGCGGTATACCAATGTATGTATTAAAAGGATAGATTTCGTTAATTTGTTGATTTCCTCAAAAATGAATCTATCATAGATCATAGAAAATATAATACATAGTACATAGTATATGAAAGAGATAAGATATCTCTTTCTTTTACTTATCTAAAAATAATTTTTTTAAATCATTTATTATATCAATATATATTGTAGAATTATTCTTTATTTGATAATATTCATGCCAAAAAAATACATAGTTATTTTTAAGACAATTGGGAGACACTGGTTTTGGATTCTTGTATTAATAATTATCATTTTATCTATATATAGACAATATATAGCTGCTATAGTATTAAGTGTGATTTTTCTTGTTTTTTTTCTTTTATCGTATATTCCAGCTTTATTTTTCAAAAATAGATTAAAAAGACTCATGAAAAAGTATTATAGAATTGAAGATACTATAGTTGCTAAAAAGTTAAAGAAAAAAATTAATAAAATCAGAGAGGAGATGTTTGATATGTCGCAAAAACAGGAGAAGAAAAATTGGCTAATCACTTTTCTAAATAAGCAGTATATATATTATCATGAACAGACAATAACTAAATTTATGGAACTTTACAATAAAGGTTTTAGTGAAAAAGAAATCTTTGAAGGATTACAAGATTTTGAACTAAAAACGAGGGTAGAAGTTAAAAGTATTACAGAGAGTCTGATAAAACTTAACAAACTTAGTGAAAGAGATGTTTCAGTGAAAGAACATAAAAAAAAACAGAGATTTGCTTAATTCAAGATTTTTTCTCATTATTTATCTTCTTCTTTTCCTTTTAACTAATAATTGAAATAAAAAAAATTTAAAAAAAAGAGTAAATAAAATTTTAAAATTATTCTATATCTCCAAAGTTCAAATTAAAATTAAAATATTTCCTAACTGGCTTTTTTACATTCCATACACAGTTTAAGCCTTTTTCGAATTGGACTAGATCGCCTTTTTTGAATTCTATCTTATCTCCAGTCTCAGAATCGGTAACTTCTACTTCTCCATCTAGTATATAGCAAGTTTCAGTATCACCATAAGACCAATCAAATTCGCTTACTTCTTTACTCCAAGTCCCCCAAGATTTAATCTTAAGTTTTTCTAGTTGCTCTTCAGATGGCACTTTCTTTTTCATTTTCATTTTTATCGCACCAAATCTAAAAATTAAATTTTATTTTTCAAATAATGAACTGAGAGAAAATATTATGTGAAGATTAAAAAAGTTTATTTTGAAATTGTTTTATTAATGATGTATAATTGAAAAAACAAAAAAATCAAAAATAAAAAATTATTAATTTACTAAATTTATCTTAAAAATATCTTAAGCAATCTCAAAATTAAGAATATAAATTTATCAAAAAATTATAGAAATAAAAATTTCTAATGGGTCAGTCCTGACACTTTATAAATCAACCAAGGTCATTTAAAATTAAATTGGATCAACCAATTATGTGATAATATCGTGGCAAAAAAGTTCATTCTAAAGATCCTCACAGCTGGAGAAGGAGGGGTTGGAAAAACTACGTTACTTCATAGATATGTAGAAGGAAAATTCTCAGCAGAGACTAAAATGACGATAGGTGTTGAATTTTTCCTCAAAGAGACTATGATCGATGCCAAGCAATGCACATTACAGCTTTGGGATTTTGGAGGTCAAGAGCGTTTTAGGTTTCTTCTTGAAAGCTATGTATTAGGTGCAAAAGGAGCACTCCTCATGTTTGACCTCACGAGACCAATTACTTTAGAGAATCTTGAACAATGGGTTAATATTGTTAGAAAAGGTGACCCCAATTTACCTATTCTTTTTTTAGGAACTAAGCTTGATTTAGAAGATGATATCCAAGTAAACGATAATTATGCAAAGAAATTTTTAGAAGTATATAATTTGATGGATTATCTTAAGATATCTTCTAAAACAGGTGAAAATGTTAAGAATGTTTTTGATGTATTAACAAGAAAAATATTAGAGCGGCAAGTCTATTGAGATCTAAACATAATTTAATTATTTTAGATTCCAATTTCATTCTTCTTCCTTTTCAATTTAAAGTTGACTATCTTAATGAGATTAGATTAAATTTAGAAGGAGAGGTAGAATTTATAATATTCAAACAAATTCTAAATGAACTTGAAGCAAAACAAGCTAGAGAACCTAATGCAACAAAATTTCAAAGAGAATTAAAATCAGGATTGTCCTATTTGGAAAAGAATAGAAATAAATTTGACATTACCTTTCTAGATGAAACCAAAAAGGCAATTGAAACTACTGATGAATTTTTACTGAGGAAAGCAATTGAGTTAAAAGTTGAAAATAATCTTATCTTTCTAGCAACAAACGATTCTATATTGCGAAAAAAAGCAAGAGATTTTGGATTAAAAACCATATTTTTAAGACAAAAAAAATATTTATCCTTTGAAAGACATTAAAAAATTTATTACTTTATTATTTTTCACTAATTATAACGATTATTTTTATAAGATATGAGTAAAAGTGCTAATGAAATGATCAAATCGAGAGTACTGAAGGTTATAATCGCTGGTGATGGCGGAGTTGGGAAAACTACTATGCTGCACAGATATATTAAGGGTAAATTTATAGAAGGGCTATATATGACGATTGGTGTTGAATTTTTTCTCAAAGAATTAGAATTAGAGGGAGAAAAGGTATCGCTGCAAATCTGGGATTTCGGAGGTCAAGAACGTTTTCGATTTCTTCTTAAAAATTATGCTAGAGGTGCAAAAGGAGCACTTTTAATGTTTGATCTCACCCGGCCAGGTACATTAGAAAATTTAGATCAATGGGTGGAGATTTGTAGAGATGAAAATCCAGAATTACCTATAATCTTTTTAGGGACTAAATTAGATTTATTTAATTTAATTATTGTTAAAGATGAATTTACTTTACCTTATAAAGAGAAATATAATTTATTTGATTTTTTAAAAATATCATCTAAAACAGGGGAGAATGTCGAATTAGCCTTTGAATTACTAGCAAAAGAGATTATGAAAGGTCTTTAAGAAATTATAATTAAATCTTTTAGTTTAATTAAATTCTATTCATTACAATATTCTTGATATTCTCTTTACTTAAGCTAACGGGGTTATTCTTTAACCCTGCATTTTCTACGATTTTATCAACATCATCTTTTTCTATACCAAATTTACCTAATGTGTCAAGTTTTAATATTTGAGTCCAACTATCTAGTGTTTCAATTAATACAGAACAATATTTATCAATTTGTCCTTCTCCTTTAAGTTTATCATCGATTAATAATGCTCCAATTTCAGCATGTTTTTTTAATGCTCTTTTTCCAGCTGGACCTTGTTCCTCTAACACTTTTATATTCATTTTAGTTGCTTCAGCTAATAGCGTTCCACATACAACACCATGTGGGATTTTGAATTCTCCCCCAATTGAAGACGCTAATCCATGGACGACCCCTAATCCCGCATTCGCAAGTGTTATCCCAGACATAAGGGCCCCGTATGCCATAGAAGTACGAACCTCAATATTGGAAGCCCCACTGGAACACGCAGGTATAATATTTCTACTTATATATTCCATTCCACTAAAAGCTAGTGCGTCAGTTATTGGATTTCCTTTTGGTGAAACATATGCTTCAAGTAATTGTGTAAAGGCATCCATACCGCAGGCTGCTGTAATTGACGTTGGACAAGAGATCATAAGTTCAGGATCAATTATAGCTACGTTTGGTATTAAATTGTCATGACGAAGTGATTTTTTAAACCCATTAGGCCCCACTTCACTAATTACCGCATTTTTTGTGGCCTCACTTCCAGTTCCAGATGTTGTTGGAATTGCAATATATGGAATTTTTTTACCATCATGAGTCTTATTACCAATACCTTCAAGATAATTCTTAATTGAATCAGGTTTAGGAATCATAGCAGAAATCGCTTTCCCAGCATCAGTTACGCTCCCTCCACCTATTCCAACGACTAAATCAATATTTTTACTTCTAAATTCTTGAGCACATTCATCTATAAGAGCTGGAGATGGTTCACTAGAAACTGAAATTGAAAAAAAGTTTATTGATTTATCTTCCAATATAGAAATAATCTCATCCCATTTGCCATATCGTTTAAGGGAACTTCCACCTACTGCAATAAGTATATTATTTCCAAATTTCGGAAAAATTTTGTAAAGCTCTCTTAATTTTCCAGCACCAAAAATTATATGTGGAATTCTCGCAAAATTAAATGACTGTATCATAACGTTTATCACTACCCTTTCAATCAATTCATAAAATCTGTAATATTTATATTAAATTAACATAAATAAAAATGCATTATGATTAATTTAGATTTCAAACCATTAAATTTTTTATAATAAGATTTATAATTTAATTTAAATAATTCGATTTATAATATATTAAAACCGTAGGTGATTTGCAATTAGAAAAGTTCATGAAAGAGATTTTGAATATAGAGGAGGAACCTCAGGTGTTAAATACTTACTGCGTGGACCTAGTATTGATTGGGGAATAATTCTACTCAAACCTGGTGAAATGATGGGTGATATGGCTCATGGTCATAATATAATAGATGAAACATTTTATTTCATGGAAGGGGATGGTATAATGATAATAGATGATAAGGAATATCCCGCCCCTCAGGGAAGTGCATTTTTATGTGAACCAAAAGAAATGCATAATATAAGAAACGACTCAGATAAACAACTCAAAATTGTGTTTATCAAAGGCGATTACAAACCCGATGATAAGATTTAAGTTTTAGCAAAAGTTCACTAATTAAAGAGAATTAGGTAAATTATATGGGAAAAAAGAAAAAACAGCCAAAAAAAGGACGTAGAGGGTACTCTACTGAAGTGCCAGTAGTTACCAGAGTTAAATTCCCAAATAAGCGGATGGGAGAAATGTTTGGGAGAGTGGTAGATATTTATGGAAATGACCGAATGCAGGTTTTTTGTGAAGATGGGAAACATCGTATTGGCAGGATAAGAGGAAAAATAAAGAAGAGGGTGTGGATTAGACGTGGTGACCTTGTTATTGTAAATCCGTGGGAATGGGAAACAGAGACCAAAGATGGGATGGGTAAATGTGAAATTAGCTGGAGATATATGAGGCATGAAATTTCTTGGCTTGAACGCAATAAAAGAATTCCAGAAAATTTAAGTATAAATAATATTCCTCTTTAATGGATGCTTAAATAATTAAAGTTACATTTATTATTGAGGATTGAAATGGATTTTTCTAGTTCTCTTTAAAAAGCAAAATTTTAAAATTTATTAATTCCTTACTATTTTAGACTTTTTTTTCTAAATAATTAAAAAATCCTAAATTCAAATAAGATTCGTGAAAAGCAATGGTAGACCAAGAAGAAAATTCAAAAGAAAAAGAAATTAAAGAAAGTGGTTTAGATGATATTTTTAGTGTAGAGGATATTAAGGAAAAGGAAGATTTAACAACTCTATTTGCTGTTAGAACAACTATTAATCAAGAAAGTAACATCTTAAACCAAATTTTCTATCGGTTTAAGATTCTTGATGTAATTCCTGATATAAGAGCAATTCTTGTATCTCCTCTATTACCGGGTTATATATTTTTTGAAGCACCAACTAAGAGGCAAGTGCAAATAGCAGTTCAAGGGATTCCACATATTAAAGGGAGAATAGTACAGAATATCAAGCTTAGTGAACTTAAGCATGTATTATTACCTAGAAGTGTGACAGAATATTTAGAGGAAGGAGATACAGTTGAAATTATAAGTGGTGTCTTTGAAGGATCAAGAGCACTAGTTATGCGGATGCCACATGACACAAGTTCCAGTGAAGAAGTCGTAGTAAGGTTATTACAAGAGGAAACTCCAATTACAATTAAAATTCATGGCGACTATTTAAAGTTAGTAGAAAAGAAGAAACCAGTAGAAGAACCGATACCCGAAGTGAAAGTTACAGAGCAATCAGTAACAGATATAGAGAAAGCAATAAGTTTCGAAGATGATTTTGAGGAGTTTGAAGAAGAATATAAAGAAAGTTATAAAGGTGAAGAGATTGAAGAACACGCGGAAGACGAGGAAGATATAGATGAAGATGATGAATGGGCAAAATTTGAAGGTTATTAGATCATAGAATTAAAGAATCTAATTAATATATTCATGTTTATTATTTTTTTGTCAATGAAGAAAATTATTTCGTTAAGTTAATAGAAAATTTATTTATATTTGTTGAGTTCACACTAAGTAATTAAATCATACAAGAATTTTTATAGATTAAATATTATTTTAAATAATAAGGTATTGAATAATTATACTTACTAAATCAGTTTTGACCTAAATGATTAAGAATATCTTCATAATGAAAGGTAATACTGGTGAATTAATTTTCTATAAAACTTATGAAGATATTTTTAACATTAAATTAACAAGCAGTTTCTTGAGTGCAATTTTCTCATTTGTAAAGCAAACATTAAAAACTGAAGATTTATCTGAAATTGAGGTTGGTCCTTTTAGGTTCATATTCGAAATTGAAAAAATAGAGAATGATGAATTAATGTTTGCTTTATTCAGTGATCGAACAGATAATTTGGTTGAACTTAGAAATCAGTTAAGGGAAGTAAAAACTCAATTTTTAAACAAATTTGATTTAAGTTTACTTACTGACAATTTTGATGGTGAAATTTCTAAATTCTTTAATTTTGATGAAAATATCGTTAGCATTATGGAAAATAGCAAACAATTAGTTCCAAAAGAAATTCAAAATGATTTAATCAAAGTTTTTAACGAGTTACATACCTTCTCTTCATTTGTCGTTTCCTCGGCTTTATTAACCCAAACTGGTAGGGTAATTATCTCCTATTTAGATCCTAATATTCTTTCTGAAATCATTAGGCTTTTAGAGGGCAGATTTCTAGTAGGCAATTTTAAAGTAAATGAACTTATATCTTTAGAGGATTTTGGCATTCTTTCATTAGTGGGAATAGATGAACATTTCATTTCTGTTGTTCAATTTAAACCTAATTGTCCATTTGAAACAGGTCTTATAATATCAAAGAAATTTTCTAATCGTTTGCAAAAATTAATTTCTTAAATTAAACTTATTAAAACCAGAAATTAGGTTTTAAAAAAAATTAAAAAGTTAGATTATATTTTCTTAAGTAGATTTAATTGATTTTTAAATTTACAAAATTTAGTGTTAGGGGTAAAAAAAAATAATGAAAAACACAAAATTTATGAACCAAGCTATTAATGATGAAATTTTAGCTAAGTTAAGCCTTAAGAATCGATACAGTTTCTTGAATAATAACCTAATGCCTATATTATCTCCTGAACAATTCAACTATCTAAAGGGTGTTCAAAAATTTTGCATGCGTTTTGAAAAGAAAAACAATATAACTCATGGACCGGATGAAGATGTGTATGATTGGATCCCTGCTTTTGGGGAACAAGGGTATATCACAAGAGCTCATAACTTTGATATGATTGATATAAATTATGATAATTATGGGGCAGTAGCTGATTTTCTGAGATACCTCGCGATTGATATGTTTGATACGCAATTTGCTATGGGTAGCGGAGCAACGGTATTAGCTATTAACCCGATATATGACCACCATGAAGGGGTCCCTGAGAGATTGGAAGCGTTGAAGGATTTAATTACAGGAAAATCTCCTGGAGCAATACTTATCACAGAACCTGAGAGAGGTTCAGATGCTGTCCACCAATTAAGTGTATGCGAAGAACAAGACGATGGTAGCTTCATCTTGAATGGAGAAAAAATTTACAATACGAATGCACCCAAATCCAAGTGGGTTGTTGCATATGCAACTGCCGAAAAAAACAATGGAAACTTGATGGCTCAATTTTTAATTAATACTGAATGGGACGGATGGCAGTGTGAGCGTGTCTATATTCCATGGGTCCCAAAACTTTATCTAGGACATGAAAAATTAGTAAATCTCAGAGTTCCAAAAGAATACATCTTAGGTGGCGTAGGAAAGGGTCGCGAGCATCTATTCGAGGGATTAATTCCTGAAAGAATTGGTATTGCATGTGGCGCAATTTCCCAATGTTGGGGTGCTGTTTCACATGCAGCTATTTATGCTAATATGCGAAAGCAATTTGACCAAGAAGTTCTCAAATTCCAAGGCGTAGGCTTCCTCTTGGCAGATCTGTGGGCAAAGACAACCAATTTAACCATTGGACTTCTAAAATTCGCAGAAACTTATGATGATAAGATGGAAAAGTTTGGTGGAGAAATCCCCCGAAATATTTCAAGAGCTATGGTAGCAAGCGCTTCTCAGTTCAAGTATCATTGTACAAATCTTTCCAAGGAAGTTTGCTATGAGGCAGCAAATCTAATGGGTGGAGCAGGTCTTTGTGACAATACATTAATGCATGATTATATGAATATTTCAAGAATCCAAGAGATCCTGGGAGGTTCAAGACAAATCCAGCAATATATCATGAGCATGGCTCTACGACAACTTTTCAAGATGCTTTAAAATTTTCTATTTTTTTTATTATTATAATCATTAAAATTTTAATCTGAATTGATTTATTTTTTATTTGCATTGCTTTTTTCTTTAGAATAGATTCCATAGAATTTTAATTTGAAATAAAGTATTAAATAATACAAAGATGAAAAGTATGTATGGAAGAATTTCTCAATATTGCGAAAAAAGCATTCCCCCCAATATCTGGTTCAAAAAAGATAGAAGGTCTTAAAGAAGAGGTTGAAATCCTATGGGATAAATGGGGCATCCCTCATGTTTTTGCAAAATCCATAGAAGATGTGTATTGTGTACAAGGATACATCCATGTATGTCATCGATTGTGGCAAATGGAGCAATTTCGACGATTAACTTCAGGCACTCTTTCGGAAATAACTGGAGATGTTACTTTAGATTTAGATAAGCACTATAGAATAATAGGATTACATCGAATTGCAAAATTTTGCTCAGAACGATTACAGAAAGAACCTAATAATGAACAATTTTATTTATTAAAAAGCTATATAAGAGGGATTAATGCTGGTATCAAATTAATAGGAAAAAATCTACCTCTCGAGTTTTTTGTTCTTGGTATAACCCCCAAAGAGTGGAAAGTAGAAGATTCACTTTCAATCCTTAGTTTAATCGAATGGGGATTAAGTAGTTGGAATTATCCCTTAGAATTGCTGCGTGAGTATTTAATTAACGAATTGGGAACTAATTTAGCTGACAAAATTATACCCCTTTATTTTGGTGCAAACTTGAAGAATTCAAAAGGAAGTAATGGCTGGGTAATCGCTCCTAATAAATCAGAATCGGGAGCAGTTTTATTCGCGAACGATCCACATTTACCTCTAACTCTCCCATCAATATGGTTTTTAATTCATTTGAATTGTCCAGGATTAAATGTGATAGGAAGTTCTTTTGCAGGTTTACCTGGTGTGGTTTTAGGACACAATGAAAGAATCGCCTGGGGTTGCACAAATGTATGTGCAGATACTATAGATTTGTTTAAACTTAAATTAAATCCAGAAAATAACAATCAGTATTTTTATAATGGAAAATGGATAGACTTTGAGAAAATTGAAGAACCTATAACCATTAAAGGTAAAACTAACGCAGTACCATTTAAAGTATTAATGACTAAATTTGGTCCTGTGGTTGAATATTTTGAATCCGATAACAATATATATAATATTAACCTTCCTGAGAAATACGCTATGCGCTGGTCGAGTTTTGGGGCAAATTTAGATGCAACTATAGAAGGTTTTTTTAAAATAAATAAGGCTGCAAACTGGGATGAATTTCGTGAAGGTACGAAATTGTTGACCATTAATCCACAAAATTTTCTTTATGGTGATATTTCTGGTAATATCGGACATCAACATGGAGGAAAGATCCCCATAAGAAGGTATGGAGATGGGGCAACAGTCACTCCAGGCACAGACGAGAAATATAATTGGGTTAGTCTAGCCCCATTCGAGAAATTATTGTCGATTTATAATCCTAAACATGGTTTTGTATATACAGCTAATTTTAATGAAGATAAAGCCCCAAATGATGTATTAATTGCTCAGGACTTTATAGGATTATATAGACAAAAAAGATTAAAGAAATTACTACAATCAAAAGATAAATTTACTGGTCAGGACTTTAAAAATTTCCAGAATGATTATTTTACCGAAGAAGCTGCCGAACTTTTACCTTTAATGTTGAAATTTATAAAAGAAAAAGCATCTTCTAAGATCAACCCTGAAGTGTTTTCTTTATTGGAAAGTTGGGATTATCATTTAACGCAAAAGTGTATAGGAGGTACCATATATAAAATTTGGTGTGAAGAAACTATAAAAGAAATACTTTTTCAGTATATTGATAAAGAATTTCTTGAACCTTATTTAGCAAGTTGTCCCTTTGACCTTACAAGACTATTTAAATTATATGATAATAAAAGCACAGAACTTGAGGAACTCTTGTTAAAAACACTCCAAAAAACAATCAATATCTTATCAGAAAAAATTTCTTCAGATTATCATAAATGGAACTGGGGTAACCTTCATAAAACTATTTTGGTTCATCCCTTCTCCCTTGTTAATAATGTAGCAGCGGTTTTAAATATCGGACCATTTAAAACTGGTGGTGATGGGAATACCCTTAACAATGGTTTCTATGTTCCTTCTAACAACTATCAAGTTATTGTTGGACCCTCTGTCCGTCAGATTCATGATTTATCGGATTGGGATAAATCAGTTTGTGTTATTCCCGGAGGACAGTCTGGATTACCGTTTCATAAACATTATAAAGATTTAATGAAACTATGGGCTCGAGGAAAATATATTCCATTTTTATTCTCTCGCGATGCTATTACGAAAAACTTAGAAGGTACGTTCAAATTACTGCCAATATAAATTAACTGAGTTTAAATTGTTTTGTTAAGATAGTGAATTAGAACAAAAAAATGGAAAAAGTGTCGTGCTTTCAAGTCTATAGTCGTAGTGCTCAAGATGGTCTACATTTTATGGTAGATAAAATTTGGATTGAAGAAAGTAGAATATTTTTTAGAGTTATAGAAGAAATACCTTCACAAGAATTCCATTTTAGGAAAGAAAAAGGTAATAATATTTATTCTATTCATGAGAATGATTTTTTTAGTATTAGGTGTAGATTGTATTTTTGACTAAATATAAAAATCAATAAATGAGTCTAGGTTTGAGTTTTTTTAGTTTTGTCTGATAATCTGGACAATTCTTACATTCTGGAATTTTACATAGAAGTTGAATTTTTGGTAGAATACACTTTTCATAGAATGGGCAGTTTAATAAGAGTAATTTTGATTTAGATATTATATCACTAATCATAATAACATCACATATTTTCGAGGTATTTAAATAGAAAAAAGGACCAATTTGACTTTTTAAAAGATAGAGACATCCAAATTATTAATTCATTTTAAAATCTAATCTTTTTCTTTGATTTTTAAAGAGAAGTAATATCTGGGTGATAAGATAGGGATATTTCAAAACCAAAAGTTAAAATGAGAAATTTTATTCAGTCTGAAGGTTTATATTGTACTTTCGATGATACTCCCATGAAGTATGTATGAAATAATGGAAAACAATATGAATTATATTTGTTTAGAATGTGAAAAGGAGTATAAAAACAAGTTTAATATTGCTATATGTCAGGATTGCTTGGAAAAAGAAAAAGAGAATTTCAAAAAAGGGATTCCTTCCAAATATATGACTGTAAACTTATTTTTACAAAGAGAATTTAAACCAAATATAATGAAACACAGTATTTAGTAAAAATAAAAAAAAATTCTAATTTTATTAAACATTAATTTATGAAACAGACATCTTATATAATTGTCTTAGGCTCAAACTCATGATATATTGTTGGATCTGCCTGGATCCTCCCACAATCTCTTGTATTCTTGAAATATTCAAATATTCATACATTAAAGTATTGTCACAAAGTCCTGCTCCACCCATTAAATTAGTACATTCATAACAAACTTCTTTTGAAAGTGCTGTTGCTTGGTATTTAAATTGAGAAGCACTTGCTACCATTGCTTGAGATATATTTTTTGGAATTTTTCCACTAAATTTCTCTACTTTCTCATCATAAGATTCACAAAATTTAAGAAGTCCAATTGTCATATTGGTTGTTTTTGCCCACAGATCTGCCAAGAGGAAGCCTACGCCTTGGAATTTTAGGATTTCCTGATCAAATTGCTTTCTATTATTAGCATAGATGACAGCGTAAGCTAATGCACCCCAACACTCTGATACACTCATCATAGAAATAGCAATTCTTTCAGGAACTAATCCCTCGAATAGATGCTCACGGCCTTTTCCTACGCCACCTAAGATGTATTCTTTTGGAACTCTGAGATTTTTGAATTGTTCTTTACCTAGATATAATTTTGGTACCCAGGGGATATTAACTCGCTCACAGAACCACCCATCCCATTCAGTATTAATTAAAAATTGAGCCATAGTATTTCCATTGTTTCTTTCGGCAGTTGCATATGCAACAACCCATTTGGATTTTGGTGCATTTGTATTAAATATCTTGGTTCCATTAAGGATAAAGGACCCATCTTCTTGTTCATCACATGTTGTTAACATATGAACAGCATCAGAACCCCTTTCAGGCTCTGTGATAAGTATTGCTCCAGGAGATTTTCCTGTAATTAAATCCTTTAACGCTTCCAATCTCTCAGGAACACCTTCATGGTGTTCATATACTGGATTAATGGCTAATACCGTTGCTCCACCACCCATCCCAAATTGTGGATCAAATATATCGATGGCAATAGTTCTCATTAAATCTGCTGCCAAGCCCCAATTTTCATAAACTACATCGACCATATCAAATGAATGTTGACGAGATATATAACCCTGTTCCCCAAAAGCAGGGATCCAATCATACACATCTTCATCCGGTCCATGAGTGATATTGTTTTTCTTTTCAAAGCGTAAACAAAATCTCTCAACCTCTCGTAAAAAGTTGAATTCTTTTTGTGATAATATAGGAGTTAAATTATTATTCAAGAACGCATATCGATTTTTAAGGCTTAATTTAGCTAAAATTTCGTCATTTATCGCTTGAACTTTAAATTTTCTGTTTTCCATTCTTATTTACCCTATTAGATTAATATTTTATTATCAAATTTAAATTAATTACCTAGGAGAATATGAATATATTTTAAAACTTTTTTTCTAAATAAAAGAAAAGAACTTAAATCTTAAGAAAAAACCGAGAATGCACGCTGAAAAAAAAAAGGAAAAAAGGTATGATTTTAACTAATTGACATCTAGTTTCTCTTATTATTTTAGAGTATCTTGAAAAGTTGTCGTAGGCTCATGCTCATGATATATTGCTGAATTTGTCTTGAACCTCCTACAATTTCACCTATTCTTGACATATTTATGTAATCATGCATTAAGGTATTATCACATAGACCTGCTCCCCCCATAAGATTTCCTGCTTCATAACAAACTTTTTCTGAAAGACCAGTTGCTTGATATTTTAACTGTGAAGCATTGGCAACCATCCCTTGACGTAGATTTCTAGGAATATTCGTATCACTGCCAAATTTTTCGACTAAATTATCATAAAATTTACTAAATTGTACGATTGCACGCGTTAGATTTGTAGTTTTTGCCCAAAAGTCTGTTAAAAGGAATCCAACACCTTGGAATTTGAGAACTTCTTGGTCAAATTGTTTTCTCATATTAGAATAAATAATAGCATGAGTTATAGCACCCCAACATTCACACAAACTTTTAATTGCTATACCTATTCGTTCAGGAACTAAACCCTCGAAAAGATGCTCACGGCCTTTTCCTACCGGACCCAGAATATATTCTTTTGGTACTCTGAGATTAACAAACGTCTCCTTGCCTAAGTAAACTTTAGGAACCCACGGAATATTAACTCTTTCACAATTCCAACCATCCCATGATGTATTAACTAAAAATTGAGCCATCGTATTTCCGTTATTTTTTTCTGCAGTCGCATAGACTACCGCCCATTTAGCTTTTGGAGCGTTAGTATTAAAGATTTTTGTCCCATTTAATAAGAAACTACCATCATCTTGCTCATCGCAGGTAGTTAACATATGAACTGCATCTGAACCTCTTTCGGGTTCTGTTATGCATATGCATCCTGGAGCTTGACCTAAAACTAAATCTTTTAGTGCATCTAATCTCTCTGGGATTTTTTCATGGTGAGCCTGAATAGGATTGACTGCTAATATTGTAGCTCCGGCTCCCATTGTAAACTGAGGGTCAAAATTATCAATAGCAAGTGTCTTAAGAAATTCAGCCATTAATCCATGAGGTTCATAATTAAGATCTAGTTCTTCAAACTTATGAACCCTACAAATATAACCTGCTTTTCCAAAATCAGGTATCCATTCATAAATATCTTCATTCGGTCCATGAGTAATATTATGTTTCTTTTCATAATTAAGGCAAAACTTCTGCACTTCTTTGAAAAAAGCCAATTCTTCAGCAGAGAGAATTCCCATTAAATTTGTATATATGAATGAGTATCTATTTTTAAGGCTTAATTTCTCAAGAATTTCATCACTTATAGCTTGAACTTCAAATTTCCTATTAGACATTTTTAAAACACATTTTTTTGATTATTCATTTGATTTAAAATTTATTTGATAAAAGAGGATAATTATGTTATTTATTACTTTAGATAAAATAAATTTAGTTGGTTTTCTTTAAATAATTTCTTTTTTCAGTATAAATATTAATCTTAAATTAAAATTACTTTCTATTTTTATACTATTATTGTAATAAAATAAGTAGAAAACAAGCACAAATTTTAAGATTCAAAAGTTTCAAGTGATCTGAACATTCTTCTTAAATTAATCGACATGATGTACTGCTGAATTTGCCTTGAACCACCAATAATTTCTTGAATTCTAGAGATATTTAAGTAATCGTGCATTAATGTATTATCGCAAAGACCAGCTCCACCCATTAAATTAGCACATTCATAACAAACTTTTTTAGATAACCGTGCTGCTTGATATTTAAATTGAGATGCATTTGCCACCATTAATTGAGAAATAGGTTGGGGTAATTCTCCTCCATATTTTTTCATTTTTTCATCATAAACTTCACAATACTTAAGCATAGCTAAAGTTAAATTTGTGGTTTTAGCCCATAGATCTGTTAAAAGAAAGCCAACTCCTTGAAATTTAAGTATTTCTTGGTCAAATTGCTTTCTTAAATTCGAATAGATAAATGCATGTGATAAGGCACCCCAACATTCACTTATACCTCTCATGGCAATTGCAACTCTTTCAGGTACTAAGCCTTCGAAAAGATATTCTCTTCCTTTTCCAACTCCCCCAAGAACATATTCTTTCGGAACACGTAGATTTTCAAGATGCTCTTTTCCTAAATATAATTTAGGAACCCAGGGGATTCCAACTCTCTCGCAATGCCAACCATCCCAATCAGTATTAATTAAGAATTGAGCCATCATATTTCCATTATTTTTTTCTGCAGTGGCATATGCTACAGCCCATTTTGCTTTTGGTGCATTGGTATTGTAAATTTTTTCTCCATTTAAAATGAAACTACCATCATCTTGTTCCTCGCAAGTAGTTAACATATGGACCGCATCAGATCCTCTTTCAGGTTCTGTAATCAATAAACATCCAGGTGTTTTACCAGTTACTAATTGTTTCAATGCATCTAATCTAATCGGCATATTTTCATGATGTTCATAAATTGGATTAATACAAATTACTGTGGCTCCACCACTCATAGCAAATTGTGGATCAAATATATCTAGTGCGAGTACTCTTAAAAAATCAGCAATAAATCCATATTCTTCATAATTTAAATCAATGCATTCGAAAGCATGTTGACGAGTAATATAACCTTCTGCTCCAAATATAGGAATCCAATCATATATATCTTCTTCAGGTCCATGAGTGATCTTATTATCTTTTTCAAACTTTAAGCAGAATTTCTGAACCTTCTTCAAGAAATTAAACTCTTCTTGCGTTAAAATAGACATTAAATTACTGTTTATGAAATTATATCTATTTTTCAAACTTAACTTGGCTAAAATTTCATCATTAATGGCTTGTACTTTATATTTAGAAGGCATTATTATATTCACTTTTTTCATTTTAATGTTTAATTTTGATATTTAACGATATGAAAATGTTATTTTTTGTATTAATTTCTATTAATAAATTAAAATAGTTTTAGTTTTGCATTCTCAAATTTCTGTAAAAATAAGAGAATCAAAAATTAAAATATAAAAGATAAATAAATAAAATAAAAGAAAATGTAAGATTTTTTATTTAGTTATTAAATTTTTACTCTTCTTCCTCTTCATCTCCCAATAATTCTTCGATTTTATCTTCTAACTCTTCTACTTTCTCATCAATTTCTGCAATTTTCCTATATGTCTCACAAGTCTCGCAAGCATCATTTTCCTCACACTTGGGAAGAGTGTCGCATATTTCCTCTAGTTGATCCCTTTCCTCTAATAATTTTTCAACTTGGTCCTCAAGTTCTTCGATACTCATATATCACACCAAAAAATGTTAAGATAAAAAAGAAAATATAATTTATTTTTTTTTGCTATAAAAATTTGAATTATATAAATTAAGTATAAGTGAATACTTAGAATCAGATGAACTATTAATGTGTTAGATTAACTAACGGAAAAAGAAGAAGAAACTGATGATCATTAATGCAATTATTACAATTGTTAAAGAAAGAAGCAAAAACTTTTTAGTTAAATGTGTTCTCTTTTTGATGTTATCATTTTCTTGATATGGAGCCGTTTCAATTAAAAATTTCTTAGTTGGGGTTTTTTTTCTAATGGGAACTTCTTCTTTCTTATAGAGCCTTTTAAATTTCTTTCTGAAAGTTTTAACAGACTTTTTAATTATATCTTGAACCTCTTTTGGTAAATCTTCATCGGCTATTTCAAAATCACGAGTCATAAAATCTAAACCAATAGTTAATTTATAACTTGTTTCAAATTTCTTTCCTATAAAAGTTTTAATTAAGGATGACTTCCCTACTGCGGCATCTCCAACAAGTAAGATCTTAAATCTGAAATGATTCCCATCGACTACTTCTCCTAATCTCGGTTGAAGATCTAATAAAGCAATAATAGCTAGTCGATTAAACAAATTATCTACATTTTCATTTTCTAATGCTGAAGTTTCAATATATTCAAATAAATGATGCTGGTTTACTTTTTGTATTATTTTTTTGCGAGGTATTATTTCGCCTAAATCCTTTTTCAAGTCATTCTTATTTCCAACTAAGATAATTGGGACGTTTCCTGATCTATTCCTTATGTCATTAAAATATACATCAATATCATCATAAGTATCAGGACGACTTAAGTCGAAAACTAATCCTATGGCAGCAACACCCTTATAGAAATCAGTTTTAAAGAAATCAAATCGTTCTTGTCCAGCAATATCCCAAAGGCTGAGTGTAATTTTCAAGTTGGAAATAAACTCCAATATATTTTAATTTCAGATAAAATTTATTTGTAAAATTTTTCTTTTCATTGAATATTTCTAGTAAATTATCAAAAATTAATTTTTATATTAATAAAAAGAATGTTAAAAAGATAAAGAAGGTTAGTTATTGGAATCCCAAACTCCAATATAATTATCCTTAATCTCAAAAATCTTTTCAAACCCCATTTTTTTATATAGACTCTTAATACTTTTGTTATTGTGATTCCATGTTAATCGTTTTTTATATGTATTAACTCCGTCATTATCAAGAAATAAAAAATCTATCAATTTGTATAGCTTTTCGGGAAAAAATTTACCAATTTTCAGGAATATTCTAATGAATCGAGTGTATGCTTTGATATCTTTTGGTTTTACGGCAATAGGTTCGCAAACTATTACTTTTCTCGCATGTATTTGAGCATTTTCCACTAAAGTAAAATGCGAAGGATTGATATGATGTAGTATATCACATAAAACAATAACATCTACCTTTTCTTTCGCATAGTTATGAAAATCAAGAATATTTTTTTGTTTAACACTAATATATTTCATTTTGGATTTCCCTCTCATCCAATCCTTCTTCAATTTAGTTAAGAATCTACGGTTAATATCCCAACCTTCATAAATGTTTGACGGATGTAAAAATCTAGTAAGAAAGCCAGTTCCACAGGCTAGGTCCAATATATGCTTGTTTTTACCGATTAATTTTGAAATGGATAAATATTTCCTCCTGACATTATATATTTTGTTTGATAAGAAGTTATAAATTCTGCCACTTCGATACATTAGACTTCTAAATCCTTGGAGTGCTGATTTAAATGTCATCGTTTAAAAAATAAAAAAGAAAATTTATTATTATGCTTTAAGTAGGAGACAACTCCTGCATCTTTTCTTCAATTTTCTTATCATTAATCACTATTTTTTTATCTAATACCTTAAGCTCTTTACTAATTTCTTCGAATCTACTTTCTTGATCATTTAATTTCTTTATATATCTTTCTTTTAATGTAATTGATTGACTATCAGTCCCTAAAACAGCAATGTTTTCTCTCAGCCTTTCTTGTTCGCCAGTCATTACATCGCGTTCTTCATGTAATTTTTCTCTCTTGTTTTTTAAATCATTTGAAGTCTGAATTAATTCTGCAATTTCTTTTAGTTGTTGTTCGAGTTTTGGATCAATGAATTTATGTTTGACATAAAAGCCTACTCTTTTAAGAATATCTTCCTTGGACCAATTCCATAAGTAATTGCTTGAGTAATTTTCTTTTCTTTCTTTAAGTTTAAAGATAATCGCATCTTTAGGTTTTAAAGTTATTTTAAAGCGCCAATAATTCGGTGTTTCTTCTGGATCAACAGGTTTTTCTATAAATTTGTAACCAGAAGTTTTAGGATGATCAAGATAGAGTTCTTTTTCTTCAGTGGTCTTGTTATTTATTTTGTATTCAGTCATTAAATTAGTATAATAGTATTCATAAGAATAACCACTCCCAAACGTTACTTTATGAACGCTTAAATTTTCAGATTTTTGTTCATGCATTATAATTACAGCTTGTTCAACAGCATAATTTAATAGTCTTGTATCTTCTTTATTCAAAAAGGGGATAATAGCTTCTCCTGCAAGATTATCATCATAGATTAGTGTAGCAGGTCCTCTTTCTAGTGTTAAATTTGTATTATTTGTTATTTCAAGACATGCATTAGGATTTTTATTATGTTCATCTTTATTATACAATAATATTCGCTTAGCTTTGATTGCTTCGGTTAAAATGGGAACTAAAGCAGACTGTTTCCTTTTAATGGAAACAGGATTTGAAATATTATACTCAAAAAGCTCCCCTATATCTTTAGTTTGAGTTTTCGTCTGAAATTTAACTTTATCCATTAATGCATCATCAGATATTGTGGCTCCTGTAACACCAAATCCACCAGCTGCTCCTGCTGGTGGTGCAGATGGAGCAGCTACCATTCTTGCACGACTCTTCATAGCTTTAAGTTTAGGTGCTGCTTCCGCCATACTGTATTCTTTAAATCTTTCCATTTCTAAACCCTCCTCTATTTCGGTAGGTCTAGCACTCAAAACTTTCGGTGGTTGAATAACAGGACGCTGAATAAAAATAGGTCTATAAAAATCATATATAAAAGAAACCGGCATTCCTGCCACTAAAGATAATGCTATATCTTCCCAATCTTGATTTGTTGTATTTTCAATAAGACTCCAACCAGAAAGTAAACACTTCTGTTCTAATGCTTGTTGTTTGCTCATTATTAATCGATAAGAAGTCTTCCAGATAGGGCTTTCTCGTATATAAGATACAAAAATACTTCTTTCAATATTATCAGCTCCACCTGACTCACAATTAATTTTTATCTTTTTAGCATCTTTCTTCTTTCCAGCAATAATAGTATCAAAAAAAAATTTTAAATCTTTTTTAATGTCTTCATTTAATATATCGAAGGACTTAATCTCTGAAAAGGGAATTTTGGTAATAATATCATCATCTTGTAATATTATCAATAATTTCTCGATTATTTTTTGTTCTTTAATAAATTTTTCAATTTCTTCAATGCCTATTATAGTTCCTAAAATTTGTTTACTAGCTCCAATTGTTAGATTGACTTTTGCTCCTTTAATTTGCGTTATAAGTGAAGAAAACGAATCTTTATCAGGAATGTTTAACATGATTGATTTTAATAACTGTAGAGTGTCTAAAGCAGCATCATAAGAAATTGAGGATATATATCCTTTTTCACTAGTGTCTAATACAAAAAGAGATTTTAGTACATCATTCATCTCATCAACTTTAAATTCAAGTTCGAACGAATCTGTTCCTTTTATTATCCCTTCGAGAATATAATAAGAAACCCCGTGCTTGAAAATTATAACTTTTTTTACTTTTAATTTTGACATAAAATTATTATACATAAATTAGAATTTAAATGTTGATGAATTTGAGAAGGAAGGATTTAAAAAATAATCTTTAAAATTATAAGTAAATAAAAAACTCCTTACATGTTTTTTTCTAAGATCTCAAGAGTATCTTTTTCAATTGATGCTTTTGGATGCTCTACGATAACATCAAGGAAAACACCATTAGCATTGAAGAAATAAAACGTTGGAATAGCTTTTAATTTAAATTTTGGATCAACTGCTTCTGGAGGAGATCGTTTTTTATGCCATATTGTCTCTCCTGGCTTATGCAATGCATTAACCATTATTCCATATAGAATATGTAAGCTAATATCTTCACTATTTATCAATTTTACGATTTTTATCATCCGAGGTACATTTTTCGAGCAATCTGGACACCAATCAGCACCCAAAGCAACAATTTTTAATTTTTCGTTTTTATTTTTTAAATAACTTTTTATCTTTTCAAGTACAGCTGCCTTTGGTTCATAAGTCTCATAATTATAGGCAACCTTGTCCCCATATATTTCTAAGTATTCATCTGGAGTCATTGTTGGCGATACTAGATCATTCCATTTTAAATTCATTTGCGATTTCATATGTATTAAAGAAATTTCTTTTTTTAAAAAAATTCGTCTAATGATCTAAAAATTTTCAATCGGAATGCTTAAATTATAGAAATTAATGATAAAAAAAATATATGAAAACTAAATTCTAAATTATCATTATAATTTATTGTTCAAATGAAATAGGTCGATAAAGATTTTAAAATCTTTTAGGGGAAAATTATTAAATGTCAATTTAACAAATAAAGAAGTCAAAATTGAACCGTTAAATGAAGAATTCTCAAGAAGTTTCTTAGGAGGTGCTGGTTATGCTTGTCGTTATTTATATGACAAGCTGGATAAAGATACAAATCCATTAGCTCCCGATAATATCTTAATGATTATGACAGGTCCCTTAAATGGTACATTTGCGCCAAATTCAGGGAGATGGGTGGTGTGTTCTAAAAGTCCTTATACAGGGATGTGGGGAGAATCTAATTGTGGGAGTTGGTTTGGTGCTGAACTTAAAAAAGCGGGATATGATGGGATGATTATATCTGGTGCTTCAAAAGAACCGGTTTATATTGAAATTAAAGATGATAAAGCGGAAGTAAAGGATGCAAGATTTTTATGGGGAAGAGGGACTGAATATACTACCATGATGTTAAAGGATGTTTTTGGGGATAATCATGCGATGGTTGCATGTATAGGGCAAGCTGGTGAGAACCTTATAAAATTTGCTAATATCATATCTGAACAACGAGCAGCAGGTCGTACAGGTATGGGAGCTATTTTTGGTTCAAAAAAATTAAAAGCGATTATAGTAAAAGGAAATAATCTTCAATTAGATGTTCATAATAAAGATGAATTAAAAAAATCTATAAAAACAGCTAGGGACAATGTAAAAACTAATTATGGATCACAGGTATTAACTAATTTCGGCACTTCAGGAACAGTGGATCTGTATAATTCAACAGGAGAATTGCCTATTAAATATTTCACACTAGGAAAATGGGACAAGGCTACGAAGATATCTGGTATAACGATGGTCCAAACTATTCTTATAAAAAATAGATTTTGCCATTCTTGTGTAATTGGATGTGGGAGAATAATAGCTATAAAGGAAGGGAAGTATAAAACTAAAGAAACTGAGGGACCTGAATATGAAACGATATGTGGATATGGAAGTTTGATTTTAAATGATGATCTTGAATTTATATGTTATATAAATACAAAATGTAACGATTATGGGATTGATACTGTTAGTTCAAGTGGAATTATAGCTTGTATTATTTATCATTTTACTCTTGGAAATATTAAACCAAGAGATATTGATGGATTAAGTCCAAATTGGGGTGATACTGAAACAGTAGAAAAATTACTAAATAAAATTGTTTATAGAGAAGGAATAGGCGATATATTAGCAGAAGGATCTAACGCTTTTGGTAGAAAATTCAGTATTCCCCAAGCTGAGATAGCTACAATTGATGGATTAGAAATTACTTATCATGATATGCGCTCAAATTATGGTATGTCAATTGCCTATGGAATGGGTGCTGCTCATAAAGGACCTTCTCACAATTTATGTGACCTATATTTTGTATTGATGGGTTATCCATTTGAAGAAATTAATGCACCTACAATAACTTTAGATACTTATGCAAACGATTTAGAGATGGCTAAATGCTGTTCAATCATGATGGATTATAGAGCGCTGTATAGTTCATTGATAATCTGTTCTTTTTGTAATCCATTGCCCTCTCAAATTGCCACAATTATCAAACATGCAACTGGTTTAAAATTTGGTCTAGATGAGATAAAATTATATGGTGAAAGAATACTAACTATGAAGAGATTGTTTAACTTAAAAATGGGGGTTACTCCAATGATTGATAAAGTTCCTCAAATATTATTAAAACCTCTTATTGAAGGTGGTTCGGCTGGAAAATCACCTGATTTTGAATTATTGCGAAAAAACTTTTATAACTTTAAAGAATGGGATTTGATTACTGGAAAAATTAGTAAATCTAAACTTGAATTTTTAGGTTTAGATAATTTATAAAGGTCTTTAAATCTTGTATTATGGTAAAAAATTAAGATGGGCTTTTATTTTTAAAGATTAATCTCGCTAATAGATCAAAAATTTTACTTACATTTTCACCTGTTTTTGAACTGCATTCTATAAATCCTTTTGCTTCCATTGATTTTGCTATTTGCATTGCTTTTTTTGTTGATACTTCTTTTAAATGATTTAAATCTACTTTACCTCCAACAAAGATAATCGGTAATTCATTATCTACATCTTTTTTGGCTATAGCATCCTCAACTATCGCAAACCAATTATCTACATGAACAAGTGAACCATAATTAGTAATATCATACATGAATATCGCACCATTAGCGCCTTTTAAATATAAAGGAAAAAGAAATCTAAAGCGTTCTTCACCAGCAAAATCCCATATCTGTAACTTAACGATTTCTCCATTAACTTCAACATCTTTTAACATAAATTCAACTCCTAAAGTTATTGAAATATCCTGCTTAAATAAGTTTGTCAAAAATCTATGAGCTAATGTTGTTTTACCCGTTCCAGAATCGCCAAAAATCACTATCTTAAAAGTTGAGCTGTATTCCAACCCTAATCCCTATAGAAACGTTATTATTTTTATTAAATATATAGTTAATTAGTTAAGTAATTGTTTAACCTAATATACTTTATGATATCTTATTTTAAAAATATTATTTTCCAAATAGGGATTAATACCCTAGAATTAGAAAAAGAAATTTACAAAGCATACTAAAAAAGGCATAATCTATAGAAATACAAATACATAAAAATATCAAGTTTATTATCATATAAAAAATCAAAAATAGGTGCTATATTTGGTAGGTACAGATATTTATTGTGGTTATAAAATTGAAAAAGCTCCCGAAACGCTCGAGCCTAATGATGAAATTGAAGGAAGTTTCATACTAGAAAACCGTGGTAAAAAAGAAAAGAAATTAAAGAAAGCATTTATTAGGATAAATGAATTATATCTTGAAAAAGTGATATATAAAGATCCTGAGACGGGAGAGGAGACTAAAAAATATGAAGAACGCAAAAAAACAATGAAAACTGAAGAAATTGTAAAAGGCGATAAAATTAAAGCGGGTGAAAAGAAAGAGTTGGATTTCAAGATGAAAATGCCCAGCTCTTGGTCTAAAAAAAAAAGAAATAAAATTAAGGACTGGCGGTTAGAGATGTGGTTCATTCAAAAATCAGCAATGGTTGCATCTCGAGGATCGCATAAAGATGATGCTACTTGCGTGCTACCGGTCATCTTTAACATATTTTTGTGAAACTAATTCATACTTTCCCCGAGAATAATCAATATTAAGATTAATTAATTTATCATCTTTAGTAATGATACCTATTGGGAATTTTTCAGGAGGTACAGTAAATTTTGGTAAATCCATATTATGAGAATATATTTCCCTCCAATCATAATTTTTCAATCCTAATTCCCGTATTAAATCAGTAGGTGTTTTACCAATTCGTTTTAAAGCATATCTGAGTCCTCTATATCCGATTTTATCAATTTCATCCTTTGTGGGAACCCGATTATAATAGGAATAAATTACATCTCGATAAAAAGCTAGCGCTTTTTTCTTATCAACCCATTCCCATCTTGTTTTTAATTTTTTAGGATTTATACCATTTTCTTCTAAAAATTCTATTTCTTCCTCTGTGAAATTTATCATCAGTATTCTTCTAAATGAGATGTTTAAAAGAAAACGAATTTCACTAATGAATCATTATAAATATTCAAAGAGAAGTTCACTAGTTATATTTAAGCTTCTTTAGTTCTGATAATAATATGATTATTCTCTTTCAGAAATTTGAAGTAATTTCTGTAGAAGTTTAAGAGCTCCATCTTTTGATAAGTTTTGATTTCGGTTTCCACATTTTGGTGAATAAATACAGCCTGCGCAACCAACAGAACAATTACAGGTACTTAATAATTCAAATGTTAATGAAAGTAATTCTTCTAACTTTTGATATAATAATTCTGAAATTCCAATACCCCCTCTATAGGCATCATAGATGTAAATTATAGGTTGTTGCTTAACTGGATCAAAATCAATTGATACACCACCTAGGTCCCATCTAGAAATTTGAGATAATACTGGCGCGACAGCAATCATAGCATGTTCGACAGCATGTATACAATCGCCTATTAAATATCCGTCTTCCTCAAGTTCTTTTTGAATTGAGAAAGGAATATAAAACCACATGGCCTGAGACTCAAATTCAATGATTGGAATATCTTCTAAAGGATGTCTTGATTGGATTTCCTGTGTTATAGTATTAATGACTTTATAAGCATAGTATTCATGTTCAACTTTCACATTACCAAAAAATGCTTCTATTTGTTCATTTGGAGCTGTCTTTTTTTGAGAAGTTACTTCAATTGGAGTAATATTTGTGTGTTTTAGAGATTGAGTGTAATAATCAATATTAGTTTTAGAAATGTAGACTTTTCTTTCCTCAAGGTCAAGCTCCTGAACAATATAAGTTTCAGCTTCGTAAAGATATACAGCACCTTGATGTAAATCTCGAAATACATAGCTCTCATCCTCAGTTGTTAAAAGTGCTTCCTGATTTCCGAATCTTAAAATAACTTTATAACTTCTACTGGAGAGATCATTTAATCCATATTTCTCGTTTGGGAAAAATCCTCCTTTCCAATAGTATTTATCACCTCGCTTCATTAACAATGATTCTGCAAGTAATTCATTTATGCATTCAATCAAAAATTCTTTATTCTGAACGCCAAATTTTTTGTAATCATCTAACTTAATTGGAATTTCTTTTGCAGCACAACATAGATGATTTTTTAAAATATATTTGTTATTTAGGGTTATTAAGACTTCTTCTTGAATAGGTCCAAATAATTTATCAGGATTATGAATGTAAAACAGATCAAGTGGATTTTGCATTGGTATAATAGTTGAAATAGACAGATCGGAACCTCTTCCGGAACGACCAATTTGTTGTCTAAAACTTGAAATTGTCCCTGGAAATCCAGAACTTATCGTGGCATCCAAGCTTCCTATGTCAATTCCTAATTCCAAAGCATTTGTAGAGCTTATTCCGAGAATAATTCCTTGTTTAAAATTGCTCTCAATCTCTCTTCTTTTTGATTTACTTATGCCAGCCCTATAACTATGAATTTTATTTTTTAAGATTGGCAAGGCTTTTCGGGTCCAAATGGCTTGCAATTCTGCCATTTTACGAGAAAGAGTAAATGTTAACGTCTGATATCCTTTTTTTAGGTGACTAACAAATAAATTTTTCGTTTCTTGATGAGGAGATCTATATTTATTGGACACCTCATCATAAGGCAAATCCCATAAAATTACTTTTTTAGCACCAGAAGGTGAATCATCTTTATCAACAACATAAAATTCTTCACCAATCAATTTTTCACAAAATTCTTTTGGATTAGGAATTGTAGCACTAGATAAAATCCAAATTGGTTTTACATTATAAATTTCAAGAATTCTTTTTAAACGTCTAAGAAGCAACGCAAAATTAGACCCAAATATACCTCGGTAAAAATGTATCTCATCCAGTACAATATATTGTAAATTTTGGCAAATCCTTCTCCATTTTTGTTTAAACCATGGTAAATAAAAATGTAGTCCATAAGGATTAGTAATAATGATATTTGCATTAGTTAAAATCAGTCTTTTTTCATTTAGCTCTACGTCCCCATCGTAAACACCAATTCTATTTTGTTTAATATTAGTTTCGGTCAGCATATTTGTTAAAATCGTATATTGATCTCTTGATAATGCTTTTGTTGGGAAGATATATAGGGCGGTAGTCTTGTCATCGTTTAAAATTGAATTAAGAACTGGGAGATTATAGCATAAAGATTTCCCTGAAGCAGTAGAGGTAACTATTACTGTATTAAAACCATTACGAATAGCATTAATTGCTTCTGCTTGATGTCGCCATAGTTTTAAATTATTATTATTTAAATATCGTTGGAGTCGTCTGCTTGAAGGTTTATCTAGATCATCATAACGTGCTTTTAATTCAGGAATATGCTCAATATGATATATCTGATCACAATAATATTCTTGGGATTTGATAAATTTTAAGAAATCTTCGAAATCAACCATAAATAGTGTCAATAACTATAATGAAATATCTAAATTAAAAATTACAAAGGGAAAAGATTTAATTATTTCTAAGTAAACAAACCTTAATTTATTATTATAAAAAGAAAAGTTAAGTTTTTGATTAAATTTAAAGACAATTTTTTTTTTATTTGTAATATACAAAAAAATCATAGAAAAAATGTCTAGTTCTGAATGGAATAAAGTTGATTTTAATCAATTTATAAATGAATTTGATTATGAACTTATAGTTAATAATGCACCTACTATCTTATATTCAAAAAAAGATAAAGAGCATGAGGCATATAACTCGCTAATAGCTTTCTTTTTCATAGCTGGTGGTTTGCTTATTTACATTTCCCTATCATATATTTTTGAATTTATTTTCAATTTAGGGTTAATAATTGTAGTATCTATTGTAGCAATCATCATAGATTTATTTTTAATTATTAACTATATAAAATCAAATGTATACATTAGACCATTAGAGTGCTGGGTTGAGATCCATAGAGGCAAATCTCAAAATGATGTTAATTATTATTGTTTTACTTATTATCCTATCTTTACCGGTAAATGTCACCCAAATGAAGTAAAAAATGTAATTTTTAAGTTTTACCAAGAGGAAGTGTTGAAGAGTAAAATTGATATTACCCAAATTGAAGTATACCTAAAAATAAACCAAATTAACAAAGAAAAAATAGGTTACTTCTTCCAATATGGTGAAGGAAGACCTTTTGGTGACGAAAATATAATTAGAAATTCTTGGAAATTTTTTCCTTCTCACCAATCGAAGGAAGAGAATTTTATTGCAATAGCAAATTGGGATCATCAGTTTGAGTGGCGTAATGATTTAGAATTAGATTTCGATAAGTTACATCAATATGCCCCTTGGGTAATTCAAAAATGGACCAAAATGAATTTAAAACCTTTAAATGAAGAATTTAAAGGAAGATACAATTGGAATTTAAGAAATATCATATCAGAACCAAAATTGACGCCATGGATAGCAGGTTTAGAAAATCAAACCTATGAAAATCCGATGGCTTATTGGGATATTAATATCATTGATGAAGCACTCGAAAACATCATTGGTAAGGTTAAGGAAGTAAAAAAATTAAAAAAGGTAAAAAATCAACTTCCAATGTTTAAATCTTATTTTAGAGATTCAAATGCTTAAACATTGCTTTATTCCTTTTATAAATTTTCATATATTCTGTGAATAACTTAGTGTAAATCTTTTTGTTATCTGGATTTGGCGTGAAATTTTGCTTAATTTTAATCAATGGAATTGCATCAGAAAAATCTTTTAACAATCCTAATCCAACCAGAGAAATTATAGCAGATCCTTTAACTGCAGCTAAATCAGGATCAATCATTTGAACAATATTCCTTTCCAACACATCGGCTAATATCTGACACCAAACATTTGATTTTGCACCACCACCAATGAAATTTATTTTGTTAGTTTTTCCTACTAACTTTTCTAAAATAATTAACGCCCATTTTATATTATATGCTACCCCCTCATATACTGCACGTAAAAGATCTTCCCGATTATGATCAAGGCTAAGATTATAAAAACCCCCTCGAACGTTAGGATCATTTAATGGACTTCTCTCTCCAAACAACCATGGCGTAAATAGGAGATTTTTTGCTCCTACTTTAGAGTTCTCTACAATTGAGTTTATTAGTTTATATAATTCTTCCTGTTTTTCTTTAAATTTCTCCTTTTCATCGCTAAATATTTGATTAATCAACCAATCAAGACATGCAGCACCGGTTTCTTGTTTAGAGATGCATAAATAATTATCTTGAGAAGAGCATATGCTCCCCGTGTAGTGTATAAGGTCTTTTAATCTTTTAGATGTGTGAGCGGAGGCCCAATCTGATGTACCTAGACATATAATTGGTTCATTATCTAATATCGCACCTGAACCTAGTGCAGCAGAAGTCAAATCTCCAGAGCCTACAAAAACTGGAATTCCTGGCTTCAGACCCAATTTATCTGAGGCTTCAGTGGTTAATTCTCCAGCAATTTCAGAGGATCTTTTTATTTGAGGTAATTTTTCTTTATCTATACCAAACTTATTTAATATTTTATCTGACCATTCAAATTTACCTGGATTACTATCCATCATCCAAGACGTATTACCTAAATCTCTTGAAGTTACGGCATTTTTAGTACATCTATAAACTACAATATCCTTTACACTTAAAAATTTGAAGGTTTTTTCATATACTTCGGGTAAATTATCTTTAATCCATAAAATATGAGAGATTGGGTCTTTACCATTGATTCCTGGAGCGCCACCTGTTACTTTAATGAACATAAGTAAATTTCGCAAACCGAAATTTGAAATTTTTATAATCCCTTTAGTGAATTTACGAGTAGTAGCAGCAGCTCGAGTATCAAGCCAATTAATGCAATTCATTAATGGAATACCTTCAATGTCAATAGGAACCGTACAATTCATTTGGCAATCGAATATTAACGCAAGAATATCATTTTGATTAACTTTACTTTCATTGATTAACGTATGAGTTGCCTTTACTACAGAATTCCAATAATCTTCTGCGTTTTGTTCTGCCCAACCTGGTTTTGGATAAAATAAAGGATAATCAGCCTTAGTTTGAGAAACTAAATTTAAATTTATATTAAAAAGAGCTGCTTTATTGCCAGTTGTTCCTAAATCATGAGCTAATATGAATTTATCTGCCAATTTTTTCACCTTAATTGTTTTAATAACATTATAATAAAGTTGGTTTGAATTGTAAATAAAGATAAAGTTTTAAACAAAGAATTTTATCATAAAAATTATTATTAATTTTTATAGAAAATAATTTAAGAGAGGAAAAGTAAATTTGACGTTATTAGAAAACATCTCAAAACTTGAAATTCCAACAAATAAAATATATTATGATAAGAAATCAAACGTTCTGTCCATTGAAATTCTGAGATTCACCTTTATTGGGATATATAAAAAGTCTACAAAGCTATCAAAAATTTTAGATGATATATATAACTTCTTGGGAGAAATTCACATAAATCGTGAAGATTTATCCTTTGTAGATTTCATATCTAATACTATAATTTCAGAAACTACAAAGTTAAAAAGTTTAGGTTTGCTTGAAAAAAAAGAATTTGAAAAAAAAGAGGAAAAGAAAGAAGAGCAGAAATTAGGTAAAGATATTCGAACCAAAGCAGATATTGTTGAAAAAGAAACAGTTGAAAGAGTAAAAACCATTGCTCCTCCACGTAAAGCTCCAGAAAAGAAGAAAGCTAAGCAAGCTAAAAAAAGAGAGTCGTATAGAGAAGAGAAAGCAGAATATAAGATGATGGAAGAACCTGTTGAAAGTGCTGATATGCTTTTATATGAAGAGGATGAAGAATTTGAAATGGAAGAAGAACCTTTACCTCCACCATCTCCAGCCGCAGGTGCTCCACCAGCACCAACAAAAGTTCCAACAAGTGCTCCCCCCTCCGATGCATTAGCAGGTCCTGGATTACCTCCTCCTGAAAAATTTCGAGATGCCGTTGAAGAAGTTTTCTCTGAAGTTGTATCGGAACCAAAACCAACGGTTTATGAGATTAACATGGGGCTCCAATACTATTCAGTAATGATGGAGCAGAGAAGTTATTTGTTTTATATCTATTTTTCTCATAAAGAATTAAAGATTGTAGATGAAGAGGGTAAAACTATTTATACAACACAAGTTAGAATAGTAACTACTAAAAAAGAACCACCCATTTTGGATCTTAAAATTGAAGGAGAAGGTTTTGAGGTTCATCCTTTAGCAGGAAAAGTAGTTGTTAAAAAAGATGCAGTTAATCCTCCAGTAATGATTTTCTCTGTGCTCCCCATAAAGTCTAAGAAAAAGAAGAAAAAGAAAGAAAGTGAACGTCGCTTTCTAAATATTTATATTGAGTTTGAAAATAAAGTAATAAGCCATTCAGTTCTCTCAATTATAGTTCAACCAAAATATTTTCGACTAGAACTTGGTCCAATCCATTTAAATCTAAGTAAAAAAGTAGCATTGATAATCTCATTTATTTCTATATTAATTGCTGGAGTTTCACTGGTTTATACACTACTTTCGATTGACCCTTCATCAAAATTCACAGATTATTTAGGTGGATTTGCTCCGGGATTGGGATCAATTGTATTCTTTGCAATTTTTCTGTTCACCTTATTTAAAGAAGGCATATATCCACTGAAAGAGAAAATTAGTAGCTTTTTAAATTTTGATCAAGCAGGTGTTCTTATAAAATAACTAAAATAGTATCTTAAATGAGAAAAACAACTCCTTTATAACAAAGCTTTTTTTTTTTTGCTTATTTTTTGCTATTAGATTCCTATAAAATAAAAATAGTTTACAGAAAGAGCTCATTTTTTAATTTTTTTTCTTGATATGATTATCATAAAAATTGGTCTACAAGAGTGTTTTATTCAATTTAATTTTAATTATAAATATGAATGAATCAATATTAGAAGAAGCAAAAGTAATATATTCAGATCCTAATCAATTCAATGAGAATAAACATTCAAATGAGTTTATCATAGAAGTTCAAGATCTAAAAAAGTCATTCAATGGTATTAAAGCAGTTGATGGTATTAGTCTTAAAGTTCGTAAAGGTGAATTGTTTTCTCTTTTAGGCCCTAATGGAGCAGGTAAATCTACTACAATTAGAATGCTTACCACCGTATTAAAACCCACAAATGGAGACGCAAGAATCAAGGATCATAGCCTAATAAAAGAAAAAGATAAAATTAAACCGCTTATTGGTGTATGTCCTCAAGAAAATGTTGTTTTTGAAGCCTTAACAGCAGAAGATAATGTGGAATTTGTTGGTCGCATGCATGGAATGGATCCTGCTGACATAAAAAGACGCACGAAAACTTTGTTAGAAAAAATGAATATTGCTGGACGAAAAAAACCTGCAAAATCATTTTCTGGTGGAATGAAACGACGGTTAAGTCTTGTAATGAGCCTAATTCATCTACCACAAATTCTATTTCTTGATGAACCAAGTGCCGGGTTAGATCCTCAAGCAAGACGCCTTGTCTGGGATTTTATCAAAAATCTTAAAAAAACAGGAATGACAATCATCCTTACTACCCATGATATGATAGAGGCTGATGTGTTAAGTGATCATATAGCAATCATGGATCATGGTAAAATCATTGCTTCTGGAACCTTAGAAGAGTTAAAAAGAAGTTCACATAACGGGAATATTCTTGAATTTAGCTTCTCTTCCAAAGAAGAGCTCATTCAAGCAAAACGCAAGTTAAAACAAATAGATAAAGTGAAAAAAATCACAGAAATGGAGAACAATAAGTTAATTATCTCCTTTACTGGAGGAGTTAAGACTTTTAAACGAGAAATTTTACGCGAAATAGAAATGTTTAAAACCTTACACTTTAGGGAAGATTCTCTTGAAGATATATTCTTAAAGCTAACTGGTAGGGGGTTACGAGATTAATGAACATGATTGATTTAAAAGCCTGGTATATTGCCAAGAAGAATGTAAAAGAGAAACTTAAAAATTATGGCACAATGTTTTGGACTGTTGCATTTCCAATCATGATGTTAATTGTCTACAAGTTAGCCTTCACTGAAGATGGTACTACGATGATAAATGGGTTAACAGTTTTCGACGTAGAATTTCCAGGAATCGTTGTATATACTATTGGTATATCCACAGTATCAAGTGCAGTTATGTTTTCAATGAGTAAAAAAGATGGAACATTAGAGTTTATAGATTCAATGCCTGTGAGTCGTGGAAATGTATTTTTAGGAGCTGTAATATCTGAGGCCATATTCATGAATCTCCAGCTCATTTTATTATTTGGATTTGGATATGGGGTGTTAGGAGCTCATTTTGAACTAGCAATGATGCCGATTGGATACTTGATTGCAATGATTTATGGTGTTGCATCAATCGGATTGGGTCTTATTATTGCGAGTTTTCTTAATAGCCCTGAAGGAGCGAATGGAATTGCAATGTTGACTCACATGTCCTTAATGTTTGTATCCGGGTCATTTTTCCCCTTGGATAATGGGAGCGTATTTTTTACTCCACAATATTGGGTCAAACAAGTCTATCTCCAATTGACAGTTATTGGGGATTCATTCTCTGATTTGATGTATAGTGGTACTATAATTACTCCCACTTCTGAAGCCACTTTCTTTCCCATATGGGGAGGAATCCTCATGATATTAGCATTCACAGCTGCATTTATCATTTTAGGAGTTAAAATCTTTCAGAAAAAGACAACCCTTTAGATTCTTTTTGAAATATTTAATTATTTTTTTTATTTTATTTTTTATTTTATTGTGAATTTAGATTTTAATTCATCCCAAAATCTCTTCTTAAGTTTGCTCAATTTTTTATCTTTTAATTTAATAAAATATAAAGATCTTTTCACAATGGAAGGATAACCTTTAACTTTTAAATATTTTATCAAACCCGCTGATTCTGCCTTATCGGCCATCATTTCACTCATAACACTTATAAAATTAGATTCATTAACTGTGGAAATGATTGAGTCATTATCATTTATTTCAAGTTTTATATTTAATTTTTTATAATCGGGAAATTGGTGTTTAAACGTATTCCTCATTCCAGATCCTTTTTCTCTCCATACAAAGGGATATTTAGTAAGATCACTGAAATTTACAACATCTTTCCCATTTTTAAGTAATTCATGAGTAGGAGAACATATGAATTTAAATTCATCTTGTCCAATTTCAATATAATCAAAATCATTTTCATCATTATTCATAAAACTTCCGATACCTGCAAAATTCGCTATATTTTTCTTTAAATTTTCAATAGATTTCTGAGAATTATTAATTAGGATTTTAAAGTTAACATTAGGATTTTTATTTCGAAAATTTGCTATAAATTTTGGCAAAATATGAGAACCTGGAATAGTTGATGCTGATATTATAATCTCTTCAATTCTTTGATCTTTAAATTTTGAAATCTCTTGTTTACAATCGTCATATAACCTAATGATTTCTACTGCATGTTTAAGAAATACCTTTCCTGCTTCAGTTAATTCAAATCTTTTAGTTGATCTATCAATTAAAACGACTTCAAATTCTTTCTCTAATTGCGATATTTGATGAGATAATGTACTTTGAGAGATAGGTAAATCCTTTGCTAATTCTGAAAAGCTTTTGTATTGAACAAGTTTTATAAAATTCCTTAAATATTCAATATTCAAATTTACTGCCGCCTTAAACAATCGTCATAAGTAAAAATTTAACACTCTATTAATAATTCAATGTGTTTAATGTTATTTTTATTTATCGATTTTTTGCATAAATTATTACGAAAAAATTAATAAATATATATTTATTTTCATTTATATCATGTCAGAAAAAAAGAAAGTATTCACAATTGCCATTGGGAGCGGCCCGTATACCGAAGAAAGATCTTATACTATGCTTCGATTTGCTTATACCGCACTTTTAGAAGGACATAGCGTGAACATTTTTTTAGTTGAAGATGGAATCTGGGTTGGAAAAAAAAACCAAGATCCTACAACTTATGACAATGTTGGTAAATGGTTAAAAGATGTAATTGAAGAGGGTGCTATAGTAAAAATATGTGGAGTATGCATGAAAGCGCGTGGAATGGGTGTCGATGAATTGATGGAAAGAATTGAGAAAACAACTATGAATGGTTTTCTTGAAATGTGTGTAAATGCAGATAATGTAATATTTGGTTAATAAAAGGAGTCGATATATTGATATGGGAAATGTATTTAAACTAAAATGTGATGGATTGGTTTGTCCATTACCAGTCGCAAAAACTAAAAGGAAATTATTGGAAATGGGCAGTGGAGACATTTTAGAAGTTTCAGGAGATTATGCAGAAGCAGGACAAAATATCAAAAATTATATTGAGAAACATGGAGATAAGGTATTAGATTTTATTATCGATGGAGAAGACTTTTTGATAAAAATCCAAAAGTCATAGATGAAAAAATCTTTTTTTTCTTTTTAAAGTCTTTTTTATTTATTGAGGAAATTTCTATTAGGCATACAATATGGGTAGGTTCTAAAGAATTTTGCGAATATAACTTCTCTATCAACGCCGTTTTCAAGCATCCTCTTAAATCCTTTTATGTTATTTAAATTATTTGAATAAATCGATTGCATTTCTTCCGAATGAGTTTTTAGCATAGTCGTTAAATCTTTTTTAGAATCAAGCTCTTTTAATTTTTCAATTCCCGTTTCTAATTCATCTTTTAGTTCATCAAATTTTTTAATTAAAAATTTAAAATCTTTCTTACATCTTTCTACAATGGCAATTTGGTTTTGTTTAATTTTTGATTGTTCCAATCTAGAAAGTAATTTTGACAAATCTATAACACCCTCTTTATTTTTTTTTTTTTTATTTCTATATTCACTATTATTTATTATTAAAAGTAATGAAAATTTGGATATTTATATTTTAGTAGTATTCTCAATAGCCTCAAATAACCAAATATTATTATACTTTTTTGCTAATTCCTCTGCTAAAATGGGGTCTAAAACGTTCATACAAGCAAAAATTTGAGTAGGGTTTAATGGATTTTGTAGTTTGATCAATACTCTACTATTATCAAAAATATCATAATATGTTGGGATTCTTTTATATATGAATCTCATTTCAAAACCATCTATTACTGGAGATAATCCAAATAATTCATTTAAAACTTCTATTAATTTATCGAATAGAGAATGATTTTTAATTTTTTGATCATTTGAGAGTGGCCTCTCATCATATTCAAAACTCCATAAATACCTTACTTGAACACCTCGGTTTAATGCATTTACAATGCCTTTATAGAAATTTTTAGCAAAAGGAAGAACCTTAAGTGTATTATCATTTAAAAAACCAGTCATCAGTAAATTGTCCTTTAATGTATTAAATTTCTTAGTATATAATGATAACATGTTTTCTGCTCCAAAAGCAGTGGACCAAAAGACTTTTGATGATTCTCTTTTAATAAAAAAATTAGAATTATAAATTTTTGATTCTAATTCCTTTGCTTGATTGTAGAGAAATGAAATTCTTCTTTGATTTTCTTTCTCCATTTTGGATATTAAATTTTGGAATGCTTGGTTGACCGAGATTGCTCTGTATTTTTTTGGTCTCGAATCTTGGATTTCAATCATTCCATAATCATTTAAAACCTCTAAAACTTCATATATCCTTCCAGTTGGGACTCTTGATCGTTCGCTTAATTCCCGTGCATTTAATTCATTTGATTGTAATAATACTAAATAGACGTTTATTTCATAATTGGAGAGATGCAAGTTTTTTAAGAATTCTTTCAACTCATCTTTTATAATATTTGACATTTAGATCATTCTAGAAATTTCAACTAAAAAAGTGTTGTTTTATGTTTTATAGTTCTTTATTTTATTTTAATTATTTTCACATTTTATATTTCAACTTGAAAAAAGTTGTTAAGGATCGAAAAATAATTTAAATCGTGCATGTATCCTATAAACTGTGAAAAAAATAGAATTAAAAGAATTATTGATTAAATGTTGGATGACTCATGATGGTATGTGGTTTTTTCACTGCCTACAAGAGTGTGGTATTGAGAAGACAAATAAAATAAATAAAGCGGCAATAAAATCAATGGCTAAAATAGAGATAAAAAGAATTCAACACATATTTGGTATTGATGAAATTAATAAATTTGGAGAACTTCAAAATATTATAAAAAATGCTTTAGAAGTGTTCAAAGCTGATTTTATGGAATTTAATCATTCTTTTCCAAGTAAAAATCATATGCATTGTGAAATACATAAATGTTGGGCTTATGATGGTATTAAACGTCTTGGAGTTATTGATGAATACAAATGTGGAATTTTCGATAGAATTGATAGCTGGTTAGATAATCTAGGGATAAAATATGATGTAAATCCCAAAATAGAGAATTGCTTAATGAACATTAATGGGAGATGTTATAGAGATTACACTTTTTACTTCAATGAATGATTAAATAAATATTTAAAGATATAAGAATTGAGATGATGAAATTATGGAATTATTATTAAAAGAAAAGTATAAAATCCCCTTAGAGACTCAGAAATTTATATTGCAAATGTGCTGGGCTCAACATGATGGACAATGGTTCTTAAAATCAAAAAAAGAGTACGGTATTGAAGCAGCAAATCAATTGAACCAAAAAGTAGTATTTTCTATGGGAAAAATAGAAGCAAAGCATATTTTAAATGCTTTAGGTATCAAAAAAGGAACAATTAAATCAATTTCTGAACTCTTTAAACTCATAAATACTTTCATGGATGTAATCATTCCCAAAATAATGAAATTCAAGTTTATTGTTCATTCTAAAAATGAAGGTGTAGCTATTGTTAACAAATGTTTTATTTGGAAAGAAGTAGAAAAATCTAAAGAAGCTTCAGAATATAAATGCGCATGCAACTTTAGACATAGGAGTTGGCTCGAAGCAATGGGGGTTAATGGTGAAATTATTCCCTTAAAACGCAAATCAAACGGAGATAATATGTGTAAATTCAAATTTATATTGACGTAGAGTATTGATATACAGAATTAACTATTATTATTTTTAGCAATTGCATATAAAATTCTTTATTATCTCCTCACCTATAGTCTTAGTCTTATTAACTATAGCCTTATCATAGACTTTAGCAAAATTTTTATTACTATAATGAGTTTCTGGGTGGAATTGGACTGAAAAAACGGGTTTTTTAAGATGACGCATGTATTGTACAGTTTTATAACCATCTATCTCTTTTGTTGCTATTATTTGGAAAGTACTTCGAATATGAGGGTCGTCTGGTAATAAATAATCACGATGATGTATGTTTACTGGGATTTCATCATAAGGTATCAATTCATCAGATTTATTTAACGATATCGAAATAATCTGACTCCCACTCTTTAATATATTCATTCTTTGGATTTTCCCATTAAAAGCATATGCTATTAAGTGAAATCCATAACAAATTGCTAAGATTGGCTTTTGATTCTTTTTTCGAATTAACTGTATTTCAGGTTTGAATTTTTTTCTTAAATTTTTATCATTATAGAATTCTGATACATTAAAGTTAGAACCTGATAAAATGTAACCATTAATATCTTTCAGATGTTTTATATCTAATTGAGAATAATGAAGAGTTTTTAAATTGATACTTGGAAAATTTTGTTTGTTAATATCTTTAATTCTTTCAATACGTTCAGTTGGAAAGTTAAGTTGATAATTGTCTATGAGACATATAACCTTCTCATTTTTTAACGTTTTCTTTTCTTCATTCATTATATCAACAACGTCTTTTATTTAAGATATGAATTAATAAGAGATGGGGAGGGGCAATATACAAAAGCAAGAAGACTCTCCCCTTCTAATGTTTCCACATTTACTAAGAGCCTATGGTATAAAGATCCTTCACCTTCGATTATATCAATCTCTTGAAATAATGAATTATCTAAGCCAAAATAAACTTCACCTTTTACTTTAGACTCTTTGTCCTGTATAATAATTGGAAATCCTAGATGTGAAAAGGAAATTTTTCGGTATCCAGATAAGCTAGCTTTTTGGAATGTTAATCCCTTAAGTATATAATTACGACTCTGTCCATGTTGTAAGGTTCCATAAACAAAAAGGTTATTACATTCTTGACTGTTATTTGTTTGTTCTTCACTGTGATTATTTCTGTAGGTGAAGTTCATTTTATTCCCATACGTTTTAGTATTTCTAATCCATCAATATTTAAGAATTGACTTGCTTTATCTTTTAAATGTTTTTAAAATAATTATTATTTTATATTAGAATGAAAATAAAGAAATATTAAGAGAAAATTTCAAATTAAAGTTAAAAAAAATAAAAAAATAAGTCTAATGTTTTAAATTCGCAGAAACCCAGTCGTAATAACCTTTATCATCCAATTCTTTTGGAACTGCTTCAAAGAATTGATTTGTTATATCTTTTAAATGTTTTGCGGCGACAGGGTGAAACATCATAGCTAGATCAAGTCCTACAAGTGTCAAGCTTAAAGCATTAAGAATCTCCCAAATAGGGCCTCTATATTGTCTTAAACCCCATCCTGGTGCTGTTTTTTCACTCATCCATGCTTCCCTAGCACCCCACGCGTTAGTTGTTCCACCACTTATGGGATACGCTAAGTCAGTTTCACCAAGCAGTCCTGCGATACGCATTCTTTGATAAATGCTGAAAGAGTATTCTAGGCCATATCCTAAAGTTGCGCATGTTGGATCCATTACTATTCGGTTAGGAGGGAGTCCAAGTTCAAGAGCATCCTTGTTCATCTTGATCTGATTGTTTAAATCCAAGCTAGTCCACAATAAACAATTATGATCATATTTCACGGCTAGAGGGATAACATCCTCCCAAGTTGCCTTATCTGCTGCCGAAAGCATTAATACTTCGCTTTCTGAAATTTCAGCAAGTACTTGAAACATCTCAACATCCTTTTTCTTGTTTCCAGAACATCCAATAATAACTGGTACATCAACTGCCTGGAGAATTTCTTCAAAAAGCTTTTTAGATTTTGATACTGGCCAATCTAATGTTCCTGGATCAATCCCTAGAGAGTGAAATGTAACACATTCGGCGCCGAATTTATCAACTGCAAATTTTGCCCAAGCAGCAGGATCTCCAAGAACATCTTTATATTCCAGTTTAATAGGTTTTGGTAAAATCATTTCAGCACCCATATCGAAGACATCATAGGTTACTAATGGTGGATTAGGATTTCTTTTATCAACTCCTAAGAAGTTATAAAAAGGAGGGACAACCTCACCGCCAATAACAGCTTTTTTCCCATTAGAGCGTATAAATTCGACAGTTTCGATTTTTCCTGGAAAATCTACATCCAGTGAGAATTTAGTTGGAGTCCATTCTGCAATTCCCGGTAAAACTGCTTGAGCTGCTCCAGCAACCATACCTGGTAAGACCTGAAATTCTAAGTATTCAGCAAACAAATCAACATCTACAAGTTCCATAGATTCAGTATCTTTCATTAATTCTGCTAATTTTTTACTAAGTTCTTCGAAAGAAATTTTACATCACGATGATTAATTTTTTGATATTTTGATAGATATGAAATTATTAAATAGAATATAAAATTGACTGTTAGAAATCGATCAGTTTACAACGATTTTACTCATTTCTAGCTAAATTGAAAATTTTAGAAGTGATAAATTTATGAAAATGAAAATCCTTTAAATATGGTTCATGTCGGATTTAGTTTATTTAAAATCTTTTATAATTTCGGCTTTTAAATAAAGTGCACTTAATAAAAAAAGAGTAGATATGAAATTGTAACTTATTTAATTCTCTTCATTTTTCTCTTATATAACACAATAATTAATCCTAAGGCAAAAATTAATGAGAAAATAAAAATTGGTAGCTGATATCCAGGAATTTGGGGAAGATAATACCGTGTTAAATCTTGTGTACAAATTAATGTAAAAGTATCAGGTCCTCCACTGATTAAAATAATTTCAATATAATAAATTTTTTCTACTGGAGCTGTATAATTAATATAAGGATTATCATCCAGATTATAAGCTACACTGTCGTTAAAAATTTTAATATTAAGAGTATTATCATTTCTTACATAGGAATTAGTTGGTCTTTTATTAAATAGAAAAAGAGTGAAATTTCCACTTCCTACATGGGTTACATTTAGCTCAATATTTTCATCTACATCTAAATCGACTAAAAAGAAAACATAATTACCATTTTTTACATTATCTACGTATGTGAACGCCAATATATTAGTAATTGGAAATGATAATAGAAAAATTGAGCCTAGTAGAAATAATTTTTTATAATTCATACACGGATATACCTTTCTTTTATTGAAATAGATATTAAATATAACATTTTATAATTATTTATTTTTTATAATCTTATTTTAAAAAGAATTAAAGTCCAATTTATACAAATTAAATTTAGAAATTTTTTTCAATTATCGTTATATTTTAAAATTAGTAGTTAGAAGAATTAGTTGAATTAATCATGGAAAATTATTTTCTGGAAAATTTAGATTTTGAGAAATATCATGGATTAGGAAATGATTATATTCTTTTGAATGATATTAAATGGAATATTCCTGAGAAAAAGAAATCAGAATTAGCGATTAAATTATGTAAAACTCATTTTTCAATTGGTGCAGATGGTCTTATTTTTGTACGTAATTCCGAAAATGCAGATATTAGAATGCGTATTTTCAATAATAATGGATTAGAAGCAGAGATGTGTGGAAATGGAATTAGATGTTTTTCAAAATACATTTATGAGAATAATATTGTAAGAAAAGATCAGATTAATATTGAAACTCTTAAGGGGCTAATTAGGGCTGAGCTTAATGTTGTAAACAATAAAGTAAAAAGTATACAAATTGATATGGGTTCTCCCATTTTAGAATGTGAAAAAATTCCTGTTATTTCGGATGATAATATTGATAAATGTATTAATGAGCCAATAGTGATTTTGGATAAAATTTTTAACTTCACAGCAGTTTCAATGGGGAATCCTCATGCGATTATATTTGTAAATGAACAATTAGATGATGATAAATTAAATAAGTATGGAGCAGCAATAGAATCCCATGAACGTTTTCCAAATAAGGTAAATGTCGAGTTTGTTAAAGTCTTATCTAAACATGAAGCAATTTTAAGGGTATTTGAAAGAGGAGTAGGGATAACGAATTCATGTGGAACAGGAACATGCGCAGCTGTAGTAGCAGGATCTATTCTAGGGCTTTTTGATAAAAATAGTCCGATAATTGTTCATAATGATGGAGGAGATTTAATAATAACTTATGATGGGAAAAAAGTATTCATGGAAGGCCCTATTGAAAAGGTTTTCAAAGGTGTAATTGAAAAAATTGAATTATAAGTATTATTTAACACTTGTAAGAATTAGTTTAAATTGTATTAGAATTCTGAGGTATTGAAAAAATGGAGTATACAGAATGGTTAAAATACAAGGATTTAGAATATCGAGATGGAATATTATATTTTGAGAATGTAAACACATTAGATTTAGCCAAAAAATATGGAACTCCTTGTTATATTATTAATGAAAATATGATTCGAAAACGATATAATGAATTAAAAAATATTATTGATTCTGAATACATAAAAAATGATATACACTTTGCTGTGAAGGCAAATTCAAATATATCTATTCTAAAAATCCTTGATTCTGAGGGATCACATTTCGATTGTACGTCAAGAGGAGAAATTTACACATGTCTTAAAGCAGGGATATTCCCAGAGAAAATCATTTATACAGGAAACATGTTTACCAATGAAGACTTCGAATTTGCTATTATAAATGGTGTTGTTGTTAATTTAGATAGTCTTAGTCAACTAGAAAGGTTAGAAAGAGCATATAATAAATTAAAAAAAGAAAAAAAACCAGTATCTTTTAGAATAAATCCTGAATTTGGAGCCGGACATCATATTCATGATATTACTGCTGGAAAAGATATTAAGTTTGGAATCTTAGAAGATCAAGTTATTGAAGCATATAAGAAAGCGAGGGAATTGGGCTTTAGGGATTTTGGTATTCACCAACATATTGGGTCTGGGATAAATAATCCTTATGATTTTGAAAGAGCTACTAAGAAATTTCTATCAATTATCAAAAAAATTATTGACTCACTCCATATTAAGTTTAAATTTATAGATTTTGGCGGAGGTTTGGGAATTCCTTATCATCCAGAAGAAGACCCTTTAGATTTAGATCTTTACAAAGAAATAGTTATTAAACCATTTAAAGAATTAGTTAACACTGAAGATATTGGAGAGCCTATATTTAAAATTGAACCAGGAAGATATTTATCTGCTGAATCAAGCATTATTTTAACTCAAATAAACACAATAAAAGATAATGGATATAAATTATTTGCAGGGATAAATGCTGGATTTAACACTTTGATAAGACCGACGATGTATAATTCCTATCACCATATAATCGTTTGCAACAAAAAAGAAAAAGTTAGAAAATTAAAGTATGATATCGCAGGACCTATATGTGAATCTGGAGATATTCTAGGAAAAGAAAGAGATTTACAAGAGTTAAAGGAACAAGATTATCTTGCTATTCTTGATACAGGTGCTTATGGTTTTACGATGAGTAGTACATATAATTCAAGACCCCGACCTGCTGAAATTTTAATTAAAAATGGACGATCATTCAAAATTCGAGAAGCAGAATCTTACGATAATTTATTAAAACTTCAAATAATTCCTGATCATCTCAAGTAAAATATTCATTTATGTTTCTTAGATAAAAAAAAATAAAAATATTACTGATTTTTATTATTACGAGATAAAATTATAAAAGTGAGAATATTTAAGGCTTGGATACCCTTTATATATTCTTAATGAAGAGTTGGCATTATGAAATCTATATTATTGGGTTAATGATAATACTGATCTGCTCTGATATATTTTTATAATTTTATCTCATTTTCTAAAATGAACTTCACTATGTGAAAATACTTTAGAATCATAAACCCAAAACTTCAGCTGTGCTATAAATCTTACTTTCTTTTGCTTTAACAATGAATTTAATTGCATTAATTGCACCTGTAGCAAAACAAAGCCTACTATGAGCCTGATGTTTTAATTCAATTCTTTCTCCAGACCCTCCAAATAGTACAATATGATCACCAACAATATCACCTGCCCTAATTGAATGAATCCCAATTTCATTTTTTGCCCCTAGTAACCGCTTATTAGGTCCCTTATTACGTCCAAATTTAGCTATAGCTGAAAAATCAGAACCTAAAGTATTACTAATAAGTTGTCCAGTTTTCAGAGCAGTTCCACTTGGGGCATCAATTTTTCTATGATGATGTGCTTCAATTATTTCAATATCCCATTCTGATAGATAGTTAGCTAATACTGAAGCCATTTTAAAGAAAATATTCACACCAGTTGCCATGTTTGGCGAAATTACAGCAGGCGCATTATGTTCTTTAACTAATTTTTCGAATTTATTGAGAAAATCTTGAGATAATGCTGTTGTTCCAATAATACATCGAATACTATTCTTCACACAAGTTTCACTATTTTTTTCTGTTGCTTTTGCAACTGTAAAATCAACCGCTACATCAGGATTCGTTTTTTCGATAACATTTTGAAGGTTATTTACATTATTAATTTTTACTTTATTTGGATCTTTTGTGGCTACATAAGCTCCTAACTCTTCTCCAATATTGCTTACATCGCAAGCAGCCACTACTTCAATATCACCATCATTTAAGGCTAATTTACTTATAATTTTTCCCATTGCCCCCGTTGGACCTAAAATTAATAACTTAATCAAAAAATCCCCTCATAGATATTAGATTATGTTTAACTTTTTTAAAACTATATTAATTTTTTCTTGATTCTCTGGTAGTGGAGGCGTTAATGGTAATTTCATCCTTTTATTCATTATTCCCATTAATTCTGCAGCATATTTAACAGGACCAGGATTAGTCTCTATAAATAATACCTTAAAAAGATCAAATAAATCTAACTGCATATCTCTTGCATTATCCCAATTGCCATTATTCATAAATCGTGTAAACTCTACCATCTTAGCAGGTATAATATTTGAAGCTACACTAATAACTCCTTTTCCACCTAATGCCATAATGTGATAAGTTAGACTATCATCTCCACTTAGAACAATAAAATCATCTGGAGTTGTTTTAATTATCTTCGTTATTTGGTCTATATTTCCACTGGCACATTTTATCCCAGCTATGTTATCTTTAGAAGACGCTAATGTAGAAACTGTTTCAGGTTCTAAATTCCTGCCAGTACGGCTAGGGACATTATATAAAATTATTGGCAATGAAACAGAATCGGCAACAGCAGAAAAGTGGTCAACTAAAGAATGTTGAACAGGCTTATTATAATAGGGTACAACTAATAATAATCCATCTGCTCCTACTTTTTCAGCATATTGTGATAAAGAAATGGCTTCTTTAGTAGAATTACTCCCTGTCCCAGCTAATATAAATGTATTTTTTTCAACCTTTTTTGCTTCATCAACTGCAATACTAATTGCTTGATGGTGTTCTTCATGTGATAAAGTTGCACTTTCTCCAGTTGTTCCCATTGTCAAGATTTGACAATCATTTTTAATTTGAAACCTAATAAATTCTCTATACTTTTTTTCATCTATTGTAAAATCCTCCTCGAAGGGAGTAATTAATGCTGTAATAACACCACTTAATTTTTTTAAATTAGACATAGTAAATTTTTCCAATTAAATAGGTTTAATTTTTGAATAATAAATTATGCAAACTTCTATAATCATTTTTTTTAAATAAATTAATTTAAAAGTTGTCTTTTTTAAAAAAAAAAAGCAATTTTTAACTAATCATTTAATAAAAAATTAAATACAACTTCTATTATTGGAATTATGACGTATTTATCTTAAAATTTTTAATAAATTTGATTTTAGAGAAAAAGAACATTGAATGAAAAAAATTCTTTATCAGAAGCTTTTGAAAGCAGAGTTTTAGATTCTATTTCTGAGCACGTTATTTATTATAATAAGGATTTTGAGATTAAATGGGCAAATAGAGCCGCTGCGGATTCTGTAAATTTATCACCCTTAGAATTAATCGGTAAAAAATGTTATAGTATATGGCAAAACAGAATTTCCCCATGTGAAAATTGTCCTGTATTAGATGCGCTTAAAACAGGTAAATCTAATTCAGTAGAAATGATTACTCCCGATGGAAGAGTCTGGCTTATTAAAGGAAATCCTGTTTATAATAAAAATGAGAAAATTATTGGGGCAGTTGAAATTACTCGCGAAATAACAGACTTAAAAGAGGTAGAACAAAAATTAATAGCTTCTCAAGAGAATTATCGGAATTTAATCGAACGATCAAAAGATGCGATTTTTCTAGTAAATTTAAAAAATGAGATATTATTTGCTAACCAAGCTTGTTATGATATCTTTGGATATACCCCTGAAGAATTTTTAACAATTCAGGGACTTGTCAGACGTATTCTTCATCCTAAATATGAACAACAGTTTGAAGATTTTTGGAAAAATTATGAAATAACAAAATTTTTTCCAGAAAATACCACAGAATGGGCATGGATAAAAAAGGATGGAGAATTAGTGTATACAGAAAATATTTTTTTTAATATTTTAGATGAGAAAAAACTTGTTATTGGTTTTGGAACTGTAGCTCGGAACATTACGCTGCGTAAAAAAGTTGAAAAAAAATTAAGGGAATCTGAAGAGAAATATCGTAATCTTATAAATAATATTTTGGATCAAATAATAGAAACAGATTTAGATGGAACAATAACCTTTATTAGTCCTCAAGTTTATGATCTTTTTGGTTATAAGCCAGAAGAGGTGATTGGCAGAAGAAGTATCCAATTTGTACATCCCGATGATATTAATATTATCAAAGAAGCAATGGAAAAATCAATTAAATCCGGAGAAATGATATCTTCAGAGTATAGATTAAAACATAAAAATGGGTATTATGTGAACGTAGCATCAAGAGGGAGGCTTATTAAAAGAGGTGATGATCATAAACTTATTGCAGTAATTAGAGACATCACAGCACAAAAAAGGGCAGAAAAAAAAATTAGAGATTCAGAACTACAATATAGGACTACACTTAATTCAATTGGGGATCCTTTGCATGTTGTAGATAAAAATTTGAGAATAATTTTAATAAATCCAGCAATGAAAAAATGGCTCGATGATCTAAATCTTATTAGAGATGTAAAAAATCAAAAGTTAGATGAAATTTTTACATTCTTGCCTAAAAATGTTTTTAAAGAATATGAGGAAGTATTTACAACAGGTCAGCCAATTTTAACTGAAGATGAGACAAAAATAGAAGAGAAAATATATTATACTGAAACTCGAAAGATTCCAATATTTAGAGAAGGAGAAGTCCATCAGATAATTACATTTATCCGTGATATAACTGATCGTAAGGAAGCTGATTTACTGTTAAAAGAATCTGAAGAGAAATATCGAAATATTCTCGAAAATATGATGGAAGGATATTATGAAACTGATCTTATAGGAAATCTTGTTTATGTCAATATTGAATATTGTAAAATAATGGGATATTCAAAGGAAGAAATAATAGGAAAGAATTATCGCTTACTATATGATACAAACTCATCCGAAATTTTGTTCAATATGTTCAACCAAGTTTATAAAACAGGGATTCCTCGTCCTCCAACAGGAGTAGTTAAAGTAATAACAAAAAAGAAGAAACTAATCTATTTTGAAGGATCAGTTGATTTATTATACGATTCTAAAGGAAATAAGGTCGGATTTTATGGTCTTGTTCGGGATATTACGAAAAGGAAAATTGCCGAGCAAAAATTAAAAAAATCTGAAGAAAAATATCGTTCTTTGTTTGAAAATATGAACGCAGGATTTGCTCTTCATGAGGTCATGGTTGATGATAACAATAAACCAGTTGATTATAGATATATTGAAGTGAATCCTGCTTTTGAAAAGCTTACAGGAATGAAAAAAGAAGATCTAATTGGAAAGACTGTAACTGAAGCAATTCCAGGAACAGAGAATGATCCTGCGGATTGGATTGGCAAATTTGGAGGGGTGGGATTAACAGGAATTCCAATAACAGTTGAAGATTATTCAGAAGCATTTGATCGATGGTATAAAGTCTCAGGATATTCTCCTAAGAAGGGTTATTTTGCTGTGACTTTTACTGATATAACTGAGCGCAAGAAGGCAGAAGAAGCTTTAAAAGAATCAGAGGAAAAGTTCAGAACGATTGCCGAACAATCATTTATGAGTATTATTATCTTACAAGATGGCATTTTAAAATATTTTAATGAAAGATTTCCAAAAGGTAATAGATATTCACCCGAAGAAATAAAAAATTGGAAACCGTATGAATTTGCTAAGCTCATACATCCTGATGATAGAGATTTTGTTATGGACCAAGCTAGAAAAAAAGCGATTGGAGAAAAAGGCGTAATTGAACAATATAAGTATCGCATAATAAGGAAAGATGGAGAAATTAGATGGCTTGAAAATTTTTCAAAAACAATTAATTATAAAGGAAGACCAGCCGATTTCATAATGTCAATAGACATTACAGAACAAATAAATGCTGAAAAGCAATTAAAAAAATCAGAAAAAAAATATCGGGAAGCTTTTAATCGATCTAATTTTTATAAGGACTTAATTGCCCACGATATAAACAACATTCTTCAAAACATCTTATCTTCTGTTGAATTGAGTTTCCTTTATTTGGAAGAAGAGAAAGATTTAAATGAATTAAAACAAATGTTGAAAATATCTAAACAACAAGTTAGTAGGGCGGCTAATTTAATCTCAAATACCCGAAAATTGTCAAGATTGGAAGATATAAAAATTTTCACCCAACCCATAGAAGCCATTGAAGTATTGAACAAATCAATAGAATTCCTACTTAAAAGTTACCAAGACAAAAAAATTAAACTTGACGTTGAAAATCCTTATAAAACAATTATGGTTCAAGGAAACGAGCTTTTAATAGATGTTTTTGAAAATATTTTAATCAATGCTGTAAAACATAATCAGAATTCGCCCATTGATATAATGATTAAGGTTTCAAGCATTCAAAAGGAAGGATTAGACTTTTTTAAATTTGAATTTAAAGATAACGCAATTGGTATTCCTGAGGTCAATAAAGAGTTGATTTTTCAGAGAGTGATCAATACAGAAAAGACTGTTAGTGGAATGGGGATTGGGTTATCGCTTGTGAAAAAGATATTAGATATTTATGAGGGTCAAATATGGGTTGAGGATAAAGTTCAGGGAGACTATTCAAGGGGAAGTAATTTTATTGTATTGATTCCTGAGGTGAAAACAAACTAGCCTTAGTTTTTATTGTTGAATAGGAATAGAATACTAATTTTTATGATTCGTATATAAGCCCTATTGATAATGTTAAGAATAATAATTAAAAAGTTTTTCTCCTTTTCATTTTTAAAAAAGATTAAATAAAAATTCTATTATAAAATTTTCAAAAGACTTGAATGAACATTTTTTTAAATTAACAATTTCCTCTGATATAATGTGAATGAAGAAATAAAAGCTCCTGAAGCAAAATTTAAGGCTATAATTAATAATATCAAGGAAGGGTATTTTGAAGTAGACCTTGAAGGCAATCTAACTTTTTTCAATGATACATTATGTGAGCTTACTAGATTCTCAAGAAGTGAATTATTAGGATTAAATTATAAATATATAACCGATGAAGAAAGTAGAAAAAAGATATTTAACGGATTCAATTCTGTTTATAAAACTGGTAAAGAATTAGCTGATTTTCAATATAAATTTAAAGATAAACATGGGAAGACTATTATAGGTGAAACTTCAGTATATTTAAAATATGATACAAAGGGAAATAAAGTTGGATTTTATGGTCTATTTCGAGATATTACTAAAAGAAAGGAAGAAGAGGAAAAATTTAAAGCAAAATTAGAAAGATTAGTAGATAAAAGGGCAAAGGAATTAAAAGAATCAGAAGAAAAATACCGACTTATTACTGAAAATGCTAATGATATAATAGATATATTAAATAGAAATTTTATTATTGAATTTGCAAATGAACAAGCTACCTTTAACATATTAGGTTATAAATCTTCTGAAGTTGTTGGAAAAAGTGTATTAGATTTTCTACATCCTTTGGATAAGAATAAAGGATTAAATTCACTTTTAAAAGGAACACATGAAAAAGAAGGGATGGATGAAATAAGAGTAAGACACAAAAATGGAACTTATATTTGGCTAGAGGTTAAAGGCAAAGTTTTTGTTGATAGAAATGGTGAAAATAAAGGAATTTTGATAGGTCGAGATATTACTTCACGTAAGGAAGGGGAGTTAAAATTAAAAGAATCGGAAGAAAAATTTAGAACATTAACAGAACAATCTTTTCTTGGCATTGCTATTATCCAGGATAATTTAACTAAATATGTAAATAAGCGAATTTCAGAAACATTCGGATATTCAATAGATGAAGTAATGACTTGGCAACCGGGAGAATTCATAAAGAGAATTCATCCTGATGATAGAAATTTTGTTGTTGAACAAGTTAGAAAAAAGCAATTAGGTGAGCCAAATGCAATTGATCAATACCAGTTCAGAGGGCTTAAAAAGAATGGAGATATAATCTGGTTAGAAGTATTCTCAATAACAATTAATTATGAAGGAAAACCTGCAGACTTTGTTACTCTTATCGATATAACAGAAAAAAAAGAAGCTGAAGCAAAATTAAAAGAATCCGAACAACAGTACCGTTCAACAATTGATTCAATAAGAGATCCAATTCATGTTATTGATAAAGATTTAAAAATTATTCTTATTAATAATTCAATTAGAAAATGGCTTAAGATTTTAGATATTAAAGAGGATATAATAGGTAAAAAATTAAATGAAGTATTTACATTTTTGTCTAAGAAAGTCTTTAATGAATATATACAAGTTTTTACTACTGGAAAACCACTCATTTCAGAAGAGACCAGCGTAATTAAGGATGAAATTTATTATACTGAATCAATAAAGATTCCAATATTTAGTGAAGATTTAGTTATTCAGGTAATTACTATTATCCGTGATATAAGTGATCATAAGCTTGCTCAGCAGAAATTAAAAAGATCTAAAAGAAAATATCGTGAAGCTTTTAATAGATCTAACTTTTATAAGGACTTAATTTCCCATGATATAAACAATATTCTTCAAAATATATTATCTTCCATTGAATTAAGTTCCATTTATTTAAATGAGGGAAAAGACACAAATGAATTAAAACAGTTACTGAAAATTTCTAGAGAACAAGTAAGTAGAGGAGCAAATTTAATTTCAAATGTTCGAAAATTATCAAGCTTGGAAGAAACAGAAATTTCTACTCATCCTATAGAAGCTATTGAAGTATTGAATCAATCAATAGATTTTTTATTGAACAATTATCAAGATAAAAAAATAAATATAGATATTGAAAATCCTTATAAAACAGTCACAGTTCAAGGAAATGAGCTTTTAATTGAAATATTTGAAAATATTTTAATTAATGCCGTAAAACATAATCAAAATTTCCCCATCGAATTAAAGATTAGAGTTTCAAAGATCCAAAAGGATAATTATAATTTTGTAAAATTTGAATTTAAAGATAATGGAATCGGTATATCTGATCCTGATAAAGAGATTATATTTCAGAGAGCCTATAGTATAGACAAAACTATTAGCGGAATGGGAATAGGATTATCGCTTGTAAAGAAAGTTTTAAATACATATCAAGGTCAGATTTGGGTTGATGATCGAATAGAAGGAGACTACTCAAAAGGAAGTAATTTTGTTATATTAATTCCAGAGGTGTAAATAAAATAGCTTCGGTTTTCATTGTTGAGGATGATCAATCACTTAGATTGCTGTTTAGAAAAGTTTTAGGAATATCAGGATTTGATGTGATAGGGGAAGCAAAAAATGGAGAAGAAGCTGTTTCTTTGTATACTTCCTTCCCAAAAAAACCAGATATAATTTTGATGGATCATAGAATGCCAATAAAAAATGGAATTGAAGCAACAAAACAAATCTTAAATATTAATAAAAAATCAAAAATTATTTTCACGAGTGCTGATAATAGTATCAAACAAGAAGCCCTTTCTATTGGTGCAAAAAGTTTTTTAGACAAACCTTTTAGTATTACAGATTTGATTGATATAATTAAGAAGGTTTCAATAAATTTGGAATAAAGTTATAAAGATTAAAAATTATTGAATCCTTTTAAAAGGTAATGCCTATAGATTATCTAGACAAATTTAAAGGATCTCTAATTGGAGTTGCTATAGGAGATACTCTCGGACATCCTTTTGAAGGAATGTTGAGAGATGCTATAAGATCTAATTTTACCAATTTTAAAGATTTTATAAATGATAATAGGAGATTATTTAATAAATTTACAGATGATACGCAATTAACGCTACATACTGCACAAGCTTTGATTCAAGGGAGAGGATTTAATCTCAACAATTTTGTAGAGGAATATATTAAATGGCTTGACGATCCTCCAATTGGAGCTGGTTATGGATGTATTACTGCCGCAAAGAAATTAAAATACGGTATACCATGGAAAGAAGCTGCGTCGAATTCCGGTGGAAATGGAACTACTATGAGAATTGCACCAATTGGATTGTTTTTTCATAAAGATATAAAAGTATTAAAATCATCAGCAATCACATCAAGTATTATCACTCATGCTCACCCAGCAGCTTCTGCTGGAGCGGTTGTAATAGCAAGCGCTATTGCATATTTAATTAATAAGGAACCAGAATCTGGTTTCTCAATAGATGAATTTTTTGATGTGATTACATCTTCTATTTCTAACTCTCAAGATGAGATTTGGGAAGAATTTTGTGAAATTTTAGTAAAATTGCAATCAAGCCTAGATATGCCAATTGAAGCGGGATTAATAAAGTTTTCTCAAGCAGGAGTTAAATCTCCCTACTTTATTGAACAATTCTTAGGGAAAGCTTTTGTTCATCCTTATACTATAAGTACCGTTGTTTGTGCGATTTTTGTTTTCTTAAAAAATCTAAATTCATTTAAGGATTGTATTTTTGAGTTAGCTACTGCTGGAGGAGATAGCGATACAGTTGGTGCAATAGGAGGAGGTTTAGCAGGTGTTTATTCTGGTATGAAGAATATTCCAGATGATCTAATCAAAATGGTAAAGAATTATAAAAAAATTCTAAAAATTAGTGAAAAATTATTTGAAATATTTAAAGAGAGGTATTAAATAAATCATTTCAGTTTTTTAACAAATTTTAATAATCTTTTTGAGCAAATATCGCAAAATTGAGAAGGTTTTTCATCAGTATCTGCCAAAGAATTTGAAAATTGCATTATACAAAAATTATTACAGTGTTCTAAGCCGAATGTATGCCCTAGTTCGTGAATTGCTTCTTTTAAAACTCTTAATTCGAATAAAGAGTTGTCATCAGACCTCCTGTAGAAACTTTCTCTGAGACGTGTAATTGAAATTATGGCAACACTAGATACTTTCAAATCTACTCTAAATGGTTTTAAAGCAATTCCAAATACAAAATTTAAGAATCCTGAATAAATGTCTTTATCCATTACTCCTAATACACGAAAGTATTGCTTTTCTTTTACATAATTTTTTATTTTTCTCAATACTAATGAGGCATCATATTGATGCCTAATTTGGTTGTACGACGAATCCTCCAATGGAATCTCTTCCTCGATTATCTTTATAGATAATGAAAATTCTTTAAATGCCCATTGAAGATTTTTTTTTAATTTTAATATAATAGCAAGATCTAATTCTCCTATTCTTTGAAGATGAACTATGTTTTTCAAGTTAGTACCTTTCTTTTTATATTATTTCTATTAATCAAGAATATCTTTTGAATATTAAATAGAGAACATTACTTCTTAATTCTTATTGAAAAAAAGAAAACTTGAAAAAAAATATTAATGTTTTTGTTTTTGTTCTTCTTCATATAATTTTTTAATATAGGCTCGTAATCTCTCAAAACTTTCATCTTCTCCCATGTTAACAGAACAAGATTCACAGTATTCAGAATTATTATTTATTTTTTTTCCACAAACCTTACAAAATGATTTTAAATCTTCCATTACATATTCCTCCTGTTTTTTATCATCCTTATTTTTTAACCTATAAAATTTACTCTCTAAAATTTTTTTATTATTTTCACTAATTTCCTCATCCGTTAACCAACTTCTCTCTATATTAGGTGTTCTTAATAAGAAAGGTTTTTCAATTGAATTTACCCTAATAATGCATTGCCCTTGCTGTAGCATTGAAAGATATTCTTTTTGCCTTTCTTCAAGATTTAATAATTCTTGCTTTCTACTATATCTTTAAAGATTTTATCCATCCTTTTTTTATAAGAACAATTTTCAAATTCTCGTAAAGTATCAACAATTTCACGCCCTATGTTCCCTATGCTCCGATTTATTTCATTAATTACACGAATTAATTCCCTCTGTTTATCATTATAATACAAATCCCTAGCTTGATATTCCCAATGCCTTTTTTTAATATAATCTCCCGCTTCTCTCTCTCTCTCATTTCAGAAAATATTTTTGCCATCTGTTCTTTCATGATAAAATCAGCATCATCACTGTTAGTAGTATTTGGCTTTTCTAAAATAGCGTGGACCTCATCAATGACAATGAGATATTTTAATTCTTCAGCTTCACTATCTTTGGTTAAAGTTCGTACAAGTTGAAATATGGCATTTACAATTAACATCTTAATGAATTTATTACACATGGACAAATCAAGGAGAATATTTCTTCCATCTAACCAACTTGTAACCCAATCTGGCAACACTTCCATTAATTTTAGAACCTTTTGGATCTTTTGTTCATCAAAATACCAGAATACCAGTATTCTGCAATTTTATCATTCGAAAAAATTTCACTCAATCCCCCTTTATTATATAGGTTTTTAATTTCTTTTTCATAATCTTCTTGACCGTATTCTTCGGAAGTAAATTCAATATGATAGAAAATAGGGCAATCATGATGAAATACCTTGCATGTAAAATCATTTAATTCTTCTCTTATTGGAAATTCTTCCACTAATTTGCCATAAGGACACCAACCAAACCGATGGCATGGTTTTTTTGCGTTCTTATCAATAATTTCTGAAGTATTTAACCATTCACTAACCATTTAATTCACTTCTTTGGTTTAATTATTATTTTATAATATATTTATACAATTATTTATAAACAAAAAATAAAAACATCAATTATTAACGGAAAAACTTTTTTAGAGTATTAATTTTATTTATCTATACCATTTTATAAATACAATAGCTCAATTAATTTTTAATTTGTCTCATTAGTAAGAGAGGAATTAGAAATTATCTTTAAGAAGGAACGCCCATTCCTTAAAGGGAGGGTAGTCTAGCCTGGTATGATTCTTGGTTTGGGACCAAGTAAACGAGCCAATATGACCGTTTTGGTAAGGGTCGGGGGTTCAACTCCCCCCTCTCCCATTTTGTACTTTTTAATATTTAGTCAATTCTCTTTAAGAATAGGATAAAAAATAAATGAAATTTTTTCCGTTGTAAGAATTCTAATTAATTAGATGAGATTTTATAATATTTCATCTTTAATTTCTAGTGGCTCTTGTATCTCTATTGATTCTTCTGTATTGAAATAACTTTCAGCGATTAATTCTTGAATAGATGAGATAAGGGATAACATAATAGCAGGATTATTAGATGTAATTCTATAGTATTCATAGAACCTACTTTTTATAGAATAATTTACTTGATTTTTGAAAAATTTTAGGATTTCTTGAATATCCTTATCCAAATCTTTATGTTTTTGTATCCAAGCAATAATAACTTTCTTGTTATGCTTTTTATCGGTTTTCACTTTAGTTTTTACAATCATTTTACCATTTGTTTTAAATACTTTAATAGAGTCCGATTAGTTTAACATTATTATAACTTAATATATTTAAAGAAAAAGAATTTTAAATAAAAAAAAAGATTTTTGAAAAATATTAGGCTTACTTTAATACTATTAAAATAGTTTTATCCGATATGCTGAAATTTTAAAAAAAGAAAATAAGTAATTCTATATAAATATTACATTACTTTTCAGAAACCGTTTTATCTAAATCATGAACAATCAATTTTGTGGTATTTTTCTCATTGAATTTCAATCTGCTCTTATTTAACTCATCGTCAATTCCGGCTATTTTTTTAACCATCGTTTTTCGGGCTTCAATGTCATATTGGGTTGTAATAGCTATTTCCTCCATAACTGGGCTTCCTCCTCCGTGGTAGCTTCCAAAAAGATGAATTCCTCCTGTTGCAGAACAAAGCATATCACCAACATACCGCCAGAATTGTGCGGCATTTTCAGGTGATATCTTTGGGTTTCTAGTAATATATTTATAAAGTTTGTCTTTCAATTTAGGATTAAGAAAATCTTTTTCGTGTGGGAAAGTTGCTGGAATACCACCTGAAATATCCGTAATTATCTCAGCTTCACGGAATACATTTTCTCCGGTTAAGCATCTTCCAACATTGCAATAAATTGAGTTTGGAATGTAGCTTCCTGGCCCATAAGGAATAAGTCCTACTCCGGGCATATATATTTCTGATTTTCCTAAATCAGAAGCAGTGTATCCCGCAGCATAACCAAGTTCTGTAACTAAGATTAATTCAGCTAATTTATGCCGAACATGTGTTGCCTTAGCTATGTTGTTATATTCTGCAGCCAAAGCTGCTGTTCCCGTTATTATATCTCCAATTGCGGGTTTGCATCCCGAGTAACTATGGCGGTGAAAGAGACCAAATAGTAAGGCAAGGGCACCTCCATGCTGGTATTCACCGCATAAAAAGACTCTTTCCCAGGGAATGAATACATCGTCAAAAATTATATATGAATCAGTGGCTCCTGGTTGAAAACCACGTGGAAAATGTTCTCTATTACGATAATTATGAATGGTAACCACTTGAGTAACACCCTCATAATCTCCAGGTACAGCGAATGCAACCGCATAGTCTTTATCTTCTGGTCTTAAAGCTCTTGTTGGGATAACTAGTAGTTCATCAGAAACGGAAGCTTCTGAGATATGCAATTTACAGCCACGAACTATAATTCCATCTTTCTTCTTTTCTACAACATGAACATACATATCAGGATCTACTTGATCAGCAGGACGTTTAATTCGATCACCTTTTACATCAGTTTGAGCACCAGCTGCGACTAAGTCTTCCTGTTGAAATCTTAATAGCCATTTTTTAAAATTTTCGTGGTAACGAGATTCTCCATTATTTAGTTTATCAGCCTCATATGAAACATTGTATATCGCATTCGCTGCATCGCAACCCATGCATCGTTGAATGCATCCACCAACTTTTTGACATAATTTACGCGTCATATCTTGCTTTTTATGAAGGTCTTCAGTACTATGATGAATATGCGTAAATCGATTAATAATTTCACCCGTAAGATGAGATTTTACTTGTACTAATTCTTTGTATTCAGGATCGTTGAAGGCTTCGAATGTAGTTCCAATCGTATTTAGACAAGCCATTTGGCGGTCATCTAATCGATCAATTTGTTCGCCATCATAATAAAGATTGGATTTCATTTTACCTAAATCTTTCATGTACTGTTCTTTTGTCCTAACCATTTCTCATCAATTTTTTAAATTGTTTTTTTTGGTTTAATTCTTTAATTATAATTATATATTTATAATTTTAATACAAGAAGTATTAAATTATTTTGATTTATAATTTTTTATAAATCAATATTTGATATATTTTTGATTTTTATTTTTTTTTAAGATTTTATAGCGCATCACAATTCGGACCCGAAAAAGGAGCCAAGATGCGAAAATGCACTTTTTGTTTAGATAGACACCTGGAAAATAAAATACCAGTAAGTGTTGACTTAATTTTATTTATTTAAGAATTTTTTCAGTTCTTTTGTGATTTTTTCGGTTTTTTTATCTTTTATCCAATATCTGATTTTCGAGGATTGTAGGAATTTCTGAATTTTATCATTTAGTTCATTTAATTTTTTTCGATCTTCATCAGAAAGCTGAGGGATTTCTTCTTCTATTTTTTCTTTTACTTTTTTAATTTCTTCTTCAATAATAGGAATTTCTATTTGTACTTTTCCATAAATAAGTCTTTTTCTTAAGATTTCTTTTATATTTTTTATCCACCCTTGAATCCAAGGAAAATTGCCTTGTTTCTTTGGATCAATTATACTAATTGTTTTTCTATCAACAATTATTAAATCATCAGGGCAAGAATTTTCACACGCTCCGCAATAAAAGCATTCATCCTCATTACAAGCAATTTTTCCATATTTTTTTACATCCTCGGCACTTTCTGGAATAAAGAAAGATTCGGTAGGACATATGTTCACGCATGCTTTACATCCTTGTGGATCGCATTTATAAAGCATATTCTTTTTAATAATTACTTCTCCTTTTATAGGAGAATCTATATGAAAACATTGAGTTGGACATTCTTTTTCAATTCTATAGTAATCTTGTATATTATTTCTAGTTCTAACATTTAAACATAGAATACATATCTCGTTTTTTTTATCTTCTATACATTTCTTTTTGTCAATATTAAAAAAATTTCCAATTGAAGGATATTCATCTATATTAATTTGCCCTTCAGGTTCAATAGATTCATGAAAAGCGTCATTTGGACATACTATTGCACATAACATACAATAACAACATTTATCATAATCTATTAATATTTTAGGATTACTCTCATCTAAAATATTTTGGGCAATTTCAGGAATAGGTCCAAGTTCAATTGCATCGACAGGACATACTAATTTGCATAAACTACATCCAATACATTTTTCTATATCATATGTAAGCTTTTTATTAACTTCTTTAAATTTCCAATTAAGAATGAGTTGTTCTGGAGTGATCTCGATATCCTTATTTATTTGTTCCTCTTGAGTTTCTTCTTCGGGAGATGTATTTGAAATCTTTATTCAACCATTCATTCCATTTTTCAAATCTATTTAATCCAAATAGTCCTTTATAATTAATTTTAATGTGCTAAATAATTAAAAAGAAGTTTTATTAAGAGTAATAAGTGTAGCTTTCTTTATCAAAACCATAAATATATTCAATAGAAATTCCATCAGGTTGAAGATCTAAAGGAGCATAAATTAAAGGCAAGTTCGGAAAGTATGTTCCGATTCCTTTCTTTGCTAATATTATCGCAGGATGATCTACATCTTTATAAATTTTTTCGCTAATTATTAATGTTATCGCTCTACATTGTTGTTCATCTAGGATTCCTAAAGAGTGAACATATTCATGTAAAAGTATATGATATGTATAAGCCCAAATTATATCATGAGGTTGTTCTTCTAAAATGATCTTTAAAGGAGTTTTATTCATGAGTATTTCTGTACCAGGGTAAAAGTGCATCCCGCCTATAAAGCCTCCCCGAAAAATACCCATCTCAACTAACCCTAAGCTTAATCCTGCTCGATGGCGTCCATATATTTTTCTAACATCTTTTTTTACTTTTTCAAAAATTCCTGGCATTAATTTTTTAAAATCGTGAAAATTCATATAATAACCTCAAATTCTTATTTTAATATACAAAATTGATGAGGATTAAGACAATTTCATATATCAAAGAACCAATTATCTTCGTCTTCTTTTAAAAAATCCATTAGATTAGATAAATCTCTTAATAAATGTCTAACAGAAACTCTATGTTGATCCCTACTAATAAGATCCATGCCTGAGAAAAACATATCATCTAACAAGCTATCAATATTAATTCTCTTGAAATATTTTATTGGATTATAAAATAATGTATAAAAAATTTCTTTTCTTTCTAATTTGGAAGAATTAGAGCGTCCCTTCCTAAGTTGGTCTTCATATTGTTGTCCTATTAGATTTTTAAGCTCTACTATGAGGCATTCTTTGTTTTGCAGTAAACCACTTCTTTCCTCTTCTAATTCTATAATGTTCTGTTCAATTTCTTTAATTTTTTCTCCTAAAAATCTTAATTTGTTGTTAGGACTTTTAATTTTCTTGTAATCAACATTATATCCAATATCTTTTAGCTGAAGAATTTCACTGTTTTCATCTATTGTAGCAACATCATATTCTATATTATAATAATCAGGAGTTAAATCAATTCTTAAAGAGAGATTACTCATTATCCGATATTTCCCACCCCTTGGTTTGGGATCTATATTTTCAATTATACCATTATCAGATAAAATTTTCAATTGAGAATGAACTGCTTGACGAGAAATACCTAATGATCTTGCTAATTCCGAGGCACCATGTGGCACCTTAGCTAGTTTTGCTAAAATAATTCTTCTTGTAGGATTACCTAATATTTCTAGTAAGGTATCTAAGTTAATAATTTTATTTTTATTTTCTTGATTTTCAATTATCATATTTAATCTCTCTTTCTTTGTAAATACTTAATATAATTTTATATTTTTATTATCTATATAATTCTTCTGAAGGTTCTTGTGAATATCTTTCATGAGATTTTTTTGCTTTATCAGCAGATTTTAAGATTTTTTCAAATGCTTCATCGAATTCAGATTTAGAAATTTTCACTACTTTTACAGATTCTGCATCTTGAGTATTGATATTTTTATTAGCAACTGCCTTTCGAATAGTTAGTAGAGTAGCTTCTTCACAAATTGCTTGAATATCCGCTCCTGTATATCCTTCCATATCTCCCGCCATTTTATCAATACCAACATTACCTGCTAATGGCTTGTTTCTAAGATGGATTTTAAAAATATCAATTCGCGATTTTTTATCTGGCATAGGTATCTCAATATGTCTTCCAAACCTACCCGACCTTAATAAAGCTGGATCAAGCATGTCGGGCCTATTTGTAGCAGCAAGTAAAACAACATCTTTTAACCCTTCTAATCCATCCATCTCTGTTAATAACTGTGAAACAACTTGCTCTGTGACTTGATAACCTGCAAATCTACCTCTCAAACCTGCTATAGCATCTATCTCATCAAAGAAAATTATACAAGGTGCTGCTGATCTTGCTTTTCGAAATGTTTCTCTTACGGCTTTTTCACTTTCACCAACCCATTTCGATAGAAATTCTGGACCTTTTACTGATATAAAATTTATCTCAGTTTCGTGAGCTAATGCTTTAGCTAATAAAGTTTTTCCTGTTCCAGGAGGTCCAAAAAGTAAAATCCCATTTGGAGGTTTTGATTTTAAATGGGAATATAATTCAGGATATTTTAATGGCCACTCTATTACTTCTCTTAATTGGAGCTTAGCATCTTCTAGCCCCCCAATATCGTCCCAAGTTTCAGTTGGTTGAGTAATTAATACTTCTCTTAAAGCAGATGGTTCGATGCCTGTTAATGCTGTTTCGAAATGATTCATTTTAATTTGAAGATCCATTAACATTTCAGGAGGAATTGGCTTATCTAGATTTATTTTAGGTAAAATTTCTCTTATAGCTAACATTGCAGATTCTTTTGCTAATGATTCTACATCAGCACCAACAAACCCATGAGTTTTCTCAGCGATTAGCCGAAGATCAACATCTTTATATAAGGGCATTCCTCGTGTATGGATTAATAAAATTTCATAACGTCCATCAGTATCAGGAACTCCAATCACGATTTCACGGTCAAATCTTCCAGGTCTTCTCAATGCAGGGTCAATATCATTTACTCTATTTGTTGCGCCAATAACGATAATTTCACCACGCCCTTCTAAACCATCTAATAGTGATAATAATTGAGCAACAACCCTTCTTTCAACTTCACCGGTTACTTCACCTCTCTTAGGGGCTATTGAATCTAATTCATCAATAAAAATGATTGAAGGTGAATTTTCTTTAGCCTCTTCAAAAACTTTACGAAGATTTTCTTCACTTTGACCGTAAAATTTGCTCATTATTTCTGGTCCACTTATTGTAATAAAATGAGCATCGGTCTCTCCGGCAACAGCTCTTGCTAGTAATGTTTTTCCTGTACCGGGAGGACCATGAAGTAATACACCTTTAGGTGGATCAATACCAATTCTTTTAAATAATTCAGGATGCCTTATAGGTAATTCAATCATCTCACGGATTTTCTGAATTTCTTCTTCTAAGCCTCCAATATCTTCGTATGTTACTTTTCTTCTTTCTAATTCTTCAAATTCTTTATGGGTTTTTTCTGAAATAGTAATTTTAGTGTCTAAATAGATCCTAACAGCCTCAGCTTTAGGATAGTAATCAATAACAACAAAATCAATTCTACGACCCATAGCATTAAAACTTATAATATCTCCCTTAGTAACTACTCGGTTTTCTAATATTTGTGTTATTTGTTGAGGGGTTCTCAATATAATGGACTCTTCTAAACCTGCAAATGTTATTCTTTCTGCGAGACTAGCTTCTATTTTACGTATTTCTACTATGTCATCTAAAGAGGCATTTAAATTTCTTCGTAGTGAAGAATCAATTCTGATTGAATTAGTACCTCTATCTTCCTCTTTTCCAGGATATAACAATGCTGCTGTTTTCTTTTCTGCTGCGGGATGTAAAATCTCAACTACATCACCAGTTCTAAGGTTTAATTCCTTAATTAAGTCAGGATCGATTCTTATTCTACCTCTTCCCGCATCTATCTTATAAGCGTCTTTTATTTTAACTTTTCTCCCATTACCTTTAAATTCTCTTGTTATTCCACTCATCTTTTTATCATCATCATACGTTCATAATAAATTCTATTTCTCAAATGTTTATTAAAATGATTATTTAATAATTATTATTCTATTTACTTAATTTCTTCACTTTTATGTAAGCAATTCCATTATTCACATCTAACTCATAATTTTCATTTAATAACTTAGAAGGTAAATTAATCTTTTTAAAATATTTCCGATTTTTATTTTGAGCGGTAAGCAATAATATTTTGCCATCAGCACTAAAATCTATCTTAACATCTCCTCTTTCAATACCTGGAACTTCAATTAGAATCTCAAAATATTCTTTATCTTCATTAATTTCCGTATATGGTTCTAAAACATATAGTTCTTTATCTTGCTTTAATGTCTCTAATGTAAGTTCACTCGCATCAATCTCTTTTTTAGAGTGTGAACCAAATAGTTTCTTTAACTGGGGATATTTATTCATATCCACATTTTTTAAGAAGTCCTTAATTTTTTTATCATCAATATTACCTTCAATTTTTATTTCAGGTTTATCCATACCTGTTTCAAAATGATAGGATATCTTAAATCCTTCCAATTTTTTATCATAAGGCTTTATTCCTAAATCAATATTTTTTTCTGGTATAAATAAAACATCTATATCAAAAATATCTGAATCTAATTTAAAGAACTTTTTAATCTCATCAATTATATCATCAAAATCATCCCGCACAGTTTTCACCTTTGATTTTTATGATTTTAATTTTTTTGTCATTCCTCAATTGACATATGAACCTTTACATATAAAAATCTATTGGTTTTAGAAAAAAAGTGTTTTACTAGTCTTTTTTAAAAATATAATAGATTTAAAATCTAATTCTTAATTGAAAAAGATAAAATTAATATTAAAGTAATTGAAATGGAAGCAGATGATTTAAATAGAGAAGAGTTAGAACTGTTCTACGAGGTTTGTTTAAAAAGATTAAATAATCAAATAAATTTGAAAAAAATAGAATGTAAAAAAAAACATAAAAATTAATAATTAAATTTCTTTTGGATTTAAAATATAATTGAAATTTTTACAAAAATGTTTTTATATATAAAATTGATCTTTAATTACGAAAAGTAATGGATCGTAAAAGATTAATTTTTGCTATTTTCCTCACTAGTTCATTAATCTTTGCATTATCTTCTTTTGGAGTTGGAGAATCCCACCCAGATTCATCATATAATTATAATAATGACGATCTTTACGACATAGAGTATTTTGAATTAATAAATAAAGCATTTGAATTAAAAAGTTCAGAAAAGCAATTATTAAACAATAATAAGTTTGTTGTTTTAAATCGAATGGGAACGGAAGATATACTAGATGCTTATAAGTTTTACTGGGAGAATGAATTGCCCATTTTCATAACAACTGATACCATGCTTCATACATGGCATTTAATCTTTGATTATACTCTTAAAAAACTCGAAGAGAAAATCTTCTATCCTCTTCTTAGTGAACTAGCTGATAAGATTGCCTTAAATGCATTAATGGAATATAATAATAATTTTTTAATGGAAGATACTCTAATTTATCTTATAGTAGCCTCTGAACTAGCGAACTCAACTTATAGCGAACTACTCCCTCCAGATATTAAAAATGCTTCAGAAAAGATCTTAAATGCCATTATGGATGAAATTTCATTAGAATCAGCTATATCTCAATTTGACACTGAATTAACAAGGCGATTTATTGATGATTTCAGTCAATATAAACCAAGAGGTCATTACATCCATTCAGAAACATTGCAAAATTACTTCCGATTATTTAAATGGTTTTCCCGAATCCCTTTCTTTTTTGATGATTATCTTGGGATAGTATTCCTTCAGACAATCCCAAATGATATGATTAAATCTGCATTAGAAATTACATGGTTACTGAAAGGAACTTCAATTAGATGGTTCGAGAATTATGTATCTGGTCTCGAAATTTGGAATATATTTAAATCATTTTTAGATGTAATTGTTGGTCAAACTAATTCAATATCTCCACTTATGATAGATGATATTTGTAAAGATCTTATAGGTGATTTATGGAATATAAGTGATATTGATGATAATTTAATAACCCAGGTCCAAGCAAATGTATTAAATGATACAACAATTCCAGAACCTAGATCCCCATATATTATTGATGCTAGAGCTGGTGCATTTTTTTCTCCCAAGACATTTGTGCTGTTTGGTGAGCGATTAACCCTAGACAGCTATGCTCTAAATCATTTCGTCTATCCTTATATCAGTCTTAGATTTTTACCAACTAGTTTAGATTTCGCAGCAGCATGTTTAGAATCAGACCGCTCATTTGAGCTTCTTACAAATGAATTTGATAAATATCCAGGATTACTAGAACAAATATTAGAGATGCAGGAGGAAATAGGTAATCTTACTGGATTAGAAAAACAAACTGCTCATTGGCAGTGGATTGAATCGTTAAAAAATATTGCTGTTACTGAACCTGAATGCAATGGAAGTATTATCCTACCTGAATTCATGAACTCATCTGCTTGGTTAGATGAAAAACTCACAACTATTATGGGTTCATGGACTCAATTGAAACATGACATGATCCTCTACTCAAGGCTATCATTAACACCCATTAGTTTAATAGAACATTATAACGTACCTATAGGCTATGTTGAACCATATCCAGAATTTTACAGAACCTTAAATCAATTAAGTCAACTGTATAATTCTTCGATAAAACCGTTAGAAACAATTGGATATAATTTTTCAACCAATGATTATGATTATCTTTGGGCATTAGATAATTTTTATGAAGCAAGTGTAATGCTTGAGACAATTTCTTATAAAGAACTAAAAGGTTCACAATTAACCGAAGAAGAAAAGCAATTTATTAAATCAACCTATGGAGAAGATCGTATTTCTGGAGATAAGGTTGTTGTTGGATGGTTAGGTGATATAATTAGGAAGCTTGATAGAAATTACGGAAAAATAGAAAATTGGCCAAATACACGCACATCACTAGTTGCTGACATACATACGGACACAAATACAGGGGACATCTTACACTTAGCTACTGGTCTTTTAGAACCATTAATAGCAATCGTTCCTGGATGGGATGGTGAAGATATAACTGTTGCAGGTCCAGTATTTTCTTTTTATGAATTTAATTTATCTGATTATACACGATTAAATGATTATGAATGGAGAGGAATCCTCCAATTATGGTTGGAAGGAGGCTGTGATAGTTGTGATTTTGAAAGATTTCAAAGGGGTTTTTGGGCTGAAAGTTATATGGTTTCAACAGAAATAACTACGAGTATGATATATTACGATAATGCGAATTTTGAACCTCCAGAATGGTTTGTATCTGGACCCTCTCCAGAAGGGACTAAAAACAATATTTCAAGCTACAATATTCTAATAATACTTGCGTTCATTTCAGTAATTTTTGTGATTATTGTAGTTAAGAGAAAATCTCAGTTAATAAATTAACATTATATCACAATTAAGATTTTGTGAATAAATAGAATAGGCTAATATATTTAGAATACTTATTTTTAATCCTTTAAAATGTATAAAAAGTAAGTAATATACGTATCAGCCAATTGGAAAAATATTTTTACCCCAAAAGTCATTTTAAAAGGAGATTTATGTGATTCAAATTGAATTTCTTGTTTACACGGATTACACGTTTTAGATTCAATTGATTTTCACACATTTTTGATCCTGTTGACTAAATACGTAATATTACTTATGATTCATAACTAAAATTCATTTTAAAATTTATATTGAGATTATCGGATTTTTAATTTATAAACATTTAAATATCCATATTATTATAGTTATGCATTTAATTATCATACTACAAAAGCAAATCAGACTTACTAAATTAAAAAAAATATTTAAACGATGGGTTAACATTAGAATATGAAAAAAAATAAAGATGAATTTATTTACTGCTTAATAAAGTAAGGTTAGATGACTTTATGAGAAAAAGAAAGTGTTTTAGGTGCGGTAAAGATTTAGATTTTGAGAGTTATATAAAAAATAGTAGTTCTAAAACGAGAGAACATTTAACTAAGCTGTGGAATAGTAATTATATTGAGTTTTATTGTTGTCATTGTTATAATATTAAAGTGAAATATCAACCTTATCTTGATTTAGATTAAGTGACTTCTAAACTTATTTTTAAGAATTGTTGCTTCTTCTTTTTTTAGTAATACTTTATATCTTTTTTGATTTGGTACATTTCTGTATTTGTTAAAATAATTCATAATTCTTGTTTGATTTTTAAGCTTTCATTTTTAATTTGCTAAAATTAATGGAAGGGTGAGAGAGGTTTTGTTAAACAATAGGTTTAGTAAAAAAAATTATTTAAATTCCTTTTTTACTTCTTCAATGACTTTACCTGTTCGATATAATAATTCATAAGCTACTGTTGGTGAGTACCAACCTGATAATCCACAATCAGGACCAACAAATCTAAGACGTTCTCCATAGTGATCAATAGCATCAAGTAGGTTCTTTTTAATTCTTTCTTTAGAATCAATTAAACTTATTGTTCCTTCGATAGTCTTTAAATAATCAAATGAAACTCCTGAATCCAACGCCTCTGCCATAATATTATTAACATTTGTCCTTGTAATACCTACACGGATATATTTATCATATTGTTCTAACTCTCTTTTAGGAATTTTATTAGACTTATTTGAAGCATATTCACAGGTAATGACATTAAGATTTTCTGTTTGTAAAGGAATTGATGCCAAATTTAACGTATGTATATGAAATTGACTTTTTACATCAATTCCTTCTAGAGTTTTGTCAAAAACCTGTATTAATTCATCATTATCAATATGGATTAAATCAACATAACCAAATGAAGGTTCATCAATAGAAACGATTGAAGTCTTCATATACTTAGTATTGATAATTGATTTTCTTAAGAAAGAATTTATTGATTTAGCGAAGTTTAACGCCATGTCTAAATAAATCGTATAATTTATCTTTTTAATATATAATTCTATTGGTCCAGTTATACATAGTTTAGTGTTGAGAGGATTTCCTGTTCTTTCATAATATTCCACCGCGAATTTTTCAAGTACAAACATTTCTGGAATAAAAGCTTTTTCTGGATCTATCAAATTTGGTTCAATTTCATAATCTGCTAATGGTCTTAAAAATTGATTGTACATATCCATATGTTGAGGATAATTTACTATTTGAACACCAGCATTTAGTTTTAAATTAAAGGAGTTAATGAATGGATCTATAAAATAAATATTGATCCCTCTATTCTCAAAAATATTACTTTTATTGACTAGCCCCTTATAAGTTATCCAATAAAATTTTTCAAAAGCTTGCCTATTTATATGAGCTGGTAAAGGGAAACTTCCTACATCATCAAACTTAGGAAATTCACTCAATTTAATTGACCACCTTTTTAGTTAAAATGTGAAAAAATCAAAAAAGAAAATTTCGCAACTGTATATTATTCTTTTGAATTCTTTTGCAATAATTGTTCCATAACTTTAAGATCTTTTAATTTATCAATGAAGAAGTTTTTTAACAAAGTATATATATTCATTTTTAGCATTATATATAAAGAACATGCTTTAAATAGCTGAAAGTTTTAAAAAAGTGATAATCCATTATTTTATTCAAATAATATTAACAACTTGTATTGTAGTCAAAAAATAATTTTAGAAAGAAGTGAATATTATGTCAAAAGCAGAAAAATTGCCTAAAGAATGTAAAGAGTATATGACTCCAATGGAAAGGATAACGGGTCTTTTAACACGAAAAAAACTTGATAGAGTTCCGTGCTTTCCATTCGTTTCAGCAGCAGCAGCTCAGATTAGACGGTTAAACTATGGAGAATATGCTACAAAACCAGATTTATTCTTAAGATGTCAAATAGAAGCTCAACAGCTTTTTGGGTATGATGGTATTACAGCAATGCCAGATCTTTGCGTTGAGGCTCAAGGTTTTGGGGCAAAAATCATATATCCCCCCGATAACGCTGCTTATCCAGATCCTTATAATCCAGTTCTTAAATCTCCAGATGATTATAAAAACATTGGTAAATTATTTGATTGGTCCCATGCTGACAGGATGAAAAATCAAATAAGAGTCGTTAAAACCATAAAGGAGGAATTACCTGATTTAATGATAGGAGGGATGACAATAGGTCCATTAGGATTAATAAGCCGACTTCGTAATGTTAATGACCTCGTGCGAGATTTCACGTATCATAAAGACAAACTTCATGAAGCTCAAGAAATTGTAACTGATATTCAAATAGAATATATTGAAAAACAGATTGAGGCAGGAGCTCGAACAATCATGGTTCCTGTCGTTTTAGCCGAGAGAGAACTTATGAGCAAGGAAATGTGGTTAGAATTGGATATGCCTTATCAAAAGAAGATTGCCAATTTTGTGAGGAAAAAACGAGTTTTTTATATGGTTCATACTTGTGGTCGAGGTCCCTATTTTGATCTGTTAATTGAGCATCTTCGACCAGTTCTTATTCAAAATGCATTCTTACCTGATGGTATAAAAACTGAACAGGAAATGGTTGAAAAATATGGGAAGAAGTTAATATTTTTAGGATTTTTAAGCGTTTCATTACTTGCATGGGCACATCCTTATGAAGTTATAGCGGAATGTAAAAGACAACTTGAAGTTTTCGGAAAGTCACCCGCAGGCTATATTCTTGGAGCGTCTTGTGAATATCCGCCCTATGCACCCTTATATAATGCGATGGCTGTTGTTAAAGCAGCTAGGACATATGGTAAAAATTTTCAAACTGGTAAGGGAGCCAATTATGAAGAAGAAGGAGGTTAAAAGCTTTGTCAGATGAAGAAATTTTGAATAAGCTTAAGGAAAGTGTTCTAGATTTTGATGAAGAGACTGCTAAAGAAGCTGCTAAGGAAGCAATAAAGGCTGGAATTGACCCATTAAAAGCAATAAAGGAGGGGCTATACCTGGGCTTAAAAGAAATTGCGGATCACTATGAAGACACTTTCTTTATAACAGATATGATAATAGCTTCAGATGTATTCTATGCGGGTGCGAATATTTTAAAATCTAAAATAGATCCAGAAAGATTTAAAGCAGATAGTAAAGGAACAGCTGTTATTGGCGTTGTGAAAGGAGATATTCATGATCTTGGCAAGAACATGGTGAAATACCTATTTGAAGCTGAAGGTTTCAAAATTATTGATCTGGGATTTGATGTTCCTGCTGAGAAATTTGTTGAAGAGGCAGTGAAAAACAATGCAGATTTTATCTTAATTTCGTTAATGCTAAGCTCAAGGTTTCCTGAAATCGGAAAAATCGTTAATTTAGCTAAAGAAAAAAAGTTACAAGCAAATGGAGTGAAAATTATGGCTGGTGGGGGCCCCGTTTCAGAAAAAATAGCCTATGAACAAGGTGCTGATGGATGGGCACTCACAGCTCCTTTAGCGGTTAAAAAAGCTTTAGATTTGCTTAAATAAGATATCAAATAGGATTGATATTAATTAACAATTATAAAAGAAGTTAAATAAGAGATTAATCTCTTTTTCTTTTACCTTAAATAAATCGAAAATTAATTTATCAATTCTTACTTGAATTTCTTTTCTATTCCCGCTGGATTGAACTAATTGCTTTGTTAATTTTTTTATTAAAGATATTTTCTTACAGTCCTTTTCTGATGTAAAGTTTTCTATAAAAGGGATAGGCAAATCATATTCTAATTTTGTCTTACTTCGCTTTATCCGAATATTTTTTGCGTTAAATAAAAAACGGACTAAATTAGAATTCAAATACGCTATCATAAATGTGTAATCAATAGATTTTTGGTTAAATCTTGGCCATAAGAAATAAGTATCAGATGTAGCAAAATATGAGGAATTTGAATATCCGAAAATATTCTCGTTAGATATATACTTAAAAAAGATCTTTCTACCCTTTTCATAAAAAGGTTCAAGATCAATTAAGGTTTCATTGGAATCATTTTCATTTCTCCGGATAAACGTCCCTCTTCTTGGAAAAAAATAATCATTTGGATTCTCTTTTGCATTAACTAAAATATTTTGTAATTCTGTTTTATATTGTTTTAGGTATTGAATTAGATTTGGATATTTTTCTTCAAAAAATCGATTTCTTTCCTCTATATTCGCACCATTAAATTCATTTTTATTAAAATATATACCATACCCGGTATGATCCCCTTCTTTATAACTGTAAGGCTTTATTGATTTACTTTTATAAATTTTCTTAAGTCTTTCCTTCTCAATATTTAAAATCTTTACAAAAATATTGTTGATTTTTATATATACATCTTGCTTCTCTATTTTAAGATTCTTTCCTTCATTTAAAATAAATATATTATCTTTAATAAAAATTATACCATTACGTACAATAAATCTATCCTTAAGATAAGAGATTTTACCGTTAACGATACAGCTTTTTTCAATATCATCAATAATCTCCTTGATCTCTTCCGGATATAATAAGTTCCAACTTCTATCTGGTTTCAAATCATTATTCGTTATAGCAGATCTATAGTTTCTTATGCTTCTATTATCATTGCCTAATAATACCTCTTTAAAAATCAATGTATTAAACATTTCATTATTATTACTTGAAATTCCATTCTTAGTAATCTGAATTACTTGAATAGGTTTGTTTACGGATCGTTGCTTCTCCAGATCTGTTTTCTTCCTTAGAATAAAAATACAATTATGCTGCCCCTCTGCTCCTTTAAATAAGGTCATATTTGATAAGTCGATGTATTGAAGTAAAAAACATTCTTCTAATATATGGGGTTTTAATAATTTTATCCCTGTTTTTTTAGATTTTGTTAACCAGTAATTTGTTGTGATAAATGATAAAATTCCACCTGGTTTAAGCTTTAAAATCCCTAAATGGATAAAGTAATAAAATAAATCCATATTTCCTACAAAATATTTTTTACAAATTGGAAACTTCTTTGTATAATTTTGAAATACATCTGCGTTGTAATTTTGACCTAAATAAGGAGGATTTCCAATGATTATATCAAATTTTTCGTTTAGATCTGAACCCAAAAAGTTTTCAAAAACAAATCTTACTTGTGGATAATTCTTTAAAAGAGTATTCTTCAAATTTTTATCCATTTCATAAGCAGTTATATCTAAAAAGTTGTTTTGAATAAGAGATTTCAGAAATATACCTTCTCCTACAGATGGTTCCAAAACCTTTAAATCTTGATAGGATTTATTATAAGTGGTAATGAAGTTAGATATATTCTTTACCATAAATTTTGCGATATATTCAGGAGTAAATATTTGTCCAATTAAATTATATCCTCTTTTATTATTATTTTTTAAAACCATCTTACCTTAATATTAGGTTATGAAGTCTATATATTTGCTGGTTAATTGTCTTTAAAAAGTAAAAATTTAGAAAGAAAAACGGAATGATATATTAGATTAATGATCGTGATTATGCTGATGCTCGTGATGCTCCATTTTAATGTTTATCGGTTCTAAATTACCAATTGCCCAACCTGTCACCTCATTAAGTGAAGGATGAATAACCATTGAGTGATAAATTGGCATAAATGAGCCACCTTCCGGACAAGCTCGGGAAATTTTAGGAATATCGGTTTCTTCAGTAAATTCTGGTAAAACACAAGTAAAACCTGAATTCATCAAATAAACGAAAGGCTGTACCAAAAGAGCAGCATTAGATCCGATTACATGAGCTCCTAAAATTCTATATGATTTATCAACTATTAATTTAACAAATCCATCATCTTCTTCACCAGTTTTAAAACCCATTGCGAAACCCTTTGCTACAGTTGAGTAATTTTTTACTGCTATATAAATTTCATGTCCTTTTTCTATTGCTTCTGCTTGGGTCATTCCAGCATGACCTATTTGAGGATAAGTAAAAATCGCCCATGGAACTGCAGAATAATCTACTGAACGTTTTTGATCTTCTGGACCAAAAATATTATTAGTACAAATTTCTGATTCATAATTTGCTTTATGACGAAATTGAAATAGACCATTAGCATCACCAATACACCAAATATTCTTTTTATTAGTTTCCAAATACATGTTTGTTTTTATCCACCCTTTTTCATTTATTTCAACTCCAGTATTTTCAACTTTTAATAGATCTGCATTTGAACGTCGGCCTGTAGCTACAAGAATTTCTTCTGCTGTAATTTCAACTTCTTGACCTGTCTCCATGTTTCTAGCAATTACTATTTTTGTGTTTTTCTTTAATTTTGCTTTAATTGCTTTATGATTAACATAGACTTTCATATATTTCTTAAAATTTTGTTCTAAAAATTGACTGATTTCTGGTTCTTCAGTCGTCACTAAACGAGGAAGCATCTCAATGATTGATACTTCTGTTCCCATAGCTGAGAAAATATGAGCAAATTCTGCAGCAATTACTCCTCCTCCAATAATTATAAGACTTTTCCAAGGTTGACTTGGAAATTTTTCACCAAAGAAATTTTCATTAGTAATATAGCCTACATCTTCTAAACCTTCAATTTTTGGGATAAATGATCGTGCCCCTGAGGCTATTACGAATCTATCTCCTTTAAATGTGCCAAAAATCTCTTTCCCATCAATAGAATTTACCCGCATCTCATATTCTCCAGTAAATTCGCCTACTCCTTTGTATAATGTGAGATTAGGGACGTGTGATAATCCCTCCTCGATCTGCTTGCTTTCATCGATCTGAGACCACATTCTTTTGGATATTAAATCCCAATCAATTCTTTGTACATTGAAATGAATTCCAACTTTAATTGCATGTTGAGCTTCTCGAATCAAGTCTGCTGGGTGTACTAAAACTTTCGAAGGAATACAACCACGAGTTAAACATGTAGCGCCTAACTTTGTATCTTCTACGAGTGCACATTTAATACCCATTTGGAGACCCACATTCAAAACATTTAGTCCGGCTCCACTGCCTATAACAACTAAATCATATGTTTCCATAAATTCAATTTTGAAAGTATTATTTTTAAAGTTTTTACTAAAGTTTTAAAGAAAAAAGTGAAATAAAAGAAATATAAAGATAGAGAGATGTATCTCTTTATTTAAAAAAAGTTACTTAGAATTTATAATATCATTACTTATCATTACTAAGAAGAAAAAATAAAACAAAATGGTGTTCGATAATAACAATATCAAAAGAAATCATACGAGACGAAAAAATTAGAACTATCATTAATTCAGAATATAAAGATAATGAGTTCATAAATTTAATGAAAAAGATTACAAATGAATCTATTGAATCTAATTCTTTTTATAAAGAATTAGTTAATAAACAGAAATTTAATACAGATGATTTGAATAATTTAGATGATTTAGCGATAATCCCATATATACCTGGTCCTTATTTCAAGGAATCTGCTAATATGTTTAAAAAGTTAATGAAAATTCCTATAAAATCCCCTGAATTTGAAACTTGGAATGTATCTTCGTGTACAACAGGAGATGCATCCTTAGTGGGGCGTTCAAGAGAGGATATAGAATTATTGGCAAGTATGACCATCAAATGTATCTATGAATTTATTCCCATCCCTAAAGATGAATGGTATAAAACAATCTCATTTAATTTTTCTCCAAGTGTTAAGTTTTTAAACAGAATTGCATGGAGATATACAAAAATCAGACCAGTTAAATTATATGGTAGTATTTTACATGAAATATCAACAAGGATGTCGAATCCAAAATTTCTAATTAAATTTTTTATTTTAAAAGCATTTAAGGAAATCATTAAAAAACGAAGCCTTGTAGGGGCTTTTGGAATAAATACAAAATTCGTTATTAATGAAGTTAGGAAAAACTTTCAAAAACAAGAAGAAGAACAGAAACATATCTCATTTGGAGGAAGTCTTCAATTACTAAATATCTTTATGAACGTGTATATGAAAGAAGATAATATCAGATTCGATATACCTAATAGTGTTGTTAATACTGGTGGTGGAGGGTGGAGTGGGCATAAATCTCAATTGAAATATCCTCCTATAGATAAAGTAAAATTTGTTTCGGATTGCATTGAATACTTTGGAACTAAAGCTGATAGAATCACGGATATGTATGGTTTTACAGAAACACCAATAGTTTTTGGTAGTCATTGGTCAGATAAACATCAAGACTTTATTTTCCATTGTCCATCTCAAGCTAGAATTCTAATTAGAGATTTAGACTCATTAGATCCTCTCAGTAAGAAGGGTGATCAGGGTCTTCTGGAGGTTTTTACACCATTTGGAGTAGCTGCCTCAGTAAATCATGCTGTACTCATGGATGATTTAGTAGAGTTAGTTTCAAAGAATAGATGCCCTGAATGCGGATATGAAGGTGATTCGTTTTTAGTTCATGGTAGAATTAAAGATAAAGAAGGACTCGGATGCGCTTCTATTCTTGAATGGATATAACTCTGGTTTTGATGACAATTTTAATTTTTCGGTGAACTCTTCATAAATCAATGCCTTAATGTGAGGGCTATATGAATAATTTTTAAATAGTTAAATTGGTTATTATTATATATGAGACATGATGTCTTAACTTTGGAGGGTGTGAACATTAACAATACAATTAAGAGATTTATCGATTATTTTCATCCTAGTGGTAAATTCACAGATAAAACAGGCAATATCCATGTGTTTATTATTGAACAATATTATTTTAGAGCAGAATCAATTCTTACGTCAACTTTAATTTTTGAACAAAAAGATCAAAGTACCTTGATAATTCATATGGTTGTAGCTGGAGGAGGAACTTCCTTACTTTCTGGGAATGCTAAAAAATCTATGCTTAAAAAGTTAAAAAAGTTCTTTTTAGAATAAAATAAGAGTAGATTGTATAAGATTATATTTTCACAACTATGATTGAATTAATATATCAAAATCCTATCAATAAAATATTAAAACAAAAGAATTAGATTTAAGATTTAATAATTTCCATAAGTTTCGGAAAAATCCTTGGGTAATGGACCGCCATACAATGGATTCCGGCAAGTAGATTCTTTTTCCTAAGCTCTGTAATGAATGGTTTGAAGAACTCATAATTTGCTTGATCATATGCCTCTTTTTGCATTTTCTTATCAGTTGAGTAATCCGTTTTAATGCCCTTCCATTTAGCTAAAATATTTTTAGGAACGCTTACACCTGGCACAAACGTATCGAAGCCTTTAGCCATTCCATAACTCTTCATAGGAAATATTCCTAAGAGAAGAGGAACTTTATATTTCTTAATTTCTGTTAAAAATTCAATGGTTCGATCCAAATCATAAACTACTTGAGTTTGTATAAATTCACAACCCGCTTCTGCTTTCCGTCCAATTTTTAAGATTTCTGCTTCCATTGGTTCTGCATTTGGGTTTGCTGCTGCGCCCACATGAAGAGTTGGTGGATGCTTAATTTCATGACCATTAATCGCTCCTGTATCGACCATTTCTCTCACAAGTTTTACTAGGGTTGCAGAATCTAAATCAAAAACAGGTTTGCTTTCAGACATATCGCCCAATGCTGTGTGGTCTCCAGTAAGAGAAAGAATATTTCTTAATCCTAAGGCGTGTCCTCCCATAATCATACCAGCAATTCCGAGTTTATTAACATCTCTTACAGTTAATTGCCAAATAACTTCTAAATTTGCTTCTTTCTGAATAATATGGGAAGCTGCCATACTATTGATCGTAACAATACCAAGAGGACTATCTGTAACATTTGCAGCAATCACATAAGGTGCCATATCTTTTGCCTCCTGAATTGTATGAGAAAGGTCGCATGTTTTTTCAGGCTCAAGTTCACCAGTAAGTATGAATTCTCCCTTTGCAAGTGCCTCCCCTAACTTTGAATATACTTTTCTTTCAGTCATTCTTTACATACCTCTTATCTAAATACCACTTCTTGTTGATGTCCACTTTCAGACCAATCTCTTGCATCACGCAATCGACTAAATAGATCTAACCTGTCGATTGCTTTCAGACGATTAAAAATTAAGACCCAGCCACAATCCTTCTCGTAATTGCCCACTTCACATTTACCATCAACCATACCACCACAGGGCCCATTCATGAGCCCTTTAGCGCAGGTAGCAATAGGACAAATTCCACCTGTATAATTTAAATAACAATCACCACAGGCTCTACATCGCATATAGAACCTACCAATTCTCTCAGTCATACCAATAAATTTTGTATTATTGGAGACAAGAACTGGTTTTTCTGGATATTTGTTCTCTAGTACCTTTACTATACTCTGAGCCCCCAATCCACAACTAGCGGTTAAGATTGCGTCAGATTCTTGAATTTCGTCATCAATTTTGCGAAGATCCTTTTTCATAACTCTATTATCACATACATCCTCAGAAACTATAACAGCAGTAATTTCATATCCTTTTTCTATTAAAAGGTCATTCCATTCTTTTGCACCTTCTGTCCCTCCAGTTTGGCAAAGAGCAGCACAAGTGCCACAACTTACAATAGCTAATTTCTTGATTTTATAGTTCTCCAACGCTTCGATTACTTCTTCAGTTGGTTTTTTTGTTGTTATAACAACCATTTTAATTTAACCATATTTATTTATATTCTATATAGATATCCTTAAATAGGGAAATTAACAAATACATAAAAAATTAATTATTATTTTTTATCATATTTATTAAATTGCATAGTTTGAAAAGACTAAATTTATTATTATATTGACAAAAATCATATTCATTTTGTAAAAATTATACATTTTTGTTGTTTTTAGAAAGATAATTAATGAAATTTAATCATATTATTTTTCGAATTAAGTAATTAATTTATAGAAAAGTTAAAGAAAAAAAGAAATCTAAAAGGAGGATTAGAATAACTATAAATTCTTTAAAAAATAATATTATTGAGATAATAAGTTGAGCTGATTTATTATTCTTAGAAAAAAAGGAAAAAAAGAAAAAACTAAAATTATTTACAATAATGCTGGTAAAATCCTAGCCAAAGGAACTGCTAGACCGCCAAGTAATGAACCAATAGAACTGATTTTTTTAAGATAATCCTTAATATTTTTTGTAACTTTTACTGTTCTTGTCTTACCCTCTATAATTGTACCTTCTGAAGAGAGTAAAAAGATTTGGACTGTTTGTTCTCCTGTTTCTCTTGGTTCTAAGGTTAGCCATGTCGTATCCCCATTCTCTAACATCGTGGACAATACACCAGCAATATCGGTACTTCCAGAAGAAATTAATGGTATAGGTTTATCAGGAATCATAAATGTACCTCGCCCTTCAACTTCAATATTAAGAACCATCTCAGTGGGATCAAACCCTGGTGCCACTACCTTCACAGTATATTTTTTATTTTCAGGGGCGTTATTGTAAAGAAAAACCATTACATTTAACTCAGAATTTAGGTAAACAACTTCCTGTGCTGATGAATCCATATATATTGGATCTTTTGATACTCGTTCAATATTATCAGCTAGCTCTAATTGTAATCTGTCTATGATGTTGAAAAATCCAGGATTGAATTTTTTAATGTAATTAAATAATTTATAGATATCTTTTACTGAAAAATACCAAGCACTTTCCATGAAAACACCTTTCTCAACATCAAAATTATCTGAATTTACGTCAATAATTTCTCTTAATTCTTGAATTAATTGATCTTCTGATAAAACTTCCTGAAATTTCAGGTAATAGAGAAATAGTAGCTTTTCAATAGCAAAAGTAATAGGTAATTCTTCCTCTTCTTGCTCTTTTACTTTTTGAATGAAATCGGGAGTTAGAATTTTGTTTAATTCTGCTAAATATTCGTCCCATTTAAGAAAGGTAACTGGATCTAAATGATTTGATAAGATTTCTGCGAAAAAATTATCCAAAAATAAGGAATGAGTTGTTGGCTTGTAAAAGTCTTGAAGACCATTTACATCATGGATATTGAGGTTTAAACTACGGATTAATATAGATAATCCTAAACCTACTAACGCAAAACCAGCAGCAGCAAATCCTATGTCAAGAACATCAAGAGCTAACATAACTACAAATAATATTATTGCAGTAAAACAAATAAGCGAAATAAATTTTAATAAATTTGTAACTCTTTTAACGCTGCTTGAAAGTAAGCCAAATCCATCAAGACTATCTATTGGCCTCCCTCTCTTTCGTTCAAACTTTAATCTCATTTTAAGAGAACTTTCGGTAGAACTTGCACCTAGTAATAACATAAAGGAATTGAATGCATAAACAACTATAACTATTAAATAAATTACTTTTAATGTAAAATCAAGTGCTCCAACTGCAAAAAACGCAAGAAGCGTAACTATTAACAAGGCTATAGGTAATATGAATAGTAAGAGTTTCCCGACCTTAGAGATGTAACTTATCATTTTACCTTGAAATCTTTCTTTCTTGATAATTGCCTTTAAATCCCTTTCTAATACTGCTTCCATACTATTATCAC
>JAEOTZ010000017.1 GCA_016839585.1 Promethearchaeota archaeon
ACATTAATTCTAGCAATTTTCATAATAAAACAATAATTATTGAAATCAATTTATTTTTTACTTATTACATCTGCTTTTTTTGTAGGTATTAAACAAAATAACAAAAATGTGCTTTAAAATTGAAAAAAATTATATTTCAATGACTTTCTCTTTTAAGGTAAATAAAAAAAACTTTTAAATCTCTAAAAAAAGAAGCAAAGATTTAAAAGTGTAACTGGAATAATATATTCTATTAAATGTATAATAAGGTCTATTTTTGTAATATAAAATTTTGAAAAGCTAATATTACCTATATAATATGCTCCAGGAATTAATATGAATAACAATTATCGTTATTTAATAAGAAATAAAAATATTGATCAAGATAATTTACCTCAGATTCAATGTTGTGATAATCCGAGTATTGAAGCTCGAGATGGAAATAAAGTTTGTTTAAATTGCGGAATTATTTTTGAAAGAACATTTGTTGGGAACGAAAGGAGAGCATATACTATCGAAGAAATACAAAATCGACGTAGAACTGAGCCTAGATGGAGAGATTTTGGTCCAAGGACAATGTTACCTACTACTAAGACAGATTCGAAAGGTAAATCAATAGGACCAAAAGAACAAGCTCTTTTTTCTCGTTTATCAAAAATTCAAAATTCACTCATAAGTAGTATTGAAAGAAATTTTTGGGAAGCTAAACCTAAATTAAAAATGCTTACTTCAAAGCTTAACATACCTGAATATATCGCTGAAACAGCATGGAAGATATATAGTATTGTAGCGAGAAAGAAATTAACTATGGGAAGATCAATTAATGGATTTATCGCAGGGTCTTTATATGCGGCAATTAGAGTGCATGATTTTCCACGATTGCTAGATGAGGTATGTGAGGCGTCATTAACACCAAGAAGAACGGTTCATAGAAGTCTGGCAATGATAATTCGTGAAGTTTTACCGGAGCTAAAGCTAAGATATCAGCCAATTACTGCTGAAAGTTTAGTTTTTCGATTTGGAAACGAATTAGATCTACCTATAAAGATTCAAAAAAAAGCTATCAATATGTTAAGAACGGCTTCTAAAAATGGATTAAAAAGAACTGGTAAGGATCCTAAAGGTTTAGCAGCAGCTTGTATCTATATCGCAGCAAAGGATGGTTTGATTAGAAAAACCCAATCTCTTGTAGCGGACATTGCAAAGATTACAGAGGTAACACTTAGAAGCCGTGCGAAGCAAATTAAGATGAAATTAATTTAATTTTTTTCCTTTTAGTTATTTTTAATTTTTCTGATTTCTAATTATTTGAAGAATTCGAGGATTCTTCTCTTTCAATTAATGATGTCCATTTTATTCCAGCAGTAGTTACTATTACACCTGTAATTAAGAAACAACATATGACGGATATAAAAAACACCCAAATAACTCCTGATGAAAAAGGAGTAATAGTAGAATCATAAAGAGCAGTTTGAAAGGGTATAGAACCTAAAACTGTGTCTACATTTGTTTTTCCCAACAATACTAGATAATCCATTTTAACAAATGCCCCTAATAACATTACCATACCCAACACTACTAGATATTTTGCTAATGGTTTACTTTCAATCTTATTATTTAGTGCAAATCTAAGCATATGAATTCCTAGAATTAGGAAAAACACCATACAAATTATTAAAAATACCCATAATAACGATCCAGATATTGATATAAAATCTGAAGATAAGATTAATTCATGTAAAAGGAGAATCTCTGGAACAACATTAACCTCTGTAAAAAGCAATAAGACGATAAAAACAAGTTCCATTATTGAAAGAATAATTAAATAAGCAGCAATAATTTCAATAGCTTTTACAACAGCTTTGTATTCCATTTTTTTATTCACCTTCAATTTTTAATAAAGTAAGAAAAATTTTTTATTTCATTATATTTTTACTTATTATTGTTTTTGAAGTTTATAAAAATTTTTATATATTATTATTTTTAAAGAAAATCTGTTTTATACTAATAAAATTCATTAATTGAGTTTTTTTTGAAAAATAGGAAAGAAAATAATCCGGAAATCTCAAGTTGTCAACATAAAAACATTAAGAAAGATGCAGGATTTTATGTTTGCCAAGATTGTGGTTTAATCTTAGATGAAAATGTAGTATTCGAAGGTGATCTTTATTTTAGTGATTCTGATTCACAAAGAGATTATGAAAGGAGAATTAGAATTAGTGATTCCAAGGCCCTCCAAGATCCCATTATCAAAGAAAAATATGAACGAATAAAAACACTTGAGAAATGGTTTCGTGATTATGAATCTGATTTTACAGAACAAAAAAAAACTATTGAGCTTCTTAAGAGTTATGGAATTGGATTGAATATAGATTCAATTAAATACCAAACTGTTAAGGATAGGTATCTGAAATACAATAAATATCATAGACATACATATCAGAATATGGTAATTATTTTTTTAGCTATTGTTTGGATGGAAATTAAAGATACAACTAATATTCGAATTGAAGAATATATTAAAGCTTCAAGGGAGTTAGGTCATAAGGTAAATAAGAAAATGCTGAATAATGCTATGCTAAAAGTGAAGCGAACTGAGAAAATGTTAAATAAAAAGTATAAGAACGTTTCAGATATCGAAAAAGACATTAAAAACAAAATAAAAATTGTATTTCAAAAAGGTTTAAACGGAATTGCCTTTGAGAAAGTTTCTGATCAAATCAAAACAGAAGAACAGTTTAATAAATTAAAACTAGACATGATGCTAATGGCAGATGAGTATCTCATAAACATCTCTTATGATCATTTAAAAAATTTAAATTATAAAGCCTTCACCGCAGGATTGATTTATTATATTGGTCAAACTTTAGATAAAAAACGGAAAATTTTTACTCAAAGTCTTATTGAAGAGACTACTAAATTTTCTAGTACAACGATAAGAAAAAAATATCATCTTTTAGTAGATATTTTAGGAGATCCTCGAAAATAACACTAGAATAATTGCCTTAAATTTCATAACTCTTTATTTTTAAGAAATTAAATAACTCTAAAATAATAAATTATTAAAAAAAATACACTCTTAGAATAATTATTATTTTAACCTAAATAATCTGATTAAATTCCTTATGTCCCAAGATAAATTTACTAATTCTTCTGATAATAAATATTATTATCAATCTATTAAGGATTTAATTAGTAAATTTAATACAAACTTTGACTATGGTTTAAATTCTATAGAATTAAAAGAGAGATACTTTAAATTTGGATATAACGAACTTCCAAAAATAAAAAAATCATTATGGAAAATATATTTATCTCCAATTTTTAATTTCTTAATTGTCATTTTAATAATTTCTGGAACTTTTATTGCTATATTAGGATCTCCCGGCTCTGCAGCGATAATTTTTGTTGTAGTTTTTATAAACTCTATAACAATTGTAATACAACAATTTAGAGCACAGAAAGCATTAGAATCTTTAAAAAAAATTGCTGCTCTAAAGGCGACTGTTCTAAGAGATGGTTTACAATTTGAAATTCCTACCAGAGAACTAGTTCCTGGCGATATTATTTTATTAGAGCAAGGTGATAAAGTTCCTGCTGATGCTAGAATAATTGAACTCATGAATTTTACTGTTAATGAAGCTAGTCTTACCGGAGAATCTGAACCTGTTGAAAAAATCAAATCTGTCTTACAAAGAAAAGATTTACCTATCCAAGAACAAATCAATATGGTTTTTATGGGGACTTTTGTTAATACAGGTAGATGTAAAGCATTAGTAACAGGTACTGGTGTTAATACAGAAATAGGTAAAATATCAGTTCAATTAAATGCAATGGGAAGTATTGAAGATATCCCACTAACTAGAAAGTTAAATAGATTGGGATATATCTTAGGATTTATCGCAATCTTTATTTTATCTATATTAATTACTTATAAATTTATATTTTTAGCTGTAGAAGGAGATTTTAATGAAGAGTTCATTGGTGAAGCACTAGTTAGTTCTATTTTAAGATCCACTAATGTCGTTCCATTTAATTTACCATTATTATCAACCTTAGTTTTAATAACTGGTGTACTTGAAATAGCTCAGAGTGGAGTAATCATAAAAAATTTATCAGCTATTGAATCTCTTGGTCGCGTATCTGTAATATGTTCCGATAAAACAGGCACTATCACGAAAAATGAGATGACAATTAAGAAATTCTGGTTAAATAAAATAGAATATGAAGTTACTGGATCTGGATATGATGCTGAAGGTGAAATTTTGAAAGATGGGATTAAAACTAATTTAAAAGATAATTTAACCTTCCAAAAGTTTATTGATTCTATTGTTCTAAACAACAATGCAAATTTAATATATGAAGATGTTAAAGTACGAGTTAAAAATATGACAGAAATAGCTGTAAGAAGAGCGTTAGGTTCTCCTACCGAAGCTTCTTTATTAGTACTTGCTGAAATAGCGGGATATATTACATATGATATCAAAAGCAAATATGAAGTTCTAAAAGAATTTTCATTTGAATCTGAATTAAAACGAATGACTACAATTTGTATGTCTAATCACAGTAAAAATGTATTATATGCTTTTTCAAAAGGAGCTCCTGAAAAATTGATAACTCTCTGCTCTCAGATTGAAATTAATGGTAAAATCCAAGCGATCGATAATGATTTAAAACGTGAGATATTAAATCAAATAGAAGTACGTGCAAATGAAGGTTATAGAACCTTAGCTATAGCATATAAACAATTGCAAGATAATAATTATCAAGAGAGAGATTCCATTGAGAGAGATTTAATTTTCTTAAGTTTCGTATCCATATTAGATCCCCCTCGAGTTGGCGTTAAAGAATCAATAGAAGAATGTCAATCAGGAAGGATAAAAGTCGCTATAGTAACGGGAGATCACCCCGCAACAGCAAAAACTATAGCCATACAGATGAGCATTTTTAAAGAAGGGGATTTAGTAATAGAGGGCTCTGAGATCGAAAAGCTAAGTATAGAAGATTTCAATAAAGTATCAGTTTTCGCGAGGGTGGAACCAACAGATAAAGAAATAATAGTAGAAAATTACCAAAAACAAAATAAAATAGTAGCAATGACAGGTGATGGGATCAATGATTCACCAGCATTGAAGAAAGCTCAAGCTGGAATAGCTATGGGTATAACAGGTACAGATCTAGCTAAAGAAACTTCCGATATGGTAATTTCTGATGATAATTTTACGTCAATTGTTAAGGGCGTAAAAATTGGGCGTGGTCTATTTGCTAAAATCCGAACGATTATTTATTTCTTTATTTGTCTAAATATAATGGAAGCGTTTATTTTCTTTACCTATGAATTTATTCCATTTTTCGAACTTTTTAGTTCTGAATGGCAACACATTTATATATTTGGAATTGTACATTCATTACCATCTCTAGCATTAGTAATCGATACATATCCTAAAGATATTATGCAAGATCCACCCCGAGATGAAGAAGAACTTTTAAATAAAAATATGTGGCTACTTTTGTTAATTCAGGCATTTTTAATGGGAATAGGGTTAGTTTTAGTTTTTCAATTAACATATAATGGAATTTTTCCATTGAATGAATGGAATACTAATTCTAATTTAAGTTATTTAGTACTTGACTCAGAAGAATGGATAGCTCAAAAAGCAAGAACTATGTTTATAACAACCCTATATATCGCAGAAACTAACTTTATATGGGCTTTTAGGAGACCGAACAAATCAATTATTAAATCCTTAAAAGAAGAATTAAGCATGGCGGTTTTAATTGTCTGTTTATTCACTTTAGGACTTCATATTCTTCATATCTGTTTCTCATATCAAATAAACTATTATATCAATGATGTAAGTGGTCTTAATTTTCAAATAAACTTTATGTTCTTAAGTGGCTTAGACTGGTTAGTTTGTGTATTATTTGCCCTTCCAGGAATAGTTGGAATAGAATTAGTGAAATATTTTGCTAGAAATAAGAATATAAATTTTTAATACAATTATTTCATTAAATTTAAAATTAATATTTAAAAAGAGAATATTATGGCTGAAATATCCTCCAACGTTCAAACAGAAAAAAAACCTTTTCTTAGAAAATATGGGGGTCTCCTCTTTATCAGTGGAATTGTATTATTATTTGTAATTTTGGCACTAGCTAATATTAACTTTGGACAATGGCTCGCTGATACAATTTATTGGTTTTATGAGGAATTTGGAGATGTTGGAATCTATATAGGGGTTTTTGTTATAAGTATATTTGGTAATTTCACAGTTATTTTTCCAGTGCCGTATGTAATCGCCGTGATTGTAGTTTCCGCCGTAATCCCTGGAGTAAATCCCTTATTATTGGGTCTTGTTGGAGGATTGGGAGCAAGTATAGGAGAAACTACAGCATGGCTAATTGGACGCGGATCACAAAAAATGATAGGAGATGTTGAAAGTATTGAACGGATGAAAGGATACGTTGAGAAGGGCTGGGCTCCATTAATAATATTTATTTTTGCTGCAACCCCTTTACCTGATGATGCATTTTTAATCGTATTAGGAATCGTAGAGTATAGCATTATTAAAACATTAATATATACATTTATTGGCAAATTTGTTCTCTGTTCTTTATGTAGTGCCCTTCCCATTTGGTATGCAGATACTCCATTAGGTGATTTTTTATTCAACTTATTTGGAATTGATCTTGAGGCAGCTCAATCTGGGAGTATACCCCCTAGTACTCCTTTAGAGATTTTAACAAGTTCATTAGTTTGGGCAACTGTTATCATAATTATGTTCTTACTAGTCTATGTGGACTGGGGAAAAATTCTTAAAAGAATAAGAAAAAAAAAACCTAATGAGTAATTTGATTCATATGTCTTAAAATAAATTCTTAAATAATACTCGAATTGTATTTTTTGAAAAAAGGAATAAATTAAAAATTATAATTGTTATTGTCTATTTATTAGATCTAAAAAGAAAAATTTAGAGAATTTTCTTTTGATCCTATTCAAACTTATGGCAGAATTAATATGGAAAAAGTAGAAGAAAATTTTTATAATCTTGCCCTAGAACAAATTTATCAAAAAATTAAAACTAATCCTAATAAAGGTTTAACAACAACTGAAGCTAATAAGAGGCTAGAGAAATTTGGTCTTAATGAAATACCAAAAGTATCAAAAGGATTTATCAAGATATATTTAGCACCTCTATTTAACTGGTTAATCGTAATTTACTTAATCGGAGCTCTTATACTATTTTTAGCTAGTATTTTTGGGGGAGAAGGAAGCCTACTTTTTATAGGTTTGACTTTAGGTATTGTTTTTCTTAATTGTATGGTGGCTATAATTCAGCAATATAGGGCCACAAAAAAATTAAAAGCATTAAGAGAATTATCTGCTCCAACCGCAACTATTATTAGAGATAATCAGAAACAAGATATTCCCACAAAAGAAATTGTAATGGGAGATTTACTAGTCTTAAACCAAGGAGATAAAATTCCGGCTGATGCTAGAATTGTAGAATCTTTTAATCTGGAAGTTAACGAAGCATCACTTACAGGTGAATCAGAACCAGTTAAAAAATTAAGGAAAGGAGATGCATTAGGCAAAGATGAAATTCCTATAAGTGATCGTAAAAATATGGTTTTTTACGGGACATATATAACTATTGGAAATGGTACAGCAATTACTGTAAAAACTGGTGGAGATACTGAAATTGGTAAAATTTCCCACGGTTTGGAGGAAGCTGGAACGTCCGAAATCCCTATTCGTCAAAAATTGAACCACTTTGGTAAATGGTTAGGTCTAATCATCTTTATTTTTTGGTTTATTTCATTGATGATGATATGGGCAGCCACAAGATTTACTGAAGATCCTGAAGTAGTTAAAAGTTTGAACTCTGCCCTTGACTTGATGCCATTGAACATCCCATTACTTGTCACAATTGTATTAATCACAGGAGTCTTATCAATGGCGCGATATGGCGTTATTATAAGAAATCTGGCTTCTGTTGACAGCTTAGGTCGTGTAAGTGTTGTTTGCTCAGATAAAACTGGTACATTAACTAAAAATCAAATGTCGATTCAACATGTCTGGACAAATGGATCATTATATAGAGTAACTGGTAGCGGTTATTCTCCAGAGGGGGATATAATTTTAATGGATGACCCGAAAAATCCCGAATACGTACGCCATATTGATGATTATCCTCAATTAAAACTTCTTTTAATTTCTGGATTTTTAAATAACAATTCTGCCCTCATAAAAAATGAAATTGAAACTCCTAGGAAAATTGTTTATAATTGGAATGTGGTGGGATCTCCAACAGAAGGAGCCTTAATGGTTCTGTTTCAAAAAGGGATGGGTGATTATCTTCTTGATGATTTTGAATCAATTACTGAATTTCCGTTTGATTCAGCTTTAAAACGAATGACAAAAATTTACAAAAGAGAAGACAAATTGTACTCATTTACTAAAGGTGCTAGTGAGATATTAATCCCTTTATGTTCTGCAATTTTATACAATAATAATGAAGTGAAATTTATTGATGAAATAAAAGCTAAAGTAATGGATATAGTAAATCTTTATGCAAATCAAGGTTATCGAATTTTAAGCTTAGCTTATAAGAAGCTAGATGAGTTACCTCCCGAAGGAGAAGAAAGTAGGGTTCAATGCGAATCAGAAATGATCTATATTGGATTTGTGACAATATTAGATCCTCCTAGAGAGGGTGTGAAAGAATCAGTGATACAATGTCATGAGGCAGGTGTAGATGTTATTATGATAACAGGTGATTCAACGATGACAGCAAGAGCTATAGCTTCACAAATTGGTATCATAACTGAAGAAAGTGAAATTGTTCTTGAAGGAAGCCAAATTAAAGACGTAAAGACCTTCTTTGACTTTAATAAGATTAAAGCATTTGCAAGAGTATCTCCTGAGCATAAAGAAGATATTATTGAAAAATATCAAGCAACCAAAAAAGTAGTTGCTATGACGGGTGATGGAGTAAATGATAGTTTAGCCTTAAATATGGCTGATGCAGGTATAGCTATGGGCATAACAGGAACAGATGTAGCTAAAGAAGCTTCCGATATGGTTATTTCAGATGATTCATTTAACTCGATTGTCACAGGTATCCATCACGGAAGAGGTATTTTTGCGAGGATCCGTGCACTAGTTTTCTTTTATATTTGTATAAATATATTTGAAGGTATCGTTCAATTTATATTAGCTGTAGTCTTTGAATTACCATACTTTTTAGATGAAGCGTTTTATTTACAATGGATTTTCTTATCGATCACTCTCCATATGTTTCCTGGATTAATACTTGCTTTTGATACAACTTCAAAAGATGTTATGAAAGAAAAACCTCGCGATTCAGAAGAAATACTCTCTAAAAATGTGTTAGTACTTCTGTTTATATTTGGAATTTTACTTGCAATTAGTATGGTTTTAGTATACTTCTTAACAATGAGTGAAATTTGGCCTGTCGTTACTGAAAATTGGGATTTAGGTAATGCATTTCTCTATTCATCAGATGAATTGATTCCAGATATTTTAACAGATGATTATACATTAGAAGAGATTAGAATAATGGCTAAAACTCTAACTATGTTAATGGTAACTTTATTTTTCTGTGAATCATTTTTAGTGTTTCAGATAAGACGTCCAAATAAATCCTTAATCAGAAGTCTTAAAGAAGATAGCAATAAACGAATGTACCTAATAATTGGTTTCTTATTTGCTTTATTTCTTATGTTAATGTACATCCCTAATGCTCAAGTTGCTTTAGCAAGAGCTGGAATTAATTTCATGTTTATGTATTTAACTGCTCTTGATTGGCTGATTTGTTTCTTGATTTCACTGATATGTATTATAACTTTTGAGTTTGTGAAATATATAGCACGCAAGTATAAAATTTCCTTTTAAATTTTATTTCTTTTTATTTATTGCATCATTTAATAAATGCATAAAATTTTTTTCTCTAGTTGTATTAGAATTTTGTATGTTAAAAGGAAAAAAAGTTATTCTTGCTCCACCTAAAAGAGAATATATAGACACTTTTATTAAATGGATAAATGATCCAGAAATAACTCAATACTTACTAGTATTTAGACCTATGACTAAAGAAATGGAAGAAGAATGGTTTGAGTCATTAAAAGATAGGGAAAATAACTTTCTTTTCTCTATACTCATTCCATTAAATGATGGTTCAGAAAAGCTTATAGGAAATTGCGGAATCCACAAGATCGACTGGAAAAATAGAGTGGGAGAATGTGGTATAATGATTGGGGAAAAATCAGAACAAAGTAAAGGTTATGGTACAGAAGCGATGGAATTATTAATTAATTATGGTTTTAATACTCTAAATCTTAATAGGCTCCAGTTAAGTGTTTATGATTTTAATATCTCTGCTATAAAATTATATAAAAAAGTAGGGTTCATAGAAGAAGGTCGAAAAAGAAAGGCACATTTTGTTAATGGAGAATACCATGATCTAATCATTATGGGTATATTGAATGAAGAATGGGTAGAAAATAAAAAATAATATTATTTCTATAATTCTTTAAAATAGGGGATAATTTTATCCCGAAAAATTTCGTAAACTTTGTTAGGGTCAGGTCCTCTATTCATTATACTAATGTGTGTTGCACCAGCTTCTTTATATTTTTCTATATTTGAAATAACATCGTCTGTTGTACCTAAACAGTTAAAATCCTGGAGAATAGTTTCAGGTAATCGCTTTAAGTTATTTAGATAATCTGATGTGACATTACTACTTATATCATAATCATGAACATTAAAATTTTCAGGTAGATTTAAATTTGGATATGCTTCATTTGTAATCCAAGAATTTAACAAATAAGAAATTTTAAAGAATTCACATCTTTTTATTGCATTATCAGGATCATTGTCATCTATTGCTACAAAACAATCATATACATAATCAATTTCAGAGGGATCCCGACCAGCCTTTTTTGCAGCATTATAGACTTCTGTGTAATTTTTCTTATAGAGCCATGGTGGTTGGTAAAGCGGATACCATCCATCTGCTAATTCTCCAGTTAATTGACGAGTTTTTGGACCATTAGCAGCAACATAAATCGGTGGATTCTTCTGAACTGGTTTTATTTGAATATAAGCATTTTTTATCTCTCCCCAGAATTCACTTATTTTGTTGACTCTTTTCTTAGTCCAAAATTTTCTCATTAATATAATATATTCTCTTAATTTTGAAACGGATTTATTTCTATTTAATCCATACATATCGATATTCATTGCTTCACCTGCTCCGAGCCCTATCATGCCTCTTCCATTAGAAATTTGATCTAAAGTAGCTACTTTGTGTGCCATTAAGGCAGGATGAAAACGATGACAATCAGAAACGCCAGTACACAATTTTATTTTTTTTGTTATCATTGCTAAAGATGATAAAAAACAGTAAGCATCATAACAAGTTCCTGGTCCTGGAGGTAACATTGCTGTGTGATCTGCATAAAAAATTCCAAAAAAACCACATTCCTCAGCCCTTTTTGTTCCTTCGAACATATATTCAAGACGAGGAGTAGGCACAGGAATATGAAAACTAAATCTCATAATTTATTAAATTTATAATATTTTATAAACTTCAATTAAACTGTTTGCCTTAATTGTATATTTAAGAAAACCAAAAGCTATATTAAAATTTTAGACCTAATTTAATTATTGTTATAAATAGATTTTAAATGAGATAACTATTGTTATAAGTTGTGATTATATGGACATTAGCGATATAAAAATAGGAACTGAAGGCAGTTTTGTTGGACCGATTGATGAGGGAATTAAAGGCATAAAAAGAATTGAAGAAATTGGTTATGATTCGATCTGGATGGCTGATCATATAATGGGTTGGACTCCTGAATCAATTTGGACTCCAGATCTTATTAAAGCAGCAGCTTTTCAAGAAGATCCCCATTTTTTTCATGAAGTATATTCTATAATGGCTGTTGCAGCATGGAATACTAACAGGGTAATATTAGGCACAAGCGTTACCGAAACTTTTAGAAGACATCCTGCAGTTCTAGCTCAAACATTATTAACTCAAGATCGAATCTCTAAAGGTAGAGTAATTTTAGGCATAGGAGCAGGAGAAGGAGAAAATGTAATCCCTTACGGTATTAAATGGGATAAGCCAGTTAGTAGATTAGAAGAAGCCATTAAAATTATAAGGTTATTGTGGGAAAATTATAAAAAAGTGAGTTATGATGGAGCGTTTTGGAAACTAAAGGATGCTGTTCTCACAATAAAACCTTACAAGGAAGGAATATACCCTCCTATATGGATTGCTGCTCATGGACCAAAAATGCTTGACATAACGGGGAGATTAGGAGATGGATGGTTACCTGCATATTCTGATCCTCCTTCTTATAAGCTTAGATTGGACCATATTCGAAATTCTGCGAAAAAAGCGGGGAGAAACCCAGATGATATAACTCCTGGTCTTTGGAATTATTTAGTTATTGATGAAGATCATAATGTATGTGATGATTTAATAGAGACTCCTGTTGTAAAAAATAATCTATTAACTTTTCCAAATGCAGTCTTTAAAGAATATGGTATTACACATCCTTTTGGGGAAGACTTTTACGGATTGCTCGATTATATACCAACACGATATGATCGAGATACTGTTTTAGAAGCAATTAATAAAATACCAAAAAAAATGTGTGATGATAATATAATGCATGGTACTCCTGATGAAATAATAAGCAAAATTGAAGAATATGCTAAAGTAGGCTTAAAACATATCGTATTTTATAATACAACGTATTTAGCTGATATGTCGAAAATTAAAAGCTCATTTAGTTGTATGAAAAAAGTCTTAAATTATTTCAAAGGCTAATTATTTTTAAATTTATAATTTTGACATTATAAATTAACTATGATTACGATCAGCAATAATAAATACATGATGTTCTGGTACAGCGGGTTCATCAATTCCAACATATTTAGTTTCAATCACCTCAAATCCATATGATTTCAGAAGTTGTTCCCAAGCTTCCACCCTAAGAAAATTAAGAGGCACATTGATATCTTCATCGCCAATTACTCGATTGTAAAACCAATCAACAAAGCTATTAGTCATCCTTATACAATCTTCCTCAATATAACTTTCTTTGATTACTAAGCGTTGTTTAGTTACTCTCGTTGCTTCTTCTAATAGATGCTTGGGGTCACTTGCATGATGTAAGACAGTATATAGAATGGTAGTATCTACTTCTTCATCTGCTAACGGTACTTTACCCTCTGGATTATATAAGATCAATGGCAGGTCTGTATAATTATAATCTACAATATCGACTAGTACAACTTCTTTATCAAGCTGTTCTTTTATTTCTAGCGCTAAAAGCCCATTTCCAGCACCAAGGTCAAGTATCTTTTTTCCTACGATGTATTCTTTTACTTTTTCAAACCTAATTTTAGCATATTCAAATTCTTTAGCCTTTAGATCTTTTTCATTATCAACATGTCTTCTAATAAACTTTCGTAATGTCTCTTCAACTTTAATAAGAGGTAATCCATTTTTTAGACCTTTAGTTATGGTTCTACTTACATATAACCAAAATATATTTCTTTTAAAAGAATTAACTTTAAGATATTCCATGGCTGATAATAATAATGAACGGATTTCATTCCAATAGAGTTTATTTTTTTCAGTTTTCTTAGAAAATATAGGATATATAATACTTTCCACAAAATTTATATCATTTTGATTAAGAGGTTTGTGGAATTTTATGGTTTTTATTTGGGTCATTTATTTTAAACACATCCTTTTAGCAAACCTTTAAGTAATATTTTTAAATAAGTGAGTATTTACTCATTTATAAACTTTATGAGTAATTGCTCATTTAATATTATTATAATGTCAACTAAAAAATTCTCAAGAAATAAGCAAGAAAAAATTAACCGGATTTATGATACATTTTTTAAACTAATTTTAAAAAAGGGATATCACAAAACAAGTACAAATCATGTTGCAATATCAGCTAAGATTAGTATTGGTACGATTTACAAATATTTTCCGAAAGGTAAAGAGGATATTATAAGAAAATATTTTGAAGAATCGATGGAAACTTTTTTGGATAGTCAGGATTTAAGTAAGATGAATGATGAAAATATAAGAGATTTTCTCAATCATTTTGTTTTAGATTTATTTAAGAATCATGAGGAAAATAAAGGATATAATCTAGCTTTTAGGTCTGCTATACAATCTGATAAACCATTGCATGATTTATACAAAGAGAGGATTATCAATTTTTTTAAAGATACTGTACAGGAATTAAGAAAGAGAAATGAAAATTTTAAAAAGATATCCGAGAAAAGATTAATTGATGTATTTATCTTCATGTATAATCTTGTTAATGCGATTTTATATCATCATTTATCTATAATGGAATTATTTGATACAGATGATAAATTTGTTGAATATCTTTCAAATTTAGTAATTTTTTCATTAAAGTACTATCTTGAAACATAGATATACTAAATCCATGGAACTGAAGAATTATTTAAATCCTTGACAAAAAGAATCTACATTTTTAGGTAATACACTATGATTATAACCTCCTTCTAATAGGGCATACCTTTTACCTTCGCATAATTCTTCAGAGTATTTTTTCATTAAATTTCCTAATTCATAATAGTCCTCAGGATATAATAAATGGCCCCAATCTTCAATCGCTTGGTCAAACCCTGCTGAAGCAACGAAAATATCAATATCATGCAAATCTTGCATATATGCTTTTACTTCTTTTATATAACCAGTTCTACCACTAGAATAGGGATTAAGAATTTTAACTCTAAAATCATCATCTCTATTTGTTAGAATATTTATATTTCCATCTCCATTATGAAGGTCGAAATCCAATACAAATGTTGATTTTATTTTACCCTCCGAATAAAGCTTTAATAAGCTTATACTAATATTATTAAAATAACAAAAACCCCAGCATGAATCAGCTGAAGCATGATGACCAGGGGGTCTTATAACTGCAAAAGTTGGATTTCCATTATATCCTTCTTCTGCTGCTAATATTGCTCCCCCCGCAGCAAGAGAAGCTAGCTCAAATAATAATCCCTCTCTTTTTATACCTTGGACATGCCTATTAGTATGAGCCCTCAAAATATCTTTCTCGGTTGCGGGTTTAGGCATTATTATTTCATATTCTTTATTTTTTGATAGAATATCCATTATACCCTCTAAACGTCCAGGAGAAGCAGCAGGATCCCAAGCATATTCTGAATTGTAATATCTCTCATGGAATATAATTTTCATTCTGGATACCTCCTTGATTAATAGTTAATAACATTGATATTATGATTAAAAATTAGAAATTATCATGATTATAATTACATTTAAAAAAGTATATGATGAATATTATTTTAACTATTTTCTTAAATTTGAATGGCATTTTCGAAAGAAAAAAATGACAGACACAGAGCAGAATATATATCAAGATTTGCAAAAACACTTAGATCAATTCCCTATAGGATTTCCTGCATCAATGTCAGGTGTTGAATTAAGAATGTTGAAACGTCTTTTTACAGAAAAAGAAGCGTTCATAGCAACAAAATTAAGTTGGGATTATGATACACTCGAGAATATTTACAGTCGTTTTAATGATGGGAAAATAGCAATTGAATATTTAGAGCAAACTCTTGATAGTATGATTAAAAAAGGGTTAATAAAATATAAAAAAGAGGATGGTAAAAGACTCTATGCTAATATTCCACTTGTAGTTGGAATTTATGAATATCAAGTAGATAAAGTTACACTAGAATTCTTAGAAGATTTTGAGGAGTATTTAGTATCTACATTTGGTGCTGAATTATTAGGTACAAAAATATCACAATTTCGAACTATACCCATAGAGCAGAGTATTGCTCCTGAACAGCGTATAGCAAATTATGATGAGATAAGACAAGTAATGGAGAACTCTGAGGAACCTATTGGTGTAGCAAATTGTCTTTGTCGTCAAGCAAAAGATCTTATGAGTCAACCATGCAAAAAAACATCATTAAGAGAGAGTTGTTTATATTTTGGAACAATAGGGCAATTATTTATAAATGAAGGTTGGGCACGCTCTATAAATATAGAAGAAGCTTTAGAAATATTACAAAAAGCCGTGAATGATGGGTTAATTCTACAATCGGGAAATACAGAGAATCCAGAATTTATATGTACTTGTTGTGGCTGTTGTTGTATAATTTTAACAAAACTACAAAAGGTTCCGCGACCATCAAGAATCATTCCAAGCAATTTTCATTCAGAGATCAATCCTGACTTATGTGTCGGATGTGGAACTTGTATCGAACGATGTCAGGTTGATGCTATAAAATTAGTTGATAATATTGCTAAGATTATTCTTAAGCGATGTATTGGTTGTGGAGCATGTGTGCCTACTTGCTCAGAGGGAGCAATCAAGCTCAAAAAGAAAGAGGAAGAAGCAATACCCCCTTCTACAAGGGAAGATCTATATTTACAAATCATGAATAAGAAACAACAATTAAGAAAGAAATAATAAAATAAGAATTTCTTATTTACATTCTTCTACTTAATTTCTCAATCATATCCTTCGTCATTGATGCAAGATTAAAACTAGGATTCCAACCCCATTCTTCACGGGCTACGGAATCATCAATTGATTTTGGCCAAGAATCTGCAATTGCTTGCCTAAAATCAGGTTTATATTCTATTTTAAATTCAGGAATATGCCTTTTTATTTCAAACGCTAATTCACCTGCTGAAAAACTCATCCCTGTAACATTATATACTCGTCGTTTTAATTTTGAATCATCTACTTCTAAAAGATCAATCATACATTTAAGGCAATCTGGCATATACATCATAGGTAAGACTGTATCTTCCTTTAGAAAACAAGTATATTGCTTTTTCTTAATGGCTTCATAAAAAATCTCAACAGCATAATCGGTTGTACCCCCACCTGGGAGTGTCTCACTACTAATTATACCAGGTAATCTCATTGAACGAGTATCAAGCCCATATTTTTTGTAATAATATTCTGCTAAGAGTTCGCCAACAACCTTTGTAATTCCATACATAGTGGTTGGTTGTAAAATAGTCTCATTTGGTGTATTATCTCTAGGGGTTGTAGGGCCAAAAGCGGCTATGGAACTTGGCCATATAATCCTTTCAATATTATATTTTCTTCCAATTTCAAGGACGTTTAGTAATCCATTTATATTAATATCCCAAGCTGTCTGAGGCATTCTTTCGCCTGTTGCAGAAAGTAGAGAAGCCATAAGAAAAATAGTATTTATTTTATATTCATAAATTACTTTTTTAAGAGCATCTATTTCTAAAGCATCTAAATATATTACAGGTCCTGTTTCCTGTATAATTTTTGGGAGAGGTGTTTTTCGACCAGTAGCAATAACGTTGTCCTTACCATATTTTTCTCTTAATGCTGGAACAAGTTCACTTCCAATTTGCCCAGCAGCTCCAATTACTAAAACTTTTTTCATTTTAATCAGTAAATTATTGGCAGAATTTTAGTATTGTATCATAATTTTATCGCATAAAAAAGTTTTATGACTTTGCTTTTATAGAAATCATTCTTAATTTGATATTGATAAAACTTTATTTAATAAAAAATATATAAGACAATTACGGTTTAATTAATATATTTTAAATAATATCAAATTATAATATGGTGATTAAATGAAAAGAGATCCAGTAGCATTTCTAAAAGAAGAGATGAAGGACTTAAGAAACAAAAATCTTGAATGGATTATTAGATATCTTGAGGAGGGTTCAAAACCCCATTCTGTAGTGGATGGAAAAAAAGTATTAATGTTAAATACAAATAATTACCTTGGACTTGCATCGCATCCAAAAGTAATACAAGCCGCTCTTGATGCAATAAAAAAATATGGTGCTGGTGCTGGTGCTGTCCCCGTTATTGCTGGCTCATTTGATTTAACCAAAAAATTTGAAGAGAAATTTGCTAAATTCAAAGAAGTAGAAGCTTCATTATTATGTCAAACAGGATATGCCGTTAATTCTGGATTAATACCTATGTTAGTTGGAAAACCAGATATCGTAGTCTCAGATGAATTAAATCATGGATCTATTATTGATGGTGTTAGATTATCTGGCGCTAAAAGGATAATATATAAACATAGAGATACCTCAGATTTAGAGAATCAATTAAAGGAAGCTGAGAAGGAAAGAGCAAGAAGAATTTGTATTATAACTGATGGTGTCTTTTCAATGGATGGGGATATTGCGCCATTAGGAGACATCGCAAAAGTTGCAGAGGAATATGGAGCAATGATTTTCGTTGATGATTGTCATGGAGAGGGTGTTTTGGGAAATGGACGGGGAATTGTAGCTCATTTCAATCTGCAAGGTAAAGTACATGTGGAAGGTGGCTCGATGAGCAAAGGTTTTGGCGTATTTGGAGGGACAGTTGCAGGATCTAAGGATTTAATAGAGTTTTGTGCAAATAAAAGTCGAACCTATTTACTTAGCACAGCACATCCTCCCGGAGTAGTTGCTGCTTGCATTGCTTCAATTGAAGTAGTTGAAACTGAACCTGAACATGTTAAAAGAGTATGGGATCATACGAATTATTTTAAGAAAGAAGTCCAAAATATGGGTTATAATACAGGAAATTCAGAAACTCCAATAATTCCTTTAATTATAGGGGATCCTGGGAAAGCACAAGAATTAGCACGAGTATTATTTGAAGAAGAAAATATATATGGAACACCTATTGTATTTCCTATGGTTGCTAAAGAACTTTCCAGAATTAGAGTCCAAATGAATGCGTTATTAACTAAAGACGATTTAAATACTGCTTTAAGCGCTATAGAAAAAATCGGTAAAAAATTAAAAATAATTTAAAATTATTTTTTTATTCGTTCTAGAAAAGGCTATTGATTATTATATTATAATGGTTTACATAGTATTGCTTTAACTCGTAATTTATCAAATAAACTAGTAGGTGCTGGCTTAATTAAACAAACTGTATCTGCACCACGACCAGTACCTCCTATACAGATTACATCTCTTTCAAGATCATCAATCATTCCTGCATCAACAGCCATAGTAGCAATTTCCATACACACTTTCGTGCCTTGACTAAATTGTTCTCTCAGATATTTAGCTATTAATTCAACTGGACCCCATTGATTTAGAGATCTTCGAATACTCCTTTCAGGACCTGCTAATGCATGGGTTCCAATAAAAACTTTAACACCTTTTTCCTTTAAAGCAGATATCTTTTCTTCTGGAAATTCTTGTCTCTTTTCAATTCCTACGAAATAATACGAGTGTGCTATTACGACTAAATTGTAATCATTTGGATTAAATTTTTCTATTGCTTTCTCTGCAACCATGCCTGTAGTGCTCGCGAGTATGATATCTTTGATATTATATTGATCAGCATATTTTTTGGCGATTTCTAAGGCTTTATCAGTATTTTCTCTTCCAGGGGTCTCAAAATAAGTAACTTCTATATTTAGATCTGGCATATTTTGTCCCATCTCTAATAATTAATTTTAATTATTTACTAATTTTAGGTTATTAATCATCAATAATTAAATTTAATCTTATTTTCTTTAGCTCCTATATAACTCATAGCTGAATTCAAATAATTCTCCGCATTTATTCGACTTTGTTGAAAATAAATTTTAGAAATTATAACAATAGTTTTAAATAAAACAAAATCTAATACCATTTATTATTAATTTATAAAAAAATCAATTCTAGGGGATTATATGAGTGAAGAACGTTTAACAAGTACGAAAACTAAACTCCTTTTCGGAATGAATGCTTTTCCAGATCAATTATCTTATCAAGCTTTCACTATTTATATATTCACTTTTTATTTTTCTGTGATTGGACTCTCTATGGGGGAAATGTGGCTTGGATTTAGTTTATGGGGTATTTGGAATATGGTAAATGACCCTCTATTGGGTGCGTTAAGTGAAAGAACTAAACAGAAAGGGAAATTAGGAAAACGCAAGTTTTTTTTAATTATTGCTTTTGTGCCATTAGGGCTTACTATGCTATTATTATTTACAGTTCCAATGAATATAAAGTTCCTTTATTTTATCTTGATAATATTTACATTTGAGTTATTTTACACAATGTTTTCAGTGAATACAAATGCTGTATTTCCCGAGATGTTCCGAACTGATAAAGAGAGAAAAACAACAAATACTTTTTTGAAAATTTTTACAATGTTAGCTGTAATAACAGCTTCGCTTATTCCAACACTTATTATTGATCCATTGGTTCCAGTTTCTGATCCACCTGATCCAGCAGAAGTCGCGGATATTCGATCTATGTATGTTACTGCTGGTTTAGTCTTATGCCTTATAGTAATAGTTACGGCAGTTTTCTTTATTATTTCAGTTAAAGAAAAAGAAGAAGGTATAAGTGATTTTGAAAAAAGACCAGGATTTTTTAAATCTATAAAGATTACATTTTCAAACAAGACTTTTATAAAATTTACTCTAGGAAACATGCTTATTTGGTATTGCTTTAATGTACTACTAACTGCTTTTCCTCTCTATTCCGTTTTTGTACTTGGAAGATCTGAGGATGCTTTTTTAATTGGAGTAACCTTGATGTTAGCACTTCTCTCAGCAGCAATCTTTATGCCATTGCACATTAAAATTAGTAAAAAAATAGGTAAAAGGAAAGGTTTAATGGCAGGAGAATTAATTTGGATTTTAACATTACTTCCCTTATTATTTTTATCAAATAATGACCTAAGCCGAATTTTGTCACTGGTTGTATTTGTCACTATCGGTTTTGGTTTATCTGCTGCTTTATTTTACGTTGATCTAATACACGCAGATATTATTGACCAAGATGCCCTTAATTTTGGTGTGAAAAGGGCAGCTAGCTATTATGGCGTAAATGCTTTTATACATCGATTTTCAATGATACTAGGTATTACTACTATTGCTATTATATTTTCAGGAACGGGCTGGAGTGATTATACACCTGTTACTGATGACCCTGATTTAACAATTCTTGGTTTAAAATTGATAATGTTTTTATTTCCTTCGATTGCTCTCATAGGATCATTCTTATGCTTTAGATCTTACGACTTACATGGTGAGAAATTAATTCAAATGAGAGAAGAATTATCAAAACATCCAGAATTAAAATAAGTAATATTTTTTTTTATTTTTTTTTTATTTCAAGATTTTCATAAAGATATAAGAGAATTTTTGTTTACCTTTTTATGCTAAGAATTTCTTTAGTCTCATCTACGGATGCAGGTTCTCTTCCAATCTCTTTAGCTAATCTAACCATTCGTTTGACTAATTGAACATTACCTTCTGCAAGTTCCCCTTTTCCATAGTAAATAGTGTCTTCAAGTCCAGTTCTAATATTACCCCCCATACACATAGCTATTACAGTAGTTCTTAAATTAAACTTTCCTACTGTTACCACTTGCCATGTAGAACCTTCTGGAATTTGATCAACCATATTTAATAAGTTTGAAACAGTTGCAGGGGTGCCTCCTTTGATTCCCAAAACAATACTAAAATGTAATGGGGATTCTAATAATCCTGTGTCTACAAATTCCAATATATTGGCAATATGGCTTAAATCATAAACTTCAATCTCAAGACCAAAGCCCTTTTTCTTACATCTTTTCACATATTTTCTATTAAAATCTATAGGGTTATTAAATAATGCACCTCCATAAGGAGTTCTAAATTCAAAAGAACCAGCATTAATAGTATGCATTTCTGGGGGAGGATCAATATTTAATAGATTTAATCGTTCTTCCAACATGGGTTGTACTATTTCTGTGGAAACTCTCTTTGCACCTGATCTTGTTGTATATTTATGTTCCTCTAAACGAGCGCCTATTCCATTGCCAATTTGTCTAATTATAGGGGATTTCTCACCAATTAATTTAATAGTTTTATTATAATATTTTAAATCAGGAGTATTTTGCCCATCATCACCACGAACATGAATGTGAACAATGGCGGCTCCTGCTTCATAACATTCAAGGGCAGTTTGTGCTTGTTCTTCAGCAGTTATGGGTAAACTTGGATTTGCCCATTTTCCATGAATTCCCCCTGTTATAGCTACTGTAATTATTACTTTTTCTTCCATTAGAATATTAGGTTTAATATTAATTACCTCTTTATTATCTTATATCATTTTTAATTATGCTTTATTTAGAAATATTTAGAAATATTTATGTTAAATATTATCAAACATTATTATGGTAAGGATAATGAAACTTTTAGAAGGAAAGTATGCATTAATAACTGGAGGAGGCAGAGGTATTGGTAGAGCCGTAGCGCTTGAATTTGCAAAAAACGGTGCAAATATTGCTGTGACTGCTTTAGAAAAAGATGAATTAGAGCAAACCGTAAAAGATATTAAAAAATTTAATGTAAAAGTATTATCAATCCCTGCTGATCTTACTAATATAGCTGGTGCAAAATCTGTAGTAGAAACATATTTTAATCACTTTAATAGAATTGATATTTTAGTTAATAATGCTGGAATGTCATATTATTGCCCAATGATAGAAGTTTCCCTTGAAAAAGTCGTAAAATTGTTTAATTTAAATCTTATTGCCTACTATGCTATGATTAAACTAATTCTTCCAAAAATGATTGAAAATGGAGGAGGAAATATAATAATGACTGCTTCAGTCCATGGAAATATGTTTTTTAATCCTAATCAAGTTGCATATTCAGCAGCGAAAGCAGGTGTTACAGCAATGAGTAAATGCCTTGATGCAGAGTTAAGTCCATATAATATACAAGTAAATGTAGTATTACCTGGAGCAATTAAAACTAGATTATCCGAGGATAGCGCCAAAAGAGGACAAATTACACCTAAACTAATACCCCCAGAGGATATATCACCTATATACCTATTTCTTGCTAGTGATTTATCTAGTCGAAGATATAAGGGGAAAATTATCAATCAAATGATCTTGTTTGAACTTTTAACTAAGTTTAAGAGTGCTATTAGTAATAAATCATTTGATATTAAGGAATTAACTAAAGAGATGGAGGAAAAACTTAGAAAGGATATGTACGGATTATTAAGAAAAAATCAGGAATTAATCGATTTTTTATTAAAATATCAAGAATAAAGTTCAAAAATATAAAAAGAAAATGAAGAGGTTATCGACTAAAAATTGACCTTTAAAATCGAAAGTATAGAATTAACACCATTATTTGTACCATTTAAGGCACCCGTAAAACATGTAATGCAATCAAGTAAAGGTGGGCTAGGAATGGCTATAAAAGCAGAGGAACCTTGGTTAGGTGGTGATTTTGTAATAAGCAAACTCATTTGTAATAATGGCAATATTGGATTAGGTGAATCATTTTTTTGGTTACCTGAAAGTGGTATTACACCATATCAAATAATAGATTCTATAAAAAATGGTTTGGCAGATTATGTAATTGGTGAAAATCCATTCAATATTGAAAAAATTAATCAAAGAATGGATAATAATGTCGCTAGAAGTGAAGCTGCAAAAGGATTATTAGATATGGCCTGTTATGATTTAATGGGACACATTAAAGAAATTCCAACTTTTAATTTGATGGGAGATAATATTGCTGATAAAATCCCACTTGCTGCACTTATTCCGCTTACAAGTCCTATACTTATGAAAGGAATAGTGAAGAGTTATTATAGAAAAGGTTTTCGTACTTTTAGATTAAAACTTGGGAATAGTATTAATGAGGACATAGAGATTGTAGAAACAATTCGCAAAGCATTAGGTAACGAGATTAGAATACGAGTAGATTATAATCAAGCATATGATCCTCCAGAGGCTATACATGCTATTAAGGCAATAGAATCTTTCCAGATTGATTTTGCTGAACAACCAGTCGGAGCTGATGACTATTTAGGAATGGCATATGTTCAAAAACACGTCAATACACCATTAATGGCACATGAAGGATTTTTCTCATTGAAAGATTTTATAGTCCTTGTTGAATTAAAGGCCGTTAGAGTACTTGGTATTAATTCAGAACGACCTGGAGGAGTAACTAATGCTTTAAAAGCATTAAATTACGCAAAAAGTAAAGATATTGGTATTGTTTTACATAATCAACCACTTGGTATAGCATCTGCAATGCATATCCATTTTCATGCTGCGAATTACAATTCAATTGGTTATGCTACAGAGTTATTTGGTCAAGAAATGTTAGAAGATGATTTAATTTCTTCCCCTATTGATTATAGCAATGGATTTGCTAAAATTCCTGAAGGTTCAGGCTGGGGTGTTAAATTGGATGAAAAAGCACTAAAGAGATATGCAACTGATGAAACTGTTATTATTGGAAAATAAATATTATTGTCTTTATACCTTTTTATAGTACATTACTCAATTATAATTATGAGTAAACAGAAAAATTATTCTACCGCAATTCATACATCATATGGTATGGGTGGGTTCCTTGACAACTTTTTAACAGCAGCATTTACAATAAGGGTTATCGGATTTTACGAAGATGAAATTCTCCTTCCGATTTTCCTAATAGGAGTTGCGTATATTTTATATGGAATTTGGAATATGTTTAATGATCCAGTTACAGGTTATCTTTCTGATCGAAAGACACGCTTTATAACAAGATGGGGGAGAAGATATCCTTGGTTTATCATTGCATTTGCTCCATATACATTATTTTATCTTTTAATTTTTACAGTTCCTAGCTCTGATACAATAATTGCATTTTTTTGGTTATTATTCACTATTTGTATGTTTGATTTCTTCTATTCGTTATGGATGACAAATTGGTTAGCCCTTTTTCCTGATAAATTTCGAAGTATTGAAGAACGAACAAAAGTAGGGGGATTCAGTACTCTATTGGGTCAAGTGGGACTAAGTTTTGGAATGTTAATACCTCCTATCTTTATTACTTATGGTAACATTGATAGTTATGCTATTTCTGGTGCTGTTGTGTTATTTATTGGTCTTATTAGTGGATTCCTAATGATTCCAGGCATGCGTGAGGATAAAGAGTTGAGAGTGCGTGCAATAAAAATGATTGAGGAAGAAGAAAGTGAATCTTTCTTTCAAGTGTTGAAATTTGCAATGAAACAAAAGAATTTTGTGGTTTATGTTTTTGTTTATTTAGCACAGATGATGTTATTTATGCTTGTACTTGGATCTGTTCAATATTGGGTGCGATATATATTAAAAGAGGGAGAAATAATGGAAATGGTGATCTCAGCTGCGTTTCTTGTAGGGAGTGTTATCTCGGTTCCTTTATGGGTCTTCTTAGGAAGAAAATCAGGTAATCGAAAGGTATATATGTATGGTTCAATTTTTCCTGCTATAATCTTTATCTCTTTTTTCTTTATATCAGATATAATTGGCACTATCATTGGTACAGCTTTACTGGGTATAACTATTGGTGCTATTTGGACTCTAATGTATCCAACATTTTCTGATGTGATTGATGAGATAGTAGTTAAAACGGGAAAGCGAAAAGAGGGAATATATACAGGAATTAGAACATTCTTTGGACGGTCATCTAACATAATAGGCGCAATAGTATTCGCAACGGTTCATATGTTTACATCTTATGCTCCTGGTGGGAGTGATCAAACAGGGTTAGCACTATTCGGTATACGAGTTATTATGGCATTAGTTCCAATGATTTTCTATTTCATTTCATTCCTACTAATATGGAAAGTATATGACTTAAAACCAGATAAAGTACAAATGATTAAAGAAGAATTAAATAGACTTAGTCTATAGGTATTATTTTTTTAATTACATTCTTTTATAAAACAATTTAAAATTTATATATAAGAAGATTTTAAAGTATTTATTATGGAAATCTATAAAAAATATTTTAGTAAATATTATTCAGAATTAATTCTTATTAGCATACTATTTCTGTTCTTTTTCCAGCTGATATCGGATTTCATTGAGTCGATTTATGCTTTGAACCTTATTGAAGTTGAATTGAATGAGAATGCTGCTGCTGCTCTCTTCTTGTTAAGTCCAGTAATATTGTTCATACCGATATTTAAAAAAGGATTCCCAGATAGAGGGATGGTAATTATTGGCGAAACTATGATAATGTGTAGAATTTTAGAACCTTTATTTAAAACGCAACTTAAGATGGTATTGACCGGTATAGGAATTTTCTGCTTTATGCTCTTTCTCCCTGTTTTTCTTCAATCAAAATCGAAAACAAATGAAGAAAAAAACAGTTTATTAATCGGAGTGGAATTAAGTTTAGGATTAGCAATGTTAATTCTCTTGAGAACATTAGGTTCTACACTTGATCTCACCTATCATTTTTGGTTTTTATGGATTAGTTGGATTCTTGCTGCTATTGCAGCTCTTATGCTGGTAAATTTTTTAAATCCTGAACGAATAACAAAAATCTTTGGAGAACAAATAAATGTGAGTGAATCTAATAAAGAAAAAAAAGGTAGTAAATGGAAAGTTCTTGGCTTAAGTTTTGGTATAACAAGTATTTTGGTATTAATTTATTTTGCTTTTAGTAGTCCTGGTGTAATTTCGCGATGGACTGAAGGGAATTATACTGCAATTACAATAATAATAATTTTAGCAATAATAGCTTTTATCTTTCTTGTTGCTTTTAAACCAGATTTAATTAAAAGAATTACTTTTAAGGGACTCTTAGTTTGGAATGGTCTTTTTGTTCTAATGCTCGTTTTAAATATTGGAATTCATCAGATACCTTTCTTATTTACAACATCGTACCCTGTTTATGCTCCTACAACTACTATATTACATCATATCCTACTTTATATTATGCTAATCTTCTCACCAATAATTTTAATTGATTTTACATTGTTAACAAGAGAACTCTTCAGGAGTAGACCATCTATTCGAAAGATTGGAGGGAGTTTCTTTATAACATCAATATATTTTTTGCTCATGATTTTTTCTGCTGTATTTACAACAGTTTGGGATTACGTACCTTATATTGGAGCGTTTTTTAGAGATATGATCTGGTTTATATATCTAATTGTTGGATTAGTAATAGCTTTACCAATTTTCTTAGTAAAAAAGGATTCATTATTTTTTGCAAAACAATCGAGAAACAACTTTAAGGCCAAGCTTAAAATTTCGGGTTTAATATCGATAATATGTTTTGGGACAATAATTGGAGTAGTTTTGCTTGAGATGCCACCAAAAGAATATGCTATAGACAATCCGATAAGGATTTTATCTTATAATATTCAGCAAGGTTTTGATGAAAATGGAGATAAAAATTTTGAAGGGCAATATGAGGTTATAAAAAATGCTAATGCTTCGATAATAGGGCTGCAAGAGTCTGATACTTGTAGAATTTCTAATGGAAATGCAGATATCGTAAGATATATCAATAATCGATTGAGATATTATTCATATTTCGGTCCAAAGACTATCACTGGCACCTATGGTATAGCTTTATTATCAAGATATCCTATTAAAAATGCAAAAACGTTTTATATGGAAAGTGAAGGGGAGCAGACAGCAACTATAGAAGCTGAAATTACAATCGGGGTTATTACATATAATGTCTTTGTTACTCACCTTGGTGAGTTTATAGACCCAACCATACCTCCATTTGATAGATCTCAAATAATCCAACAAGAGCAGTTATTAGAAAGAATTGGAGCAAAAACTAATGTTATATTACTGGGAGATTTTAATTTTCGACCTGATACTGAACAGTATAATATTACATTAGTCCATCCTTTAGATGATTGTTGGGAAATCGCAAATTCAACCTTAATTGGTGATGTTCCAAATGAATGGGAACCTCGACTTCCTGCTGAAAGAGTAGACTATGTGTTTATATCACCCGATTTAACAGCTTTTAGCACCTATATAGAAGTCATTTATTTCGGAGGTACTGCATCAGATCATCCAGCGTTATTAACATCGATTAGAGTATAATCAAATTTTTACAAATTTTTTCTTTTTTTCTTTATTTCTTATAATAGAAACTAAAGATATTACTATATCAGAATTAGGATTACTCCAATGATTGTAATTACTACTCCTAAGAAGCCCAAGTTTGATATTTTTTCATGATTTATAAAATATGTAAGTGGAAGTGAGAATAAGGGGGTTGCGGTGGCTATTAATGACATCAAAGAGGCTCCCGCTATCCGTATTGCTTCTGTATATAAATAGGCTCCTAATGACGTTCCAATAATAGAGGCAATAATCAACCAAAACCATGTTTGGGAAGACCTCCTTTTCTTTTTTGTAAAATTTGATTTGGAATAAAGATATTTTTCTCTCCAAACAATTGAAAGTAATATTAATAATGCAAAAGGAAACCGGATTACATTCGCTATTATTGAGCTTAAATTGTCTGTGTCTAATATTCGATCAATTTCATTAGTAGCGAAATCAATTAGCACAGCTCCAATTGCCCAACCAAGAGATGCAATTAAAGCTAAAACTATTGCTTTAACCATAATTAAGGATTTAGGATTTAAACCTTTCATTGTTTCGTTAATATCCTCTTGAGAACTGTTTAACGAGTTTATATCATCCATAGGAATTTTACATTTTCCAATTATAATTACTCCGATCCCTACTAGAATTGTAGAAATAATAAATCTATAATCAAAAGGTCTGTTAAGAAACACCATTGATAAGATAAAAGTAAAGAGAGGAAATGTCATTGCTAGTGCTAGAGTTATAGTTACCCCGAGATTTTTTTGAGCAGAAAAATATGATGTATCTCCTATTACTTGTCCAAAAATAAAACTTACTACAAGAATAACCCATAATCCCCATGGAAGTGAAAAGATTTCGCATAATATTCCAAATATTATTGCAACTATAATAAATGTAAGAGTTCCGATTGCGGTTCGAACCACATTAATATACACTGGAGAAGCTTCATGTTCGGTTTTTCTAAATAAAACATTAGAGGTAACAAATGTGAGACACGCTAAAATAGCAATTAATTCACCTAGCAATTAGTTCACCTAGCAATAAGTGTCTTTATAATTGATTGTATAAATTCTTTTTTAGATCATAATACTCTAAAAGATATTTTAAAAGTCTATACGCTAAAATTCTATAATTCTTATCTAATTTCATTCGAATAGATAATTGAACGTTTTCCGATGAATTAACTATTTCAAACAACTTGGAGAGAAATATATCTCTAAATTCAAGGTTAAAATGATCAAATAGTTGATTTAGATAACTTTTATCAAATTCTTCATAAATTCTGTAAAGAAATCTAATTATGTAATATGTGAAATTTAAATGTGTAAGAAATCCAAACCTATCACTTCTGATAACTTCACTTAATTTTACATTAAAATTGTAGTTGGGATCTTTAATCAAATCTCTTAATTTATCCTTCTCGAAATGTTCAAACCAGTTAAAAACCAATAAAATCGTTAAATCAAATAAATTATTTTTTCTTAAGATTTCTAAGATTCTATCTTGTTGACCATTCGTTAGGACTTTTCCAATATTCATAAAAAATTCACTCAATTGAAAAAACCGCTGTGGGGGATTCTCTTCCTCTAAATATTTTATAATATTGAATAAATGACCAGAAAATTTAGGATTATTAAAGAAAAAGATCCAGTGAGTTGTATTAAATTGCGTAAATATAGAATTATAAATCCATGAAAATATTTCCTCATTATCTAAATTAGATTCTAAAATTTCTAAAAAACCAATTGGATTCTCTAAATTAGATATAAATTGCCAAAAATTATGAGGCGTATTGCTAAACCAGGATCCCCATAAAAGTTCAAAACTAGAAGTATCTTCAAGTTCAAAAATTCGTAATATCACTTGTTTTAAATAATTGAAATAATCATTAGATAACCCTTTCTTTAAAGTGAATGCAGTCTCACCTATAACTTTACATAACCTTATTACGAATTCAATTGAAATGCTTTGCTCTATCAAATATTTTACTAGAAATAGACCCTTTTCAGGAAAATTCTTAATTATACACTCTGTTGCCTTTATTCTCACATCCTTATCAGTATCAGATAATGCTATTTCCTCTAAACTTTTGAAAAGGTTTTCAGCTCTTCCTCCCTCTAAATCAATTATTTCTAAACATTCTAACCTTGTTGATTTCGATTCTGAATGCTCACAAATAATTAATAGATCTTCGATTAACCTTATCTGATTAATCTTCTTTTGTTTATATAACTTATAAATTTTTGAGGGTGTCTGCTTACCCAATATACCTTCACGGATTAAAAATTAAGTTTTATATACTATTTCTTGAAACTAAATACTTCTTCTTTTAAAATTGATTCCTTAATATATAATAAAAATTTCAAAAATTAAAAAATCTAATTCATTAAATTTTGAAAACTTCACCCTTCTAAGTTGTTATTATACGAAAACAAAACATTTAAATATGCAACTTTATATATGTAAATCAATGGTTGACGCCAAGAGATTGTTGTCAATTAAATATTACAATTAAAAAATGAATTGGAGGTTAATAATATGACAGAAATAAAAGAAGATAAAAAGGTAGAAATTAAAGAAAAGGAACCTTTAGAATCTGAAGAGGGAAATTCTAAAGAAGAACAGAAAAAAGGTGAACTTCAATTACGAAAATATCGTCCTCTTTCAATTTTTGGCGGTATTGATCATTTTTTCGATGAAATAGATAGAAGTTTTAGAGATTTTTGGAAACCATCACGATTTTGGGATTTTGAGCCTTTTAATCTAAGTTTATTGGATGAGGATAAATTCTTTCGAACTCCATTGACAAATATATCGGATGATGGAGATAAATATAGTATTACTGCGGAGTTACCTGGGTTAGATAAAGGAGATTTAGAGATAACTATTCATGATGGGCTTTTAGAAATTAAAGGCGGTCGAAAGGAAGAATACGAAGAAAAGAAAGAAGGGTACGTCAGAAAGGAATACAGTAGCTCAAGTTATCACAGGAGTTTTTCATTACCTGAGAATATTGAAGAAGATAAAATTGATGCCACTTTAGACAAAGGAGTTTTGAAATTAATTCTACCTAAGAAAGAAGAAGAACAGAAAGAAAAGAAAAAGATAGAAGTTAAATAGGATTTTTTTTAATTTTATTTTTATTAATTTATGTTAATTTTCTTTTTCTAATTGTTTTTTTAAGAACTCTATGTTTTCATTAAGAGTTTGGGTTATAGGCTCATCACTTAAATCAAGATTATTTAAAATTTGGAGCGCATCTTCGAATAATTTTAAAGCCTCAGGATATTGAGTTCGTCTATAATAAACTCCAGGGATATTGAAAAATTTGTATGATATTAATTGAAGTGCTGTAATTAGAATCCATGAGTACATTAAAATTGTCAATATCCATTCTATAAAGGGTGTAAAGGGGGTATTTATAAGGAACATAATTATAAGAATTATCAATACAACACCGTTGCTAAAGCCAAAATATGCATGATACTTTTTAAATGTTGGACCTTTATACATTTTCGATTTAGGTCCGTTATACATAAGTATACTGTAAAGTACGATATATATTGATGATCCTGCAAAACTAACAACAGCAACAAAACCATGAAATAATTGAAATATGTCCCAATAAGTTTCATCTGGAATTATTCCTACTAACGCGATGCACACGCATGTAAATATTGATACTCCTGTTGCTAGCCTTCTAATACTTTCCTTTATATTAATTAATTCTCGCTCGAGAAAGATAAAAAAAGGAATACTTAATGATCCTCCTACAACAAAACTAATACTAAATAATGTTTTTGCTTCTTCTTTTCCTAATGAACTTACAGCATTTATTAATGGGTTATATCCCGGAGAAAGAAATGCCGCTGCAATTAATAAAATAAATGAGACTAATGTGCCAAAAAATCCAAATAATACTTCCATTCTATCTTCTGTTCTTTTAACCATTCTTATTCCCTTTTCGTTTAAAACTTAATATTCCTTTTTTCATTATTACAATATCATTATGTAAAGTTTTATTAAATTTTTATTCATATATCAAATCAAAAAAAGTTCGATGTTTATAATTGATCGAAAATTCTATAATGAGAATTTAAGAGGATGATTATATGCATAGTAGCTCAGAAAAATATATATTTAAGATTGTTGTTGTTGGAGATGGGCAAGTAGGCAAAACATCTTTAATACAAAAATTTACAGAAGGTAATTTTCAAGAGGAATACATAAAAACTATTGGAGCACAGTTTTCAATATATGAAATGGAAATAGATGGAGACTTTTGTGAGCTTTTTTTCTGGGATATTGCGGGTCAAGATGAGTTTCATTTCTTACGACCCTCCTTCTATAGAGATAGCAAAGCAGCTATTATTGTATATTCGCTTGAAGAAAATGATCTTGGTAAAAATAGTCTCAAGCATATACCAAATTGGCATGATGATATTCTTCAATTTTGCGGTGATATTCCAGTTGTTGTATTCGCAAATAAAGTTGATTTAGTTGATAAAGAGAATTTGGTAGATACAAAGATTTTAAAAATTATGAAAAAAAGAAATTTTCTTGAATATTATAGAACATCAGCAAAAACAGGAGAGGGAGTATTTCCGGCCTTTCAAACAATAATCAGAGAATTATATAATAAATATAAGGCATTATTCTTAGAATTGCAAGGTAAAAGCTGATTTATTATTTTTTCCTTTTAAATCCTCTCATAATCATCTTAATTAATCTTATTATCTAATATTAAATTAAGTAAAAATATAGATAAAAATAGAGATCTGCTATGATATTAAAAATTTTCATTCTTGCGAGAGGAGGAATTCTCTGTTATTCTAAGAATTTTTTTGAGCAGATTGATATAGATGAAACCGTTATTAGTGGATTTCTTAAAGCTATTAGTGATTTTGCTAAAGAAATTAAAGGGGGTGAAGTAAAAACCCTTAATTTTAGAAATTTTAAGTTTATATATTCTTACTCATTTGAATTTGATTGTATCTTTGTTGTAGTAATTGATAAAGACGATTTTGTACAAGAAACAAGAATTAAACTTGAACTGATGAAAAATGAGTTCATAATAAAATATAAACCATTTTTAGAGAATTGGACAGGAAATGTTAGTGTTTTTGAAGATTTTGATGATTTTGTGGATGAGAATGTATTTATTCCACCTAAGATCTTATTAACTGGAGAAGATGGTGTAGGAAAAACAACAATTATGGATTTAATTCCTGGTGACACTATTTTGGAAATTGATGATAATTTAAATGAGGTTATTCAAAAACCTATTAATTTAGATGATTTAAAGGGAATACATCAATGTATTATACAAGAAATTAATATGGAAGAACTGACCTATAATCCGCAACTATACAAAAACTTATTAAAATCTGTTGATGTTGTACTTATTGTTACAAATTCAGCCGCAAGTAATTTGGGTCGAACAAAGACTTTAGTCTCAGAATTAAAACCTGAAGTAAAGAAAGCAGACTTTTATCTTTTAGCAAACTTTCAAGATTTGAAAGATGTTGCATTCGAGCCTGAAAAAATAGAAGAAACGCTTGGAATCAAAACTTTTGGCTTTACAGCAATTAAGGAGGAATCTAAAACTAAAATAATTTTCATTATTAAAGAAATACTAAAAATTTCTATTTTAGACAAAATAGAAAAAAAACATATCTCCACAATAGAAGAAGAACCTATTTTTTATAGTGAAGAAAAAGTTGAATATGAGAAGGTTGATTATGTTGATATTTGGGATCAAATAGAAAAAGCAAGAATTTTAGAAAGAAAAGGTGAGCATCTTGCAGCTGCAGAAAAATTCTCTTGTGCTGCTACTCAATTTAAAGATATGTGCTCAAGAGTAGAATTCGAACAAGATATAGAAGAACTTACTGCCATTTCTTTTCTTTGTAGCGCATGGGAAGCTATGGAATTTGCTGAAGAATATGAAGATCCCGAAAGATTTTCAGATGCAGCAGAGTTATTTAATGAAGCAAGTAAACATTTCACAAATAGTAAATTAAAGTTGTTAGCTTTAGGAAATTCTGCTTTTTGTCAAGCATTAGGTTTAGGTTGTGAATTTGATAAGGCAAAAAACACATCTACTAAGGCAGAAATTTATCCAAAAATTAAAATGATGTTAAGAAATGCTGCAAATTTATATCAAAAGGGTGAATTTAAAAGCGAGGCAAATTGGGCTCTTGCAACTTCTACTTATTTTGATGCTACTTGGTATATAATCAGAGCAGATGAAGAATTAAATCTGGATGAAAAGAAAAAACTTTTAGAAATTGGATCTGGCGTATTAAAATCTGCAGCTGAACTATTTGGTAAAGCAGGTTATAAAGACAGAGAAAAAGAAGTTTTAGATCGCTTGGATTTAATAGCGAAAGAAGAGAAAATAATAATTTCGGCATTAAGTACAATTAGCGAACCTTCTCTATCTAAAAATACTTTAGATTTATTGGTACCATCGATTCCACACCCAACTCCGAAAAAAGAACTGCAAAAAAGGGGTAAAGAAAGAAAATATAAATTAATTTATAGAGATTTACTTAAAGAGTACCCAAAAATTCAGAGAAGAGAATGTAGAGTGGGTATTGCTCAGATAGGGGTATCTAGTACCGGAGATTATTTAAAAGAATTCTATAAAGAAAAATCACCTGGTTTGTTAGGACTCCGTAAGGATAAAATTGATGTGATTAGATCTAAGGTTAAGAAGATAATAGAAAAAGCACATGCCAGCAATGTAAATGTCCTTATCTTTCCAGAAATGTCCATTGATCTCAATTATGATAAATTTCTTGAGGATATCTCTAATTTTGCTAAATCATATGGAATGTATATTATCCCGGGATCATATCACAATAAAGAAACTAGGCAAAATATCAGTATGGTTTTTAGCCCAGATGGAATACTTTGGGAGCAAGAAAAACATATTCCCGCAATTATCCATTTTAAAGGAAAAAGGTTTAAAGAAGGTATCAACACAGAAACTTTACCAAGGCAAACTATAATATCTAATACCGAATTTGGTAGAATGGCAATAGCTATATGTAGAGATTTTCTTGATATGGATCTCAGAGTTGAACTTAAAAATTTTGAACCACCAATAGACATAATGTTCAATCCAGCCTTTACTCCCGTTACAGCTGATTTTAAAGCAGCCCATTTTGATGCCCGGAGGTCAATATATGCTTATTGTTTCTTTGTAAATATCGCTGAATTTGGAGAATCTCTCATTTACACACCAGAAAAAGAACGTATCGAAAGAACAATACCATCTAAAGAAGAGGACATAATTTTTAAAGATGTAGATCTCTTTAAATTGCGTTCAGAACGTAAGAAATGGGAAAAAGAACGAAAAAGTGATAAGAGATTCATACAAAGCACAAGATAAATAATAAACTATATAAGTTTAAGAAGATCTCATTAGTTCTTTACATTAAATATAAAAAAGAAAAATATTAATTTTTGGGTTTTTTTATTTTATCCTTTACTTCAGCTTCAGTTCCCTCAATTTTAAAAGGTTTTGAGGGTCTTGATTTGTCAATCGGGGCATTACAAGCCCAACAAGCATTTTCCAAATTGGATAATGCACGTGCACAGTTTTCACAATATAAAGCATCACAACTAGTGCAGATATACGTATTGAAACCCCCTACCTTACTTTTGCAAACTAAACATATTTTCTGTTCCCGATAATAAGTAACTTCTTCTTCAGTTATTTGTTTAGGTCTTTTAGCAATCCTAAATATTGAATCTTCAATTTTTACTTCTTTTTCAGCAGAGATCTTTTCAATTTTAATAGGTTCTTCTTTCAATCCCAAATAATACAGCCAAAATGTAAAAACCATGCCAATTCTTACTAAAAAAAGTCCAACGCCAATAATTCCTAAACCCTCAATCAAACTAAATATAGAATTTAAAATGAAGCCAATTGCTAAATAAAAATACTTTTTTCTTAGTACATCTGTTGATTTAATACTTTTAATCAAATACCCAATTCCAAGAAAAACGAAGGAAATAGCGACGTATGAAAAGCCAATTAGGTAAAAAAGGCTATTAGCGAGCAAATCTTCATCAACAAGATCTTCACCTGGCACATCGGGAACGTAAATCGATATAGATCCTAGTGGATCTAAAAAAAGAAGTAATTCCCATACAATTGATATGAATACAATAAATCCAACCATATACCATTTTCTTTTAGGAATTAGCAGTTCGCCACCAACATAAATGATAAATATTATTGAAAAAGGTACCCAAATGTAACTCATAATAGCTTGTAATTCATATGGTATATTTATTCCATTTACAATATCAAAATTTTTGCCTGTTATTAAAAGAGATAAAGATTCCCAGAAATTACCCCAATACCAAAGACCATTAAAAAAAATAGCCAAACCCATAAAAAAGAGGAGTTTAACATTAGTTTTTCTACCCTGATATATAAAATATAATCCAAAAGAGCAGCCAATTATAAGAATGCCCATTATTGAGATAACATTAAGCCAACCTACATCAGAAAGCATTTTTGGATCCGCCTTTTTAAATATATTTTTTTTGTAATTTTTATTGTAATTATCTCTTTTTTACAATATAAAAAGCTTACTACATTAATGTTCAATCTCATTAATCTTATTAATTAAATTATTAAAAATCCATAAAAATAGTTCAATTTTATTTTGTGTTTACTGCTAAGAATATTATTAAGTAATATTATTCTCTTTTGTATTTGATTCATTTGTATCTTTTTTCTTAGTAAATTTGTAAAAAATAATTTTATCATTGGGAGGTTTTCGTTCAATTATTCCTTTCTTTTTTGTTTTTACTATTTTTGGATATGAATCTCTATTCTGTTTCTCATGCATGAGAGCTCTCTTGATATTTTTCTATAGTTTTAAACTTATCAATTATATTTATATATATTTTTCATAATCATTTTAATTAATCTTATTATCTTAAATAAAATTAAAAATCAAGTCAAAAAATAATTAGAATCTAAGATGATATCTAGGATATATGTCATAGCAAAAGGAGGGATACTCTGTTATTCAAAAAATTATATATGCCCTAGTGAAGTAGAAGATGATTTAATAAGTGGTTTTCTTACAGCAATTAGTGGTTTTGCAAAAGCAGTTAAAGTTGGTGAAATAAAATCACTTAACTTTAAAAATTTTAATTTTTTCTATTCCTATTCATCTGAATTCGATTGTATGTTTATTATTGTTACAGATATAGAAGATCTGGAAGATGAGGTAAGAGAAAAAGTAGAGTTGATGAAAGTTGAATTTATTAATAGATATCATGAATATTTAGAGAATTGGACAGGTAAAACTCAAGTGTTTGAAAGTTTTGATGAGTTTATTGAAGCACATATATATATTCCCCCAAAAGTTTTATTTGTTGGTGAAACTGGTGTAGGAAAAACAACTATTATGGATTTATTTCCTGAAGAAACTATTTTAAATATAGATGATGATATGAATGAAATCATTGAAAAACCAGTTGATATAACAAATTTAGGAAATATAAAGCAATTTATATTAAGGGAGATTGATTTAGAAGATTTAATAAGTAATTCAAAGCAGTATAAAACTTTATTAAACATTTGCGATATTATATGTATTATAACTAATTCAGCAGCCAGTAATTTAAGAAGAACAAAAAAATTATTTTTAAAACTTAAGAAAAAAGTCCGGAAAGCAGATTTCTATATAATTGCAAATTTTCAGGATTTAAAAGAAACATCTTTTGAAGCTAAGGAAATTGAAGAAACTTTTGGTGTAAAAACATATGGATTTTCTGCAATCCAAGAAGATTCGGCTAAAAATATTTTTATCATAATGAATGAAATTCTAAAAAATTCCATTTATAATAAAATTCAAATGAAGCAAAAGCAAGTTTCTTAAATAGAAAATTCAAACTAATTACAATCAAATCAATTTCTTAATTATGACAATTGACGAGAATTACGTATTTCCATTATATATTACTAAAGAAGTAATAGAAGGGATTAAAAAGATATGTAAAGAAAACGTTAATGAAGTTTTTGGTTATTTAGTTGGAGAACGCTACATTTGGGATAAACAGAAATACATTTTATTAAATCATTATCTTTACATAAAGGAGGCTTTCATAGCAAATGAATTTTATTTTCAAGAATCAGGAGAAAAAGGGATAGTCAACAATATTCAATTTGAATTTTTTAAATATTCGGAGGAATTTGATAAATTAAAATTAGATCCAAATAATGAAAACTTACTAAGGTTAGGGTGGTGGCATTCCCATCCAAATTTTGGATGCTTTTTAAGTAGTGTTGATTTAGCTACTCAACGCTCAATTTTTAATAAATCATATCACGTAGCTTTAGTTGTTGATCCAATTAGAGATGAATATAAATTTTTTACTTTAAATGATCAATTCGAAGATGGATATAAAGAAATTAGTTATGCCATTATCAAGTAGATATTTGATAATTTTTAATTTCGATTCAATTATTAAAATAATCTTGTAAAAATATGACAGACAACAGTGATAATGAATATAAAATCTTAGGAGAGGAGGATATAAATGAGGATAAGTATGATCGACAGAAACGAATTGCTGGATGGGACCAAAATAAGATCTCAAATGCTACGGTAATGATAATAGGGGTTGGTGCAACCGGTAACGAAGTCGCTAAAAATTTAAGCTTGAGCGGAATTGGAAAGTTAATTATTATTGATTATGATATTATTGAAAAATCCAATCTTAATCGATGTATTTTGTTTAATATGGAAAATAAAGTAGAAAATAAATATAAAGTAGATATCATTAAAGCAGCGTGTGAAAAACTCAATCCTGAAGTTAAAATTTTAACAATAAAGAAAGCTCTTAATGAGATAGATAAAGATTTGTATAAACAAGTGGATGTGATTTGCTCTTGTCTTGATAATGTTGAAGCTAGACTTGAAGCAAATAATTATGCATATTATTATCAGGTACCTTTTATTGATTCTGGAATTGATGAATTCTTTGGATCAGTCCAAGCTGTATATTCTGGAGTTACTGATGCTGCTTGTCTACAATGCGGGATTTCTGGTGCTGATTTAGATTTAATGTGGGTAAAGTTTTCCTGTACAGGAGAAGAAATCGAATCTTCTAATGGAGCTACTATTGGTAAAATTGCAACTATAATTACTACAACTTCTATTATAGGAGGAATTCAAACTCAACAAGTAATAAAATTTTTATTAGGAATTGATCAATTTAAAGAGCAAGGAAAGTGGAATCCTCATATTGGAGAACCCTTAATAGGTAAACAATTAAATTATAATGGATTAATAAATAAATTTGAAGTTATTGAAAAGTTAAAGAATCCAGATTGTTGGACATGTTCTTATAAGGATAATAAATGAAGATTAAATCCATTTCAAAATAAAAAATGATTATTATGAAAGATATAATATAAATATAAAGAAAGAAAATATCAATATGTAACTTAATGAGATTTTTAATTTTAAAAAGATGCCAGAACTTCCTTTAGAAATTTGGAAAAATAGGATTGAAAATGAAATTAAAAGTTTAAAAAGCTTAAACGTTATCGATATGAATTCAATAGTTCAAAGTGATAATAGTGTTAAGTTTTTAATCAATTTACAAGGCTTAGGTTTTATTATGGGTACTTTTAAGGAAGGAATTGATATTGTTCCTCAGAAAGATCATCAAATTCATTTGGAACTAAATAGAGCTTTTCCATATCCTGGAGGCATTAGATTTTCTTGGCAATCAAATATATTTCATCCCAATATTCATCCTGCTAAAGCCCCCTTGCGTTACGAATCTGGAACTGGCTATATTTGTTTAAACATTCTAAAAAAATGGTCAAGACTTACAGATTTAGAGACTACCGTCAAAGCCTTGCAAAAATTAGTGGAGAATCCTAATCCAGATGATCCATTAAAATATGATATTTGTTTAGAAGCAGCAAATTTTTTTAAGCAAAATACTATGGAAGACCTCAAGAAAGAATTCAAAATTGAAGAAGAAGAGGAAGAAAAGGATGATATAGTCATCATAGATTAGAAAAGTTAAATATCATTCTTAATCCTAACTTATTAACTTATTCTTAATAATTGGATCTCCAATTAAAAAATAATTTATTGTTTATAATAACCCCCAATTACTCTCGCCCATAAAGCTAGCTTGTCATTTTCCTTTAATCCAAATTTATGCACAGAATCCTCGATGGTTATTGTTGAAGGTAACTCCTTTCCATTTAATACTAAAGTATATGCGCGTTCCTCGGCACTAATAATGCCCATATGCTTTACAATTATGTCTATAATCCTTTCAATTGTATGATGCTCCTTAACATCAAGTTTAATAACTTTACCTGTTCGTGAATCCTCAATAGTTATTCTCATATAAATCTCTCTCTTTTTTTTAAATTATGTAAATATTTTAATGATTAATTTAATTTATTTTAAAATTTGTATTATATATTTAAATATTTTATTTCTTTTCATGTAATCTTAATTTCACTTATTTATAATAACTTTTTGAACCTCTATTCTTCTCTGAGTGTTTTCCTTGATCCTTCTGATATTGTGATATCGATATCATCTTCTTCTATTTTAAAAGGTTTAATGGGTTTTGAATCGTCAATTGGATTATTACAAGACCAACACATGTTTTCTAATTGAGTTAGAATTTGAGCGCAATTATCGCAATAAAATGATTTACACTTAGGACAAATAAAAACATCAATGAATCCCTTTAATTTTTTTTTACAAACTAAACAGATTGTTTGTTTTCGATATAACTCAATCTCTTTTATGGATATATCAGAGGGTCTAGAATAAGATAACACCTCGGATAATGAAGTTGTTAGGATATCCCTCTCAATTTCATCATCATGAATATCTTCTTCTGGCTGGGTTGTAACTTCTTCTTTTTTTACTCCCAAAACAAAAAAAAGTCCACTAGCGACCATTCCATATCTAACAATAATTAAAATGATTGTTGGCAGGAAAAATAAAATATCCACAGTTCCAAATCCTAATAAAAGAATGAAACAGATAGTTAAATTCGCGAATTTTTCTCTTAAGAGACCTGTTGATTTAACAGATCCATAAAAAAATCTAACAACATAGAATAGTGTTGCTGTTGCAAAAAAGATAATAAGTAAAATAGAAGCAGGAGAACCCATAATTAAAACATTATCAATTAAATTTTCTCCTGAATTTGAAGGCATCTTATAATCTACAGTACCAAATGGGTCTAATAAAAGAAATAAATCAAAGATTATCGCTAAAATAATATAAATAAATAATATTGAATTTTTAAATTCTTTTTTAACACCTGGTATCAAAAATTCAATACCAAGATATATCCCAAATGAGAGAGTTGGAGCAAACCATATGAATGTTAAAATACCATGAATTCCAGAGGCATTATTCAAATTTTTGCCAGTAAAGAGGATTGTGAAAAAATCTAAAACTATACCAGTGAAAAACATACTTATGAATATGATTAGTAATCCAAAATACAATAAAATATCAGATTTTGATTTTTTATATCTATACAGACTAAAGGAACCCCAAAGAAAACCAGTGATATACCAAATAATCGCAGTTATTCCATTAAATAGTCCAATAGGAGTTAGAGTTATATGCTACACCTTTTATAGTATATAGATTTCAATATATTTAAGCTTGATATTTAATAACAAAATATAAATTTGTAAAAGATTACATAATAAATTTTGCTCAATTTCCTTAAAAATTTTTTCACTTTAAGGCAAGGCTAAATGTAATATTACTTTTTTTTAGCATCTTAAAAAAAGCTTTTAATTATTTTTAATTATATTTCAAGATATATCATTATTTTGCTTAACAGGTTTTGATTCATCAATTTGCTCCTCACATATCCAACACTTATTACTCATTTCTATCATCTTTTCCGTGCATTTTTCACAATATAATGCTTCACATTGAGGACATAAGAAAATTTTAATGAAGCCCTGAATTTCTCTTTCACAGATTAGACATTTTGTTTGTTCTCGAAATGCTAAGATTTGTTCTTGTGATATCTCTTTAGATTTAGTCTCAGATAAAATATCTATAAGAGAAGGTTCTTCAGATCTAAATTTTTTAATGGAAGGCAATTTCATGCCTTTTACAGATTCTTCTTTTAAGCTAAAATAAAAGATAAATCCCCCAATAATCATAAGAACTCTTATTATAATTATTGATGTACCTTTAGGTAAATTAAAGAAATCTAAAGGGAAAATAACTACGTCTAAAGAACCAGAACCAAAAAATACTATGAAAGTGATTAATAATAATATGAGTTTCTTTCTTAATATTCCTGAGGATTTAATACCACTATATAAAAATGAAAGACTAAATACTATAATCCCCGGAAATAAAGAAATTCCGAGCATATAAAATGGAGGAGTCCAAAAAACTAAGATATTATCAATTAAGTCTTGACCGGGTTCTGAGGGGCTTTTATAAATAATCGAACTTGAATGAGTTAAAAATAACAGAATTTCGTATATTATACTTATTATCGAAAAATAAATTAATATTAAATACTTCAACCATACTTTAAAGTTCATAGCAATAAGTTCATTAAATATATAGGTACCAATAATTATTAAAGGACCAAACCAGAAAAATGTAAGAATACCATGTATATTTGTATCTAAGTTGCTCTCTGTAAAAAGAACTAATAAAGAATCTAAAACCAAACCTGAATATAATAAGCTTATAAATAATATAGCCAAACCCATAGAAAATAAAACATTTGATTTTGATTTCCTTGCCTTAATTAAACTATATGTCCCCCATATTAAACCAAGGGTAAACCATATAATAATGGTTAAAGCACTTATTACTCCAATAGGAGAAGGCATTTGTAAAAAATATGATTTAATTCTAAATTCTTTTACCTTAAATCTGAATACAAAATTAATATATTTTGAAAATTATATCATTTAAATCTCTTTTAGGTACATGTATGGTACCTTCTTCATCCTTCCAATAGTTAAAGGAGTCTTTATAAGGTTCAATGATAGCGACCTCATCTGGATATCCTAAGCTTATAACATGCTTTATATCATAATAGTCAGGAATCTCAAATAATTCTCGAATCTTTTTTGCATTAATATTTCCCATCCAACAACAACCTATGCCAAATTGTACTGCACCAAGTAAAATATTTTCAACTGCTGCTCCAACATCAAAATCAACATAAGTTCTTTTTATTTCAGTATTTACGAGAACAATTATATAAGCTGTAGGTTCTCTTCCCTTTTCCGGAGTTCTTTCATCTTTTGGAAGAAGTGCTGCCCAATTTACTAATGGAAATAATTTTTGGCGAATATCCTCTTTTTGAATAATAATAAATTCAAGAGCTTGCCGATTAGTTGCCATTGGAGCAACACGAGCAAAATCTATCAATTTTTTTAATATATCTAAAGGGATCGGATCTTGCTTAAATCTTCTTATTGTTCTTCTTTTAAATATAATTTCTTCTAATTCCATTATCCTTACTCAAATTTATATTATTTTTTAGAATTAATTAATGCTTCTGCTATTTTATGAAAACTTAATTCTACATTTTTTCCAGTTAAAGCAGAAGTTTCTATATAATCGAGGTTAAGTTCTTTTGCAATTTTGATTACTTCTTTTTCCCCAAGTAGTCTACTTTCCGATAGATCTACCTTGTTTCCTAAAATAAAGCCTATTATCTTAGTATTGGATATTATATATTTTTTTATGTCCTCATACCATTTTGGTATACTTTCAAAGGATTTACGATTTGTTAAATCAAATATTAAAATAACTGCTTCTGTTCCTTTATAAAAATGTTTTCTCATTGTTTCGAACTTGGATTGAAAGTATTTTTTTTTTCATTACTATTCCAAATATGCAATACAAAATTTATACTTTTTTTGTTAAAAATGTGACAATTGAAAAAAAGAAGTCATAATTTCAAAAATTCCCATAAAGTCTATAGAAGGAGTTACAAAGGGCGAAATCCAACACAAGACAAAAATACATTGAGATATGGAATTCTCTTTAGACTAATAAATAAAATAATAAAGATTTGATAATTAAAACTTAACAGAGTGGAAAATTTATCTGTCTGTTATATTATTTAAAATTTAAATCAAAAATTCAATAAATTTAATTCCTTTATCTTACTACTACGCTTTTTAGCTCCTGAACATCCTCAGTAAGTTGATAAAGAATACATTCAGATGGATTACCCCATTGTTTATCTTTACATTTAACAGCCCCATAAAAGCTACAACCTTCTCTATATTGACAATGATCAAGCTTAGTTTTTATATTTACCATTAGATTTCCGCTTTTTTTTTATTATAAAATTTTTATTTCTCTGGTTTTTTATAATTATCAAAATTTTGAAGGGTTCTATTAATATCATCTAATTTATGTTGAATATCAAATGATAATTCTCGTAAAACCTCTTTCAATGCATCTATAAAAGGATTCTCTCCTTGTAAAAAACTTCTAACCACATTTCTATAATCTTGCTTTTGAGCAATTAAAGATAAGTCTTTATCGCTTATCGTTCCCTTTTCGAGTTTTTTAGCAATCTTTCTAACTTTCCAAGTACTTAAAATATATTTGATCCCGGCTGCTGAAGTTATCCCGGTAAATATCAGGGTCAGAATTTCTAAAATAAACATTTTCTTGCTAAAGCATTGTTCGAACTATTTTTTAAGAGAAATAAGAGTAGTGATTTTTTAATTTTTAATAAGCAGGTCTAGGAGAAACTTCTTGAAAAACCATATATCTCGATCAAGTTATGTGCTTTTTTCTTGAAAAAATGATTTCAAAGAGGATTGTCATGAACCTTTCATTACAAATTAAAAAAGTACTGATAAAAGAATATATTAAAAACATAATATTAAAAAACAAAGTTAAAATGAGATTATTTTCAGGAATAAATAATCAAAATCTTCAAGAGTTCTAAAACTAAAATAATAAATATAACATAAATCTCTTTTAAAATAAATAAATCAATGAGGGTAAAAAATGGGTAGTATGATAACTCTACAAGAACTAGGTCGCAGGAAAAGAATAATTGATAGAATGAATAATGGAGAACTTCCATTATTTATAGGAAACTGGGATGAAAATAATGATAAAATCTCAGAACATCATATAAATACGAAAAGAAAAGATAGAAGACCCGAAAATATTGTTAAAATTCCAAGATGGTTTCATGATATGATATCTAAACAACATAAGTATATAAAGCGTATATTAGCTCTTAGTAAAAAATGTTTTATAAAATGTGTTAATGAAAAAGCCATCACGTTCAATATAACATGGGGATATGATTATGACCGGTGGAAAGTGACCATAATCGTATGTAGTAATAATCATCATCACCAACGGATGATTGCATCATTACCCAATGATCATAAATGGAAGGGAAAATGGACATATACAGATGAAGAATTATTATAATTATTTTTTTCTCAACCGTTATATAACAAAAATAAAGGTAAAAAAGAAAGTATACATAAATAAGCGAAAGGTCTTAAAATAGAAACGATTTTTTGAAAGTAGTAAATCGATTTGAATCTAAATATATTCCAGTTATGAAATTCCTATTAAATGAAGATTATCTTAAATATTTAGATACTAATGAATTACAATATTTAATTGATACATTGGATATTCTTATACAGAAGACTAATGACATTAAAAAATCTCAAATATTACAAAAAGTCAAGAATAAGATAAAAAATACTTATATACAATTATAATTATTTTTGATTTTATCCCAATTCAGTTTCAATACATTTTTTAGCAATTTGCTTAAAGACTTCGGATATGTTTTCACCAGTTAATGCTGATGTTTCATAATAATCAAGGCTTAATTTTTTAGCAATATCTTCTGCCTCTTTTCTTTTTATCATTCTTTTCTTGGTTAAGTCACATTTATTTCCAATAATCATCATTGGCAAATTATGATTTAATTTTACTTCTTTTATTATATCTTTATACCATTTTGGAATATTCTTAAGAGTTTCAGGATTTGTCAAATCAAAAATTAAGAAAGCTGCCTCTGCTCCTTTGTAATAATGTTTTCTCATCATCTCAAATTTTAACTGCCCCGCGATATCCCAAAGAATGAAATTTACCCCCTCTTTATTTATTAATACATTCTTCTCTGAAATTGAAACCCCAATGGTAGCTATATACGTTCGCCTAAAGGCATTATCAGTAAATCTTAAAATAGTTGATGTTTTTCCTACTCCGGGATCTCCACAAACGACTATTTTAAACTTATATTTTATAATCCCTTTATCCTCTACAGGCTCCTCAGGAAATGCTTCAGATTTTAAGACAGATTGTTCTTTTATTCGGAGATCCTCTAATATATTTAAAATTTCAGCACGTAAATTATCTATTTGATTAGAAAGGATTTCTTTATTTTCTTTAATATCTTCTATTTTAATTATTTCTTGAGTAATTTTATTAAATGCAGGTTCTAAAAAGCTCAAATATTTATAAAAAATCAGATCGTCAATTTCACTAAAAAGTAAAGTAATAGATGATTGAGCAACACCACCACGGCGAGATTTATCTTCTTTTTCTATATATTTTATTATACCTTTCGAGGTTAATGATGGGAATGGCATAATTATTAAAGATTTAGGCATTAAACCCTGGTCTGCTGAAAGAATGGTAATTGATTTAATACTAACCGCCATCCGAAAGCTCTCAGGTAAATCAGAAGGATACCATAAAATTGGGTTTGGTCCAAGTTTTTCGTCAAATTCTGTAAATATTATTGCTTTTATTAGTTCTTTAGCCATCGTCAGTTCAGTAAATTTATAACTTAAATAAATATTAGCACTATATATGAATAATTTATATAAATTATAATAATTTAAACATTTAATCAATTTAAATAAGCATATAAAAAATATGAATGTGGTATTTAACATTATAGGAACTAATTCTTTATTAATTTTATAATAAATCAACAATCTTAGTTTAGTTTCACGAAGTATAACTTAGAAGTAATCAAATATTTAAATCAATAAGGAACGATTTTTTACAATTTTATACAAAAAATGAGAAGTAAGTTTTTATCCAAATACAATTCAGTCTCGCCGTCCTTAAAGACTAAATAGAAAATTTAAAAAAATTAAAAAAAAAAATAATTAAATAGATTCATAATAAAGTGCTGCCATGCCTATTCCTGCTAAAAGTCCTGCTCCAATAAATAATATTGCTGACCACTCTGAAGTAAAAAGTCTGAAGTAAAAATAAAAATAAATAAAAAAAAAGAATTTTAAATTAGATTTATTTTGGTCTTCTTCTTCTTAATATGAAGATTGCTAAGCCAATCACCGCTCCCCCACCAATAACCGAAGATGTGATAATAATTAACTCTAGAGGAAATGCGTCTCCACCTGTCGGTCCCTCTTTGTAACCAAAATTCACCAGTAACATATCGGAATATGTCACGTAAGTATCTGAAAACCCCCCAAGGTAGAGATTATCAGAGGAATCCACTGCTCCACAATAACATATTTCACGGTTATCACCACCCCACGTACGATTCCAAAGTTGTATCCCAGAATTATCATATTTCACCAAAACCATATCATCACCTCCAGCTCCAAAACTACCTGTCTCTCCTGTAAGGTAAATATTATCTGTAGAATCAATTGCAATTCCATAACTACTGTCAGATAGAGCACCACCCCACGTGCGATTCCATAGTTGCACTCCAGAACTATCGTACTTCACCAGAATTATATCCTCCTCACCTGCGCCAAAGCTGAAGGTTTCTCCCACAATGAAAATATTATTTGACGAGTCCAGTGCAATTCCAAAGCCACTGTCAGATAGGGCACCACCCCACGTGCGATTCCATAGTTGCACTCCAGAACTATCATACTTCACCAGAATTATATCCTCCTCACCTGCACCAAAGTTATTTGAAACTCCTACAAGATAAATATTATCTAATGAGTCTACTTCTACTCCCCAACCGGTATCCACATTAAGAATAGCACTCCCTCCCCACGTACGATTCCAGAGTTGTATCCCAGAACTATCATATTTCACCAAAACCATATCAACACCTCCAGCTCCAAAACTCCCTGTCTCTCCTGTAAGATACACATTGTCTAATGAATCTACCGTCACTCCATAACTCTTGTCGTAACTACTTCCCCCCCAGGTACGATTCCAAAGTAGTGTCCCAGAATTATCATATTTCAGCACAGCAATAGCTGAACTTCCTTGACCAAAACTATATGAATACCCCACAAAATAAATATTATCTGAAGAATCCACTGCTACACCATTGCCATTTTCGGGGTCGTTTCCACCCCATTTACGATACCAGTTAACTCCAAAAGAATTATTTGTCGATAAAACACTAGATATTTGTAATATAAAGCTAAAGTACATAACTAATATAACCATTGTTAAGTAAGATCTTTTATTTTTCATTTATCACTTTCAACTTCTTTTTATATTTTTTTCTCATTTTCACTTACTCTTTTCTTGTAGATTATAATTAAATGATGAGAGATAGTACCCTTTATAATTGAGCTTCCGATAGTTCCATAGAACTTTCAATATCTTGTGATAGTTTCTTAGAAAAAGTATAAATAGATACGAGAATGGTATAAGCATTCTATTAAATAATTAGTTATCTTCTTAGCCAAAATCTAGTTTAAATTTTTTAAAAGTAAGAGAAAAAAAAAATAATTTAAAAAGAATTAAGATAATTCATAATAAAGTGCTACCATACCCACAGCTGCTAAAATCCCTGCTCCAATAAATAATATTGCCGACCATTCTGCAGTAAAAAGCACTTCCCAGAAATCAAATTTTACTGGATCTGGATTGTAATTTGTCACTGCCAAAATAATTATCAAAGTTATAAAGCTTGCAATTCCAAAAGTTATCCCTGCCCATACTGCTAGAGCTAGTAAAATTTTCTTTCCCACTTCATTAATTTCATGGTAGGTCTGACGTCGAATGATCTTCTTTAAGCGCTTTAATTCTTGTTTTGGGAACCATTGTTTTGGTCCAAAATGGATTTTCTTATAAGTTTCTTTCGAATAAATGTGGAAATTCTCAATAGGATTCTTTGCTATGTTAATATGTGTCGCTGTATTAGGCAAATCTGTTATGTTGAACTCTTTTAATTGATTATTATCAAGGATTACTTTTTTCAATTTTTGAAAATTTCTAATATTTTCAATTTTTTGGACCTTATTATCACTTAGTTTTAGTATTCTTAAATTTGGAAAATATTCAATTCCCTTCATAGTTGTTATTTGATTGTGAGAAAGATCCAGCTTTCTTACACGCCAGAGATGATCAAGCCCTTGAATATCAGTAATACTGTTTATGTGTTTACCACATAATTTTAAGGATTTTGATCCCACACGATGTTGTATTCCTTCAATTATAATATACTTTGGTTCCAAATTTTGTGCTGAAGATGGATTGGGGGTTGTAAATGTATTAGGTAGCTCTGGTTTGATATCTGTTGATTCTGTAATTCTTAGGTATATAGAAATAATTGCAGTACCGATTATCGATAGTACCATAAGTGTGAGCATCACTATAGGATTTAGAGTTAATAGCCAAACCAATAAAAAAAGAACTAGACATTCTACATACCATATCCTTTTTGACCATGGATCAAGATTTTTGTCCATTTACTTCTCCCTTCTTCTAAGTTTTTTAACGATTAATGGAATTGATATTACGGCAATTATTCCCGCTATACTGGTTCCTATAATTATCGGCAACAGATTTGGTTGTTTTGTTGTTTTTACTTCTTTAACTGTTATGGCTATTGTATCAGCAATAGAATTTCCATACGCGTCAGTAAAATTGATAGTAAAGATGTATTCGCCTGAAGATAGACCTTCTGGAATGATATAGACAATCGCCACTCCGCTTGACCAAGAAGCTGGACCTGCTACGATACCAGACCCTTGAAGCTCAATCGTATAGGTATTTGGATGAGGATCTGTTGCCGTCCATGAGATATTTACTCCAGAATAGCCGTAATCAACCGTAAAATCACTTGGGGCATCTGTTATTACCGGATCTATCGTATCTTCAATAGTCATAGTGACTGTATGAGTAGCAAAGTTACCATAGTTGTCTGTAAAGTTAACGGTATAGATGTACTCGCCTACATTTAAACCATCTGGGATGGTATAGTTGATTGGAGTATTACTAAGCCATGAATCTGGACCTGCTACGATACCAAATCCTTGAAGCTCAATTAAATAAGTATTTGGATGTGGATCAGTTGCAGTCCAAGAAATACTTATCCCTGTGTATCCGAACTCGATATTAAAGTCGCTTGGGGTATCTGTTATTGTCGGACCTATTGTATCATCAATAGTCATAATAACTGTATCAGTAGCAAATTGACCATAACTATCAGTAAAGTTAATGGTATAGATATATACACCCACATCTAAACCATCTGGGATGGTATAGTTGATTGGAGTATTGTTAGACCATGAATCTGGACCTGCTACGATACCACTTCCTTGAAGTTCAATGGTGTAAATGTGTGAATGTAGATCTGTTGCAGTCCAAGAAATATTTATCCCTGTGTACCCAAACTCGATGTTAAAGTCGCTTGGGGCATCAATTATTATCGGATCTAAGGTATCAGATATCTCATCTGTAAATTTAGGTCTTAAAAAGTCTTTTCCAGCAAGACCTTGCCATAATACCTCTTCTCCAGAAGTAGTAGGATTGAGAGCATATATCTTATTATCATCACTCCCTACAATTATTTCAAGCTTTCCATCTCCATCCACATCTCCCAGAGCAGGTGAGGAAATTATATTTCCTCCCAACTGATAGTTCCAAGCTTTAGTTCCATCTTCGCCGTTTATTGCATATATATTATCATCATAACTTCCTACTATTACTTCAAATTTTCCATCACCATCGATATCGCCTATTGCAGGAGATGAATACACTTGATCTCCCGTTTGAAAGTTCCAAGTTTCAGTTCCATCTTCGCCGTTTATTGCATATATCTTATTATCATAACTTCCTACTACTACTTCAAACCTTCTATCACCATCAATATCAGCTATTGCAGGAGATGACATTATCCTACTTGCTGTCGTATAATTCCAAATTTCAGTTCCATCCTTGCCGTTTATTGCATATATTTTGCCGTTATAACTCCCTACTACTACTTCAAACTTTCCATCTCCATCCACATCGCCTATTGCTGGAGAAGAATAGATATCATCTCCAGTGTTATATTTCCACCTAAGAGATCCACTCTCTCCATTTAATGCATATAAATAGTGATCACCACTTCCAATAACTACCTCAAGCTTTCCATCACCATCCACATCTCCCAGAGCAGGCGAAGAAATGATAATGTAATTCGTCTTATGACTCCATAATACACCTCCATTCTCTCCATTTAGGGCAAATATTCTACCATCATAGGTATTACCAAAGATTACCTCAAGCTTTCCATCCCCATCCACATCTCCCAGAGCAGGTGAAGAATCTACATCACTTTGAGTATCAAACTGCCATATCAGGTTCCCATTTTCACCATTTAGAGCATATAAATAATTATCGTCACTTCCCACTACGACCTCAAGTTTACCATCCCCATCAATATCTCCAAGAGCAGGTGAACATGAAATACTACTCCCAGTTGCGTAATTCCATAGCTCAGTTCCATCTTCACTATTTAGAGCATACACCTTGTCATCATGGCTTCCGATTATAACTTCGAGTTTCCCATCCTCGTCTATATCTCCTAATGCTGAAGAGGAAGTTATATCGTCTCCTGTTGGGTAATTCCATAATTCTGAAACCAATGGAAAGGACTTCATTCTGTAAAAGTCAGTGCCGGCTAATCCTTGCCATACGATTTTTTCTCCAGAAGGAGTAGATTTTATTGCATATACTTTATAATCATAGCATCCTATTACTACCTCAAGAGTCCCATCTCCATCCAAATCACCTAATGATGGAGAAGACCTAACTAACCCACCCGTCTGGTATGACCAAGATATACTTCCATCCTTACCATTAATTGCATACACTTTTCGGTCATCGCTTCCAATCACTACTTCGAGCTTTCCATCACCATCCACATCACCTATCGCAGGAGAAGACCATACTTGGTTTCCTGTTGAGATTTTCCATTCGACACTTCCATCTTCTCCGTTGAATACGTACACATAATTATCAGTATTTCCAATGCCTGACTCAGTACTTCCAACCACTACTTCTAGTTTTCCATCACCGTCCACATCACCTAAAGCAGGCGAAGACCATACAATTGACGCTTCTGTGGCGCGCCACCATGCAGTAGTACCGTCTTCTCCATTTAGAGCATAAACTCTGGAATTTGAAGTTCCGAATACCACTTCAAGCTTTCCATCCCCATCTATATCTCCTATAGCTGGAGATGAGAAGCAGTTAAGGTTTCTAGACCATACAGGGGTTCCATCCTCACCGTTAAATACATAAGTACCCGCAACGACCTCGAGTTTTCCATCACCGTCCACATCGCCCAATGAGGGAGAATATGCTGCACCACCTAAATATTCCCATAGCACACTTCCATTTTCACCGTGTAATACTTTTATGTTTCCAGTACTTCCAGAAAACAAAATATGTACTACTACTTCAAGTTCCTCATCTCCATTTACGTCGCCCAGAACAATAGGATTATCTACAACACCGCCAAATTTTGTTGTCCATTCAGTATTTCCAGTCAGACTATTCAAAGAATAAACATGTTGATTCGTACTTCCTATTAATACTTCCAAATATCCATCATCATCAACATCGCCTATTGCAGGAGATGAGTGTATACTATCCCAACCATCTCCCGTTTTATGATCCCACATCAGGCTTCCAGATTCACCACTTAGGGCATATATAGTACTATTATGACTTCCGAAGAACACTTCAAGCTTCCCATCGTGATCTACATCAAATAGTGCAGGGTTACAATATACTTGATCATCAGCTTGAAAACTCCATAATAACGAGGCTGTTGCTGAAGTATTCAATTCGCTTTCCATAGTATTAAAGTGGTTTTCCATTTTCGTATCTTGAATAACTGTTGTTGCTGCAAAAATAGTTCCTAAAATCAGTACTATAATAACAATTTTTGGGTTTATGATTTTTTTCATATTTTTCACTTCCTTTGTTTTATAAATTATTTTTTTTAGATTTTGACAATTTTATATAATTGGAAAAAAAAATTTGATTGTTATATTTAAAGAAAAAAGAGTATTTTCCTAATGTACGATGCCATTCGTATGTATATGTTATCCTTATCCCCTCTTTACCTTTTTTTAGTTTTCGTATTTATTTTTCCCTTCTCCTAAGTTTTTTATTAGAATATAATATCTTTCAAATTTTATTGGGATTTAGCTCATCCTTCTTTTTCTAATATATACTACAACTGCAACGCCAATCACTGCTCCTCCACCAACAGTCGTTGTTAGAATTATTAATTCGAAAGGAATTTCTGGTTCTTCATTTTTCTTTACTTTTTCTATAATTACTTCACTATGCCCAATATTTCCTACGAGGTCTTTAGCCCAAAACTCCATTGATATGCTACCATATGAAGCAGCTTCCCATGCAGTTTGATTTATTGTCCCTGTCTCGTGAATAATACTGAAGTTAGTAATACCATTATCAATAGTATACCATATTGAATCCAAATTTGGTTCTATGAGTGAGATATCATAATTAGGAGCGTCATCACTGAATTTTTCTCCTTGAGAGGGTTTATTTATAGTAATTTTAGGGTCATCAATATCTTTAAAGATTGTAACCTCAGCATGTCCTTTTTTACTAAAGGTATTATTCGCCCAAAATGTAATATTTATCCAACTAGTTCCTTCTTTTTCCCATTCTGTTTGGTTTATTGTTCCAATCAGTCCACTAAATATAATATTAGATAATCCATCATCTAACGTATACCATGTAGAATCTAAATTTGGTTCAAGAACAGAAATATTGAAAGTTGGTGCTAAAATTCCAAATAACTCATTTTGTTGTGGCGAATTAATTACAACTTCTGGAATCTTACAATACTTCACCAAAGCAATATCTTCAAGACCAACTTCTGTTATTCCCCCGAAATACACATTTTCTGATGAATCCAATGCTATTCCAAAACCCATATCTCTTAAACTTCCGCCCCATGTGTAATACCATTGCTCCTCACCAAGAGAATTATATTTCACGAGAGTCATGTCAAACAATCCCGTACCAAAACCAACTGTTGTCCCTGCAAAGTAAATATTATCCGAAGAATCCACCGCTATTCTGTTACCATAATCGGTACTAATTCCGCCCCATGTACGATACCACTGCTGCACACCAGTACTATCATATTTAAGTAAAACCATATCGCTATCTCCCGCTCCAAAACTTCTTGTTCTTCCTGATACATACATGTTATCAGATGAATCTACAGCCACACCCAAACCATAATCCCAATTACTTCCGCCCCATGTTTTATTCCATTGCAGTATTCCAGCACTATCATATTTCTCCAAAAGTATGTCTTTAAGTCCTGCTCCAAAATATGTGTCTCCTACAAGATAAATATTACCTAATGAATCCAAAGCTAATGACGTACCGAGACTTCCAATTTCACTCTCGGTATTAATCCACTGTAGTACCCCAAAACTGTCATATTTCACTAGAACAACGTTACCGAAGCTCTCTGTATATCCCGTAATATACACATTATTTGCTGTATCTACAGTTATCCCCAAACCTTCATCATCTTCAGTCCCACCCCATGTGCGATTCCACTGTTGTACTCCGTCACTATCGTATTTCACTAGAACAATATCAGAACCTCCTGCGGTGTAACTTTGGGTGTTCCCTACAAGATAAATAAAGTTTGTTGAATCAACAGCTAAATCCGCACCATAATCGTAATTTACTCCACCCCATGTACGATACCACTGCTGCACTCCAGCATTATTAAATTTCACCAGAACAATATCAGTCCCACCTGCCCCGTAACTCTCTGTGTATCCCACAACATATATATTATCTAACGAATCTATTGCAACTCTACCACCAATATCACTTAAACCACCACCCCAGGTACGATGCCACTCATATTCATGTGAAATGCTTGTAGATGATTTAATTTTAATGTTTCTATTATCTTCATCACTTTGTCGATTAGAAATAATATTTTTTCCCTGGAATATAAAGCTAAAACACAGAATTAAAATAAATACCGCTAAATATGTTTTTTTCATTGAGTACTTTTTTTTCATATTTTTCACTTGTTTTGTTTTCAAAATTGATTTTTATTAGATTTTGACAATTAGAGATTAATTCTCCTAATTATTAAATCAATAAGGAACGATTTTTTACAATTATATAAAAATGCTTATATAAGTTTGTATAATAATAAGATATAACAAAATTTAGATCTCTAAGACGAAAAAGAGAAGATAAATCCAAAAAACCTCACATGAAGTATGAACCAAGTATCTGTCATCTCTAACATTAGCTTAAAGCACCCAAATGTTCAGGGAGTAATAGAAATTGCCGAGGAAATTGTTGCAGAAAATAGAGTAGTAACTTTAGATAATTTATATTACAGGGCAAAAAGAAAGTTAAAAATTCCCCGTAGAGGTTTAAAGTCTATAATCCAATACCTAGTTAATAAGAAAGTGTTGGTTGACCAATCAAGATTTACAAGAAATTCTATTTTATCACACCCTCTTAGAGAGGAAATTTATTATTTTATAAGAGATAATCTAGGAGTTCATTTATCAACTATTCGAAGACACTTCCAATCTGAGAACACGGGAACAGGTCAATTAGTTTGGCATTTAGATATGTTATTAAAATTTAATTATGTAAAGTCGATAAAATTGAAGAATTATTTACTCTTTCTTCCCAAAGATATTGATGATGAAGCTGGTATCATCTATTTTTTTCTTAGAGATGATTTAAATTTTAGAATTGTTAAGTTATTATTAGAAAAAAAAGAATTAAAGAGAGCAGATATATATAAGAACTTAGCAGAATCTCGAGAATTAGTGTATTATCATCTAAATAATCTAATAGATGATAAGGTGATTGAACTTAAGGAAGATAAATTCGTCTGTATTAATCCTAAGAAAGTATTATTAATTGAATCCATTATTAAAGATTTAGAGAATATATCAAAAGATAAACTTATAACCAACAAATTGAAGTGAATAAAAATGGCATTAAATTGGACACCAGAAGTCATTGCTGGATTTATTAACACAGGTATATTACTATTTTGTGCTACGCTTACATACACATCACCGAAGACAAAGAAGATCATCTCAGTTGCATACATTAGAATGGCATGGATCTTTCTTTCCCTGTTTTTTTTATTTGAAGGAGTTTCAATTCTCACGTTAAGTTTAGCAATAACAAGATTTTATACCCTCTTCATGGCAGCAGGAATTATTTTCTTTTTAATGGGGATAAACTATACTATGAAAGAGCGTCTATATTCAATCGGTCTAATGGTTGTAGTTATATTATCGCTATCGCTATTATACCTCCCATTTCAAACCGAGGTTGCAGATATCATAATTGAAGGAGGATATAATACCACAGATCTTCTTGGTATTTACAGTATTATTAGCGACTTATTATTTTTAATTGTAGCCATTTATCTTTTTGTTTGGGCGATAAAGACATGGAGAAATGCCCCTTTCTTAATAAAGACAGAAGCCACAATATTTTTCTTGGCATTAACTATATCATCAGTAATTATGATGATTGTTTATCTTTTTTATTATTTCAATCCTATGTTTATTTTAATATCGGATCTTATATTCGCGGTTGGTATCTTTGCATTTACCTATTCAGTCATAAGAGAACCAAAGCTACTTTATATCTTACCGTTTGAAATTAGTCGAATTGTAGTAAAAGACAGGGATGGCTTTCCTTTATTCGATCATGATTGGTCAGAATCGAAAATTAGTGAGTCTATGTTTACTGGTTTTATTAATGCGGTACAACTAATGAGTGAGGAGGTTATACATAAAGGTGGTGTATTAGATATAGTTTTAACTGATGGTATTCTAATACTACGAGAATCAAGATATATTACTGTAGGTTTAGTCGCGTCCAAATCATCTAAGTTATTGAGAACTTCATTAATTAATTTTGCTAATGAGTTTGAGGAAAAGTTTTCAAAGTTATTAAAAACTTCATGTAGAAACATAGAAGAGTATGATGGAGCATATGAACTTCTCGATAAGTATTTCTCAAACTTTCCATCCAAATTAATATCTAGTAAAAAGGATGCTTTATATTTAATTGCGAAATATAAAGAAATTCCACTTGAATTAGAAAATAAGTTAAGAGGTCTTATTACAGACGAGACTGACTTTGAGAAGATTAAAGAAGAGTTTAGGAAATTTCCTAAAGGTGTTCCATACCACTTCATGAATTTTTATGAAAATAACAAGGATACATTAGCATTCAGGGATGAAAAAGAATTATCCGATAAAACTCAAGAATAAATATAGCTTGAATGAACTCGAAAAAGTTGATTTCATTTATTGAAAATTAGGGAATCATTAATCTTATAATCCTTTTATTGTCTAACATCCATTATATTGTTATGTAACAAAGATTTAAAAATCTAATAAAATAAAAATAAAGAGGTTTATGTATAAAATGGGTATTATTGAAAGAACGTTAAAAAGAGCAGTTTTTGACTAGGTTTTATATTTTTCATGCATATGATCTAGATCAAGGCATTTTAGAATCAGGTGCACTTGCAGCAATTATTTTCCTTCCATTACTCCATTTCATTCTAATGATCCTTTTTACTCCTGCTATAATCATTTTTAATAGTACAAGTGAAAAAAGGCAGCAGAATTTGTTAGAATTAGCAAAAGAATTGCAAATTAATCAAGATCTTAAAGAGCTACTAATATAAAATAGTTTATCAAAAAATTATTAACTCTTAATTATTTCTTTTTTTTTTATAAATCATCCTTTAATGATTCATATAAAGCTTTGGCAATGTTATAAAAAGCTTGTTCAACATTTTCTCCTGTTAAGGCTGAAGTTTCTATATATTTAAGGTTCAAATTTCTTGCTATCTTATTTGCTTGTTCAAACCCAACAATTTTTTCATTAATTAAATCACTCTTATTACCGATTATAAATCCTATAATTTCTCTTGTCTTTTTCAATTGACTTTCAATATCTTGATACCATCTTGGAATGCTATCAAAAGATTTAGAGTTAGTTAAGTCAAATATTAGGAAAACAGCGTCTGTTCCGAGATAAAACTGGCGCCTCATGGTTTCAAACTTTATCTGCCCAGCAATGTCCCAAATCACCAATTGAACAACAGAATCATCGATTTTAAAGGTTCGATCTGAAACCACGACTCCTAATGTTGGAATGTACCTTCTTCTAAACGCTTTTTTAGTAAATCTTAAAATTAAAGAAGTTTTACCAACACCAGGATCTCCACAAATGCTTATCTTAAATTTGTAATCAATAAATTCAGAAGTTTTTCTTGATATTTCAGGAAAAGCTTCCATATCTGGAGCAGAAGTTTCTTTTACTTTCAACTCATATAATACATTTAATATAACTCTTTCAAGTGTTTTTATCTCGTTTATAATATATTTCATATCTGCTTTTGATTTTTCTAACATAATGATTTTTGCAGTAATTTCATTAAAAATTAACTCAAGATTATTCTTATATTTATAAAATATAACGTCATCAACATTTTTAAAAAGTACAGTAATAGCAGATTGACCAATATTACCTCTACGAGATTCATCCTCCCATATTATATATTTAATCAATCCCTTTAAATTTAGTGAAGGAAATGGAAGAATTACGAGAGATTCTGGAACCAGACCATGTTCACCAGAAAGAATTGTAATAACTTTTATACTGATATGCATTTGATTTTCAAGAGAAAACTCAGAAGGAAGACAAACAATAGGATTTGGTCCGAGTTCATCGTTAAGCTCGATATATAAAACCGCAGTTATGATATCTTCTTCCATTTTAGATTTTCTCCATTTATAGCTCTTTATGAAAGGATTATTTTAATTAAAAAAAATCGTTATTCAATCATATTTTGTATTTTCGCTTTTTTATTTTTTATTGATCGAATTACTTAGAAATATTATTAAAATCTTACTTTTCAGCTTGGGAGAGCTCTAATGCGTTGCCGTTAATGCAATAATACCCCCAACGGAGACCCATTGTTCTAGTAATTGGGCATTGCCCACATAAACAAGCTTTCTTCTCAGTTATTACGGAACTCTTTCCCACCATACAAAAAGCAAGAGATTCTTCTCCAGTTCCCTCATAACTTGGACATTTTCCGCAATACTCCCTACACATATATATTATTTGTTCACGACCATTCTTCTGTTGTTTTTCTGACATCTTGCTGTATAGCATTTTCATTTTTTCTTCAAAAGTGGCAGTTTTGAAATTTTTTTCCGACATTAGTATTATAACACTTTATTTCTTTCTGAATTTGATGTAATTATGAATCAACATGAAAATCTATTAAATTTTATTAAAAAAAAAGATTGATTTTTTGGCTTTTCTTATCTTAAACCCACGTACATAAACCAAAAACTACTCAAGTACCCAATTCTTACGATAATCACCATAAAACCTGGCGCAGTTAAACCTTCTAAAAGTCCGAAGATACAAAAGCAAAAAACTCCAATTGAGAGAAAATAGAATTTCTTTTTTATTTCGCCTGTTGATTGAAAAGCTTTATATAAAAATCCAAATCCAAGAAAAATCAATACTGACAATAAAAAACTACCCATTAACATGCCGGCAAGTGTATTCAAATTAACATTATAGTCAATTAATCTGTCAGGAGGAGTTGTAGTAGGTTCATCAAAATAGAAAGAACCTAGTGGATCCATAAATATGACGAATTCAAAAACTATGCTTAAAATTAAAAATATTAACACAATATACCACTTTATATTCGGTGTTAGAAGTTCAGCCCCTATAAACATTGATACAATAATTACTGGACCAAACCATATATAGCTTAAAATTCCAACCAATCCATTCGTATTATCGATGTTATTTTCTGTTAATACAACTAGCAAAAAATCTAAAAACACTCCTAAAAACATAAGACCTGCAAGTAAATTTGCTAAACCTAAATAGAAAAGAAGTTTTGCTTTCCTTTTTCTTGATACATAAAAAAAGAATAAACCAAAAATTATTCCGAAAATTACCACACCTGAGGCAGTAATACCATCGATCCAACCATCTGTAGAAACCATTATGAAATTTCACCAACAAGAATATTAATATTCGATTTTAGTTCGAATAAATTATTTTATTAGTCTTAATACAAATATATAATTTTTTCTAAATTATATTAATGAATTGTTATTTTTCTTATTTGATGAGACATAAATAGGATAAAAAGACAAGACTCTTTGAATTTTTTAAGGTAAAATGAATTTTAACTAATCTTTAATTTTTTCTAAAATTGACAAGATTCTATAGATCGTAGTCCGGCTATGAAAGGGTATGTTTGGATCTTGCGAGAGATCATCAACCATATACATTATATTGCTCGAAAGAACGCCAGCAGTTTCATCTTCTCTCTTTAACTCATTAATGCATCTTTGAGAGATTCTTTTTATATTTCTAGGAACAGAACGATCATTAATCATTCCTTGTAATAACTGTTCCACATTCTCAAAAACTTCCTTAACTTCCTTGCTAAATTCTTTTACCCTTGTCATAGAACAAAATCACCCAAAATAACGATTATAGTGAATAAAGGGTTTTAATTCTGAAATATTTCTTAAAATATAATTTTTTTGATTTTTTAAGACTTATAAAATAAATCATTAATGAAATGATAAAAAAAATCTTTAATAAATACCAAATTCACGAATTTTTCGCTGTAAATTTGGAAGTTCATTTACATATTCAGTGATCTGACTGTGATATTTATTGAATAACTCGTTGAAATTAATAAATTTACCTTTATCAATCTCTTTTACAAAATCATAAGAAATTTTTTGTATTTCATCAAAGTTATTATCAAACCGTTCAGTAGTTTCTATTAATCTAGGAATTACTTCCTTTCTTTGTTTTCTTACCATATTTCGAAGTTTACCCCTAGGTATCCTAATTGTTTCTATTAATTTATCACATTCACTTAAGAATTCATAAGACATTGCTCTCTCCTCATCATCAAGTTTTGCTTCGATAATTTCTGTTCTCCATGTGTTTATCCTACCTCTCGCATAAGTATCAAAATTTAATGAAATAGAATCAATTCCTTCACGAACTAGAAATCTAAGAAAATCTGGGTCATCGCTTGGAGCTTGTCCACAAATACCTACTTTTCTATTAAATTCATGAGCAATTTTAATTAAATGGCTTACTGATCTCTTAATTGCTTCACTATTTGTATTATAATTATAATAATTCATTAAGGGGATCATTTTTTCGTTGTCTCGTCCCACTCCATACGTAAGTTGAGTCAGATCATTAGATCCTATACTGAACCCATCAAAATATTGACTAAATATATCCGCACAGATAATATTTGATGGGATTTCAGCCATAACATATACCTTTAATCCATCTTGACCTCTTATTAAACCCTCACTCTTCATAATATCCATTATTTTTTGAGCTTCTTCTGGGCTTCTACAAAATGGAAGCATAGCTATTATATTTTTTAGACCCCACTCTCTGGCTTTTTTTATCGCTCTTAATTCTAAAATAAATGCATTTTGAAACTCATCATGCACATAGCGAGAGCAACCTCGAAATCCTAGCATTGGATTATTCTCTTCACCTTCGTAAATCCAACCACCTATTAGATTCGCATATTCATTAGTTTTGAAATCTGAAAGTCTTACAACACATTCAGCAATATCCCCATCAGATAATTCTTTCCAAACTCCAGCAGCAATCGTAGCAATTCCTTCTGCCAATTTTTCTATATAAAATTCTTCTTTATTGTCATATCCAACTGTTAATTCTCTGATTTTATCAAGGGTTTTTCTTAATTTCAAGATTTCTTGACTAAAAGGGTCTTTATGATATAAATCACTTTTTTTAATATTCTCAATTCTTTTTCTTTGTTCTAGTAAAATATCATATCTCATGACTAAAGCTTCAAAATCTAGTAAAGCATTTGGGTGAATTTGAATCTCATCGTTAATAATAAATTCTAATCTTGCTAAACCTGTTCCGTCTGGATATTTACCAGAAGATAATGCTCCTTTAGGAATACCCGAATTAATGAGAACCTTAGTTTGTGTATGTGGAAGTTTTGCAAATTCAATTGTATCAAAATCATATTCTACATCTTTTAGCCAGATTCTCGGCTCTCCTTGGCTACAATCAATAGTGATATATTCAATACCTTCACGTTGTTTTTCTTTCATTGTTTCTACTATATTATCAGCTCCTACGATAGACGCTATATTTAATTCTCTTGAAACTATAGCAGCATGACAGGTAGGCCCTCCTCTTTCAGTGATTACACCACCTAAATTTTGCATATAAGATGTCCAGTCTGGATTAGTCTCCTCAGTTATTAGAATATCACCATCTTTTAAAAAATGTGCGTCATTAATGGATTCTATTACTTTAACTTTTCCATATCCTATTCTTCTTCCAATAGCGATACCTGAATTCTCAATTAATAATTCTTCATTAATCAATTTTTCAGGATTCTCAAGAAGATAAAAGATTTCCTCAACATCACCTTTGATGCTATGAACTGTTTCAGGACGAGCTTGCACCACGTATACTTTACCATTATTTCCAACAGCCCATTCTATATCCATCCTTCTTTCATAATGAGTTCTTATTTTTTTGGCGTATTCTGCTAATTGTAAAACTTCTTCATCTGTTAAACAATATTGCATCTGATTTTCTTCTGGTACGGATATTATTTCAGTTCCAATCTTTCTAGTTTCTTTCGTGAAAACCATCATTTTTTCTTTTTTCACCAGCTCACGACGAATAATTCTAAGTTTTTTTGGGTCATGCTTAAAAACAATGAATTCATCACCCTTTTCTATTCCTTGTACTATTAATTCACCAAGACCCCAAGTTCCTCTTATAACAACAACATTTGGATTACCAGAATCAGGATCCTCAGTAAACATCACCCCTGATGCTTTAACACCACCTAAACCTCCTGCCATTTCTTGAACGCCTACACTTAACTTGACAGCAAAATGATCAAATCCTGCCCTTTCACGATACATTGTTGCCCTTGTGGTGAAGACTGATGCCATATCTTTTAATATATATTCTAATAATTCTTTTTCTCCCGATATATTCAAATGAGTATCTTGTTGTCCTGCGAATGAAGCATCTGGTAAATCTTCTGCTGTTGCTGAACTTCTAACTGCAAATGTTGTTTCATCTCCAATTAGCTTTATTAACTTATGATATGCATCTAAAATTTCATCTCCTAGACTATCAGGAATTTTAGCTTGTTCTATCACATAACGGGCATTAGCACATATTTTATCGACCTTTTCGATAGATTTAATATCTTCGCTTTTTAGCTCATTAGAAATCCTTCTAATATCTCTTGATATTAACTGTCTTAAGGAAACTTCTTTATCTTTTATTGTAAAATAATTTGTATCTAATATATAGTCATATGCCTTTGCTGTTACCGCAAAACCTAAAGGCACTGGGATTCCAAAACTTAAAAGTTCTCCTAAAGAAGCATTTTTCCCTCCTACTAAAGGCACATCAGTGTTCCGGACTTCTTCGAAAAACTTTACGTATACATATTCACTCATTATAAGTCAATTATGAGATGTTGTTTAATTTAAAATTTTTTTATTCCTCTAATTATAAATTAAACCTTCATAAAAAAAATAAGTATTCTATTAACTGTAAGGAATAATTAATATTAAAAAGAAAAAGAAATATTAAATTTAAGTAAATTCAATATGGAATTAACTTAATAGTCAATTTATTATTTTTAAATATGCTTACCCTGCTTTTAGTACTACTAAATAGTAATACACTGAATCTAGCTTAATTCTTTTTCAAATACTTCAAAATCATCAGAAGTATATAAACAGAAAACGACTTCTTCAATTTGAGTGCCACCTTTTAAATACTCCCTTACAGCAGAAATCATGATTTTCGCAACCCAAGAGATGGGATTCCCAAAAATCCCTGCAGAAATGGCAGGGAATGCAATTGTTTTCAATTTATGTTTATCCAATATTTTTAAACTATTTATTGTTGCACTTTTTAATTTTTTCTCTTCTTCTCCTTCCCCTTTTCTTGGACCCACAGCATGTATCACATGCTTAGCTTTTAAATTACCTCCTGTTGTTATAACAGCTCCTCCATGAAAGGTGCGCCCTATTTTATTACACTCTTCTTGTATTTTAGATCCTCCTTTCCTTTTTATTGCCCCAGCTACCCCTCCACCCATGATTAGCTGAGCATTAGCAGCATTAACAATAACATCTGTTTCCATTTCAGTTATATCTCCTTGGACTAATTTAATTAGCGAATTTTCCACTTTTAATTCTCTCATAATAATAACCAAGTATTTTGGTGTTAAGAATAAAAAAATAGTAAATTATTATAACTTAAATTTGTTCTTGTTCTTTATTTTTTTTAAAAATGTCATCCAATTTGGTGCGATCTTCATCACTCATTTTGCTCATAGCTTCTAAATTCTGTCGCATTAAATCCATCATTATCTTTTGAGAAATAACTTGATTTAATACCGGTAAAGCAATCCTCATACGCGTGAGTTCATAATGCATAGTTTTTGCTGTTTCTCTCATTTTTATAAGATCTTCTTTCGTCATTCCTTCACCAATACCAACACCGGGACAATCAGCATCCACAACTATAAAATTTTTTCCATCAAATTCTAATGGATATGTACGACAACTCAATGGTCGATTCTCATAGATTAAGCATTTTTTATCATTTTTATTATATAATGGACATTTAACATTTAGCAATTCTTCTATAGGAACTGCTCCAAATGGGTCTTTCTTGACTTCTTCCTCTTTTTCTCCTTCTTTTGGAGGGGGCGCTAATGGTTTTAGTATTAAGTCAATGCCACCATCTGGTTTATTAAATACATCTAAATACGGTAAGAAATTCGCAACTACGCCATTTCTTGCCCACATTTCTAAATCCCACATTGTTATTGGAATAGGGCCTCTTGCTAAACAACATGCATCACATTGTGTGCATTTGAAAGTAAATTTAGCTTTTGGCTTTTCAGACTCTACTGCTTTATTCGAATTGTTTTTTTCAGGTTTTTCTTCACTAGAATCTTCATTTTCTTCAGAATTTTGTTTTTCGTGATTTTTTTTTGACATAATAGAATTCTCCTCTTTTATTTTAATTTGCTATTGTGTTCAATCTTTTTTTGAGAAATAAGAATATAGCCTTGAAAAAAAATTTTATTTTTTATTTTAATAAATATAAATTATAAAAATAAATCCTTTCTTTTTATTAGTTTTCCTAGATAAATCAAGGCAGGCTCTATTAGATTTTTATCACGAATTCCGGTGAAGACTATTTTTCCGGTACTAAATATTAAAAAAACAGACTTTACAGGATTAGTGCAATTATATACTAGTCCAGGAAATACTTCGGGTTCGTAAATAGAGTTTTCAAGTTTAATAGCAGCTAAATCTAGATTGATTTTTTTAAAAAGGTCAGCTGTAATTACTATATTTACTACTGTTGAGTTGATCAATTCTTTTTCTATATAAATTTGAAGTGTATTTGTTACTTCTAAAATAACCCTATTAATTACTAAATCAATATCTCCAAATGATTTTATCCCAGTTAAAATTAGTTTACCATTCCTAAAAATAATAATAACACATTTAGGATTATTTAGTCTTAAAAAAAGTCCAGGAAAACGATTAGAATTGTATTCAGCATTAATTAAACTTTCTGATAATTTCTTTAGATCTAATTCCAAATTAGGATTTAATGAGGATTTTAGAGAGGATTTGACAACTATATTTTGTATTGTATAAGTCAAGCTATGAGTGTCTTCTGCCGAATTTTCTTCAAGAATCATTAATGGATTCCTAATTTATTAATTTCATTCTATATATTCCACACTAAACAAATAGTTTAGCATTCTATTTAATTTTAGTTTATCGCTCAAAATCTATACAAAAGGCATCTAACAGTTATTTTATGTCATTTCCTAAAATTAATAAAAAATAGAATTAAATAAATAGAATCTTTAACTCTTCTAAAAAAACCTTAATATCTATGATGAATTTGTTTTTTTATCTTTAAATCACAAAGGATAATAACTATGGAGCTCTTAATCAAAAAAAAGTTAATCATCTGGTTAGTTAATTCAATTAATTTGATACTAGCTTTTCTAATTGGTCTTTTAATATCTTCAAACATAGTAATAAATTTTCTTTATTTTGGATATTCAATTATTCTGATATTACTAATTATTAGTTATTTCACATTTGAATTATTAAGAAGAGAACATAACAGACTAATACCCAGGAAAAGAGTTTATATCTGGATATTTTTTTCAATTAATTTACTGTTTTCATTAAGCATTGGATTGACAATTCCAATCTTAAAATCAGAGAGTAGATATAATTTTGGTATCGTTATGATTCCATTATTAGTAATACTCAACTATATAATCGCAGACAGATTGAATTTTTATTTAAAACATATTAATGATGGAGGAAAGATTGATGAAGGATAATAGTAAAAAAAATAAAAGACCAATTATAGAATTTGAGGGAAAAAAATATATTTTTTCAGTAAGATCTATTATTCTTTTTGCTATTGGAGCACCAGTATCTGCTTATCTTATATATTTATTTTTTGATTTAGAGCTTAGCTTCTGGTTGCATGAGATTGTTGTAAAACAAACAGTTCTCTTTTTGAATTTATTCTTTGATATGGATGCTAGCACAGGGTATACAAATGTGGGGAAATATTACTGGGAATTTATTGTTCCAGGAAGATCTCCTATAGGGTTTGAAACTTTTTGTACTGGAGTTCAGGCTATTTGCGTATTCGCAGGAATTATTATTTTTACACCCCATAGTCATGATTCAGCTACAAAAGAAGACATAATATGGAGAAAAGCCAAAGCTTTAATTGTTTCATCAGTAATCTTTTATGTTGTAAATATAATTAGAATGCTTATTCAAATTTATCTCTATTATAAAGGATATGACTGGGATGATATTCATGTTTCTATTAGTGCCGCAAGTTCCTTTATTGCAGCAATTATTGTTCTTCTCTTACATAAATGGATTCCAGAATTTATTATATCAATAATTTATACGGGAACCCTTATTAGCCAACAAGTTAAGAAATTAAGGGGGATTCCTATTGAATCAAAAGATAATTTAGAATTAAAATCTAAAAAGAAATCTTAAATATTTAAATTAAATTATAGAGAAATTGAGTGAAAACTATGTTAAATTTTGAAAAAGAGCAAAATATTGTAGAAATTGGAAATGTAAAATTAGGTGGTCAACCAGGAGAAAATTCAATAGTTCTAATTGGTACTGTATTTTATGCAAGACATAAAGCATTATTAGATGAAAAGATGGGAAAAATCGATAAAAATATGGTTGAAAAGGAAGTTAATGAATTTATAAGTATAGTTGATGAGAATGGAATGCAAGCAATTATTGATATAGTAGGTGCCTACCCTGAAGCACTTTTAAAAGAATGTGAATATATAGCAGATCTTGTAGATTGTCCATTCTTAGTTGATGGTTTAAATGATTCAAGTAGGATTCCTGCAATGGAAGGATTGCAAGAAAAAGGATTGTTAAATAGAGCGATTTTGAATAGCATTGATGAGAATACAACTATTGAAAATCTTGAAAAAATTAGAGATATTGGAGTTAGAAGTGCGGTATTATTGAGTTTTGGGAGTAAATATATTTTTCCTCATCAAAAATTGCATTTACTACAAGAAAAGTTGATACCTAATGCCCAAAAAGCAAATATAGAAAATTTAATTGTTGATACTGCTGTTTTAGACTTGCCCTCAATTGCAATCAATGTTGAAACAACAAGATTAGTTAAAAAAGAATTAGGAATACCAACTGGTTTTGCTCCTGCTAATGCAATATATGGTTGGGATTTTGTTAAAAAATATGGTGATATACCCCGGTGTGGTGCGATCGCATCCCTTATGACTTATTGTGCCTCAGCAGGAAGCGATTTCATTTTATTTGGCCCAGTTAAATTTGCTAAATGTATTGTACCATCAATTGCTTTAATTTCTGGTATTAATTCTTATTACAGAAAGCGGATTTTAAGAAAATCAATATCAGAAAAAACACCATTGAAACTTATCTTTTAAGAAATATATCTTAAGAGTAAATCTTTAGTGTAATCTAAGAAATAGTCTAATTGCTCATCAATTAATTCTTCTTTAGATTCATCATCAACTAAAAATAAAATGAACATATTATTATCAGTAATATTAATTTTTCTAAAGATAATTACAGAATCAGCCACTTTAAAAATTGCTTCTTCTTTTTGTAAAGCCTTAAACTTAGAAAATATTTTATATATAATAGCAAACTGAGGTGCTGTAATCTCAAATACGTTAATAAGTTCAGATTCAGGAATTTCAATCAATTTTTTTGCTTCAGAAGAATAGAAATCAGCAAGAACTAAACCATCTGTACTTAATAATAATGTTAAATAAACATTCGTTTTCATAGAAAAGGTTTTAAGATTATAATTGATTATCTCTCTATTTGGACTTAACTTTGAAATACCTGAAGAAAATGCTCTTAAAATTGTAAAAATTTGAAAAATGCTCGTTATATGGATTTCAAGAGAATCGTCAAGATTGATTTCTCTTAATTTTTTTTTTATAATTCTGACATTTTCTTGGATTTCATCAGAATTTAATATATCTGAATCCCCTTTTGACAAAATAAATATTATTGGTGTTTGTTGATTATATTCATTTAGAATTTTTTTAATATTCAGTAAATAATCAATACTTTCTTCGAATCTATCTCTATTTTTAATATCAATAAAGTAAAATAATAAATCTGCTTCATATAGATAAATATGAGCTTTGCTAAGATACCTTTTTCTATAAACCAATTGGCCACCTAGATCCCATAAAAATATTGTAGCTCCAAGGGCTTCAATAGAATTCACTTTAGCTCCGGTAGTAGGCTTTAAACCAATTAATTTCGAGTATTTTCGGTCAACTGATAATAGAAAGGAAGTTTTTCCGGAATCATCGAGTCCTGAAAATAAAATTTTCATTTTTCTTTTACTGGTTATAATTGTTGATGGTGCTTTTTCAATTTCAATTAACTTTTTTAACAAGTTTTTAAACAGGGGTTCGATTTCTTCCTTTTTTTTATAACCATTAAATAATTCTATATCAAATTCAGTAAAAAATTCTAAAACTAGTGGCTTTATCCGATTTATATTATTATATAGAAAACTTCTACTATTTTCATCAACCAATATAGAAAAACTCGTAGCAAGAGGAGATTCAGTAAAATTAGTTCTTATATAATGAAAAAATGTTAATGAGGTTGCATTAAAATCAGGATGAGGTAGGATTGCGAAATATTGTACTTTTTGGAAATCATCATCAATCGATATTTTTCTATCACTTATAAATAAGCTTAAATTTTTTATTGAAATTTGGGTATAATCGCGCAAGGTTAGTTTGAATAAATTTTTTTCATTGATTTCTGCAGAATACTCTTTAAACTCAATCTCACTGATAAATTCAGGAAACATATAAAATGGTTGAGGACCTAACTTATCATAGGTACTAAAAACAAGACCCTTAATAACTGAATATTCAAATAATTCTTCCATTATTTAAAATTTCTTTTTTATTTCTAAATTATTAATCTCTCTATAAATAATTTAAGCAAAATTAATTATAAATAGCTTTATTTTAGAATAATAGATGGTTCTTAAAAAAGTAGCAGAAAGCATCAGAAGTAATAAAAATATCATAGAAAAAATTGAGATAAATCCTATAATTCAGCATATAGATAATAACTCATTTAAAAGTACAAATATCTTTTCAGATATAGGAGAAGATTCAGCATCAATAATAGATGAAGATAAATTCATATTAATAACAACTGATAGAATTAAGACAACTTTTGTTGAGAAATTCCCATTTGGTGCAGGATTTTCGTCTATACTAGTCGGAGTTGATGATATTTATGCATGTGGAGGCACTCCTTTAGCTGCTAGTATTATTATTTCTGTAAAAGATGTAAAAACATGTAATAGTTTGCTTGATGGAATATGTGAGGGTTCTAAAAAATTTAAAGTTCCGATTATAAGAGGTCATACTAACATTCATGGGAAATGCTATGAATTAAGTTCTACAATGATTGGAGAAATAAAGAAGGAAAATTATCTATCAGCTATTAATGCAAAAATAAATGATTCTATAATATTAGTTGTAGATTTTGATGGAAAGGTTGGGAAAGCTAGCAAATTATATTGGGATACAGTGACTTTTAAAAGTTCAGAAGAAATTCTAAACAAACGTAAATCTATGAATCTAATTGGTGAAGTACATCTTGCAAATTCTTCAAAAGATATTTCAAATGGAGGAATATTTGGAACTCTATTACAATTGATAAAATATTCGAATGTTGGAGCAGATGTTAATATTAATAATATTGATATCCCTCCAAAACTTCTAGAAGCACAATATAATTTAGAAACTTATATAAAAATGTATTTAACAACATCATTTGTAATAACTGCTCCAAAAGCTAATTGTGATAAAATTCTTGAAATTTTTAGCAATTGTGGTTTAGAAGCAAGAGTTATTGGTGAAATTATTAAAGAAAAAAAGTTAAAAATTAATGATGGTCAAAAATCTGTAGAAATATTCAAATTTTAAAAATTTAATAGTCATAATTGTTTATAAAAACTGAGAATATTTGCTAAGGAGTCTAAGATAATGAATTTTGATTTTAAAAAAGAATTTAAAGGAATTATATCAGTAGTTGGTGCAAGTGAAACTGATAAAGAAACAGAGAAAAAAGCATTTGAAATCGGAAAATTAATCGCAAAAAGTAAATATATTGTAGCATGTGGAGGATTATCAGGTGTTATGGAAGCAGTTTGTAAGGGTGCAAAAGAAGAAAATGGATTAACTATTGGTATTATTCCACATGCAGAAAAAAGTGTTGCTAATAAATATGTTGATATAGTAATCCCATGCCCCTTTTCTCAAGCTAGAAATATAGTTGTTGTTTTAACTGGTGATGCTTGCATAGCAATTAGTGGTAAGGCAGGTACATTATCGGAAATTTGTTTTGCCTGGATATATCAAAAACCTATTGTTGCTTTAACTAGTTGTGAAGGATGGTCTTCAAAAATAGCTAATCAAAAATTAGATGATAGGCGAATAGATATAATTTATGGAGCAGAAACACCTCAAGAAGCAATTAAGAAAGTAATTGAGATATTGGAAAACCCTGTATATAGAAAAGATTTAAGTTTTACTGATAAGTTTTGAATCTATTCAAAATAGGAAAGGATTTAGCAATTCAATGGGTTTTTTGATTAGCAATATTTTTAGCTATTTTTACATAATAACTTTTAATGCGAAACTTAAATAAATAATAATATAATTTTTTATCTTACAAAAGAATATATTTATAAATTACATTAATGATTTCATAGGTGAAATTATTTTGGAAAAAGGTCAATCCATCTTATACCTGAAAAAAGAAATGGAAGAAAAACCAATTCAAAATAAGATATTATTCACAGGATTGGACGATGCAGGGAAGACAAGCATTATTTTAAGCCTTCAGCGAGAATTCTCTAAGATCGCATTACTTTCTCCTACAAGAGGGGCTCAGAGAAGAATATTCAATTTTCTTGGAAAAGAAATATCAGAGTGGGATTTAGGAGGGCAACTTAGCTATAGAATATCATATTTAAAGAGCCCGGGTAAATTTTTTGATGGAACAGAAATTGCAATATATGTTATAGATATTCAGAATAAAGCACGGATTTCTGAAGCTATTAGCTATTTTAAAGATGTAGTAACACAATTTAGGAAGTTGGAAATAGAGCCACCTATTTATGTTTTTCTGCATAAATATGATCCAGCATTAAAAAGAAATGCTAAGAATGAAATGACAAACCTTATTTTAGATATAAAAGAAAAATTTAAAAAAGCTACAGATTATAAAAAACTTTTTTATTATGAAACATCGATTTATGATTTTTCTTCAATTATAACAGCAATGAGTGAAATTCTTTTAAGTTTATATCCTAAATCTGAATTAATAGCAAAAACAATTCAAGAATTTGCTAAAAAAATAAATTCTGAAGGAGTAGTTGTAATTGACGATAATTCTCTTATTATTGGGTCTTATTATAAGGATGAAGAAGTAAAACATCTCCTCAATGCATCAACACCTTATTTCTTAACCCTTAATGATTCGTTTGAATTTACTGATGTTATGGAAGAAAGATATGAAAATAGAATGATTGTTCAAAGATTTGGAAGAAATTTTATTTTTAAACAGATCACAGTGAAAAAGGGATTAACACCCTATTATCTACTTCTACTTAAAGGAGATCCAATATTCCGGAAAGAAGATTTTGAAACGTTTGCTAGTTTATTAAGAGAAATCTTATACAAATAATATTTATTACTTCATTTATAATTATATTTAGTTAGAGATTTTTATTTCAATAGAATATTTTAATAGATTTCTCATTTATTGTTTAATATGTATACCAAATTAACTTCTAAGGTTACAATCTAGGACATAGTACCGTTAAAGGAAAGAAAATTTATAGTTAATAACATTAATAATAGTGAATTTTTTTTATATTAATAATGAAAAAAGCAAATTTTAAGATTGAATAATAGTTTGTTTGGAGGCGATATTTGCCATAATTATTTGTCAAAATTGCGGTGCAACAAATCAAGACGTTAAATTTTGCAGGAAATGTGGGGCTTTACTTCCAGTTTCTTCTAAATCACCACGATTGCGCGTATCAGTTTCTAAAACGAAAAAAGAGAAAGGACAAAAAATAAAAGATTTAGATTTACAAGAAATTCCAAAAGAAGCGGAATCAATAGATCAATTATCAGTGAAAGATGAGATATTAGAAGATTTTATAGATAAAGATGCGGAATCAATTAATGTACCTGAAAGCGAAGAATCTTTAAAAGACAAAAGAGAAGTTTTGAAAGAGATTACTCCACAACCTTATAGAAGCTCACTTATAGCATCAAATAGCGGTTCTATTTCACAACTGAGTAGAGAAACTTCAGGAACTCAAACAGTTGAATCATCACTTATGAAACAGAAACAATTAGAGAAGGATATGACTGAAGTTTTGGGATTCTTATCAAAAAAAATTACAGTAAAAAAATTAGATACACCTAAATCTAAAACCAAAAAAGAAAAAGTGGCTGAAGAAAAAATCCCACCATCTAGTATGAATGAAATTTTAAACCAATTATTAACCTTAGACCTTCATATCGAAGCTTCAGCAATTATAAAGAGTGATGGAACAATATTAGCATCTGCATTATCAAATAGAATTTCTGATACGTTATTTGCTACTATTGGTCAAACCTTAAATCAAATTGGAGCAGATATTATTAATGGTTTAAGTGCTGGTTCTTTAAAGTCTATATCAGTAAGAGGGACAGAAGGAGTCTTAGATTTAGCTCCAATTGATAAAGAATCTCAAAGCATTAAAGATATGATTTTAATCATTTACTCATATCCAAAAGCTAAAAGTGGAATTATTAATTTCGCAGCTAATATTGTTAAAAAACAGCTTATAGAATATTTAGGTATAAAAAGCTAATATATATTTGAACTAAACTTATTTTAATTTTTTGAAATTTAAGTAAATAAACTATATTATTAATATCTTTAATATGGAAGGAAATCTATAAAGATTCTGGCTAAGGTTCTACAATTTTAGCAGTTGTTTTTGTATAGAAACCCTATAGATCATTACTCTCTTAAAATACTCTATGTTATTAAGTATTTCTTGTAAAAAAGAATTCAATTCATATATTGAAACTAGAGGTACTTGATTATCATTTATTTTGATAAAATTATCCTCAAGTGTGACCATAATAGGTACTAATATTAAAGGTAAATTTCTTTTTAAACTAAAATTTATACCCATAAGTTCTTGAATTAATTTAGAAAAAGCATCTTGATTTTTCTTCAAAGCTAAAACACGTTGATATTGTAAATTGGCTGCTTTATTTAATGAATTATAAGAATCTTTGTGTTTCCATTGTTTAGCATCAATAACCAATACATAATTTAAATAAATACCTATTACATCAATTTCATATCTTTTTTGTAAAGTTTTTGATTTAAAATTGGATTTATCTGAAAACCTAAAATTTGTTGTAGTTTTGTAATTGTTTTTCAATAAAATTTCTTTTATTAATGTTTCAAAACCTTTATAATCTAACAATACTGAAACGTCTTTAATGTCAAATTGTAAAATTCTGACAGATTCCATAACAAATAAAATTTTATTAATTACAATGTAATCTAAATATTTCCCTTTTTGAATTGAGAGAAATTCAAAAAAATTTAAAAAATCTCTGAGTTCATAGTCATTAAATCTCTTAAAAAAATCTATTTCTGAAGCTTCACACCATATTTCAGTTGCTGCTTTTTCAGTTTTTTTTAAAATATTATATATTTCGATAAACAATTTTTTTAAAAGTGACTCTGGCAATATTTTTAACATAAGTCAGAAGAGTGTATTGCATTAAAATAAAGCAAAGGGAGTATCGAAATTTTAATGAACTATTATTTTAATTTTTTTAAAACAGAAACCCTAAAAAGAATCTTTTTTTGAAGTGTTATTGTATGGTACGACAAAAATCATAGATTAATTCTATTTATAGGAAGCTTCCAGCATACTTAAAAATTATATAATAAATAATTCCAATTTATTCAGTTAATAATATTTTTTTTTAAGTCTCTTGAATATTATAATTCAAGAAAAAGAATATTATACTAAAAAAAAAACAATTTAAAGGCTTATTATGGATTTATTACCTAAAGTATTTCAAACAGAGGGTGATATGGCTGAATTTGATCCTTCAAAAATTCTTAATAGCATTATTAAAGAAACAAAAATGAGTGAAGAAGATGCTAAGCATATAACAGAGCTTGTAGTACGGAGAATAATAAGTTCAGGCATAAAATTTCTTTCTGGCCCCCATATAAGAGAAATAGTTTGTTCAATGCTTTCAGAGAATCACTTTGAGCAAGAGCGAAAACTTTATACCCGTATTGGTATGCCACTAATGGATTATGAAGAAATCCTTGAAAAAGGACGAAAACCAATAACTGTAGAGTTAATTAATCCCGAAAAAGTACATCATTGGGCAGCAGATCAATTAGCTGAAGAATACACATTATTAAGAATTTTAGATGATAATGAGGCTAAAGCGCATTTATATGGAGATATCCATATTCATAAACTTAAATATTTTGACTTAAGACCACTAAGTCAAATCTGGGATCCACGAATAATCTTAAAGAATGGTATACCTCCTATAATAAATAAGTTTATATGTTGTAAATCAGGACCAGCTGATAATTTCAACATTGCAATTCAGCACCTTTCCAAATGGTTAAGCTTAATTCAAAGTGAATTTTGTGGGAATCAAGGATTTCCTGCTATAACTACTTATCTTGCTCCTTATATAAAGGGTTTATCTAACGAAAAAATAGCTAATGGAATACGGGAATTAGTCTATGAATTTAATCAATTGCCCACAATAATTGGTCGCAATATTTCAAAAACATTTATATCAGCTTCATCATTTATCCTTGAAGATCTCTCCGAATATCCTGCAATAGGTCCCTATGGAAAAATCAAAGGGGTATATGGCGATTATAATGATGAATGTTTAAAACTATTTAATACTCTTACTAACGTCTTTATTAAAGGAGATTTTTTAGGTAATTCATTTAATTTTTTAAAACATCAAATATTTTTTACTGAAAAATCGTTAGATGATTTTGATTCAGCCTATTCAAAGGTTTGGGAAGAGATCAAAAAAGTGAAAACACCTTATCTTCTAAATTTATGTTCTAATTGGTTTAAAACTAAATTAAAAAATCAAATAAATTTACTTAATAGCTCTAATATTGGGGTACTACAAAGTATTTGTTTAAATCTACCAAGATTTGCCTATATCGCGAAGGAAGAAGATAAATATATGGAAATCTTAGAGGAAAAAATGAAGTTTTGCTCTGCTATATTATTAAAAAAATATGATATAATAAGAAAAAGATTGAACACAAATCATTTGCCTTTTTGTAGTGGTTTTATTAATAATCACCATCTTTTTGATTTGAAAAATCAAAATTTATCAATAAGCTTTGTCGGCTTAAATGAAACAGTGAAAATTCTAACCGATTATGAATTACATGAACATTCCGAAGCATATAATTTAGGAAAGAAAATTTTAAAGAAAATGATTCAAACTTGTGAAGAACTATCTTCTAAAGAAGGTAAAAATTATTCGCTTATTGAAAATTCATCAAAAAAAGCATTAAATAGATTTGTCAGATTAGATTTAAAACATTTTCCAAAATTAGCAATACCTTATTCTAAAGGAAAAAGAAAATATTATACTAATTCTGCTCATTTTCGAGAGAATATAGAAATTGATTTATATGAGAAAGTGATTAAGCAAGGAGAATACCACCCGTTAATTCAAAATGAAATTTTTGAACAAATTTCACTTAATGAACTTGATAAAAACAATATCAATTTAAAAGATTTCGTAAAAAAGATTTGTAACACCTCAAAAATAGCATGTTTGAAATTTTTTCCTTAATAAAATTATAAACCCTTAATTTTTTAGAAAAAAGATAATTTAATAGTAATAATTTTCTTAGGTATATTAGTATAATATTATGAATTAAATTCATGCTCTTTTAATTATAAAACTAGGGATAAATTGCCTAAATCAAATTTAAAATCAAAAGAAAGTAAAGCAACTGAAGAAAAGCCAAATGAAAAAAAAGAGAACATAATAAAATCAATTGTTTTAAGTATTTTTGATGAGAATGGCCCTACTCCAAAATTATATTGGCCTCAGGAGTTAGATGATAAAGCCCGTTTCTCCATCGCAATGAAAACAATCTCACTTTTAATGGGAGAGAGCACTTACCAAAACGGAACTGAAACAGAAGGGATTAATTATTTTGGAATCCTACCCTTTCCTGATTTAAAGTTAAACGGTTTGACTTACTTTTTTTTGATCCCTGAAGCAAAAGCGCGGGGGCAAGCTTTAGCATCAACAATCACAGTTTTAATAGATGAAGAGGATAAGGTATTTTTCTATGAAAATATGAAATATTTACGGATTATTATTGATAGAGCAGCTACAAGAATACAAGATTCTAATAATCCTAGTGAATATAAGGAGATTTTGGCTAATTTGAGAGTAGAATTGTTTGAATTTACTAAAGAATTAAAAGATCCTTTATCTCCTAGAAGACAAATAAAAATTTTATTAACAGGCCTCGATAAAGCTGGTAAAACAAGTTTTCTTTATGGAGTAAAGAGAAAATACTCTGAAATTATCAAATCACTTCCTACTAAAGGAGTTGATAGGACAGAAGAAAAAATTTTTGAGGAACAAAACTCTACTATTACTATTTGGGATTTAGGAGGACAAAAACAATATAGAGAAAGATTCCTTGAACAAGGAAAGGTTTATATATATAATATTGACTTGATGTTCTTTTTTATTGATATACAGGATATTGAAAGAATTAAGGAAGCACTATCTCTATTTAAAAATATATTGAATTCATTGAAAGAATTAGATGAGTATCCACCAATTGTAGTTTGTTTAAATAAATTTGATCCAGATTTGAAAGGTTCTAAAGAAATATTTGAAAGTTTAGAAGTTATAGCAGATGAAATCAACGAAAATACTGATACTTTTTTCATAAAAATTTTTCAGACATCTATTTTTGATCATTGGTCATTAATTACTGCTTACTCTTATGGTTTATCACAGTTAAGTCCAAACCGGGAATTATTTAGGAATCAATTAAGAAAATTCGCGAAGAAAATAAACTCAGATTCAATATTATTGCTAAATGAAAATGGTATTATATTATCAACCTATTCAAAATCTGAAATTTACGAGAAGGTATTTGAAATTTCAGCACCTCATTTTGAAACTTTATATAAAACATTCAAAGAATTTAAACTATTGAAGAAAGATTTTATTGTATCATCAGGAATAACTGATGAATCCAAAAAAGTAGTCTTTAAAAAGATTATTGTCGAAAAGTACAATTTGTATTTACTTCTCTTTATAGAAAAGACTCTTGATCTAGAAAAAATTGAGAAAAACTTACCTAATTTTTCAAAGAATCTTATTGATTTAATTCATACGTATATTTAGACTTTCAAAATAGATATAATAAAAAAAAAGATTTAATATTCATAATAAATAACTTCTTTTTTACGTTTTCTTTTTATAGTTATAGTTAAGATTATAGCAACTAAAGCGATAACTATAGCAGCAATTATAATAATAGTAGTAATAAGCGTAAGTGTTTCAAACGTTTTTAGATTAGTATCTAAAACTTTAACTTTTAATTCATAATCAAATTGAAAATTAGGTGTTGGTAGAAAATATTCATAATATAAGGTTGGATTTGAAAATTCACTAAAATTGTATGAAGGGGGATAAAAAAAGTAAGCACCAATATTATGAGTTAAATGTTGATAATCTATCTGATTAAAGTAATTTGCTCCTGATACGCCCCAAGTAGGATCACATGCTATCCAGCCAATATTTGGTACATAATATTCCATCCAAGCATGTCCAAGGGGAGGATTAGTACCTGAAAATGGACTTCCCGCTGTAGCATGTAGATCAAAAGTCCAGCTATCTCCTTTCTTAGGTTTAAAGTTTAATGAGGCTGAAATGCAGTTACCTGTGACTTTTCGGGCGGGAATTTCTTGAATTCTCAATAATGTAATCATTAAGCTGGAATATTCTGAGCAATCACCTCTTAGATTTTCATATGCCCAAGAGGCGCCCCTCTCGACACTCTGAGTTTGATAGTTAATGTTTGAGCTTACCCAATAATATATCTTTTGCGCTTTCTCAATAGGATTATCTCCAAAATCTACTAAGCTATTTGATAAGGATATTAGTAATGGATCACTAGTATTATAGAATGGTTCTGTGTTATTACAATATAATATAAATATTGGATCAGAAGTATCATAAGGTCCAATATCTGAATCTGAAATCCCTGAAATAGAAATATCATTCAGAGTTACTCTATATTTTGAACTATATGTAATAGAACCTGAACCAGTAATCGTTCTATTGAAAGAATCGTAAGTATTATTAAATCTATCATTATGATTTGAAAGAATTGTATCATATCCAGAAATATCTAAATACAATAACTCTGATTCTTGGTAAGGTGGAGTAAATCGTGTCAAAGTGTTATTTGGCTGTCGGTCGTTTAATCGTGCATATTTAAAATAATAATTCACATTATTTCCAGATGATTGCTGAACAGAGAAATTAGTCTCAATGTCATATGTTACATAATTATTGATTGTATAATTTGATACACCACTGCTTGTTGATAATGTTGGAAAAGGATGATTGAAGATTTCAGTAGGTGCCGAAATTGTTAGAGTTGTTGAAAATATCCAAGGAAAAATAAATAAAAATACAATAAAAAATGACTTTTTAACTTTCATTTCCCTAAATTGGTTTTATTAATATTTATTAAATCAATATAAATTTGAACATTTAATTTTAATCATTTAAATTTATGCGAGCATTCAAAAGAAAGTATTTTTATTATCATAGTAAAAAAAAATTAGATTTTTCTATTTCAACCTTGATCTATAAAGTATATTTAATTGATGGAGATAGCTCGATTTCCCTTTTAGAATTAACATTCAGAGAATTAAAGGAAATTCAAGATGATATTTTAACAGGCTTTTTCAATGCAATTAATAAAACAATTGATCTTATCCATGACGCGATGGCTAAAGGGAGGCGTGTAAATGAAATGAATAGAGTCTTAGGATCAGAAGATTCAACTATTTTTATTTATTATCATCCTATATCACGGGTTTTATTCTGTTCTATTTCTGATGCCGATGATAATACTGAAAAAATCAAAGAAGTAATTCATAAAATAGCAAATCGCTTTTGGAAAAAACATAAATCTGATCTTAAAATTTATAGATTAACAACAGAAAAAAGTATGTTTAACACCTTAAAAGCAGATATTGAGAATTTAACCATTGGGGGGCATGTTGCCGAGGAATTTCCTAAATTATTAGTTGTAAAAAATGTATTAGAAAAAGTTCTTTCAATGGGAATGATATCAGACTTTGATTTTCAAGTTGCGATACAATGCACTGGTAAAAATTCACCACTTAAAATCTCAAGAATATTAGATAAAAAGCGATCAGAAATAAACGATGTACTAAAGAAATTAGAACAGCTTGATATAATAAAGATTAAATAAAAAGAAAAAATAAGGTTTAATTTTTCCTAAATTTTTTTATAATAACTGCTATTATCAAAATACTTGTAGTAGTAAAAACGAATAGTTCATATCCAGGAATTTCAAAACCATTACCATCACCATTACTAGGCTCACTTTCTTGCGTAATTTTCATCAAAAACATATCAGATAGAACAGGAAATACAGATGTATCCAAAGTTTCTCCAACAAGATAGATATTATCAGATGAGTCTAAAGCTATATTTCGACACCAATCTCTTATATCACTATCTGAAGTTGCATTCCATGTAAAGTTCCATTGATAATTTCCAATGGAGTTATATTTTAACAACGCTACATCTATATTTAAATCTGGTGCCGTTGTAAAACCAGCAACATAGATATTATTATTCGAATCAATTGCTATTCCATAACCTTCATCGCTATTTGTTAAACCCCAATTTTTAAACCACTGTGAATTTAAATCAGAATCATATTTAAGAATTATGATATTATGATTTCCAGTTAAATTGGTATAACCAGTAATATATACATTGTCATTTGAATCTATTGCTATACTTTTGCCTTGATCGTCATTGCTTGGGTCAAAAATTCTATAATCTTCAAAGTTCCCAGAGTTATTGTATTTTACTGTCAAAATATCATTCCCAACAAAATCAATATAACCAGTAATATATACATAACCCGAGGAATCTACCGCAACGTCATAACCTCCTTCGAAATCAGTTCCCCCATAAACATCTGACCATTCAAGATCACCAGAAGAATTATATTTTAATATAACAATATCTTCAAAATTTCCTCCATTATAAGAGTGACCGGTTACATAAATATAATCATCTTTATCAATGAATAATGCCCAACCATTATCTGAAGCACCCCCATTCCATGTTACATTCCAAATTTCCTCTCCATTCTGATCAAATTTAATTAGTAAAACATCATAATTACCTTCTTTATTTGTAGCACCTGCAATATAGACATAACCTTGAGAATCTATAGAAATATCTCTACCCCTATGATATCCTGCAGGATCCCAGGTCTTATTCCATATACAAACACCTGAACTTGAATACATTGACAATAAAACTCCATCTGGATACCCTCCAGGTGGTCCTGTTAGATTATTGCCAGTAATATATACATTCCCTGTTACGTTATTTATAGCGACTCCATGGCCATAATCTCTATCGTACTTATCCCAAATATCAACCCATTCTTTTTCCTGAGAGGTGTTTGGGGCAACTTCTATACTTAAATCTGTAATTTTTCCTGCATTCTGAGTAGAGGAGTGGTTATTTAGAATTAAGCATACCATTACAATTATTCCAATAATTGATAAACTCTTTTTAATTGACAAGTTTTTAACCCTTTTCTGAAATTTTTTTAATAAATCTTGATATATAATCTTCTATTTGCTTAATTATTAAAAATTTACATTTCTCTTACTGATTTATTTTAATCTTTTTTTTAGATATTTTTTCAGTAGAATTTATGGTTTTACTATTTTTAATAGAAAAGAATAAAAACTTTATAATTTTATCTAAATTACATTACTGATATATCAAAACTGTGTGGAAAGTATGGAAAGTAAACAGAAACATATTGCTATAGTAAAAAGCCCCGCTAAAGATGGACATACCAGAAAAGGAAAAGGATTTTCTCTAAAAGAAATTAAAGAAGCTGGGAAGACTATTGAATCATTAAAAAAATTAAATATTCAAATAGACTTCTTTAGAAAATCTGCACTCATGGAGAATATTGAAAAACTAAAATCAATTGAAATACCGAAAGAAAAAAGAAAGAAAAGACAGCCATTTGTTAAGAAAGAAAAAAAACCAACTCCATTCAAACTTAAAGTAGAGAAACCTAAGGCAAAACCCGCGAAGAAAGTAGGTGTCACTCCGAAAAAACCTGTAATAAAAGAAAAACCAAAACCAATTAAGAAAGAGAGAGTTAAAAAAGAAAAAATAACTGTTGAACCTATAGGAGTCCCCCTAACACGATTATCAGGATTAGGTGCTGCAACTGCCAAGAAATTTATAGAACTTGGAGTTAATAATGTAGAAGAACTTAGCAAGGAAAATCCTGAAGAATTAGCCACCTTAATTAAAGGTGTTTCAGAAGAAAGATTAAAAAAATGGATTGAAGAAGCTATAGAGTTAATCAAGTAGTTTAGAATTTTTTATTTTTAATTTGAAGTGTGATAATTAAATTGATAAATTAATCAAACAATTCAAATTATCTCTTTTTTAAGAAAAAATAAACTTTAAAAAATCTAAATATATGTTAAAAATAAGTTTTTTCTTAAAACTAATAATTAGGTGTGAATATGGAATACAATTACTATGTGTATAACAAACCAGAATGTAACGTTATAGTTAACAAAATGCCAAAATGGTATAGAGAAGTTAAATTTGAAGGGGATGAAACTCATGGTTCCATTACTTTTCATTCTCAAAATGATTATGATGAAATTTGGGGTCCCAATTCAACACTAGAAATTAATTGGGAAAAAAAGGATAGAATGAACCTCTTTTATTACAAAGAAGTACAAAATTCAATAGATGTTTACAATGCCATCGGTTTAGTAGTTACAAAAAAAGAACAGGATTGGTTGCTAAGTCATGAACAAACAATTTGGTTTGGACAACGAAGAAAAATGATGAGAAAACGATACTATGTCGAAAAGGCAATTCATGTGATTTTTTATTGCGATATATCTGAAAGAATATTTAATGCCCATGCGATTGTAATAGGAAAACTATATGAAAATTTTGAACTATTCATTTTAAAGGCATTTAATTCAATGGTATGTCATTAAAGTTAAAATATGATGATTAAAATTCAATAATTATAGTTTTTGGGCTAAGATAAAAAAATTATCTCGATTATTTGGTCCACCCAATATTTTAAATTCTTGAACTTTAAACGTTTTGATTAACTTCTTAATCTCACGCTTTGAAAAGAAATGATAAAACCTATTATATTTCTTTTTCTCATTCGATATTTTCCAAGAGACATATTTGTCTCCAAATTCATCTAATCCTTCCATATGTCGTTCTCTTTTATACGTAGAACTAATTAATCTTCGAAACCAATCGTAAAAAAAATAACTTGTATACTTCTTTTGCCATTTACGCCATACAGTTATTATAATATAGCCATTATATTTTAGTAAATTAAATAATTGCTTAATTGCACCTTGTCTTTCAAATTTATGTCTTATATGATGAATTGATGCAACTGAGAAAATGTTTTGTACTATATTTAGTCTTATAGGTAGAAATCTTAGATCCGCAAGGACAATTTGTATAAAATTTATCTCATTATTAGTATATTGATCGCTATCCTTTAAACCTTCAAGAGCAATCTTTAAAATTTCAATTGAATTGTCAATTCCAATTAATTTAAAACTTTTTTTTTGTAATAATTTAAAATGTCTACCATTACCACATCCTAAATCAATATTAAGTCCCTTAAAGGTATAGCCTTTCTTCTCTAAATATATTAAAAATGATTCAAAAGGTTTCCAAGGCTTTTTTCTTTTCAAATGATAATCTTTAGCAATATGGTTAAAAAAGCAGTTTTCCATCAGCAAAACGCGTTTTCTTCTTTTTTAAGATTTTCAATATAAAACATAAATGTTTATATTGATTATAGATATAAGATTAATAAATAAATTGCTCAATTAAGAAAATTGAAAGATGGAAGAAATAAAACCAATTTTAACTAACTTTTTATCATCTCTAAAAGCAGAGATTTTAGATTATTTTAACCATAGCTACTCATATTTAAAGGATCTTATTTCTTACAAAAACATTGATTTAAATAAAAAAACATCTGATGAAAGCAAGAAATCAATGAAGAATACATCAAAAGATATTACAAAAGCAATAAAAACAGGTTTAAATACAATAGGAGTTTCAATGGATAAAATATCAGATGAACAGAAAAAATTTGAAGAGAATTTTAAAATTGAACAATTTCCTGATTATAACACTTTTTTTGAACAGAATTTAACTATTTATGTAAATAAAATCTTATTTGAAATTTTAGTCAAATATCTTATTGATTTTGATAGGAAACAAATTGAAAATTTAAACCTTTTTAACTTGATACCCCAAAGTTTCATTCAGAAACTAAATAATTTTAAAGAAAATAATATTACTACACCACATATTAAGGAAGTATTTCAAACAAGTAAAATCTATGATTATATTGATTATACTAATTTTCATCTAATAATTGAGAAAGTAGGGGAGGTTGGATCAGTTGAAAAATCTAAAGAACAAAAGCAAGAGAGTGATATTTTAAAACAACTTCAATTTGCTAAACGAGATAGTATTGAGACTCTAAAAACCCCAAAAAAAGAGATAATCAAAGAAGAGCCCTCACTTAGAAGAAGAATTACTGAGATCACACCAAATAACCAAATAATAGATTTACAATCCATAAATTTAGATAAGGAACCAAAATTAACATACCTTGATTATTTTGGGAATTTCCCCTCTATTCATCCAGAGATTATTAATAAAATTAAAATCGAAATTATGAATTTTTTAAATTCTAGAGTTGTAAATCCTGACTTTCTTGACTTAGAAAATCTCTTTTATTATGTTTCTATATTAAAAATGTTAAATATAGAATTTCCTTTTACTTCTATTGAAATTTTAAAAATTATAAAGAAGTACATAAATGGAAAGATGTTTAGCGCTTCAAGAGAAGCTAAACCTGACCCTGTAAATATTTTTTTCGGGCTTATTATATTTTCAGAATTAAATCTCCTAAATAACCCCGATATTATAGATCTTCTTGCTATTGAAATGTTCCTCGAATCAGAATTGAGAAATTTTACTCCAGAGAAATTAAGTTTGAATTTCTATACTTTATTTAGTTTGAGGTTATTGGAAAAAAGTGGAACTATAATAATGAATAAGAGAGATCTTCTAAACCCTATTTTAAACCTTAATTTGCATAATCTAGAAGAATATAAACCTTCTTTTGATATTTATCATCAACTTACATTGATAAAATTGATTGATAAGAGAATAAACCTTCAACCATTTAAATCTCGTTATAATAATGAGCTAAAAAATTTAATAAAATCCAATGGATCGATCAATGATATTATTACTGATTCGGCTAAAGTATTATTGATATATGATCTCCTTGAGCTAAAAGAACAAGAATCAGAATTTTGTAGTCAATTATTAGATTTTATAACTAATTCGACAAATTTTTTTAGCCTAGAAGAGATTAATAAAGACTTTAACTGGCGAACTGATAAATTAGGTTATAAAGTTGAATTAAGGATGCTATTTTGGGCATTATTAGCAATCTCTCAATATGGATCTCTACTTTCTTAAAAATAGCTCTAACTATTAATATCTCTAATCTTGATTAGTCTTTTTTATATTAAAAATGGTTAAAAGAAAATGTTTAACTGTGGGAGTAACTTGACCAAGTTTAACAGCTTTATTCCATTTTTCTATTAAAATTTCATTATTATTCAATTCTTCTATTGTTTGTTTTCCTAATTCTATCCATTTATCTTCATTAATAAGAGGGGCGTCAACTCCGATACCAGGACAATATTGTTTCCCTTTTTCGGTATAAAACATTTTAATTTTAGCACTTGTTTTATTAGACTTACTAAAAATAAGATTGAATGAAAAAGGAAAAGTTCTACAAAATGCCGGACGTAGCTTATAAATTTTACACTGTTTATTTTTGGCATCATAAAAATAACATAACCCTGAATCTTTCTTAAGAAGTCCAATAAATGCTAACCCTCTTTCTGTTTCTATTGGAGAAACCACCATTTTATGTTCTTCATTTATATTTTCTTTATCAAAAATATAAAACCCAATAACTTCAAGAGTTTCTTCAATGCTCAAATTTAAACCATTTCTGATTCTTAAAATATCAAAATAAGTCGTATTAACTATTGTATTTATATCGCTACAACAATTTCCGCATCTAGTACATCTAAATCTGAATTCTTTCAAATTGTTCATAAAATAAATAAAAATAATAAATATATTATGATTTTGATGAAATTCTATTAATTAAATGGAATAATTATTTTTTGTGCTATTAATGATTCTATTGCTTTTATAATTATATCTTTATTTTCTTCATGAACTAGATTAATTATTGTATCTAAATGAATAATATTCTCCTTACTTTTGGCAACTGAATTGATAACATTTAAAACCCGAATTTCCATTTTGTTTAGACTTTTATCTTTCTTCATCTTGAGGAATTCAGCATCCCTAATGTTCAATTGAAATGATTCTTTATAATAAAGTTCAAAATATTCATTTAATATTGGTGGCAATATTACCTCAAAACGTTCTAATGATCCGTCCCAACTTTGTAATTGTTCTGATAGGTTCAAATTTAAGGCTAATAAAAGTTGTCTAAGTTGACTTTTTAATCGTTCAGATGATTTATCTCTAAGTACTAATACTGTTCTTACGTCTTCTAAATCAGCAATAAGGCAATAGAATTGTTTAAAATCTAATTCCATAATTCTTTCACCACCATAACCTTTAGTTGATTCTTTCATCTTAGGCTCTGTGGATTCTTGCTTAGTAAATTCTTCTCCAATTGTAGTTATTGCTTGAATAAATCCAGAAAAAAGTTCCTTTTTATGTTTCTCTAAAATAGAATAACTTTTAGAATAGATTGGTATCCCGCTAAATCTGTGTATTACCACTATAGCCTGAATATTTCTGATATCTTTAAATCTTTGGGTTTCTGCTAAAAGTTCAGATTCCTTCCTTCTTTTTCTTGGTAAGATTACATAAGACCTTAAGCTTAGAGCCGCAAATATAGCACCTATTCCAATAGAAGCAAACAATATTCCCAATAACATATAGTTTGGTTTTTCGGGTGTTATAGGAGGATTTATGATTTCAAACTGGAATATATGAGTCTGTGGTTCATATCCAATTGCTGAGAATTCAAATACCAATCGATAAACACCTAAGCTATCAATAAATTCAGTACTGAATTCAATTGAATAATAACCATCAGATTCATCCTCAACAGTATAATAGGCTGGATTACTTATATTTACTAAAACCTGAGCTCCAGGGATTCCTTCCTCATCAAATTCTGAATAATAAAAGAATCTAATAGTACTATTTGTATGTATAACTACTTTTGAATCAGACTCTAATCTCTGTAAATTTGTATCTTCTCCAAGGTTTATTCTTAAAGTTAAGTTACTACTTATAAAACCTACCTTGCTTGTACTTATGATTATGTTATATAATCCGAATCCACCTAAATCTGCTGTATCCAGAACAGCTTCATAAATTCCTAATGAAGCTTCTACTAAAAATTCTGTACCTGTTGTCCAATTATAAGAAACTAAAGCATCGGAGATATATAAATCATTTTCAGCATCTCGTAAATAAATTCTCAATGGAATAAGATCTCCAACAGTACCCCCTGTTTGGTTATCTAATCTTGCATCATCAGGCTTTAAGATCGTTAAATAACTATTATGAATTATAGTGAAATTGGATTTCAATCCACCCAATGCTGTTCCATTACTCCAAAATAGTGTATAATTATAAATTCCTCCTACAGAATTTTGAGAAGTGAAGGTAATACTTGAAAAAATCACGGTTCCGTTTGATAATGGTTTTTTAGATTCTTGATACCACTTTGTTCCATTAGGATAATAAATTGTAAGATTTACTGTCGTTTGATCCAGATTCAATGGAATTTCATTAGTATAATTTATTTGAGTTTTAATCTGAGCAGATTCACCAGAATAAAATTCTCTATATCCCCATTCACCATCTTTTGACATATCTGTGTTATTTCCACTAATATAGTTTTGAGAAATTGCCTTAAATCTCCACCAACCTGGATATATCGCATTAGTCTTATTTATTTTTAAATATGAATTCCCTTCTTCTCCACCTTCATAAGATTTAGGTTGTAAAGTAGGATCTAATACAGTAATAAATTTCCAGTTCTTAGGCTTTTTGATAATAAATTCAAAATCAGAATATTGAGAGGGCATATAGAAATTATGTAAGAATTCCCAGTATATTGTACCATTGTCTAATATTTTATAAGTTATACCTATATCATTTTGTTGATTAATCTTTGAAGTTGTATTATGGAACCCATATAACGTCGTATTTAGGAAAAAGGAAAGTGATGGAGAATATGTTTTAACCATTAGAAATATTGGATTTGATGACCATCCTTCATTAAAAGATTTATAAGCTGAACCCCAGTTATACCCATTAAATAATTGTTCTTCATTAATAGTGAGATTAACGCTATTTTGAGTAGAATTTGCTATTGTTGTTAATATTAAACTTAAATTATCAAATCCAATGACTTGTTGATATTGATCATCTAGACCATCATATAAAAAATCGGAGTTACTTAAAATTCCTAAAGAAATATTAATTTTTTGTTCATTTACTACATCACTAAAAATTTTTGTTTTATTACTCCATAAATCTAAATAGATATTTCCTGTTTTCTGCCATTTATACTTACCTCCTTCAACGATATCCCTGAAACCTATTCGGTATATTATTATTTTGTTGATTGCAATATAGATATAAAAATCATTTACGGCTATAGCATAATCTGCATAATAATCAAAACTAAAATAACCATCTATAACTGATCCTCTTGGAATAGTTAAGTTTTGATATATTTCAACATAATCTCCATCATTATATGCAGGATAATTCGCACCATCATAGGGGTCAACATACCTATCTGCATATAGAGCTAAAAACGCCGCAGTAGCATTAATACTGGTTTCATTAAAAATAGCAAAACCATAATTTGTTTTTGATATTGATGCATTATTGTTACTCCATGAATTTGTTTCAATAACTCCGCTATAATACTCATAATGATCAATATAATATCCATAATCTGTATTTGAAAAATCAGTATCAAGAAAAACATCTAAAGTGTCTCCTTTTGCCCACGGTGTGTAAAAAGGATCGAATTGACTGCCAGTATTTTGATAACACATATTTCCATCTTTATCATGTACATAAACATAATCATAGTATGCTTCTAATGAAAAATTGATAAAATGAGCTCTAATAGCAGTGACTCCTGGATGGTTTATTTGATCCAAACTATTACTTTTGTCTCTATTATTTCGATATTCTCCACCTTGACGATCATTTTCATGAACTTCATAAACCTTATATCTTTCCATATTAGTGGAATGAAAATCACTATTATTTATCCAATCTCTTGTATCTTGTACATTTTTCAGCGAGATATCGATTTTTGAAACATTCCAATCATGGATTTCATCTAAATAATAAGTTAAATTTAATTCTTCTTCATTAGATAGTGAAATTTCTTGATTTAATTTATATAAATTACCCGTATCCGTAATATTTAAAGCTGGTTCAGTTCCTTCAAATAAATATGGACTAGAATCTGCACTTCTCAAATCTAATTCAATATTATCATCTTTATATCGTTTAGAAATGTTAAAATGATTAGAATAGGTATTTACAGATATCATAAATATGGAAATAATGAAAATTATTGAAATCGTTCTCTTTTTAAAATTTAATTTATTGTATGATTTAGACAAAAAAATCCCCATTAATTAAACAAAATATATTTTTATGTAATAAGAAAAAAATATACAAATTTAAATAATTGCGATAGTAAAAAGAAGAAGCTTTTTACAATTTTGAAACTCTTATTAAATTTTTAATTATGATCCTTTTGGTATTTAAAGAAAAGTAGCTAATTTAAAAATTGGAGCTTAATCAATAAATTAGTTTGGTAAAAATTCATCTTTTAATTCCGCCATTAAAATCTTTCTTTCTTCTTTAGATATATGATTAGCGTCTTCTCCACATTTATTATAAGTATCAGGTGGGGTATCTTCAAACAAGGAGATTAATAAAAGAATTGCATTTGTGACTAAAGTTCTATTTCTGGTACGTTTAAAATATTCCATTAATTCAATTAGGGCTTTACTTCTCCAGATTTCCGCTTTTCTATATTCAAAATTTCCTTTTTGAAAGTAGTTAATTATTCTAATATAATAGTTTAACTCGAAATCTATGTCGTTATTAATTAAACTCATCTTTGTTTACTTACTCGTTCTTAGCTAATTATTTAAACTTAGAAATTATTTTTAAATTGATATTTTTTTATTCTTTTATGTTATATCATTCCGCACATTTTTCTTCCTTCGCGGAATTAAAATACAATTTAACTAAATTAATATTTGTGTGTAAAAAATTTTACAATTTTTAGATATAAAATTTCTTGCCTATTTTATTTTCTATTATGATACGTAGATATCATATATATACGACAATTATGAAGAGATACAATAAAAAACGACTTAATTAACTAACTTATATGATTAAATAATTTGAATTTTATAGTATGGTTAATTACTAAGAAAAAATGGAAACCTTATTAGAAACTGTAGAACAATTAAAAAAGAGTGAAGTAGAGGCATTAATAAAAACGCGTATAAATGAATTCAGTGATATCAAACATGGTTCTATTAATGATATTTTTAAAGAATTATGTTTCTGTATAATGACTGCGAATTGTGGAGCTGAAAAATGCATTGAAATTCATGAAAAAATTAATAAGGGATTCTTAAATCTTTCTCAACTTCAATTAGCAGAGAGATTTAAAGATTTAGGGTATAGATTTCCAAATGTGCGCTCCAAATTTATTGTAGAAGCCAGGAAGAAAATGAAAAATCTAAATAAGATAATTAGATTAAATAATGATGAGATTGAACTAAGAGAATGGCTCGTTAAAAATATAAAAGGAATTGGATATAAAGAAGGAAGTCATTTTCTTAGAAATATAGGCTATAAAAATCTAGCAATTATCGATTTTCATATTCTGGATCTCTTAGATCAACACGAATTAATTGAAAAACCAAAAGTATTAACTAAAAAAATATATCTTGATATTGAAAATCTATTAAAAAGAATAGCAAAAGAATTAAACCTAAATTTATCTGAATTAGATTTATTTCTGTGGTATTTAGAAACAGGTAAAATACTCAAATAATTTATGTGGGCTTAATTTAAAAAAGCATAAAAGGATAAAATTTATTTAATTATTCTTCAAGGTCGATAGTCAAAAATTCTTCATCAGAATTTTTCAACTTTTTCATTAACTGTCTTGCGCCATAATCATTAAGTAATAGTTCTAATAAGTTTTTATAAAGAGCTTCAAGATTATCTAAACCCATTTTACAAAAAGCATCATCATCGCATGAAATCTTTAGGATTTGGTATAATCCTTTTATGGATTCCTTGATATTTTCGAAATTTTTGTCCGCTTTGGTCTGCATTTTTACTACAAAATTCATACTTTCCATTTTTTATAACACCTCAAATAATGATAATTAATATGCATATTTAAATATGATCATTTTTATGATCATTTCTCGACGGGGTGCTTATGTGAATCGACGAAATGTGTACATGATGAGTCATATATTGCTGAAAATCATAAAGGAAGAAATGTGAGATTTTAATAATTGTCAAGTATTAGTTATAATGATCGCAGAATATGATCATTATAATGGTTATTAATCAAAAAAAGATGATGGATATGGGTAATTGTCAAGAATTAGTAATAAGGATCACTAAAAACGATCATTATTTCCTGTTTGAGTCACTAAAATAAGTAAGATTTACCAAATGATTTAAAATTCGAACTAAGATATTTAACTACTATAAATTGAAAAATGAATAATTTTAAAATAAATTAAAATAAAAAAAATTAAGATTAAAATTTGTGGCCACAGGCAGTACAAAATGTGGCGTCTGCTTTATCAATTTTTGTACCACATTCGGGACAAAAGCGAGCAACCTTAGCTTCTTCAGGAATTGGAGTTGGAGTGGGAGCAGGTGTTTTTGCCACAGGAACTGGTTTCTCTACTTGAGGAATAGCTTTTGGCTTACTAATAACTTCTTCTCTACCAATCGCCTTACCTATAATTGCTCCTAAAAGCGCTAATCCACCTCCAATAAATGGGGCAATAACCGCAAAACCGGGATTATAATCATAATCGTTCCAAAAACTAATATGGTAGGGTGCCCCTTGGTTAGACCAATAAGCTCCAACACCTATCTCTACACCTGCTATAAAAATAATTGCCCCTATAATAAGAAGAATACCTAAAGCAATCCATGAACCAGGTGTTTCTTTTCCTCTATGAGTAAGAGCTGAGACAAACAATATAATTGTACATACAGTTAATAATATTGTAGCAATAATTCCAGGAATAACATATCCAGGAATAACTTCCCCTGTAAATGGTTCTGCAAAAAAACCAGTTTCGGAGCCATAAGCTCCACCAGTTATTAGCATAAAACCTGTCATCCAAACAAATGAATGATATATTCCATGAGCTTCATATGCTGCAGGAGTAAAAAGACCGATTGCAACAAGGATGGCGCCAATAAATGGGCATAACCAAATAAAATCTCTAGCCTCTGCCATAATATTCACCTTATTTATTTTCTACTTTTTTGTTAGATTTCCTTAAATTTTTAGATTTGATATATAATATAATACTGTGATATTTAATATTATATTTAATTATTTTCCTTTAGAATTCATTTAACAGAGCTTTTGATTAAAGCTAGCACTTTTTAGTTGATAATTTTTATCCATAACCAAGGTTTAAATATATTTTCAATTTTGATAAAAAACAATGAAATCAAATCTAACTAAGATATTTAACTACTAAAATTTAAAAAATGAAATAAATTAAAATAAAAAAAATTTTAAGATTAAAATTTGTGACCACAAACTGAACAAAATGTGGCATCTGCTTGTTCTATTTTTGTGCCACATTCGGAGCAAAAGCGAACAACCTTAGCTTCTTCAGTAGGAGGAGTTGGAGTGGGAGCAGGTGTTTTTGCCACAGGAACTGGTTTCTCTACTTGAGGAACAGCTTTTGGTTTAGCAATACTTTCTGGTCTACCAATCGCTTTACCTACAATTGCTCCTAAAAGCGTCAATCCACCTCCAATAAATGGCGCAATAACCGCGAAACCGGGATTAAAATCCCAATCGGTCCAAAAACTAATATGTTCTGTGGCTCCTTCGTTATACCAATAAGTTGCAAAACCTATCTCTACACCTGCTATAAAATAGATTGCCCCTGCAATAAGAAGGATACCTAAAGCAATCCATGATTTAGGAATTTCTTTTTTTCTATGAGTAAGGGATGATACGAACAATATAATTGTACATATTGTTAAAAATATTGTGGCAATAATTCCAGGAATAATATATCCAGGAATAACAGTTCCCCCCATTGGTTCGGCAAAGAAACCAGTTTCGGGGTCAGACGGTCCACCAGTTACTAGCGTAAAACCTGTCATCCAAATAAATGTTGAAATTATTCCATAAGTTTCATATGCTGCAGGAGTAAAAAGACCGATTGCAACAAGGATGGCGCCAATAAATGGGCATAACCAAATAAAATCTCTAGCCTCTGCCATAATATTCACCTTATTTATTTTATACTTTTATGTTAGATTTCTTTAAATTTTTAGATTTGATATATAATATAATACTGTGATATTTAATATTATATTTTTTATCTTTTAGAATTCATTTAAGTCATCTTAATATGAGTTTAGAATTTATATGTAAAATTTCAAAACGAAATCAAAAATAAATGAAAAAAAAAATAAAAATATTGGTTCAGCGAGGAAATTCAAATCCACAACTAGAACAATATTTACTTTCACTGTACGTTATTTTTTGACCACATTCGGGACAATAATTAAAAACTTTAGGTTTTTTAGTCATTGAGTGTTCAAAAGTAGGAATAGCTTTTTCTTTAATTGGATATACTTCTCTTTTTGATACATATTTGCTTATACCTGCCCCAACAATAGCTAAAACTCCGGTTAAAAAAGGGGCGATTATACCAAAACCAGGTTCATAAACATCCCAATAGTCACTTATAACATAACCATCAGGTGGTAATTGGGAGATTACCCATTTTAAATAATTCCTCGTAGTAACGTGTATTCCAATCATATAAATTATTGCTGCTATAAATATCAATATTCCCATACCAAGCCACATGTTTTCAAATTCTTTTGAATTTCTTCTTCCAATTCTTATACTATTCGCCGAGATAATCAGCATAATTGAGGCAATTAAAATTATTATCGCACTGAATATACCCGATAAAAATATTGGTATCATATATTCTGCAGGTTTTTCATTAAAAAAAAAATCAGTTTCTGGACTATATCCATATATCTCAGTATGAAATAATCCCCACATCCAATGATATTCACTAATACCCATTTGAGTAGCATAAGCCGAAGGAGTAAAAAATGATATAAGTAATAAAATTCCACCAATTAAAGGTATGGTCCAAATATAGTCTTTAATATCTGCTATTTTATTCACCTAGTTTTTTTAGTATTAATACTAAAATTTAAAGCCACAACTAGGACAAAAGGTTACCCCTTCTTGTTCAATTTTTTGTCCACATTGAGGGCAAAATCTTAGTGCAGTAGGTTTTTCCTTTAGGGGTTCCTTCTCCCCTATAGTCTCTTTTTTAGGCTCGCGTATTCCAGCTTTTTCTTTGAGATAATAATAATATAAAGCTACTCCAATAAAACCCATAGTTGCTCCGATGAATGGAGATATAATTCCAAAGTTTACATCAAACCAATCCCAAAATTTTTCACCAGCTACTACAGACTCTAAACCAGCAATATAAGGCCAATCTGCGCCGATTAACCATATAATCGGCCCAATTAGAAGTAAAGCTGCTCCTATTGATGACATTACAATAATATTTGTATTAAATTCAGTTCTTCTCTTACTTTGAACCCCTCCTATAATAAGGGCTACAATACCAATTGTGATAATTATAGTGCAGACCAATGAAAGTAATAAAAAAGGGCCATTTTCTGTTATCCCACTTTCCGTAGCAGAGTAGGGTCCATAAGAAGTTGAGATTGTGGTAAAGCCCCAAATCCAATAGTACCAGTCTAAAGAAACAGGTCCATAATACCCATAGCCACTTTGTGTCCAGTATGCTACTGGAGCTAGAAATGTAATGATTCCTAAAACAGCTCCAATAATTGGAAATACCCAAAGATAGTCTTTAATATCCGCCATTAAATTCACCTTCTTTATCTTAATTTTTATGTTAGATTTCTTTTAATTTTGATATTTGATAGATGATATCATATATTTGTATTTAATTTTTTTCATTCTTTTTTAGTTTGACTTACTATTTTTCTTGAGCTCAAGAAAAACTAAGAATTTAGATATGAGCATATAAAAACTATTAATGGAAATTTTAAGAGATAAAATAAATAAAAGGTGGGGTGATAATAGAATTTTTTTTTAGGAAAAACGGATTTTTTCCAGTTATATGTATTTTATGTACTTACTCTGTAGATAATGTGATTATTAACTTTTTCAGTACATTGTATACTCGATCGTCTATATATCACCCCTTTTTTAAAGGAAATGATATTTTTTCGGCATTAAAATAATAAGACAAAAGTGTATATAAAAGTTTTCCTTGGCATATACTTTTTATAGTTTTAACTAATTATTATTCAATATTAATCAAATTCCAACTTTGAATGACAAATGAATTTAATATGTTATTAAAAGATAAAAATATAGTAATTATGGGTTCTGGAAGGGGAATTGGAAAATATATCGCACTTCTATGCGCGGAAGAGGGAGCCAATATTGGATTAACATCTCGAACATTAGCAGAATTAAATAAGGTTAAGCGCGGAATAGAATCTTTAGGAACTGACGTAAAAATATCTATTAAAACAGGAGATATAAGGATGTAGAAGATATTTTTAAACATTTTTACGATGAACTTGGTTTATTAAATGGCGTAATAGCGAATGCGGGTTGGCGTACTGACGCAAAGCCTTCTCTAGCATTAGATATTAATACAATTCCTAAAACACTTGATGTAAATATACTTGGAGTTTATTTTACATTTAGAGGGTCTTATCCATATTTAAAAAAAGATGATAGACAAGATAAAGCCAGATTTATAATTACGGGTAGTCAGCATTATGGGTCTGTTGTACCCTTATATTTAGCTTACACAGCATCTAAATATGCAATAGTTGGCTTAATGGACTCACTATCGAAGGAATTTAAAAGAGAAAATATCATATTTAATATGGTCTTACCCATAAGAACCGATACACGATTAACACGGGGAATTTTAGCTGAAAATGGAAACAAACCAGATGGATTTTTGAATCCATAGGATATAAGTGATTACTATTTGTTTCTTTTAACGAAAGATAGCAATAGGATAAATAATGAATTATTAAGAATATCAAATTTTCAACATGTAAAAAAAATCATATCTGAAGCTCCCATTGAACAAAAGGATAATATAAATATTTTTATGGAATATCTTCAAGAAGAAGCTCCGAAATTATTTCAAGATATTAAGAAATTACAGAAATTTGTAGAATTCTTATTAATTCGAAAGAAAAAGTAAAAAAAATTTATTTATATAATAATTTTAAATTTTCCATTGTCCTTCTTCATAAATAACTTTTCCATCAGCAATAACTTTTGACCCTGGCAACTTCATATCTTTCAAAATGTCCCAATGTATTGCACTTTTATTTTTTGAACCGGATTCTTCAGGACCTAATCCAAGTGCACAATGCATTGTGCCACCCATTTTTTCATCGAATAGCATGTTCTTTGTGAAATTTTGAATCCCATAGTTTGTTCCAATAGCAAATTCTCCTAATATATCAGCATTTTGTATCTTCAAAATTTCTTGTAGTAATTCTTCTCCCTTCTCAGCAGTTGCTTTAATTACTTTTCCATCTTTGAATTCTAAGTAAATATTCTCTATTTCTTGACCACTATATATCCCGGGAAATGTAAACCTAATATGTCCATTAACTGAATCCTCTACAGGTCCAGTAAATACTTCTCCATCTGGTAAATTATTTTGACCAGAACAATTTATCCATTTTCTTCCTTTTACTGATAGTGTCAAATCGGTATCTTCTCCAATTACATGAATTTTCTCTGTTTCATTCAAATAATTAACAATCTTTTCTTGCTCTTGGTCTATTTTAGTCCATTCACTAACAGGGTCTTCTTTATCTAATAATAAAGCCTTTTCTACAAAGTCAAAATAAGAAAACAAGCCCATTTTTGCTTCTTGTGCTAAAGATTGACAAGGATAAGGAGCAATCACCCAGTTAAATTCTCCTTTAGAATATCTTTCATTCATAATACTCATTATTTCAAAACGTCCTGGTGCGCTTTGCATTTTTGCCATCTTTTTAGGATCAACAGATGCATGTTTATAAGGATTATAATCACCTAATATTTGTATCATACCATCAAACTCCTTAAATACGATCTTTTGGATATTATCAACATAAACAAGTTGTTTTTCTGACGCGTATTTAAAGAATAATTCTTGAGTTCCTTCTATTGTTGACAAAAGAAGGCTATGTCCTCCAGCTTTGAGTATTTCAGCATATATAGCTAGAATAAAATCTTTTGCAAGAGTTGGTCCCGCAACGAATATTCTATCTCCCTCTTTAACTTTAATGGAGTAATTTACTACTAATTTTGCAAGTTTCTCATAAAATGTATTTATCATGATTATATTAAATTGATATTTGGATTTAAACTATTCTTATGAAAAATGGCAAGAAGAATGTAATTCTCTTTTAACTAAGAGCAATTAATCAAAATAAAAATAAAATAGAAAAAAATAGAAATAATAAGAGTCAATTAGATTTTCCACTTACCTTCCTCATAAATTACCTTTCCATCAGCCAAAATCTTAGAGCCAGGTAATTTCATATCTTTTAAAATATCCCAATGTATCGCGCTTCTATTTTTTGAACCAGTGTCCTCAAAACCCAACCCTAATGCACAATGCATTGTGCCACCCATTTTTTCATCGAATAACATGTTCTTTGTGAATTTTTGAATCCCATAGTTCGTACCAATAGCAAATTCTCCTATTATATCGGCATTTTCAATCTTTAATATTTCTTGCAGTAGTTCTTCTCCCTTATCAGCAGTTCCTTTAATAACTTTTCCATCTTTAAATTCCAAAAATATATTTTCTATTTCCTTACCAATATATATTCCTGGATAAGTAAATCTAATATGTCCATTGATGGAATCCTCGACAGGACCAGTAAATACTTCGCCATCAGGCAAATTTCTCTGCCCACAGCAATTTTTCCAAGTTCTACCTTTTGTTGATAGGGTTAATTCTGTGTCTTCCCCCAATACTTGAATATTTTCAACCTTATTTAGATATTGAACAATTTTATCT
>JAEOTZ010000018.1 GCA_016839585.1 Promethearchaeota archaeon
GCAATTTTTGCTTGATTCACACTTTTAGCAATAGGACCTCCTTCCAGTAAGAAATACGGATTATTAAAAGAACTTATATTATATTGATTTAGGAAAAAATTCTGGAAATATCCAACTTCAGAAGAAGAAAATAACGCTTCTTGAATTACAATACCTCTTTTAAAATTCTTACTTCTTCTTAAATAAGTATTATTATAGGATTGTAAGGAACTTAAAAATGAGTCTGGATCTGCTCCCTTAATAACATTATCAGGTCTTGGAGGTGTCTGCGAGAATTGCCCTACGCTTAATTTTTCCTGTTTGTTAAGTAAATAACTACATACACACGCTCTCGTTTCATTTAAAGGAATTAAACGAACTGGCCAAAAACAAGTAGCTATTTTTGATATTTTTCCCATTTTTTTGAGAGTTTTACTATATATTCCAATGCATTCATTTAAAGCTAATGCTAATTCATTTAATAGCGTGGCTTGGGAGCGAGCGGGGATTACTTCGCCCATATTAATTAAATAAGGTATAACTTTTTGGACCATATTTGATTCACTTTAATTTCTATAATATTTTTTAATACCAATTAAATAATTAAATTTTTGGTTTTAAGTTGTTTTCATCATTTTGATATTATTTTTTTCAATTAAAAGCTATAAATATCTTACTATCAAATTAATTATAATAAGTATGTAAAATCAACGTTGAATTATTGATGGTTGAGAAATTTCTTGAGGGAAGAGGAGCTCTAATTACAGGTGGAGCTTCTGGTTTTGGAAGAGATGTAGGATTTGCATTTGCAGAAAGGGGTGCGGATTTAGTCCTAGTTGATATCAATGAAGAACTCTTAGAAGAAACAAGTAAGAAAATTGCACAAAGAACTGGACAAATAGTGATACCGATTATATGTGATGTTTCAGATTCTAAATGTATAAAGAAAATGGGAGAACAAGCATTTAAAGAACTTGATAATATATATGTTTTATTTAACAATGCCGGAATAGCGACTGGATATGGAGTTGATATTTTACACGTTGGAGAACAAGCATGGGACAAAACCATGAATATTAATCTTAAGGGTCAATGGTTAGTAGATAAATTTTTATGTCGAAAAATGAATAGGCAAAAATTTGAACCATTGAGAGGGAAAGTTATTCATAATTCTTCCCACTATGGATTTTGTCTTAGTCCATTTGTACCTGTATATAGTATAAGCAAAGCCGGTATAATAGCTCTTAATAAACTTATAGCAAAAACACTAGCTCCACATATGACTTCAAATGCAATTGCACCCGGTTATCATACTACAGGATTTTATGGGAATAGAGAAGATATTACGCTACAAGTTGTCAGTGATTCAAATGAGAAAACTCCATTAAACAGAATAGGAACTATTGAAGATGTTGTAGATGTAGTATTATTCTTAGCATCAAGTAAAAGTGACTTCATTACTGGTCATTGTTTCACAATTGATGGAGGAATAACTGAGGTGGGTGTTCACGCTCATAAATTAGATGAAAATTTATAGATTAATGAAAAAAAGGAGGGAACTATTATGGTTGAAAAATTTTTAGAAGGGAAAGGAGCTCTTATAACCGGTGGAGCTTCTGGATTTGGAAGAGGATTTGCTTTTGCTTATGCGCAAAGAGGAGCGAATTTGGTGTTAGTTGATATTAATGAAGAATTATTAGAAGAAACTTCTAAAAAAGTAAGGGAACAGACTGGTCAAAAAGTAATACCTATTGTATGTGACGTAACAAAATCAGATCAAGTAGAAACTACGGCAAAACAAGCATTTTCTGAATTAGATAATGTATATATATTAAATAATAATGCTGGTGGAGGATTTGGTTTTTTTGATTTAACAAGAGTTAAAGAAAATATTTTTGACAAAACTATAGCCCTTAATCTAAAGGGACAATGGTTAATAGCAAAAGAAATAGGTAAAAGAATGAAGAAGCAAAGATTTGAACCGCTGGCAGGAAAAGTTATTCACACAGCTTCAATAGCAGGTGTAAAAGTAGATGGCGGAACTCCAGTATATTCTATATGTAAAGCGGGTGTAATTGCCATGATGCAATTACTTGCTCAAAGCCTAGCCCCAAAAATAACTGTTAATGCTATTTCACCTGGATACCATTTGACAGGAGCATATAAAAACAATTTAGATGTAATGAAAATGACAATGGATGAAGGACATGTAAAAACTCCATTAAACAGATATGGAACTGTAGAAGACGTCGTAAATGTTTCAGTTTTCCTAGCATCATCTGCTTCTAATTTTATCACTGGACACAATTTTATTGTTGATGGAGGAATAGTCGAGGTAGGAGTTCCAGCGTATTTCTTTAAATCGGATGTTTAAGGAATTTATAAAAAATTAAAGATTTATTAGTCATTTGAAATAAATATATTCATAAATCTAAAGAATTAAGAATAAAAAACTATGAATTGAGATGAATTTAATAAACATAATCATAGTAATCTTCCAAATTATTTTTATAGTTGGCCTTGTTGCATTTTGGATTTATTTTTTCTTGGTAGAAAATAAGAATCCAGAAAGAACAGAAGTATATCGTGTATTTGAAAAGTCTTTTGTTATAGCAGATTTAGGTTTTGCTCTACCTTGCTCAATTTTAGCTGTCTATGGGATTCTTACTGAACAAAAATTGGGATTCTTTTTTTCTGTTGTATTAGGTAGTGCGATAATATTTCTATTTCTGATGGATTTTTGTTATAATTTACAACAAGGAACTTACAAAAAAAGAGATTTAGATACGATATTAGAAATAGTACTAAATATTTATTGTGCAATATTTGGTCCACTTTTCATATTATTTGGTTGGTTCAACTTATAGACATGAAAAACCTTTATCTCTAATTTCTTTAAACCTAAATTTTTTTTCCAAAAAGGTAAACTTATTAAAAAGAATATCAAAATTAGTATCAATGATTTCATTATTAAATGAATATAATTTGGAGGTTAAATAAATGGTTAAAGTTAATGGAGCTCAATTAATAATTAGGGCTTTAGATAATCAAGGAGTTAATGTAATATTTACTCTTTGTGGAGATAATGATTTGATCTATAACTATTGTACAGATAAATCATGTACAGAGTTAGGTATAGATATTATTGATTTTCGGCATGAACAAGCCACTGGGCATGCTGCGATTGGATATTATCTAGCCACAGGTGAAGTAGGAGTATGCTCAGTCCAATCCGGTCCTGGTATTACGGATTTATATCCAGCCATTCCTATAGCATGGGATGCTAGTATTCCACTGGTTGCTATATGTGCATCAACACCTATGATGGAATTTGAAAAATTGGCTATGAATGAAATTGATGTTGTACCTTCATTTAGACCAGTAACCAAATGGAGTGGTTATTGTTATGAAACAGCGAGATTACCGGAATATATCAACATGGTATTCAGGGTCGCTTCTACAGGTCGTCCTGGACCTGTTCTTTTATTAGTCCCTTTTGATATTTTAGTTAGTGAATGTGATGATGAATTAGATATTGTGCAACGAGCATTTCGCCCTGTTGAAACACTAAGAGCATTTTATGGCCCATATGGGAACGAAAAATTAGTAGCTGAAGCTATAGAATTATTGTTGAACGCTAAACATCCTTTAATAATAGCGGGTACAGGTGTAAGTTTCTCAGATGGTTCTTCAGAACTCATAGAGTTTGCCGAATTCACAAAAATTCCTGTAGGAACATGGGGATTTGGTAATGGTTCTATACCAGCAGATCATCCTCTGAATTTTGGATTAGCAAGTCCTTTAGATGGGCCTGGGACAGCATTACTTCAAAAAGTTGATGTTGCTTTAATTCTTGGTTCTAGAATTTCCGCAATGTATAATTTTGGTTATATGCCTTGTTTTTCAGATGATGCAAAATTAATTCAAGTAGATATTGAAGCAGAAGAAATCGGGAGAAATCGAGGAATTGATATCCCTATAATTGGAGATTGTAAAGGAGTTCTTTCACAGATGATTCAAATTGCTAAAAAGAAATTAAATAATAAACCAAGATCGGAAATTCCCTGGATTAAAACTGTTAAAGAACAATTAAACAAATTTTATGAACGAGTCGATAAAGAAGGTGCTTCTGATAAAATTCCTATTCAACCTCAGCGATTAGTTAAAGAGATAGGTGATTATATGCCAAAAGATAGCATTATAATTTTAGATGGAGGAGACACAACAGTCTGGGGTTTGACAATCTTGAGGTCATATTACCCTAAATCTGTATACTTCTCTGGTGGTATGGGAATTCAGCATTTAGGTGGAGGTGTACCTATAGCAATAGCAACGAAATATGCCTATCCTGAGAAGAAAGTTCTTGTTTTAACTGGTGATGGTTCATTCTTATTCAATGGGAAAGAAATAGACACTGCTCGTAGGCATAATTTTCCCTTTGTAGTTGTCATAAGTAATGATAGACTTTGGGGGATGGTTGCAAGAAGCCAAAAGATTGCCCATGGCAAGAAGTTCTTCGGTCTGGGTTCTTCATTAAGCGATGAGACTCGTTATGATAAATATGCTGAAGCATTTAATTGTTATGGAGAATTGGTAACAGATCCAAATGAAATAAGCCCAGCATTGGAACGTGCTTTTGATTCAAACCTACCTGCTGTAATTGATGTAAGGATTAATCCTAAAGTAAATACAGTCATGGATTATCTTGCTCGTGAAGCTTACAATCCAGATAGCTGGAAAAGAAAGGTGAAAAAGAAAGCTGAGATTGTTCTTGAAGTACCAGTGACTAAAAGTTAATCAAATTAAACTACAATAAGCTAGTAAAGTAAGATGAATTGAATGAAAGCGGCCAAATACGAAGGGAAAAGAAAAATCACAATTGTAGATATACCTAAACCAATTCCTAAAAATGACGAGGTATTAGTTCAAGTTAAGTATGCAGGCATCTGTGGCTCAGATTTAGAAGCATATAAAACAGGATTATATCCATCTAATATCATTATGGGTCATGAAATTATTGGTTATGTAGCTGAGAAAGGCTCTGATGTAAAGAAATGGAAAGAAGGAGATCGCGTAGCAGTATTTCCAGGTTTAATTTGTGGTAAGTGTCATTTTTGTAGGATAGGTCAGGATAATCTATGTGTCCTTGAAGGATCTTTAGGTTTTGGACAAAATGGTGGTTTTTCGGAATATATTCATGTAAAAGAAGATAGTCTTTTTCCAATTTCAGATACTATTCCGGATAAACATGGGACGGTTTTTGACCAAATTGCTACTGTTTTATTAGCGTTAAGAGTATCTGATTTTATCCCTGAATGCTATTCAGTTATATTGGGATGTGGTACAATGGGTCAATTTTTTCTTCAATATTTAAAAATTGCAGGAGCGAAAACTATTGTTGTTGTTGAGAAAAATCCTAATAGATTAAATGTGGCTAATATGTTTAATCCTGATTTAGCACTAACTAAAGTAGTTTTGGTAAAGATAAGAAGATTTGCTAAGCGAGAATTTGGAGGCGCGGATTTTGTTTTTGAATGCACTGGTTTTCCAACTTTAGTGAACGATGCCATTAATATTGCACGAAAAGGTGGAACTGTTGTACAAATTGGTATTTGGGACAAACCACTCGAAATAAATTTACTTAAATATGTTATGAATCAAATTCGAATCCAACCAGTTTGGAGTTATACAAAAGAAGATTTCAAAAATGCAATAGATTTAGTTGTTAAAAAAATGATTGATCCCGAACCAATCGTCACTAAAATAATTTCTTTAGATGATATCGTTGAAGAAGGATTTGAATGCGCAATAGATCCTGAGACAACTGATATCAAAATCCTTGTAGAACCTTAAATATAAAACCAATATTTAGATATATAATATTAATATGAAAAAAATAGGACTTATTGTAAATCCAATTGCTGGCATGGGTGGCAGTGTTGGATTAAAAGGAACAGACGGCAATGTCTACAAAAAAGCAATGAAAATGGGAGCTATACCAGTTATACCTATTAGGGTAAATCAATTATTATCTAACATAAAAAATAAAAAAGATATCTTATTTTTTGTCGCACCTGAAAAAATGGGGGAAAATTACGTCAAAACTAGGGTATTTAAATATGAAGTTATTGGAAATATTGGTGAAGATACCTCAGCAGAAGATACAAAACGAATTGCTAAGCTTATGATCGAAAGAGAAATCGATCTACTTGTTTTTTGTGGAGGTGACGGAACTGCAAGAGATATTTTTGATGCAATTGGATTAGAAAAACCTGTAGTTGCCATTCCTTCGGGAGTAAAAATGTTTAGCTCTGTTTTTGCCCTTAATCCGATTGCTGCTGCTGAAATAATTGATAAATTTTTGAAAGAACCCTTAGAAACATTAGATCAAGAAATTTTAGATATTAATGAAGAATCTTTTCGAAAAGGTGTTTTAGATTCAAGATTATATGGATATTTAAAAGTACCCAAAGTTCAAAATCTAATTCAACCTGGAAAAGATAGCTCAAAAGTAGGAATAACATCTGAAGAAAACAAGTTTGAAATTGCTCAACACATAATTAAAGATATGGAAAATGATACACTTTATTTATTGGGACCAGGAACGACAGTTAGAGCAATTAGCGACCAGTTAAAAATATCAAAAACTCTATTAGGAATTGATGCTATTTATAATAATGAATTAGTTGGAAGAGATTTAAATGAACGAGGAATTTTGGAGCTTTTAAATAAATTCAAAAAAGCAGAAATTATATTAACGCCAATTGGGGGGCAAGGTTTTATATTAGGAAGAGGAAATAAACAATTTACTCCAAAAATTCTTAAAATCATTGGAAAAAAGAACATAAGGATAATTGCTACGGAAGAGAAAATGAAAGGATTAAAATGCTTAAGGGTGGATACCGGTGATATTGAAATTGACAATAATTTTAAGGGTTTTATCAAAGTAATTATTGGATACAAACAAGAATTAGTAATGGAAATTAAAGCTTAAAAAATCAAGGTTTAAGAAATGCTTATTAGGTTAGATAGAAATGAAATGCCCAGATCTCCTCCAAAGGAGATAATTGAAGTTGTGAAACTAAGTCTAAATAAAATACATCGATATACGCCTCAGTATGAAGTAGATATATTAGTAAATTTACTTTCAGACTATACTAAAGCTCCACAGGATTCAATTATTTTGAGTTCAGGTTCAGATATATTAATTAAAGAATTTATTTACCTGTTTTCACGAGGAAGACAAATTGTTATAGCAGATCCTACTTTTATTTTAATTTCAAACACCGCTCCAAAAACATCTTCTCCAATTTTAAAGGTTAGATTAAAAGAACCAGAATTTAAATTTTATTTAGAGTCAATAATTGATGAGATTAAAAAACCAACATTAATGATATTGGATAATCCAAATAATCCGACTGGTAGTTTAATTTTAAATGAAAAGGATGTTAAAATGATATTAGAAAATGAAAAGATAATATTTCTAATTGATGAGGCTTATTTTGAATTTTCCAACATAACTTATTCTCATATGATTAAAGACTATCCAAATTTAGCCATTGTAAGAACCTTAAGTAAATCCTTTGGTTTAGCTGGCTCAGGAATCGGATATATAATTGCTGGAGAAATCATACAACAAAAATTTTTAGGGCTTAATATAATGCTTCCTTATCCAAGTGTAATTGCTGGAATAAATGCTTTAAAAAATCAGGATTATATGTTAAATTATATCAATGAAGTTGCCCAAGAAAAGTACAGAATAACAAAATATGTTTCAAAACTAGGGATAATTGCTTTTCCAAGTTCTACAAATTTCCTATTAATGAAAACTAATATCTATAATATTGGAAAAAAACTCGAGGAACAAGGTGTTTTTGTTTTAGATTTATCTAGTCAGATAGGACCAGGTTATATTAGAGTTTCAATAGGAACTAAAGCGGAAAATGATTATTTTTTAAAGACTATGGAACGAATAAAATAACTAAAAAATAAAATGATTTAAAAAATGTCTAATGAAATTAAGGAAATAGCCATAATTGGAGCAGGTTATATGGGAAGACAAATTGCTATTCAAGCAGCACTACATGATTATGATATCCACATTTTCGATGTAAATTCTGAAGCAATGGAGAAATTAAAAAAGTTTCAAACAGAGAAGATTAAAACAAAAGAAAAGAAAAAAGTAATCAAAAAGATAACATATCATGACAAGATTATAGGAGCAATAAAAAATGCTGATTTAATTATTGAAGCGGTACCTGAGAAACTTGAATTAAAAAAAGATATTCTTTCCCAAATAGATAAAGCAGCTCCACGACATGCGATAATAGCAACAAATAGCTCATCATTCCCTATTTCAAAATTCGAAGATGTCGTTGAACGAAAAGATAAACTGCTAAATATTCATTTTTATCATTTAACTAAATACCCAATGGCAGATATTATGAAGGGAACTCAAACGAGTGATGAAACATTTAAAAAAGGGAAAGAATGGATTGAGAGCATTAATATTACACCGCTTATAGTTAAAAAAGAATGCTATGGTTTTGTATTTAATAGAATATGGCATGCAATAAAAAAGGATTGTTTAAAAATCTGGGCGGGTGGAAATGCAGAAGTGGAAACCATTGATCAAGCTTGGAAGATTTTTACTGGTATGGACGAAGGACCCTTTCAGATTATGGATAATATTGGTTTAGATGTTATTTACGACATTGAAATGTCATATTATCATAAAAGTGGTGATCCCGAAGATAAACCCCCTCAACTCCTCAAAGAGATGGTTGATAAGGGTTTTTTAGGAAGAAAATCTGGAAAAGGTTTTTATGAATATTAATAATAAATACAAATTTTAAATAAAAGGAAAATTTTTTTTAGATTTATAATTAAAAACAATAAATTCCTATTCTAATTTTTGATTTATAAATTTTATAGTCCCTCATGCCCAATAAAAAAGAGAAAGTAATAACTAGAATACAAGAGCTTGAAAGCATAAATTTAGCGAGAGAAGAAGATAGAGATCTTGTAGTACAAACGAAGAAAGAGGTTGAGAAAGATAATGAGTTATTAGCTTTGCAAATAAATCAAGAATTAAGAAAAAATAATATTAAATCTATTGATGTTGTGGGAGCTATTGGCGCGGGTAAAACTGCAATATTAGAAAAAATTGTTGAAATTATCGCTTCTAAATATAGAATCTTAGTAATATGCGGAGATATTACTACAAGAGTTGATGCTGATAGAATACAATCTCATAATGCTGAAACGATTCAAATAAATACTGGTCGTGAATGTGCTTTAAATGCTTATCATATTTATCAAATAATTAAAAATAAAGATCTTAAGAATTATGATCTAATATTTATAGAAAATGTAGGGAATTTAATTTGCCCTTCAGATTTCATTCTTGGAACAGATAAAAGAATTATTATTGTCTCTATAACTGAAGGAGAATGGGTTATTGAAAAACATCCCATGCTATTTAAAATGTCTCAAATTGCTGTCATAAACAAAATTGACCTTGCTAAGAGATTAGGTACAAATGTAGAAAAAATGATAGATGATGCAAAAAAAATTAATCCGAACATTGAAGTTATAACTACAAGTGCTAAAACAGGAGAAAATATAACGAAATTAATTGAAAAATTAGAATTGTAATAAATTATTGACGATAAAAAAATGAAAGAGAAATTAGAAGAAATCGAAGAATTAGTTAATGAAATAGAAGTCGATATACTAAAACTCCAAAGTTTATTTTCTAATTTTTTAAAAAAACATTTAAAAGGGCTAATTATTGAAAATTATATAGGTGAATATCCCACTTTTATGGAACCCGTAATTCTTGGAGAAAAAGTCAAAATTGGAGATGATGTACTTATAGGTCCTTATGTTTATATTGGAGATAATTCAGAAATTGGAAATTATGCAGAGCTATCTAACACAATTATTTTTGATAACGTTAGAGTAGGAACTAATATCAAATTGGATAATTGTATTGTTACAAAGAATTGTAAACTTAATTTTAATAATTCAAATATAAAAAATTGCATATTAAAAGGAATTGCTAATTCAGAAAAAGAAGTACTAAAAATTTACTTTTAAATTTCAGCTTGATGGATTATTAACTTGAAGAATAAAAAATATTTTGAAACCAATATAAAAAGATGGAATGAACTAGTAGATATAAATCTTGAATCAGAGTGGTATGATTTCAAAGGATTTATGGAAGGTAAAAAATCTCTACTTCCGATAGAAATTAAAGAATATTGATGTAAATTGAAAAATGATGAAAATTGAATTATTATTTATTACACCAGATGCAGAAAGGTTAATTGAATCTGCTGGACGCACATCCTATTTATCTTTCAATAAACAAGGAAAAGATTCTGATAAAAAATTTGTACGTATGCTTATTAAAAGGGGGCATCTTTCAGTAATAGAACATGCTTATGCTACGTTCAGAATTTCAGGTGTTTCAAGAGCATTAACACATCAATTAGTAAGACACAGGTTCTCATCAATTACTCAGCAATCTCAAAGATATGTAAATGAAAATAATTTTAATTATATTGAACCAGAATCCGTTAGAAATAATCCGAAAGCTCATAGCATTTTCGTGAATCTTATGGAAAAAATTAGAGACACTTACATCAAACTAAAAGATCAAGGTATTAAAAAGGAGGATGCTCGTTTTATACTTCCAAATGCAACTGAAAGTCAATTAGTGTTAACCGCGAATTTGAGAGAATGGAGGCATATTATTGAATTAAGGGGAGATCCTGCCGCTCAGTGGGAAATACGAAAAATGGCATTAGAAATTTTAAAAATATTCAAGAAATATGTACCAACGATTTTTGAAGATCTTGTAATAAACGAAGAGAAATTAATTATAGAAAAAATTAACATATCTTAAAAATAAAATTCTTCTAAATATTAATTTAGATTTTTTTTTAGTAATTGATTAGAATCTTCGTGAAAGCACACTTTTACGAATTTCTATATTATAGAGGTAATCTCACAATAATCTCTATATATTATGCAATGAAGTTCATATTCTAATAAGAATTTTTAAATTATAAACCAAAGTATTAATAGATATTGAGATAGGGATATAATATGGCATTTAAGAAAGAAGCAATATATATAATCACTACTACTATTAGTTTATATATTCTCATTTTAGTTTTGATCTTTTTAGAACCAATTGAAGATGGTCTCAACTTCATTATTCGATTTGCAGCATTAATGGGTTTTACTTCAATGTTTGTAGCAACTATTATGACTCCATTTATGGTCCAATTGTACAAAATTTTTGGAAAACCGTTTATTAAAATACATCATCTCTATTCTATTGCGGGACTTATATTGATAACACTTCATCCAGTAGCATTTGCTATTTCTAAAGTAGATATTACTGTTTTTATGCCAGTGTTTTACCCTTGGTATGATTTTTGGTCTTTAGGAGGGCGTGTTGCTCTGATACTGATATATATTGCAGTTTTAGGGGCTTTAATAAGGAAAAAGATCACTAAAAATTGGAGATTACTTCATGTACTAAATTACATAGCACTATTTCTAGCTTATATCCATGGAGTTCTCATAGGAACAGATTTTAAAACTATTGGTATTTTAATTATATTTACTGCGATGGTAATTTTAAGCTTTAGCGTTTTAATTATTAAGCGATATCTGAACTATAAAAGGAAAAAAAAGGATTAGAATTTTTTATTTGAAAACTAAAAAAGGTATTGCAATATATTAATTATTATTTATTTTGAATATCTTTTCTTTCAAAGATAAAGACTGAGAGTAAAATAGGCATAATCGAGAGTATCAATACAACCATTGAAAAGGAATAGATAAATGCGCCAATATTTGGGTCTTTAGGAATCCCTCCTTTTACAAATATTCCTGCTTCTCCTCCTGAAATAAACCCTAGAACTATATTAATATGATGGGACAAAGAGATATTATTAAGAACGTCAGCAGTATTTTTTGGTAGATAAATAGTTAGGAAATCGAGAATCATCCATAAAATAAGAAAGATGATCGTTCCAAGACTAGCCATAGAGGGTCTTTTACTTAAAACAGAAAAAAGTACTGCAATTGAAGTATAAACAATAGCATAAAATAATATAACAGTAAGATACCCTATTAAAATGTTTAAATCAGCGATACCAATACCAATAAGAATGAAAGATAACACCATCACGAGGAAATTTAAAGTTAGGAGTGGTAAAAATATAACCATAAATGAGAATAATTTTCCCATTATTATTTCCCATCGGTGTAAAGGTTTTGAAATTAACAGCGTAAGCATTCCTCTCTCTTTTTCTCCAGCTATAAAATCACTACTATGTAATACAGCCACCAATGCTATTGGGAAGGTTGTTATATCAATGAAGGACATCATGCAGATCGTGGGATTAATTTCGGTAAGTGGTTCTGGAAACATTGCAGTCATCTGTTGAAGGATACTTGGATCTTCATACATCATCCAGGAAAACCATATATTTAGTACAACAGGTAATAATAACAAAACAAGGTATATTATAAATCTCTTTGATAATATAGTATCTCTTATCTCCCGTTTAATAATTACTTCTAATGCCATTTTAGTTCCAATCGCCTTTAATAGTATTTTTATACAATTCTTCTAAACTTTCTGAAATCTCTTCTAAAATTACTTCTGCTTTTATTTTACCTTTCTCGATAATTACGACGATATCACTTATTTTTTCAGTTATAGGAAGTATGTGAGTTGTAATTAAAATTGTATTTCCTTTTCTAGCATAATCAGAAATCATTTCTAAGACTTTTTCACGGGCTAGTGGGTCTAAATCAGACGTAGGCTCGTCTAAAAATACAACTTCAGGATCCGCAACAAAAGCTTGAGCAATTGCTAATCGTTGCTTCATTCCTGCTGAATAAGTTTCTATCTTTGAATGACCTCTCTCTGACAACCCAACCTTCTTAAGAAAAGTGCTTGCTTTCTTTTTAGCTTCAGACTTTTCAATACCTCCAAGTTCTGCCATATATTGCAAGAATCTAAATCCACTCATGCTTTTATAAAAACCAGAGTCTTCAGGCAGATATCCTATCTTTTCACGTGCTTTTAGAGGGTTTTTTTGGATATCTTTACCTAATATCTTAGCTGATCCTGATGTTGGTTTTAAAGCACAAATTAACATTTCGATCAATGTAGTTTTTCCAGCTCCATTTGGTCCAACTATGCCACATATTTCTCCTCTCTTAACTTTTAAATTCAATTTATCAACAGCAATAAAATCGTTGAATTTTTTGGTTAAGTTGTTCGTTATTATAGCATATTCCATTTTAGACATTTAAATAAAATATGGTATAACCTTTTAAAAATTTTGATAGTTCACTGAGATTTTCTTTAAAAACTGGAAAAGAATTAATTTCTATAATGTAGATGTTTTTTCTCTTTTTCAATCTTAATTAGTAATTTTCCAGCTGTTTTATGGCTCATTACTTGTAAATATGATAATAACCACCACCATCGTGGCACAAATACTTCTCTTTTATATTTACGTGATGCTTTCATAACACGTTCAGCAACATCCTTAGCTTCAACATATTGATATAAAAAGCCTCTTTTTTGGTATTTTCTTGCCCATTCCTTCATTTCTGGTGTAGAATCCCAAAATTTTGTTTTAGCAGGAGCGGAACAGATGGTTATTACTTGAATGTTATGATTTTGCATTCGATATTCTAATCGAACTGAATCTGCTAAACCTACTACAGCATGTTTACTCATGCTATATGCTGCTAAATTGGGAATACCAGTTTTTCCTGCGGAACTTGCTGAGAAAATCAATTGACCTTCACGTCTTTCAGGGTATTTTTTTGTTGGTGCAGGTCGTCCAATATAAGGAAATGCTGCTTGAAGAACCAACCACATTCCATCAGTATTGACAGACATTATTTTACGATACTCTTCAAAAGAGCCTTGATTTGTAATTGAACAGGTACTTCCTATTCCTGCATTGTTGAATAAAATATCGATATATTTTTCCTTTATTCCAATTTTTTTAATTTCAGATTCTATTTGTTCTCTATTGGTGACATTAAATGCCATCTTTTCAACGTATTCAGCACCTAAATTTTTAATTTCTTCTGTTAGTTCATCTAAGGGTGGACCAGGAAGATCTAATAAATACATCTTCATTCCTAAGGGTGCAAAAAGTCTACATACTTCACTGCCAATATCACCACTCGCTCCTGTAATTACGAATACTTTTCCTTTATACCATTTCTTTTTCATATTTAGAATTCTTCCTCGTTACTCTCCTTTTTTTACAATACCTGAAAATGAAGAGAATTGTTTAAAAACACTTACATTTCCTTCTATTTTAGCAAAAATATTTACAGCAGAGGCTGCTTTTGGTTTATCAGATGTACTTACTGGGGTTCTTCCAAAGAAAATACAAAAACCAGTTCCACTTGGCCAATATCCAATGTCTCCAATTTCACATTCAACTTGAGAGTTTTCCTCTTCAAGTTTTACTGGAATAGGACCATATAATTCTTCACCCCATCTTGCCAAATCTAATTCTAAGGGAAGACTATCCCAGATCGCTTTACATGTTTCAGGATTCTTTTCAAGTAATAACTTAGCTTTAACTCTTCCTATTTTTTCATTTTCAATGATTAAATAATCCATGAAGTAAATCACATTTTTTTAATTGAATTATACTAACTTTTATTGATTTTAAAGATTTAATTATCAAAGATATAAAAATTTTTATTCTTATGAAAAACATATAAGATTCTTAGCTATCATCAATGATTTTGGAAAAAACTGTAGAACTAGTAAAAAAAATCTATAAATATCATAAGATTGTTCCACCTAAAATTACAAAAGTGGTTATCGGATTAGGTTATACAGGAGTAGAAGCAACAGCTTATTCTTATGAACCATTCTTAGGTTTAGCTTATACTTTACCAAGAGTAATTAAAAAAACTGATTGTAATAAAATTAATTTTGCGGGATCTCTTACCGATAGATCTTTACTAGAAGTATTACAATGGTCATATGAGCCACCAAGCTTAAAAAAAATTATTGGAATAGCTACATTGAATGCAGTGTCTCAACATATATTTCAAATTGCTAAGGATAATGATTGGGGGAATCCATATATTAGAATCAAAGAAAATCTTATAGACTTTCTAAAAATCGAAAAAAATACAAAAATAACATTTATTGGGTTTGTAAAGCCGATGATCCATAAGATAAGGAGAATTACACAAAATATCCTAATTATTGAAGACAATCCTTCTATCTCTACAAGTTTTAATAATTGCATTATCAAGAATGATATTAAACAGTTAGATAAAAAGGAATTATCCACGGATATTCTATTTTGTACTGGTACAGCGTTAATAAATGATACATTTGAGGAGATCTTAGAATTATTTAAAAGAAATGTTCGTTGTATCTCAATTATTGGTCCTAGCGCTAGTATGATTCCAGATATCTTATTTGATTATGGCGTTGATATTGTAGGAGGATTGAAGATTATAGAATCAGAGGCTACTATGAAGGTTATCCAAGAAGGTGGGGGAACAAGATTATTTAAGAAATTTGGAATTAAATATAACTTAATTCCAGAATAATGGTTTTCTTTAAATTAAAAGATAGTTTTGCGATACGTAAATTTTAATAATTAGATAACTGAAAACTAATTAATTAAAGAAATTTAAAATACATTAATAAAAAATAAGCTATTTAGCTCATTTTATCAATTTGGTTAAAATGTCTGACATAATATATTCATTAAAAGTAATTATAATCGGTCCTGGAGCTGTAGGAAAAACTAGTATTATAAATAGATTTGTAAAGGATGAATTTATATTAAAATATAAATTGACTATTGGTACAGATTTTCTAACAAAAACTTTTGAATACAAACCGAATAAAAAAGCAAAGCTGCAGATTTGGGATATTGGGGGTCAAGAAAGATTTAAATTCTTACGTAGAAGTTTCTATGATGGTGCTAATGGTGCATTTTTAGTTTTTGATCTTTCAAGAGGACATACATATATAGAAATAAAAAAATGGCTCACTGAAATGTATCAAATTATGGAAAAGAAAATACCTTTCATATTAGTAGGGAACAAATCTGATTTAATTGCGGAAATTGGTGAGTTAATAAATCGAAATGAAGTAGAAATGTTTGTCAAAGGAGAAAAAAGTATTTACATAGAAACATCAGCAAAGACAGGAGATAATGTTGAACAGGCTTTCATTGAATTAATTCAGAGAATGATTAGAAAATAATTCTTATCTTTCTGTTGTAAATGTAATTAAAAAGATTTAAAAACAAAATTTACTGAATTTTTTAGGGTGAAAAAAATGGATCTTATAGAAATCACTTTAGAAAACTTATCAAAAAAATAGGAGCAAAAATTATTTAGATGATTATTTAAGTTGATATAAATATTAAGAATTGAGGAATAAAGAAAAAAATTCAAAAGATTTATGTACAAGTATAAAGTTATCATAATCGGGCCTTCAGCTGTAGGAAAAACGAGTTTATTATATAGATTTGTTAAAAATGAATTCCAGTTGGAGTATAAACTAACTCTCGGAGCAAATTTTTTATCGAAAACCTTGGAAATAAAACCAAAAAAGGCAGTCTATCTACAAATATGGGATATTGGGGGTCAAGAGAGATTTAAAATTCTGCATAAAAATTTCTATGAGGGTGCAAATGGGGCATTATTAGTTTTTGATCTTTCGAGAGAAAGTACCTTTAAAAAGATGAGGACTTGGCTTTTTGAAATGTATTTAATTATGGGAACAAAAATACCTTTTATATTAGTTGGTAATAAAGTTGATTTATTTCCAGAAATTGGAAAAATAGTTAATAGAAATGCTGCCGAATGGTTTGCCAAGCAAGAAAATGCTTCATATATTGAAACTTCAGCAAAAACAGGCGATAATATTGAAGAAGCTTTCCTTGAGTTGGTTAATCAAATGATTAAAGATTAAGGTTAAGTCAATTTAATTACCGCAAATGATAATAAATTTGTGTAGAATTTAGCTAGATTTCTTTTAAGCATTTCTTGTTTGAGATCTTCAAATTCAAAGGATAAATCATCTAATTTTTTTTCTACATTTTGCATGTCTTTTTCAATATACCGTATTTCTTCTTCCAATTTTTGAATTTTATCCAACCTTTCTTGCTTTTTAGTTTCTTCAGACATCTTATTAATATTTTGGAGCTGTCTTTCTGTGGGCCTATTTTTTCTTTTTCTCTCTAATCTTTGTTTTAAAGAATCTAATTTGAAAAATAAGACATTTCTTTTATGAGCATATATTTTTTCCTTTTTGCTCCTTTCTAAATCAAATAACTTGTCATTTAAAATTTTAATTTCATTTTTCCAGAGTGAAGTTTTTGATTTTACAATTTTTTTAGCAGTTTTAGAAAGGGCGTCAATATCTTTATAATTTAAATCGACTTCATGATTCATTTCGTTGAAATTAAAGATTTTGTCAAAATTTTCAATATTTAAAATAAAATCTGTTAACCTCTCAAGCTCATTCCCATTCTGATCAACTAATACTGCAGAAATTTGATTTTCAATTATATATCCTTGAAATTTAACTGTAAAAATAAAGAGGTAGAGTTCCTTATATTGATGAATGTCTAAATCAAGCCTTTCTGGTAATGAATCTCTTTTTAATAATAGCACAGTAAAAGAACCTGGAAATAGACTCCCCATAGTATAATCTAATATTGAATTAATCAATGGATGCCCTAAGGCAAAAAAGTCAATTTCTTCTTTTTTTCGGGCGTATTCTAAATTAAACGTACCTAAGTAATCTTTTGAAAGGCGATATTTAGCATTTCTGGACAAAATTTCAGTTAGTAAAATTTTTGTTTCAGTAGATGATTTAGAACCTTCTTCGCTAATTCTTAAATATCCATATTTACTATTATCAACATTAAAGAAATATTTCATCAATAGAAATAACTCATTATGACTAAGCTTAACATCGATACATGATGCTAAAGAAGTAATGAGTCCCTCCATTTGAAAAGATTTTTTATCAATCATTAAATCATCTAACTGCATTTCAATTTCTTTTGCTTTCTGAATCTCTTCGTCAAGAGTTCTATAAAATTCATTTAGTATATTTCGCTTTTTCTTCTCATCTCCAATGAAAATTAAGTTTTTAAAATCTTTTTCAATTTTACCTATTATTGGTTCTAAAATTCCTATGGATTCCTCAAATAAGTTAATTCTTTTCAGTAAAGCGGAAATTACATCTGTTTCGATTGTACCTTCCATAAATAAATTGTAAATATAAACTTCGCGAGATCCTTGTCCTATTCGATCAAGTCTCCCTATTCTCTGTTCTAGTTTCATAGGATTCCATGGAAGATCATAATTTATGAGGATTCTGCAAAATTGGAAATTGCGACCCTCTCCTCCTATTTCCGTTGAAATAAGTATTGAAAAGCTTTTACTTTTACGAAATCGTTCAACAACTGCATCTTTTTGATTTTTATCCAACCCTCCGTAGAAAATTTCAACTAAGTAACTTTCATTTTGTTTCTCTATTAGATCCTTTAGATGAAGGAGAGTATCTACGAATTGAGTAAATATAATAATTTTTTCATTTGGATTTTGAGAATAAATCTCATTGATAATCTCAATTAATTTATCTGCTTTTGAATCATATGGCAAATTCTTTAACTTTTCATAAAACTCTTTTAAAATTTTTTCTTGATTTATAATATTAAATGATTCATCTGGTTGTTCTTGGGATAGTGATTCTTTAAATCCAATAATTTCAGAATCTAAGGTTTGATCTTCTAGTTCTAATTCATAATATTCAGGATCTTCTTCTTTCATCACGTCAAATTTCAGAAAAATATCCTTAAATCGATTTATTTTTTCTAATCTGCGCTCAAGACTTTTTAAGAAAGCATATTTTGAACTAGTTAATAATTTCTGTAAGGTTGTAACTACAAATCCTATTCCGGCATTTTCCTTACTTATCGAAGCGTTATAAATTTGAGCAAGATATAATCGGATTTCATTATAAAGGTCTAGTTCTTGCTTAGTTGGGTATACCATTATTGTTTTTACTATCCTCTTATTCAAAAATTCTTTAAAAAATACATTTTTCTTACGATTTCTAATTAAGAACTTCGATAATGTATGGTCTTTTTCAATTTTATTCGTTAAGTTTAATTTAAAAGAATCATCTTTAATCTGTTGCAAAACTTGTTCATTATTTTTATTTTTATCAACGTATCGAAGACTTTTAAGAAGTTTAATAGTGTTTTTTATTTCAAAATTATTTAGTTTTTCAATTTGGTTAAGATTCGAGACTAATAAATTGATGAATGGCATATTTTTTCTAAAATGTTCGAAATCGCTAAAATTTTCAAATACTTCCGGATGTATTAGCTCAATTAAGGAGTATAATTCGAAAGAATGAAGTTGCAATGGAGTTGCTGTTAATAAAAGTAAACTTTCGGCATTTTGACTTAGGTTACGAGCTAATTCATAATTGAGTGTTTCTCTATAATAACCCGTCATAGCATTGAGTAAGTAACGTCTTAAATGATGAGCTTCGTCAAATATTACGATATCCCATGAAACTTGGGATAACAATTCTATATATTTTCGATTTCTGGCAAATTGCAGTGAACATATAATTAAATTATCATAATAAAAAGGATTGCTTAAAAGATGAGCTCTCTTATAGCTCCCTTTTTTTTTTAGTTCTTTTATCTTTTTTCCATCATAGATTGTAAAACCTATATTGAACTTATTTTGCATTTCAAATTGCCACTGATTTAGCAATGATGCTGGAACTATAATTAAAATCCTCTCTGCTAAATTTCTTGCCATCATTTCCTTAATATAAATTCCAGCTTCAATTGTTTTCCCTAGACCCACCTCATCAGCTAAAATAACTCTTGGGAAATATTCCTCAGATAAACGGTGAGCCACATTTACTTGATGAGGCATTAATGAAAGCCTTGAGTTTGTTATGCATTTTATTTGATATGAAGTATAGTAAGAATGAAATAAGTTAGCCCAATATTTAATTAGGAAATTCTGCGGGGGATCAATTCTTTTACTTTTAATTAAACCTTCTAATGGCCTTTCATATTTTGAATAAATATCAGGTTCGAATACTTGAGTAATTTTACCATTTGGTAATAAAAATTCATACGATACTAAACCATCTCTAATTAAGAAATCATCAGAATTGATAATTCCAATTCCTTGTTTTATAATAACTCTTTCATTTAGTTCAAAGATATAATGGACTAGATCAATTGGATGGATAATCTTAATAATATTATCCTTAAATATAACTTTAAATTTCGTGATAAAAAATGTATCCTCATCATCAAGAGATTTTGAAGCAGGGATATCTAACTTCTTTACAACTCTTCCTATTCCAAATTCAGGATTTAGCTTATATACAACTAAATTCCCCTTATTAAACTTCTGTCCTTGACAATATAAATTAAAGCATTTAGAAAATCTTGATTCTAACTCTTTTCCACAGAAAGGGCAATTATACCGATGAGGAATTATCTTAAAAACCATTATCTTTTTATTACATTTAATTTAGATAAAAGTAAAAATTTTCGTATTTTAAATCAAATTAAGCAGGAATATCTTTAAAAGTGGGATTGAAATCTTAGATTTTCGATACAAGAAATATTCCATGATACAAATAACTTTTAATTTAAACACTAATATGTGATTATATCAAAATTCATATATATCGAGCTTTGCTAAGGTAAAAATATAATGAGTGAAGGGACTCCAGATCTATTAAAACAGAAAAAAAAAGCTAATTTTTGGTACAAACAGAAGAAAAGTCAGTTCATAAGAGATATGTACAAAAAAATTTATGGCAATGATTATCCAGAAGAAGCAGATCCCGATAGTTTTGTAACAATGACTGATTTGCACAATATCGTCAAGTTTCTCAATGTTAAACCAGGCGAGACTTTCATTGATATAGGATGTGGCAGAGCGGGACCAGGAATGTGGATAGCACGTGAAATGAGTGCGAAATATGTAGGTATTGATATCTCAGAAATTGCTATTGAATTAGCGTCACAACGAATAGTAGATTTTGGACTGAAAGATAAGGCTAAATTTCTAGTTGCAAATATTTGTGCAACTAATTTCTCTGATAATTATTATGATGGCGCAATTAGTATTGATACATTAACGTATATACCAGATAAGATGAAGGCTATATGTGAAATTGCAAGAATTTTACAATCGGATGCGTCATTTGTGTTTACTACCTGGGAAACACCAGCTACAGCGAGCGATTATCGACCCTTACTTCGCAAAGCAGGGTTTAAAATTATGATTTACAATGAGATTTCAAATTGGGAACAACTTCAGCATGATTTTTATGAGAAAGTAATTGAATTTAGAGATATTTTAATCAGAGATATGGGGAAGGATGGATCGCTTCCATGGATTAAAGAAGCAAAAGAAAATCTGCCCTATTTAAAAGATTGGAGACGAATTTTTGGTGTTGCCAAGAAAAAATGATAGTGATTATATATTTATTTAAAATTTTGACAAAATCTTGATTCTAATTCATTACCACAGAAATGACAATTATACATAGAAGGATTATTTCTAAAACAATTATCTTTATATTTTTTTTAATATGAATTAAAGTAAAAATTTTGGTATTTTAACCTAAAAATGAGATAAGCATGTCAGAAGTGGGAATAGAACCTACATATGTAGGAAAAAATGAAAATTTAGTCTTTGAAATTCCTCAAGAATTATTTAATATGAGTTTAGGTCCAGCAGATGTATTTGATCGTGAAAGCGCAAAATTATTTAGTAAATATATAAGGGGAACCTTTAAAGGATTTCAAAATTCAAGAAAAACAAAGTATGGAAATGAGAATAATACGAAGACCAAAGTTTCACCCGATTTTTGGTCTGAATTTGAAAAGAAGGCACAAGAACTTGATGTAGATTTTATAGGATACACTCCTGTTAATGAAAATTATATATTTAAAGGTCTTAAGGTGTACGGAAAAAATGCTATAATTCTCGGAATGGAAATGAAATGGGATAAAATTAAAACAGCTCCTAGTGGAATATGTCAAATTGAAGTTTTCCGGGTATTTAAAGTATTAGGAGATATTACAATTGAATTAACAGAATACTTAAAAGAACAAGAATATAAAAGTGAGGCACACCATCCTTTTGGAGGAAAACTTTTAGACGGACCTCATGTTGTAGCAGCAAACTTAGGTGTAATGGGACAAAATGGTTTAATAATAACTCCAGAATTTGGACCAAGACAGAGATGGAGCATGATTACAACTGATGCTGAGATAATTAAAACTCAAGAAAGAGATTTCGATGAATTGAAAGAATTTTGTAAAGGATGTGGAGCTTGTGTAAAAAATTGTAAAGGAGAAGCAATATATGTAGAACCAATACAAAAAGATTCAGGTGTAATTACCCATATTGATCGCTCAAAATGCATCGAGAGTTTATTAAATAATAATTATTGTAGTTATTGCCTTAAAATATGTCCTGTAGGACTTAATAAAAAATAATTTTTCTTTTTATAATATAGATTGAAAAGTCTTTAATTAAAGATTTAACATACTCAATTAAGTTAGCTATTATTTCTAAAGATGATATTTAAATATTGGATATCATTTTTTAAAGAAAAGGAATTTATTCAAATCTTTTTCTTTTCTAATTTGATTGATTCTTAAAATAACAGATCCATGAGTTAGAAATGAAATTGAAATTAAGCATATTGGAATCGCCCAATCCGTAAAGATGGCACAAATTCCTGCTAAAAACACAAGAAATAACCTAGTATCACGTCCTTGAATTGTTCTAGAAAATTTAATATCATTTTTTAACTCAACTTTAGCAGCTGTATAACTTATTGAATAGGCACCAGTAATAGTAATTATTCCTAATAAAAATGCGTGTTTAATCAAAAGGACATTAAGAGAATAAAAAGTAAGACCTACAAATATAAAAACATCAACGTAACGATCAATCACGGAGTCAAAGAAACCTCCAAAAAAAGAAGTTCTACCATTGGCACGGGCAACTTCACCATCAGAACCATCAATTATACTTGATATTTGAACAAGGATTCCTCCCAAAAGAGGAAAATTCATAAAAAACAATATTGAACCAATAATTCCAGTTAAAGCTGATATAATAGATATTAAATTTGGGTTACAATTTGGCCAAAAATGCAAAATAAATTTAGTTAATGGATGAGAAAAACGTCTATTTATATACTTTGAAACTAAGCCATCTCCTTTTGCCGGCATTTTTATCAACTATTTACATATAAAATTATTTACTAATAATCACTAAAATTTTTTAGGATTTAATACCTTTTATGACAATGTGATAGGAATTTCAATTCGTGCTAATTGGGATTTTAAGAAAGTGCTAAATTCAATACTTGATTTAAATCTTGATTTATGTGAAATTCAGTTAGAGAATCCCATATTTAAATTTCAAGAGTATCGAAGCAAAGCAATAAAACTTATTAATAAATTATACTCAACAGACTTACTACTATCTTTCCACTTATCTTTTATTGATGTAAATATTGCCTCATTAGATAATAGTATACGTGATTATTCAAGTAGATTACTAAGCAAGGAGATAAAGTTTGTAAAGAAATGGAAACCTCTTTATATTGTTGTACATACAGGAAAAATAAGTGATACTTTTTATAAAATTCCTTCTATAAAGGAAAGGGCTCATAAACAACAATTTAAAACAATATCAGAATTAATGCAAACCACTAGCTCTTATTCAATTCCATTGGCTATTGAAAATCGTCAAAAATCTATGACTGCAGGTTTGATTGAAAACATAAACGATATTCATTATTATAATCACTTATTCCCTTCTTTATACTTTTTACTTGACTTAGGACATCTTAATACCTTTTATTCTGATTCTAAAACATTAATAGAAGATATTGAATCTATCTGTGATCTTCCTATAATTGCAATTCACTTATCTAACAATTTTGGAAAAGATACACATGGAAGTTTAGAAAAGGGAACAATTCTAATTAAAGAATTATTTTTAAAAGTACAATGCTTAAAAAAAAAATATCTAATTATTGAAAATAATTCACTAAAAGATACTATGCAAAGTCTAGATTTTTTACAGAATAAGGTTATGGGAAAAACTTAAAATAAACTAAAAATAACAATAAAAACCCTTGGAAATTTTTATTAGAACGATCAAGTATTTTATAAACTTTTTTATCAATTTGGTAAAATCTAAATTCTTTTAGAGTTATTGTTAATTAAAACAACTCTTTGTTTAATTAAAAAGATATCTATCTTTTGATTTAAAAGCTAAAACTTTTATAAATGTTGATAATATTAATACAGTAGTTGATAAAGGATTTTAATTATTAAAGAAATTCAAAAATTTCTTTGTAGATTTTTTGAAATGAAAAAATTAACTTTTTATGGATATATCCAACTATTTACGATTAAGAAAACAATACACGAAAATTAAGTTTTTTAAATTTAGCGATCTTAATCATTTCCCCTATAATATTTAGGAATTGATAGAGAGTGTAAAAATAATGAAATTAAATTCGAGATCAGAAAATGCGATTTAGAAATAACAATGGAAGAGGTAAATTAAAATAATTGATAGGAAAGAATTCCAAGGTTTAATTCTAGCTGCAGGTCGTTCCAGTCGATTTGATTTTATGGATAAAAGATTTAAAAAGTATTTTTTAAGTTTAAAGAATTCGAGTATTTTAGGATATATTATTGCTGGAATGATTAAAGCAGGAATAAGAGAAATAAAGATCGTTACTAGTAAAATTTATGATAAAATGAAATACAAAAGAAAAATTTTAAAATATATAGATCCATCATGGATAAATTTAAAGAATCTTGAACTAGATATTATTGAAAATAAGATTCCAGATAGAGAAAATGGATATAGCCTTTTTCTAGGTCTTAATAAAATTTCTTCTAAATATACTTTATTATCTATGGCTGATCATATTTTTTCAAAAAATGTATTTTCTCAGATGATAAAGAACTATAGAAGAGAAGATATTCTTTTAGCAACGGACCCTATGTATATCAAAGGTTATTATGACAGAAAGGATGCAACAAAAGTATCTGGAAAGAATTGTTTTATTATTGATATTGGAAAGGATTTGACATATTATAATCGTTTAGATATGGGAGTATTTATATTAAAAACTAAAATTATCAAAAATATTTGCCAGAACGTTGAATCAAATTTTGATAAATTTGGCGTTACAAATGTTATTTTATCAGCACTTAATTCAGATTTAAACGTTAGTTATTATGATTTTGCGAATACTATTTGGGTAGATATCGATAATTATCAAAAATATTGTCAACTAAAAAGACTTTTTAATAAATCTACTAAGTTTTATCCTTTTGGTCTAACTACAACTGAGTATATAGAATATTCAAATAATGAGAAAAAAATGAGGATAATATAAAATTTAAAAATTCAAATTCAAAAATCACAAAAGTGAGTAAGTATGAGTAACATAAAAATTGCAATTATAGGATTAGGTAATTGTGCTAGTGCTTTAATTCAAGGAATCCAATATTATAAAAATAAGACGACCACGGATGCTATTGGTTTAATGCATTGGGATATTGGGGGCTATAAACCTGGTGATATTAAAGTAGTTGCTGCTTTTGATATAGATTATAGAAAAGTAGGTAAAGATGTTTCAGATGCTATTTTCCAATTACCTAACTGTACCAAAAAATTCTATAAAAATATACCTAAAACAAATATTATTGTTAAAATGGGCCGTGTGTTAGATAGTTTTCCAACTCATATGCAAGATCATGATGAAAAATTTTCCTTTGTGTTATCTAATCAAAAAGAATCAACGCAAGGAGAAATAGTACAAGAGATTAAAACTTCAAAAGCAGATATGGTTTTAAATTATCTTCCAGTAGGGTCTGAAAAAGCAGTAAAATTTTATACAGAGTGTGCTTTAAAAGCAAAAGTAGGTTTCATAAACTGTATGCCTGTTTTTATTGCAAGTAATTCAGAATGGGCTCGAAAATTTAAAGAAAAAAACATACCATTAATAGGAGACGATATTAAATCTCAATTAGGAGCAACAATCGTGCATCGTATCCTAACAAATCTTTTTAAGAAAAGAGGAGTAAGACTTATGCGTACATATCAACTCAATACAGGGGGGAATACAGACTTTCTTAATATGCTAGATAGAACTCGATTAGTTTCTAAAAAGCAATCAAAAACCGAAGCAGTTCAATCTCAAGCAGCAATCCGATTAGAAAATGAAAATATTCATATTGGACCAAGTGATTGGGTTCCTTGGCAAAGAGATAATAAAGTATGTTTTATTCGAATGGAAGGAAATATTTTTGGAGATATACCTATTAATTTAGAATTACGCCTTTCAGTAGAGGATTCTCCAAATTCTGCTGGAGTTGTAATAGATGCAATAAGATGTTTAAAGTTAGCACTTGATAGAGATCAAGGTGGTGTATTATACCGACCTTCAGCTTACTTTATGAAACATCCTCCAATACAATACACAGATGACAAAGCATATCAATTAACTGAAGATTTTATTAAGAATAAAATAGATGAAATAACATCTATTAGAAAATGGGTAATTGGATCAACTGAAGAAACTATGGATCCATAACTTAATTTTAATCTCTTTTTTATAACGAACAATTGTCTTTATTCTATCTAGTTTTTAAATTAAATTTATTATCATACAAATCGATTGCTCAAAATGCATTGAAAGTTTATTAAACAATAATTATTGTAGTTACAGCTTAACAGCATGTCCTAAAGATGTTCTTATAGGAAAAAATTATTATTTTTTTAGTTCATAAATAGTGTCACAATAGGGATCTCCTGCAGCGAGAGTTTTTATTATTTTCAATTCAATATGATTGTCTACGGCAGTACGAAAATATTCATGATCAATTGCCATCGTTGCTTCACATAATTCTCTTGATGTATTTTCCAAACAAAAAGGACACTTAGTTCCTTGAATTTGGAATTTTTCGTCAGAAATAGAAATCACCTTAACAGATTTTGGATCAAGACTCTTTGAAAATGCCTTAGCTACAGTACTTAATCTGTTGTCAGGTAATTTCTTAGTAATTTTTAACCCTAATGCTCGCCCTTGTATTTTACAAACATCTTTAATAACAGATAATGATTTTCTCCCGAATTTATTAAAAATGGCTTTAATTAATAAACCTTGAGCTTCAATAGAATTTTTTGGTAATTGATCGTCATTAACTTTAATCATAGTTTAACTTATTGAGTGTTTAATTAATTAATTTATATTCAAATACAATGTTCAATTATCAAAAAATATATCCAAATGAATTATTTAGTGTAATAAATAACCTAATAAATACTAGCATATTTATCAAAATATAAAATAATTTATAGTGAAAAACATGAGTAAAGCTAAAGGAAAACCTTTACCAGATGATGTGAAAGGATATTCACAAGTTAGACTGGATGTCGATCTAACAACTGGGAAAATTGAAAAAAGTACATTATCTAATGAATTTTGCCGAGATTGGATTGGAGGTTATGGCTTCGGCGCTAAGATCCTCTTCGACGAGCTTAAGTCAGGAGTTGATCCTCTTAGCCCAGATAATATTTTAGTTTATGCTCAGGGACCCTTCCCTACAACCATCTTACCAACTAGCTCAAAATATGGTTTGTTTGCGAAATCACCTTTAACGGGAATGTTTGGCATGTCGATTTCCTCTGGAAGTGTAGGAGCTCAAGCTCGTCGTGCTGGAATTAATGCAATTGTATTTAAAGGAAAAGTACCTGAACTCTCATATTTTGTTGTTGACGATGATGATTATTATTTAGTCCCATGCGAGAAAATGTTAAAAGGAAAAGGAACCTTTGAAACTGAAGATCTTTTAAGAGAGGAATTTCAAGACCAACGATTAGCAGTAATGAGTATAGGACCTGCGGGTGAACGCATGAGTAGAATGGGTTGTATTACAAATGATCGAAACAGACAAGCGGGAAGAACAGGAATGGGCGCTGTTATGGGATCTAAAAACCTCAAAGCAGTTTGTTTTAGAGGTACTAAAGGTATAAAGGTCGCTCATCCAGTTGAATTTTATAAAATAGCTAAGAAACTCATTAAAGTTGCTAATGGACCTGCAACTGCTAAATATCGTGATCAAGGAACACCGGCAGGACTTACAAGCTATAATAAACTTGGAATGATGCCTACGTTTAATCATCGCGAAGGTACATGGGATAAAATTACTAATGGTGCCTTCACTGGCGATACTCTAAATGAAGATTGGGTTGTAAAGAAAGTTGCATGCTCACAATGCTCCATTGCTTGCGATCACCTAGCAAGAGTACCGAAAAATCATCCTGATTGGCCAAATCTTATCGCAAGTGTTGATATTGAACTATTGTATGGATTTGGAACTGCTTGTGGTAATGCTGATTGGCCAACTGTCTTCAAGTGCATTAATTTATGTGATAATTTAGGAATTGACGCAATTAGTGGAGGAGTTACTGCTGCGATGGCTTGTGATCTTTATACGGATGGACTAATCACTAAAGAGGATTTAGGATTCGAACTTCCATTTGGATCAACAACGAATTTAGTGAGATTTACTGAAGAAATGATCCTTGGAAAAGGATTTGCTGGAGAGATTTTTGGTCATGGAACCAGAGTTGCTGGTGAAAAATTAGAAGAGATGGGAAAGAAAGGAGCTAGTTCTTATGCCATGCACATTAAGGGTTTAGAAATGCCTGCCTTTGATCTTCATGGAATGTCATCCTTTGCAGTTGGGGAGAGCGTATCCATTAGAGGTGCTTGTCATTTAAGGAATGGTGCGTATGGACTCGATGCTAAAGGTACTTTTGATCGATTTGGTTATGATAAACCTTTGGAACGAGGAAAAGCAATTAAAAAACTCGAAGATGTTTACGGCATTATTGATTCATTTATAATCTGTAAATTTACTCGTGGAATTTATGAAAATGATGCTGAAATAGCAAAAGTTTACGAGTTAGTAACTGGTCTTCCGATGGATGAAGCCTTATTACTTGAAAGGGGAGATGCAATCGTTACCCTTTCAAAGTGTTTTAATATCAGAGAAGGGTGGACCAGAGCAGATGACCATCCCCCAGAAAGATTCTTTAAAATGGCTCATACAAAAGGTCCTGCTAAAGGAGTAACCCTGAAGGAAGATGGATATCAACAATTGTTATCGGGTTATTATGAAGCAAGAGGTTGGTATAAGGAAACAGGCATTCCTACTGATGAAACCTTGAAAAAATTAGGAATGGATTTTGTAATTGGAAAATTAAAACCAGCACCAGCAAAGAAAGGAGGTAAGAAATAATGTCAAAAGCTGCAACTAAGAAAAGAGGAGGAAAAATGCATCAATTCATCATCGTAGATCCAAATTTATGTACGGGATGCGAAACTTGTGAATCTGTATGTTCTTTCGTCCATGATGGTGAGTTTAATCCCATAAACACAAGAATTCATAGAGTAAGAATTGAACCTGTTTTTAACATCGCCTTAGCATGCCAAAAATGTGAAGATGCTCCATGTGTTCGCAGTTGTCCTGAAAAAGCATTGGAAAAAGACGAAGAGACAGGATCTATCATTGTTGATAACGATAAGTGTAATGGCTGTGCTTTTTGTATCCGAGCTTGTGATTTTGGAGTGCTCAGTTTGCACATCGAATCTCAAAAAGCACTTATTTGTGATCTTTGCGAAAACATGAAGGAAGAGTATATTGATGAAGAATCCGGAATTAAGGAACCTCAATGTATATTAGTTTGTCCTAAAGAGGCAATTTCACTTAAAAATGTAGAACAGATTGGAGAAGAAACTCGTATTGAAGCTGTTAAAAGACTTTTTGGCGATATATTACAAGAATATGAAAGTTAAATAATTTTTTCTATTCTTTTTTTTCCATTAATTTATGAGATTTGTTATTGAATGAAAATCCAATTATTTGACCCACCGGTTTTCTTTGAGGATTTTCCTCCTAAAATTTCATAAAAGCATCTTAAAATTACGTATTTATTCTCCCGAAGAAAAAATTTTTATCATTTAAGAATTTGTGTCATCTTAGTTAAGATAATTTAAATAGACTTTAATCATAATATTTATAATTTTTTTAATATATTTGTGATTGTACTTATTATAATTAAAAAATATTTAACTAGAGGGAGAATTAATGGTTAAAAAACATTTAGAAGTTGAGAATGCTGCAATAAAATTAGGCTTTATGAACTTTCCTTTAACGGTTTTATATGGGAAACCTAAATCATTTAGTCCTAGAACGTCGGGCTTAGATAAAACTCTTGAATTTTTTGGGTTATATGGATCCACTTCAGGATTTATTACCGATACTGCAAGGGTTATAATTTGGATGTTAGAAATAAAGTATCAACTTAAGCCCGAAAAGCTGAAAAATATCAATAAACCTTCTGAAAAACCTCGGTTTTTCTTTGGGTATGGTATTGAGAAGAAAGTACATAAGTATTATATTCTTGCTCCTACAAAAAAATTATACATTGAACTCAATAATAGAGCGGGATTAACAATGAAAAAGCACGGATTTCAGTTAAAAATCTATTCTTCAGAAGAAGAGCATAAGTATAACATTGCGGAATTTATTAATGAAGCATATGGTGGAATTCTTAATCATGTTGATAATTGGGAACATATAGAAGAATATTTTAACGTGAGCTCTGAGGAATGTATTAGAAATTGGAATTCAATCTTAGAAAAGTCTTAAAAATAAAATATTTCTTTTTTTAATTTTACCTTATCCTTTTATTATTCATAGAGCTATTTTTCATAAGTATTATTATTAAAGTTTTAAATTTTATGAATTATTTGTAGGATAGATAATTGAAATTACATAATAATTGGATTTTAATAATATAGACTATTTACAAGATCATAAATATATTTTTTGATTAGCAATTCTTGATATAGGAAAGTAGAAAAGTATAAACCTATGGAGGAAAAAATCAAAAAAGGTGTATAATTTGTCTGAAAAAACAGACCAAAAGAATAATGACGAAGAAAAGCCAGTTGTTGGCGTATTTGTGTGTCGCTGAGGTATTAATATAGCAGGGATTTTGGATGTTCCAAAAATCGTGGAAGAAATTAATGAATTACCTAATGTTTATAGTTATGAATATTTAAACTTGTGTACTTCTGGTGGAGCCGAATATATTAAGGAGCAAATTGAAGAAAAGGGATTTAATCGTGTTGTTGTTGCTGCTTGAACTCCTTTAACACATGAACCAGTTTTTCATGGAATCTTAAAAGAAGCAGGTATACCACAGAGATATTTGGAATTTACTAATATTAGAGAACATTGTAGTTATGTACATCAGGCGAGAGAAATTCGAGATAAAGCAACATTAAAAGCAATTGAATTAATAAAGGCAGGTATCTCAAGAGCACAATTATTAGAAGATATTCCTACAAAGATCGTTCCAGTAAAACCAACTGCTTTAGTTATTGGAGGAGGAATTGCGGGATTAAGTGCTGCTATTGATTTAGGTGACGGAGGTTATAAAGTATTTTTAGTTGAAAAGAAAACTACAATTGGTGGAAGAATGTCCCAACTTGATCGAACGTTTCCTACAGATGATTGTAGTATATGAATTCTTGGTCCAAAAATGCTTGAAGCCGATAGACATGAAAATATCGAAATTTTATCTTATAGTGAAGTAGTTAAGGTCGAGGGATATATTGGTAATTTTAGGGTAAAAGTGAAGAGAAAAGAACGTTTTGTCAATGAGGAAAAGTGTACTGGGTGTGGAGCGTGTACTGAAGTATGCCCAATATACGTGCCAAATCACTTTGATGAAAGTCTCTCTGCGCGTAAATGTATAGATATAGCATTTGCTCAAGCAGTTCCTGCAATCTCAAATATTGAGAGAGACTGTTGTGTTGAATGTTTCGCATGTGTAGATGCCTGTGATACTGAAGCAATAGATTTTAGTCAAAAAGAAGAAATCGTGGAATTAGAAGTAGGAACAATAATAGTGGCTACAGGGTGGGATCTATATCAAGGAGATGATTATGGATATGGAATATACGACAACGTAATTACTCAAATACAATTAGAAAGAATTCTTGCACCAAATGGACCTACGTTAGGTCATTTAATGAGACCCTCGGATAGAAAACGCCCTAAAAGAGTCTTATTTATAAATTGTGTAGGTTCAAGAGATTTAAAGGCGCATGAGTATTGTAGCGTTGTATGTTGTAATTTATCAGTAAAGAATTCTAAGCTAATAATGTCTGAATATCCTGATTCTGAGATTGTTGTTAGTTATATAGATATGAGATGCGGTGGAAAAATGTATGAGGAATATTACAGAAGAGCTAGAAATGCGGGAATTATCTTTCTTAAAGGTTTAATAGGGAAAATTGAAGAAGATCCTAAAACAAAGAATCTGAGAGTACAATTTGAGCCAGTAGGTACAGATTCAATTATGGATATGGAATTTGAAATGGTGGTTCTTTCATCAGCTTCATTACCATCTCAAGGTACAAATGAAATAGCTTCGGTAATGAATATAGAAAAAACATCAGATGGATTTTTAAAAGAAGTACACGCACGACTCGATCCAATTAATACAAAAGTCCCAGGTATATATTTAGCAGGTTCTTGTCAAGGACAAAAATCTATAGATTTAACGGTTAGTCAAGCGAAAGGTGCTGCTTCTACGGCGAGTATACCTATGAAAAATGAGAAATATACTATGGAATTAATCCGTGCCCAACCTATAGATGAACGTTGTGCCAAATGTTATAAATGTATTGAGGCATGTCCTTACAGTGCGATTTCAGTTAATGAAAATGGATTAATCCAAGTCGATATTATTAGCTGTAGAGGATGTGGAATTTGTGAATCATTATGTCCGTCAAAAGCTATAGAATTAGCACATTATAAAGATAATCAGTATATTGCATATATTGATGAATTATTACCTATTGAAGATTAGAGAGGTAGAAAATAATGACAAATAATGATATAAAAATATTAGCATTTTTATGTTTAAAATGAGGTTACGGTGGTGCAGATATGGCGGGAACTATTCGAGCACAGTATCCAACGTCATTAAGAACAGTTTTAGTTCCTTGTACAGGAAGAGTTGGAGCAGATTTAGTAATGCGAGCATTTGGAAGAGGTGCTGACGGAGTATTAATTGCAGGATGATATCCGAAAGAATGTGATTATGAAACAGGCAATTATTTTGCTTATCGTTTAGTAGATTATTTGAAAGAAATTGTTAAAGCTATAGGAATAAATCCAGAGAGAATAAAAATGACTTTTTGCAGCTCCGCGGAAGGTGCAAAGTTCCAGAAGATAGCGACAGAATTCGATAAATTGATTCGAGAACTAGGTCCAAGTCCTTTACGTACTAAAAGCGGCACACCAGAAAAAGCTAAAGCGAAAGCTGAAGCTTAAGAATTAATGTGTTACCTAATGATTCTGAGTTAGAAAAATGAGAACTCAGTTGAAGAAATGGTTGCACCATTAGCACATAAAATTGAAATATTAATAAGTATAAAATTGGTAAAAAAAATTATATATAGGAAAATTTTAAAAGAATTTTTTTAAGAAAAATTCAAATTTAAGAATATAGAGTTGGAATTTCATGGATGCAATGGCAGATTATCTAATAAAAATAGAAGATTTTCCCAAGATTTTAGAAACATTATTAAAAGAAAAAGTAGTAGATAAGATAATTGGAGCCGAAACTAGAATAGATAAAAAAACAGAAAAAGAAGATAGGTTTACTGTACAACCGAAATTATATGAAAAACCAGAAGATATCAAGGGATTCCCATTAACAAACCTGATTTCGTACGGTTATGCTAGAACGGATTCAGCTTCAAAATATTTACATAAATCAGTAGAAGGGGCAATGAAAGAAAAAGTAGCGCTCATTGCTCGACCTTGCGATACAAGAGCTTTAATCGAATTAGCAAAAATAAGACAAGTCAATTTAGATAATTTATTTATCATAGCTTTTGAAGATAGAGGAATGGTAATAAATGTATCACGGCAAATGAGAAGTTATAAAGACATCGATCCTACAAAAGTAGTGAAAGAAAAGATTGGAGATAAAGGATTAATCCTTCAATTTGATGATGGAAAAACCAAAGAAATTGATTTACCTATTGCAGAAAATTGTTCAAGATGTACAAAAAAAATCCCTGTTGTAGCAGATTTAGGAATTAGTGATTTAGGAATTCCAATAGATTCAGATGAAATTATTTTAAAAGTGTATTCTGACAAAGGGAATGAAGTATTAGAAAAGTCAAAAATAAAAACAAAAGCCATTCCAGATGATGTTAAAAAGTCCCATATGGATAAGATAAAGGAAATTAAAGAGAATGCAATAGCTAAAAGAGCAAAAGATTTAGAAGAATGGGGAAATCTTTCACAAGAAGAAAAGATGGCTAAGCTTCAAGGCTGTACTATGTGTAATACATGTATTCGTGGATGCCCAGTTTGTTATTGTGTTGATTGTATATTACAAAAGAAACGAAAAGAGAAAATAATTAATAAAGAAACGTATCAATTAACTCGGATTGCTCATGTTGCAGACCGCTGTATTGAATGTGGTAATTGTGATAATAACTGTCCACAGCACTTACCATTATCTCTATACTTTCAATCATTAAATGAAGTATTTAAAGAAAAATTTAAATATTCATCTGGAGAAAGTGTAGATGATATACCTTTCCGTTCTGGAAAGGCAATTGCTGAGATGGAATTAGAAAAAAGTTAAATGCAATTTTTTTAAATTTTAATTTTTTAATACTACTTTTTAGTTTAGAGTTTTTTATTGACCATTAGTAATTTCTGCTGTTTTTCTTGGTTCTTGAGCTACTATAATATTCGCTGTTTTCTCTTCAGGTTTTTTATGTTTATTGATTTTTAATTGATCTTCAATTTTAGCTTGGGTCATAATATCATTTAATTCTTCTGAAATCATTGAACTCGTCATTCCCATATTGTGAAGCATTTCTAATCCACTCACCACTACTGTTTTAGCGAATCTCGGAAGATTTTTAGTCATCCATCCAAATTTTCCAAATGGATTCATATATCTTTTTGCTTGAGATTTTATCCACCCTCTAAGGTAGTAAGCAGAATACGCTTCACCAACTAATCGGTACATTTCTTTCGATGTAAGCTGTTCAGTTCGCATCATTGAATGGAATAAATCGTAATGCTTATAATTATTGCTTGTAATCATGCCTTTTTCTTTCATCTCATCATAGAACGAAGTTCCTGGAAAGGCGGTTATTGGAGTAAATTGGATACAAGATAAATTAAGTGATTTTGCAAATTGGATGTTTTGCCGAACCATTGTTTTGGTTTCTCCTGGAAAACCTATTATTACACCTCCAAAAATCGATATTCCACGATCTTGTAACATCGCGACAACTTTTCTCGCCATCTCAGGAGTAGTATTCTTTTTATTCATGGCGTCAAGACTTTGTTGATGAACAGATTCGATTCCAAGGAAGACTTGTCTCATCCCTGCCTTATGCATAAGATCAATTAACCATTGATCTCGATATAAGGTATCTACGCGAGATTGACATGAGAAATACATTTTATTAGGAACTCCAGATTTAATTAAAGTTTCGAGAATTTTTTTCGTTCTCTTGACTTTAATTGTGAAATTATCTTCACAGAAAAAGATGAAATCATTTTTCCAGTCAATATCGTAAACTTCCTGCATTACTCGATTCAAACTCTTGGTCCTATAGCTTATATAGTGATAATGATCTTTCCACATTTTAGTGATACAACAAAATTTACATGAATGTGGGCAACCACGTGAAGTTTCCATTTGTGCTACTCTTGTTCCTAAATAAATATATTTTTTATCTTGGAGAAGATCCCTACGTGGTAATGGAAAATTATCCAAATTTGGTTCTAATCTCCGATCCTTGTTATGATTTACTTTACCTTCTTCATTTTTATAAGAAACTCCATCTATATCTTTTAATGAAATTTGCTTTCTATTTCCATCAATGAAGTCTATTAATTCTTTAAATGTATGTTCCCCTTCTCCTCTTATTGTATAATCAACAGATGGCTGTTTAGCTACATATTCAGGAGCTAATGTTGGATGGTAGCCCCCAAGAACTGTGATACATCCTTGTTTTTTAGCCATTTCGGCTATTTCTAGAGCGTGAGAGATCTGGGGTGTCATCGAACTTATAGCAACCACATCACTTTTATTCAATTCTCTCCGAAATTGATGTTCAAGATATTTATGAACTTTAAAGTCAAATAGTTTAGCTCCATGTTCAGGAACCATTGCAGCTATTGAAATCAGGGCTAAAGGAGCACCTTTAATAATAGCATCCAATCCAGATTGGAGACGAGCAGGGTTTACATATAAAATTTGCATTATTATTTTTCATCTATTTTCTCCTCAGATTTATGCCTAATTAGAACCATCATCAAAGAATTATTTTACTAATTTTACGAAACAGTTTTATAGCATAAATTTAAGGGTTTTGATATTTATTAATATATAAATCTAAATTATTTAAAGTTATTGTTGGATCTACATACATGTTTGAAAAAGATCTTTATAACAAATCTTGTTGAAAAATAGATAATAGATAAAAATATGACTCATTATTATAATTATAAACTTTCTGCATTAAGATTGAAAAGATGTTATGATATAGCTCCACCTAGAGTTCAAAAATATTTAAAAGCAGAAGTGGATCATGTTTTACAAAAGATAGGATCAAATAATATTGTTTTAGAATTAGGATGTGGCTATGGACGTGTTCTTTCTCAAATTGCTTCTAAAGCAGCTATAGTATTAGGGATTGATAATGCATATTCTAATTTGATTTTAGCAAAAAAAGTGCTTAAACGCTTTTCAAATTGTTTTTTATTAACAATAGATGCGGCTAACTTAACATTTCGTAGCCAGATGTTTGATTTAGTGATATGTATTCAAAATGGAATATCTGCATTTCATATTGATAAAATTAGATTAATAGCAGAAAGTATTCGAGTTACTAAAGCTAATGGATATGTTATTTTTTCTAGTTATTCCGATAAATTTTGGGAAGATAGATTAAAATGGTTTCAAATACAATCTAAATATGGTTTAATTGGAGAAATTGATTATGAAAAAACTCAGAATGAGATTATTGTGTGTAAGGATGGTTTCACAGCAACCACCATAGGTCCAGAAGAATTTTTATCACTAACTTCTAATTTTCATATTGAGCCCAAAATAGTGGAAGTTGATAATTCAAGCCTGTTTTGTGAAATTAAAATCCCTCAAAACAATAATAACTAAAATATTCGATGAAAAATTCCAAAGATACTTATAATGTTTTCTTCAAATCTTATAGCTCAAAAAGTTTATATTTTAAGAGATTAGATTTTATGTATGGTGTTAGATGACTTTGGCAAAAATTATTTACTTCTTGGTCTCCGAATAGGGAAACTAATAGAGGGGTATATCGATGCTTATTTTGGACCACCAGAATTGAAATATACTGTTGAGAAAGAGAAACCACACTCCCCTAAAGATTTACTTAATAAATGTAAAGCACTTCAAAAGGAATTACCTAATCAAGATTTTATTAAAGAACGTATCAGATTCCTAGGAAAAATGCTTGGAGCCATGGAAACTTCATTAGAGATACTTAATGGACATGAAATTCCATATTTAGAGAAAGTTAATAGATTATACGATATTAAACCAGAGTTAATTGATGATTCTGTATTTTATAATGTAGCTAAAGAGTTAGATAGTATATATGAAGGATCTAGTAGTCTAGCTGAACGTATGGATATAGTTCAGAAACGGAGGGCTGTACCTGAAAATAAAATTGAAGGAATTTTTAGAAGAGCTTGTGAAATTGTGCGTAAACGTACACTAGAATTATTTCCTGGCTTATTACCTAATGAAGAAGAATTTACCATCAAAATAGTCAAAAATGAACCTTGGGGTGCATATAACTGGTATTTAGGTAACTTTAAATCTAGAATAGATGTAAATACTGATATTCCCAATGCTTGGACTAGAATTTTATTAACTGCTGCTCATGAGGGATACCCTGGTCATCATACTGAGCATGTTGTTAAAGAAAAATTACTTTATATTGAAGAACAACGGTTTGAACATAGTATATTATTAAACCAAACACCTGAATGTGTAATTGCAGAGGGTATTGGAAACACAGGACTCGATGTCTTATTTTCTCAACGTGAAAAGGTAAAAATAGGTCTTGAAGAATTATGTCCAGATCCCCAAAAGGAATTTTCTTTAGATGTATTGGTAAGTGAAATCGAGGCTAAAAAGAATCGTTGGGCTTTAATGAATAATTTAGCAATTCACGCTCATGTAGACGGTTGGTCTGATGATCAATTAATAAAATATGGATTAGATTTTGGTTTTGTTATAGAAGAGCGTCTTAGACAAAACTTACTGTTCATTCGCAATCCTTTATGGTCAACCTATGTCTTTAATTATTTTATAGGTGAAATGTTGATTAAAAAGAAATTTGGAGAACGTCCTTCTCCTTCTGATTTTAAAAAACTCCTAGCTCAGCCAATATTACCCTCGGATCTTATATAAGTTTCATAACATAGATAGAAGGTTTGATTGAAAGATAAACCTTTATTATATTTTTTAAATTATAAACTATTAATTACTAAATTTCAAATAAAATTGAAGAATTATGTCGCTACCGGCTAAAAAAGCAATTGAAATTGATGAGAACATCACTCATTATATTCATAAAATGTTAAACATGGAAATGATTCTTAAATATGACGAATCAAAATGTATTGAATGTGGTTTCTGCCACAGAGTTTGTCCTGTAACCGTATCTATCTATGATGAACCTCTCAAAAAAACAGCTATCGGCACTCCAGAAGAAATGGGAGTTGAATCCGAGAAAAAGATTGTAGTTGATACTGAGAAATGTATTTGGTGTGGTAGTTGCTCATGGATATGTCCAGGATATACACTAGAACTTTTAATCAATGGAGAAAATAAGATTTTATTGGTAGAAAATGGCTCTCTTGCTGAATTTGATGAAGAAGTTCGAACTTTGGAGAATGGAAATAAAGTTCGAAAGGTGGTTGAAGGGAGCATAACGATTACGTGTAATGAAGGGGATACAAAAGTCATAGATCAATTTGCAGAGGAGTGTTCTGTTGGAGCTATGACCCGAAAAGATAAAGATATTGAGGTAGATAGAGATAAGTGTATTTTATGCTTTAAATGTACAGAAGCATCAAAAAATTATGAAAACATAAGTGTTGAAGTACATCGAGATAGATTTAAACAAGTCAAAGGAGAACCTTCTTCAGTATGGAATGGTATTATGCTACGTGTTCTAGGGAAAGAGGGAAAAATAAAAGGTATTATGAGCCGTAGCCAGAATAAACTTGCTGATGCCGTAATGCGATTAATGGGAAAAGAAGAAACTGAAGATGAAGGTTAATCTAATTAAATTACAATTTTCCTTATTATTAATTAGAATGTATTTTAGCATTCTAGTGATTATTATATGATCAATCAAAACTCTAAATCGGGCGATATTTCGGGTTTTATAACAGTCGATGGTATTAAACTCAATTACATCATCGAGGGGGAGGGAATTCCTTGCCTAGTTATTGGTATGTTATCAAAATTCTACCAACCTGTTTTTTCCAGCAAAATAAAGAAGCATTTAAAATTTATTTTCGTGGATTTTAAAATATTTATCCCTGGGGTTTCTATTGATGTAAATAATATATCAATGGATATAATAGTTGAAGATCTTGAAAAAATACGCATTGCATTAGGCTTTGAAAAAATTGCTGTATTGGGGCACTCAGCATTTGGGATAATTGCTCTCGAATATGCTTTCAATTATCCACAGAGAACATCCCATATTATTATGATTGCTTCTTTTCCACCAAACATGACTGATGAAAATTTAAAAAGAGGTTCAGAATTCTTGGAATATGATGCATCGAAAGAGAGAAAAATGATTCAGAGAAAAAATAATGAACCCCTTACAGAAGAATTTTTGAGCACTGTATCTCCTACAAAAGCTCTTGCTTTGCAATATGTAGCTAATGCTCCTATTTATTGGTATGATCCTACTTATGATTGTTCATGGATCTGGCGAGGAATTGAACTCAACATGGATGCATTTAATTATTTCTATTCTAAAATTATTAGAGGGAAGGATACCACTCAAAAAATCTTGAATATAACAATTCCTAAGTTTTTATCTATGGGTCGCTATGATTATAGTGCACCATATATCTTATGGGATAATTTGATAAATGAAATACCAAACTTAACGCATTATTTATTTAAGAAAAGTGGTCATTGGCCAATGCTCGAAGAGCAAGTCCTATTTGATAAGAGAATAATTGAATGGATTAATAATTTATAAAAAGAGAAAAAAAGTTTTATTACTTAGGGATATTTTTGATGTAAATTCTTTATAAAATCATCCAGCTCCTTCATAGATTTCTTTTCTGTAGCATAAGCAGCTTTCCCGCATTCGTCTTCTAAATCGAGGCATGATTTAATATAGACTTTATTCATAATCGTTAACATGGATTTTGTAAAGAAGATAAATTCTGTTTGATATTTGACTATTTTTTTAGCAAAATTAAGGGTTTCAGCATCAATTTGATCGAGTGGAAAAACTCTCGTTGGAAAATTAATATTTTTTAACTGTTCCACACTAACTCTATCTGCAGTAAAAAGTAACTGTTTTGCGTAAGATAATCCAAAAGCCAGCAATGGTAAAAGGGTTGCTCCAGTCTGCGGGAAGGCAGAAATAGAGAGTTCGGGTAATTGTATATATAACTCATCCTTAGGTCTATCCGCAAAGATCCTTAAATCAGAAGCAAGTATCAGTAAAACACCAAATCCAACAGCAATGCCTTGAACTTGAGTTATTACTGGTTTCTTCATGAGAAGAATAGTTTCATTGACTTTTCTACCCCACTCTGTTACTTTAACTGCTTTTTCAGGAGCCCCTTGTATTTCTTTAAGGTCATACCCCGCAGAAAAGAATCTCTGGCCAACACTTTTAATAATAATACATTTAACTTTTTCATGTTTATCTGCTTCTACTAACTTCTCATGTATCAGTTTTAACATCGAAATATTACAGGCATTTGCTTTATCGGGTCTATTTAATGTAATTATAGCGATACGTCCTCTCACTTCATATATTATATTTTCTTGAATACTCATAAGATCTTTAACTTAAATTCTAATTTAAAGTATATTGAACTTAATTAATCTTATTAAATTAGATATATTATTCCACGAAATATCTAAAAATTTCAATAGTAAATGAATTATCATGAAAATTAGACCTTTTGAATCAAATGACAAGACTAGAGTTGTAGAGGTACTGGATCGAGTACTTAAGTATGATAATCCTGCTTTGGGGATGGATGAAGACCTGTTTAATGCAGCATTAGCATTCGAGGGTGAGCAGACTATTCTTTCCCGTGATTTTTTGGTTGCAGAAGATAATGAAGGAAAAATAATTGATTTTAGTGGTCTTCTTAAATCTTCTAAGCGAGATTCTTGGCGGTTAGCATTTGAGGTAATACCAGAATATTTTACATCAACTATTTTTGTAGAATTATTTGAATCGATATTAAACATCAAAAATGAACAAAATGGCCCAGAGATTAGATTTTCCTTAAAAAAATATAAATTAACAGATTCACCACTTCAAAGAAAGCTCAATGAAATGGGATTAAAACCAGTTCATTATAATTGGGAGATATTTTTAGAGGATACTGACCCACCTCCCAAAATAAACGTTCCACCTGGCATTAATATTCATTCAGGTAAGGATGTAACTGATATAGCGAGTTATATTAATGTGCATAATGAAGCTTTTAGTGAACATTTTGGATTCAGACCTTATTCAGAAAAAGAATTCAAATTAATCCTTAAGAAAGCATGGAAAGCATATGATATTGAACATTGGTTTGCTTATGACAAAGAAAAACTTGTTGGGGTTTGCACCTCTCAAATCAATCCAGAATTTAAAACGATTGGTCTTATACAAATATTAGGTGTTCTTCCAAGTTATCAGCACCGGGGAATTGGAAGATGCTTGCTGGCATCTAACATTCAATCACTTATTGAGAAGGGATGTGAAAAGATCGAGTTAGGTGTTGAGGCTAATAATGAAAAAGCGTTAACTTTGTATAAGAAATTTGGTTTTAAAGAAGATGAATCACGAACAGTAATGATCTATAAAACTAAATAACACATACCTCATATTATCTCTCTTTTTAAAAATTACTTCTTCGATTTTCTCTATAAAAATCTCCTTTAAATTATAATAACTATAATCTTTGATGCTGAAAAATATAAAACTAAAAAATTAAAAAACTATCTACCACATATTTAGATTGTCATTTCTAATATAAAGAATTAAATAAAAAAAAAATAAAGTGATAAAAAGTGGCTAAAAGAATATCGATCAATGGATTCGGAAGGATTGGGCGCAATTTTTTTCGCGCGTTATCGGAAAAATATCCCAATGATATCGAAGTTGTTTCCATTAATGATTTGTTTGAACCCAAATATCTAGCTTATGTCTTAAAATACGATACAGTATTTGGAAGATTTCAGGGTACTGTCGAGTCTAATGAAAATGCGTTAGTTGTGAATGGGAAAGAAATTCCAATCACAGCTGAGAGAGATCCAGCAAATTTACCACATTCGAGTAATAATATTGATGTAGCAGTAGAATGTACTGGATTCTTTACTAAAAGAGAAGGTGCCGCAAAGCATTTAGAAGCAGGGGCTAAACGAGTCCTTATCAGTGCACCTGCCGTTAATCCAGACTTTACTGTCGTTATCGGGTGTAATGATGATAAATTAACTAATGAGCATAAAATTATCAGTATGGCGAGCTGTACTACTAATTGTTTAGGTCCTGTAGTAAAAGTGTTAAATGACAATTATAAAATACAAAGCGGTATTATGACCACAATTCACTCATACACCGGTGATCAGAGAACTGTGGATACCGCACGAGCAGGAGATCCTGTAAAGATGATTAGAGGAAGAGGCGCCGCTGCAAATATTTTACCAACAAGTACTGGAGCGGCAAAAGCAATTGGTGTAGTCTTTCCAGAGTTGAACGGTAAGCTAGATGGTATAGCAATGCGTGTCCCAACACCAGATGGATCAGTAGTAGATTTAAAATGTAATGTAGAAAAAAGAGCGACAGCAACAGATATTAATAATAAAATGAAAGAATATGCAAATGGACAATTAAAAGGAATTTTAGAATATACTGACGATGCGATTGTAAGTAGCGATATAATAGGAAATCCAGCGAGTTCTATTTTCTCTTCACTATGGACAAAAGTTATAGGGAGTATGGTTGGCGTAGTCTCGTGGTAATCTTGCTACAATTAGTAAAAAGACCATATTGATAATGAATGGGGCTTCTCGAACCGTATGGCTGATTTGATCGTTCAAAAATTATAGATGATTAATTACTAAATTCTCTTATTTTTTTATTTTTTTATCGTTTAATTTTCTTTCTAAAATTCAATTGATAAATAAACCAATTTCCAAATTCTTCATCTAATTCAAAATTGTACTTTCTAATTGAGAAAAAGAAAAATTCTTTGTTTATTCCCATAAAATATATTTAATTGAAAGGACATTAGAATTATTATAAAATGAATGTTGAAAAAATAAAGAAAGTATTAACAGAAATTTTATTAGAAAATAAGGAGATTATCGCATCCTATCTTTATGGTTCTGTATTATACAGTGATTTATATGAAGATATTGATGTTGGATTATTAATTAGCGATATTTTTAAACCGAAACTAATGTATGAAGCAAAAATAGCTGGAAAATTAGAAAAAAAGCTTAGAGATACTTTTGGGGAGATTAAACCAGTAGATGTTAGAATTTTAAATGACAAACCTTTAAGATTTCTTTTTTCAATGCTTAAAAATTCTAAAATTATTTGCTCGAGTGATGAGACCAAAAGAATTAAATTTGAAGCAGAAGTTATGAAAGAATATTTAGATATTAAGCCACATTTCGAAATTTATGATAAGATGAGAGAGTTAAGATATGCAAATAGATAGAGAATTAATTCATGGAAAAATAGATATTATTGAACGAAATATTACCTTTTTAAATACATATAAAGAAAAGAGTGAAGTTGAAATTTTAAGTAGCTATAAAGATGTTCAAGCTATTAAATATTCACTATTTGAAATAATTGAAGCTTGCATTGATATTGCGTCGCATATAATTTCTGGTAAAGGCCTTCAAAGAGCCGAAAGTTATGCTGAAATGTTTGAGATTCTTGGAAAAAATGATATTTTAAAAACTCAATTGAGTAAAGAATTATCCAATATGGCAAGATTCAGAAATGTCCTTGTTCATGGATATGCTAAAATTGATAATTCTAAGATTCTTGTTTTTACAAAAGAAAAACTAATAGATGTGGAAAATTTTATTAAAGCAATAATAGAATTAATAAAAGAATAATCTTTTTAAAGTTCTTTAAATAATAAAATAACCATGGATCTTAGCACGGGAAAACCAATTGAAATAACTCACAAAACACTATTTGATGAGTACTTTCAAAAATATCCACCAGAAATTTCTGAATTTACATTTACAAACCTCTTCATGTGGAGGAATTATTATAATTTCTTACTCATGGAGTTTAAGGAGCACCTAATCTTATTTTCTAATGATTATCTGAAAAATAGGAAAAATCCAATTAATGCAGGCTCTAGCGATTATATTTACTTCTTTCCTCCAATCGGTCCACATCCAGATGAAATCATTATTAAATTATTTGAGGATATTAGTAATATAGAAATTCATAGAATTCCAGAAGAAATATGCGAAAAAGTAACTCAAAATGAGAAATATAATAAATTAAATCTAGATTATCTTGAAGATCGGAATAATTGGGATTATATTTATAACAAAGAAGAGATTTCTAATTTAGCGGGAAATAAGTTCAGACAAAATAGAAGATGGCTACAAAAATTCCTTAACAATTATGATTATGATTTCCAATTGATAACAGGAAATCTTATTGAGAAATGTAAAGAACTACAATTGGAATGGTGTGTAATGAGAGCTTGCACTGAAGATGAAAGTTTAGAAGCAGAACAAGAAGCAATATATGAAGCACTAAACAATTTTAATACGTTAGGTTATATTGGGGCAATACTTTGTGTGGAAGATAAATGTGCTGCTTATACATTTGGTGAAATGTTAAATGAAAGAACTTTAGTAATTCACATTGAGAAAGCCCATATGGAATACGATGGTGCCTATCAAGCAATCAATAATTTATTTTTAAAAAATTGCTGTGTAGATGCGGTTTATGTTAATAGAGAACAAGATTTGGGAATAGAAGGGTTAAGAAGAGCAAAAGAATCTTATAAACCTACTTATATGGTAAAAAAAAGCATAATTTACCGAAAAGACTAAACAAAATCAGATTAAAATTTCTCAAAAAGAAGAAAAATCGCTTAGATTTAAATTCTTAAAATTTCTAGTATCAATATAACTTATATATTTTTTAATTTCCGATGATTCTAGAACATTAAGTTTTGTGTGATTATTATGGCAGATGAAGATTTAAAAGAAGAAAAACCCGTAGGAAGACTGACTGGTAAAACGACAACACATACCGTTACAGTGGTATTTGAAGGTCCTTCAGTTGAAAGGAATAATTATTTAGTTGTTTATGGTCAAAAAGATGAAGGAGGGAGCAAGCCATATTATGTACTTTACATTACCGACATGTGGACTGATGAGAAGGGACGTATGGCAAAATTACAAGTATTAGGAGACAGACCAACAAAACCTTTTGAAATTGGCTCAGATATCTTCATGGCTAAAGAGGAACAAATTTCAAAAATTTTAGGAATCTTTAATCCACCAGAAGAATCTCTCTCTTTGGGAAAGCTTATCGGTTATCCTTATGAAGTTTATTTATTAATAAAGAACTTTGGCAGAATCTTTATTACCGGAAAATCTGGTTCGGGGAAATCGTACAGTATGGGCGTTCTAATAGAAGAGTTTCTTAAGAAGGGAATTCCTGTTGTAATATTAGATAGACATGGAGAATATGGTAGCTTAAAGGTTGCTGCTGAAGATGCTGGAGAAGGTGAAAGCGAATTTGTAGATAGCATAATTGAATTTTCTGATTTAAAGAAAAATAAGGGTGGAGATATTGATATAGAATACTTATTCTCATTAAAACCAACTGATATTGTAGCACCTAATCTTTGTACTGTAGTGAATTTGAATGGTTTAGCTTTAGAAGTTCAAGAGTCTATAGCAGGTAAACTATTAAAAAAGTTATATGAAGCAAGTACAACAAGAAGTATTCCTCCGTTCTACTTGTTTTTGGATGAAGCTCACTTATTTGCTGGAAAAAAGCAGACAGAAACCTGTGAAGTTGTTAAATTATTTGCCCAAGAGGGAAGAAAATTTGGAGCTAATATTATTATAGGAACACAACGTCCACAATTATTAGACACTACAATAAGAGCTCAAGCGGGAACTTGGGTTGTTCACAATCTTTCTGATATAAGAGACATTGGAATTACAATCTCAAGTGCTGAAGATTTAAGTAATGACAATAAATCAGATATTTCCGGTTTGGATAAAGGACAAGCTATTATCTGCGGGGAAGCAGTTAAAGGTATCCCCCTCTTTGTTAAGATAAGAAAAAGACGTACAAGACATGGAGGTGTAAGCTTTAATCCTCTAGACTTCCTTTCAGGTCAAACTGTAGAGGAATTGCAGAAAAGGAAGCAGAGACTTTTAGGAGGAAAGTCAGCAGATGAATTAGAAACAGGAAAATCAATTTATCAAGAGATGATGGAACCTAAAACTTCAGCAGATTATTTAGAAGAGATTGCTGAATTAAAAGTTAGAATAAGAGAATTAGAGGATGAAGTATCTAGATTAAAACAAAAGGTAGCTGATGTAAAAGAAGGAAAGGAACTACCACTCGAAGCAACCGATGATGTAATACAAGAATTACAAACAGAAATAGATGTATGGAAAGAGAAATATAATTATCTAAAGGAAATGGCAGAGAAAGGAGAAGGGGAAATTCTTCAATTAACAGAAGATAGTGGAGCACTGTTAGATTTAAATAATAATATCATTGAATTAGAAGCTCAAGTTAAAAAATTTAAATCACGATACGACGATGCTTTAATCTTGGCAGAGAAATCAATAGCAGAATTGAAAAAGAGAAAAAAATAAATAGTACTTGAGAAGATCCTCATAATTTAATTTTTTTTAAAAATTTTTTACCTATTTCTAAAATTTGATTAATTAGTTTTAATTATCTCAAATTATTTAAGTTCTTAATAAACTCAATTTCTTTTAATCATGAAGAGTGAAATATTAAATATTGAAAGTATTAAAGCCTTACAGCGAAAATTATCCTCCTTCTTTGGTGTTTCGGGATTTGAAGAAGATGTAAGTAGCTTTATCCTTAGTGAAATTGAGAGTAAAGGATTAGCTGATAAAGCTTGGATTGATCCATTAGGGAATGTTCTTGCCGTAAAAAAAGGAAATGATGGTCAGAAAAAAATCTTGTTAGATGCTCATACTGATGAAATAGGGTTCATGGTTTCTCATATTGAAAAAACTGGTTTCCTAAGATTTGTTCCAATCGGTAGCTGGGATATTAGAATATTATTAGGACAAACAGTTATCATAAGATCTGAATCTGGAAAAGTTATTCACGGAATCATTGGTTCTAAACCTCCACATCTTACTTCAGTAAATGAACGAAAAAAGATTGTAGAAATTAATAATTTGTATATTGATATAGGAATGGGCTCCAAAGATGAGGTATTAAATGGTAATATTAATATTGGTACTGTAGGTACCCTTTATTCTCCCTTTGAAGAATTTCCAAATAATATGGTTCGAGGAAAAGCATTTGACGATAGAACGGGGTGTAATGTACTTCTACATATAATGATGCTATTAAAAGAGAAATCTGAAATTAAAATTAAAGATACTATACTATTTAATTTTGCTGTACAAGAAGAAAGAGGAAGAGTTGGAGCTATAACAGGCGCTTTTAATCTTAATCCAACCATGGGACTTGCGATTGAAAATACTACGGCGGCAGATGTGCCTGGTATCAAAGAATCTGAAATCCCTGTATACATCGGAAAAGGTCCAGCCATTACAGTTGCTGATAAATCAATTATCTCAAGTCCTAAGGTAAATCGAAGGCTTATTAAAAATGCTGAGCATGAAAAAATTCCATTCCAAATAAAAAAACCGATGTATGGTTATACTGACGCTGGAAGAATTCAAGTTACTCGGGAAGGTGTACCAAGTTCAGTAGTTTCTGTACCTTGTCGATATATTCATTCACCTACTTCCTTATTAAAGCTTGAAGATATATATGAAACAATTCGGTTGATTGATGTATTTATAAGAAACCCAGTGAATTTTTAACTATTAAAAAAGGTTTAAGAGAAATAAATAGATAAAATGCAATTTCATTCTTCAAATTTTACTTGTAGAGATCTTTTTCTAAAGAATAAGTTATTAAGATGAACATTCCTGAAATTCCAAATAATACAACTGAAGTTAATATTAGAAATTCCATTACTACAAAAGAATAGAGTAAATAGCTTATTGGAACAAATATAATTTTAGCCAAAGAGGTATAGGTCTGAAGAAATTGAAATTTACATGTTTTATACTTTTCATTTTTAGAAATATCAGTAATAAAAGAAGTATATGAGAAAATAGCCAAGCTTGCTGTAAAAGAAAGCCCAAAATTTATAATCAAAATCAACATGAAATTTGAAACTGCTAAGGAGCCCATCAAAAGCATATATGAAATTATACCAATAAACATCAATTTTCTCTTATCATACTCCTTTCCATTATTACCTTTTTTAAGATCTAATTTATAGGCAATAATATTGCCTAAAAGTTGCCCTATTGGAAAAATCAATAATAAAAAACTATATACTCTAAATGATGATTCTCCAAATTTATTTAAAATCCATGAACTAAAAAGATAAAGGAATAATAAATCGGAACTTCCAAGAAAAAATGCAATATATATAATTAACATAATAGGATTTTTATTATTCAGAGAATTACTTTTACTAGATTCTTTTATACTAGAAGTAGGGGAGAGTAGTTGTATTTTACTATTTAAAGCAACACTTATTATAATAAAGATAATCATTACTGAAAAACAAAGAAAAAAGAAAATATGCCATAACGTCAACAATGATATTTTAACTATAATAACTTGAAAAAGTATTGATGTCGTTAGATAAGCTATAATTGTAGTGATTCTGAGAATTAGGATAATAGTTTGTTTAACAGAGGGAAATTCTTGAGAAATTCGTAAATAAAGATTACTCATTATTGTTCTGATTAAGAAAATTGAAAAAAGTGAAAGAAAAGTAAATAATCCGAATAAATATAGTGATTCCTTATAAAAAATAAATATTAAAATACTTCCACACAAAATTAGACAACAAATATAGAATAAAAGTTTACTTTGAACTTCCTTTTTAAAATATCTATCATAAAAATAGCCAAATAAAGGAGACATGAATAAGGGTAAGTATGGGAATATTTGTACTAAAGCTAATTCTTTAGGATCTACTTTTAAAACATCTAAATAAAATAAAGGGATAAAATAGAGAAAAATTACTTGAAACATGGTAATAACGAAATATATCAGAAAGAAGCTGAGATAGATTTTGCTTTTATGGAAATTCATACTTATTCCTTTCCCATTATTATTAATTTTAATTTTCAAATACTCCTTTTAAAGTCCAATTTTTATTCAGAATTGGATATTGCTTTATATTAAAGAGAATTATAAACGGTATTATAAAATATAAAATGTAAAATTCGAAAACGAATTTTACGGTCAATTTAGGGAACTGTCTCTCCACCAAAATACATTATAATAAACCTCCTCCCCGTTAACCAATACGTAGATAACCTTATCTACAATAACATATTTCTAGATTTATTTTTAAAGTAAACGAAAAAAAGAAAAATAACTAAGGAAAAGGTGCCTTAGGCAAAATATGTTTTTATATAAATGTAAAAAAAGAAAAAATGGATTAGGATATACTTATTTAAATGTTTCTACTTTTAGGGGGTTTAATAAAAAATGCTAAAATTGCTGCGACAATAGACATCGTTCCCATGACAACAAAAAGGATCAAATAACTTCCGAAAACTGATACAAACGCACTCACCATAGTTGCTCCTATGAATCCAGCAATACCATAGGCAGTAAATACTATTCCATAGTTAGGTCCTAGATTTTTAGTACCAAATAAATCAGCAGTCGCTGTTGGAAATAATGAGAAGTTACCTCCAAAACAAAAATAAATAGCACATGTCATAATTAGAAAGTAAATTGCATTCTCGTTAGTTGTGAAATATAGAAACATCAAAATCGCTTGAGTAGTAAACATAATTAGCATTACTTTCTTATAAGTGATTAAATCAGATAATTGTCCCCAGACTATTCTTCCAGCTGCGTTAAATAAAGCAGCTAAACTTCCAATTAATGCGAAATCGGCAGCTCCAATGACATATATCAGATCACCTAAATCATTTTCTGATTTTGCAAAAGCAGAATAAGATCCAATCACCATTAACCCTGATATTGCACTTAATACAAATGTTGCCCATAACATCCAAAATTGAGATAACTTGACAGTTTTACTTCTTTCAAACTCAATTCCAGAAATCCCACTTTCTTCTGAAGGTGGAGGAGGATTCCATCCATCAGGTTTCCATCCATCTGGAGGATTGCTTAAAGTCATTGCGCCTCCAATAATTAAAGCAAGATAAACTATTCCTAATACAATAAACATAATTGGCATATTTTTTGAGATTTCAGAAACGAAATTTAGATCAGTTGTTTCCAAATTCTTAGGGTTTGCCAAAGCTTCTATAACATAATTAAATATAAAGGATCCAGCTCCAAATCCTGCGACTGCGATTCCATTAATTAATCCCTTTTTATCAGGAAACCATTTATTTGCTGATGCAATAGGACAAACATAACCAAATCCGATACCTGCTCCAAAGATAATACCATAAGTAATAAATAATCCTATAAATGTGTTCATTACTGCTGAAGTAATAACACCAATTCCAATTAAGATACCTCCAAGAATAGCTATTTTTTTGGGACCATATTTCTGTTGTAATTGCCCTGCAAATACCATAGTAATCGCAAAAGACAATAAACCAATTCCGAAAATAAAGACCGTCAATTCCTTAACTTCCCCCAAGTAAGGGCTAACGAATATGGTAAGTGTGCCCCATGAGTAAATCGTCCCAAGAGCTAATTGGATGAGAATAGCGCCTATTACAATTATCCATCGATTTCTAACTTTTTTTTCTGTAATCATTGTTTTATACTTAATTAATTTACTGTGTGTGAAAATTCTTTGAAGATTAAAAATTTTGTATTAATATTTTATTAATAATCAAACTAAATATTTTTCAAAAACAAAGGAAATCACTTTATACTTTTTTGTATTATTAATTTGAAAAAAATTAATATTAATTAATGGTTAAATCTAATAATCTAAATACAAATCTATCAAAAATATTTATTTATGAAACTATAATGAAGCGGATTGAAATTTCGAAAAAGCATTTAGTTTTGATATCCTTATTTTTATTAATTTTCATTATTGGTACAGTATTAATCTTAATAACTCCAACGGGTATAAAAATTACTTATGGGCGAACTGTAAAAACATCCGATGGCGAAACAATTTCGTTTAATGTAATTGAGCCAAAAAAAGGCGGAACCAACAAAAAAGCTGTGATTATTGGACATGGTGTTATGTCGAATAAAGAAATGATGAAGGGTTATGCGATAGAGTTAGGCGCTGCAGGATTTGTTGCTATACCTTTCGATTTCAGGGGACATGGGCAAAGTTCAGGTGAACTTAATAGAGATAGGTTAATATATGATATACAAGCAATCTTATCTTATGTAAATTCTAGAACAGATATCAATTCAAGTGCTCTTGGATATTTGGGATTCTCTATGGGGGGATTCCCAGGAATAGAGATTGTAAATCAATCAACAAATTTTAAGTGTTTTGTTGGAGCTGGAACAAGACTTCCAATTAATGTAAGAATCGGAAATTTTTCTGATCCATTAAATATTTTGATGATTGTAGGGCGATATGATGAAGTAATTACAGTTGAAGAACTAAAAGAAGGATTAGCAGATCGAGTGGGCTTATCCTCTAATGATATTGATGTAAATAAATTATACGGAAGTTTTCAAGATGGAAATGCTTCAATGATTTATTTAGATGATACTACTAATCACGTTTTAGGAATTTGGGATCCTGATTTCATTAGAGAAGCAAGAAATTTTGTGATGAATACATTTCCAGATGTAAAAGCCATTGATGAGAATTTTTTTGTAAACATTAGATTTCTAATCTTTTCTCTACAGATTATAGGAGGAATTGGCTTTTTCTTTCTCATAATTCCACCTATATCTAAATTTATGCTAAAATCTAAACGTAATGACAAAATGACTATAGAAATAGAAAGTGAATCGGTGAATAGAATCATTATAAAAACGATATCTTATAGTATTGTCCTTGGTATACCAGGAGTAATGATCTTCATTCCAATCTTAATAATTTTACCTCTAGCTATAGCTGGATTTGTTTCAACACTTTTATTTGGTCAGATGTTTGGAGTATTAATTTTATTGCTTAGACTTGGAAAAAAAGAGAATTTAACCTTATTAAATATCATAAAAAGACCATTTTATAATTCAAAAGAAAAACTAGTTAAACAAATAGTATTAGGAATAATTTTTGCAGTTATTTATTATATTATTCTCTATTTATCAATTGGATTAAATTATCTAGGGATGGTTCCCACTTTAATGAAATGGTTTTGGGTACCAATATATTTTGGGATTTTCTTCTTCATACTCGTTATATTAGGATTGTTATTTCACGGTGTTATCCAAAATAAAGTAGGACCAGGTCTTCGAAACTTTATTAAAGTATCGCTAATGACTTTTGGATTTCTCTTTTTATACATGTTTAGTTATTTATTTATCCTAGCTATTATTATGAATAGTTACTTTTATTTTGGTTCTTTTTTACCAATTGCAATTCCAATATTTCTATTAACTGCATTTAACTCAACCATTATATACCAGAAAACAGGGAATGTTATCGCAGGTGCCATTGTAAATTCTCTTTTTATAACGCTAGTGATTTGTACATTATCACCATATCAAAATGGATTAAGCTTTATTTTGGGATTTTTTCAATAATTAAAATTCTTTTTTTTTCAAAAACATAATTTTTTAGTTTAGGCTTAAAATTATAAAAATAATTATCTTACTAAATCGTGGATCAATAAAATTTAATTGACAGAAATTGAGAATTTAATAAATATGTCTCAAGATCAAATATTATGTATTTCGTATTTTGACCATGTTATAGGTCCAAATACATTATATTGTAGCGAACAACAATTAAACTCAATAGAAACCCCTGATTTAGGGAGAATTCTTGAATTTAATGAAGAACCGGGAACATTCATATTTGCTTATCGAAAGTATCAGACTGTAAATCATATCTTTTATATTGACTCTAAATTGGCTCGAGGAGGCAAGGATCTTATGATGATCTCATATCTTATTAGGACAGCTATTTTTAAAGATGAAATAGTAGATGTTTTTAAATATTTAGATTCAAAAGCACCTATATTGGAAGAATTTGCTTCTGAAATCAAAAAACTAAAAGAAATTTCAAGGTTATTACATGTTGAGAAAAGTGCAGTTTCAAGTGAGAGTATTCTTGATCTAGCCAATGATACATTGAAAAAAGAATTTTTAAGAATATTTAATAATTATTATAGAAAGTTAACTCCAAGATTCCAATTTGAACCTCCATTAAAGGGCAAGCAATATATTAAAAAAATCTTTATAATTGGGGCTCCAAAGGCAGGAAAAAGTACTTTTTTAAAAAATATTGAATTAATTCAATTTTTAAATATAAAAAACAACGATATAACCACACGGTTTCTTGAAGTTTTAATCGAGAATTTAGAAATTTTACATTATGATGACGTCAAAAAGGAATTCAAATGTAAATTTTTTGATAATTTTGATGACTGTATTAAAAATGCTCAAGGATTTATTGTACTAGCAAATATTACAGATAAAAGATCAATAGATATAACAAAGAAGCTTTTTAATATCATTAAAGATAAATGTACAGAATTAATAAATGAAAAAATACCACCCGTTTTAATAGTTGGTAATAAATTTAAGAATAAAGAAAAGTACAATATCGAATATATTTTCCAAATTTTTAAATTAAAAGATTTGCAGCAAAAGGGTGTGAAAGTTAAATATCAGCCGCTAAATGTAATGACCGACGATGATGAGGTTATGAAAGCACTACGATGGCTAATAAAAAGCTTATTATAAAATCTTAATGATTTTTGTTGTTTCAAAATCCAGAGATATGCCCTAACAAATCTTATAAATCATTAAGAATATAATAAATAAAAATAGATCGTTATTCATAAATTAAATATCAAGTGAATAATAGTTAGAAAAATGGCACTAAAAGGAATTTTATGGAGTATAGTTTTTTTCCTTACAGCAGCTATATATAGTGCAATCCCTACATACTTAATTGTTAGATATTGGGCATGGTTAAATACATTTCCAATATATACTCTATCCCTACTGATGTTATTTTTATGGATAGTCAGTTTAATTGTAGTATTAATTTACATTGTTGCTATGATTCGAGCAATTATTCAGAGAAAGAACGAAGAGGGCCTAGGTATTCCTAAAGGTGTAAAAGGTTTTGGATTAGTTTCTACAGCAATAGCACTGTTGTTTATGTTAGTTTGGTTTATTATTTTTGATCAAATTGCTTTTTTTGTAATGGCTCCTCCTTAATTTATTCTTCATATTTAAAATTAGCTTTTTATAAAGTTTAAAAATTTAGAGGATATTGCCCAAATTCGCGAGTAGCTTCGACCATCCATCTTAAATTTTGTACTTTTACAGCAGGATGCATATTGGCAGCAGAAATAATAAACCCCCCTCCTGGTCCTGCTGTTTTAATGGCATATTTTACAGCATCATAAACCTCATCTTTGGTTCCATATACAAGAACATGTGCTACATCTATATTACCCATAAGACAAAGCTTATGACCTACTTTCTTTTTAACCAAAGCTAAATCAACTCCGGCAGTAGGTTCAAGACTTTGAAGACCATCAAAACCACAATCAACTATAAAATCTAATAATGGTGTAATTTGACCATCAGTATGAAGAACTATTTTTTGTCCTCTTTCATGAACAGCATCAGTAATAATCCTATAAGCAGGTAATAATACCTCATAAAATTTCTTTGGACTCATCATTGGACCCGTATGATAAGCCAAGTCACCAGATTCAATAAATAATTCTGTTCCAACCTCTATATAGCTTCTATAACAAGCAGCAGTGAATTCAGCTATTACTTCATGAACCTCTTTTATGAATCTTGGATTTTTATGAAGCATCTTTGAATAATAAGTCATCCCCATTCCTTGGCTTGCACTTTCAAAAACACCTGCTAAATCATTTGTAACTGCTACAAATATTTTATCTTTATGTTTTTTATTTATACGGCGATAAAATTTCTTGACCATTTTTGTGTATTTCTCGGTTATAGGTCCCTCTAAATTTTCTTTTGTTTCTTTCCATTTCTCAAGGGAATTCATAGTACCATATAAATAGTAAGGGTTAAAATTCCCCTCATTATTACGAGCTTCCCAGACTCGTCCAAATATATCTTTCATTAAGTTTCTTTCATCAGAAGACTCATCAATAAATTCGACAGGTACTATGCCCACTTGCATACAATCGAGCCCAATCTCGGCTGCAGCTTCCACACATCGAGAAAAAATTGATGTTTCTACGGATTCAACTAATTTACTGATTTCTTCTGCCCAATTATCAGGATGATCATGTTTAACTTGATCTAATGTATCAAAATCAGTTATTTGAGGTTTTCCAAGAATTTCATCTACATTATTAGCATCAATGAGAATAGTATGGCATGGGACGCAATCTGGTTCATCTAAATTTAAAGCTGTGAGTACTCGTTCTCTACAATTCATATTTTACAATATTTTTTCTATTTAATTGAAAATTTATGTTTAAAATTATAAAAAATTTTCATTTCGTTAATATTTTTAGAAATCTGACAAAAATGTTAGGTTTTTTTAATATAAATTTTATAAAGAAAGAAAGAAATAATGGATTTTTTATTAGTTTAGTTAATAAGCCTTTTGGAAAATCCATATCCCCATAAATAGAGATTAAATGTTCAATTTTACTAGTTTTAATCATTTGGAACATTTTTTCATAATCATAATTTGTAAATAATTCTAATACAGTTCTTATAAGATAATGAATCTTTAGTTGTTTTCCTATAGTAGATCGACTAGGTCTTTCATAAAACCTTCTAATAAAACTACTTGAAAAATTATTCATGTTAAAACATTTTATAATACAATTTGCTGCATATTTAGCACCGGTTAATAGCATTATAATACCTCCTCCCGTCGTTGCTTTAACTTGACAAGCTGAATCTCCTAAGAGCAAGACATTATCGAATGCTGATTTATTCAATATACCATATGGAATAATTCCTCCTTGATGCTCAATTGCCTTTAAGGAGTCAATTTTTAACTTTTTCAAAAAGATACGAAAATTTCTGGCAACATTTTTAGCAGATGCGAGCCCTATACGACAAATATTATTGAAACCCTCAGGGATAATCCATCCAAATAATTCTTTCCATCGAGGGTCAAAATACATTACAACCTCATCATCTCTAAAATTACCTTGAATCCGAATTTGAGTAGCATACAGTTTATTGTACTTAATTCCCATCAGTTTTGCAACAGAAGATAGAGGTCCATCACATCCAACTAAAATTTTAGTTGTTAATCTTCGTTTTGAAGTTTCTACTGTTATGATCTGCTTCTTTTCTTGGACTAAATATCTATATTTTAATGATTTAAATCTCTCTTCAAGATAGTAAGTAATATTTGGATTATCTTTAACTTTCGAATAAAATAATAGGTCTAAAGCATGGCGATCTATGATATAAGGTTGTTCATTCCCAGACAACCTTATAATTTTTCCAGAAGGAGCAACTAATTTAACTTTATCTACACGATTTTGTACAATTTCTTGAGGAAGCTCAATTAATTGAGATAATTTTTGAGAAACAATACCAGCGCATTGGACAGGCAATCCAATTTCTTTATGTTCTTCGATAACAGCTATTTTTAACTTTGTTTTAGATAATAGATAACATAAATAATTACCTGCAATACTTCCTCCTATAATACAGACATCATAATGCTCGATATTTCTATCCATTATGAAAGAATAAAGAAGATTAGTAATTAGAAGTTTTTGGAAAAATAATTAATTACTCTTTCCTATAACCTAGATCCATCATCATGCCATAAACTATACCTAAAGCAATGCTATTAAAAACAGGGTTATGATCAGCAGTTAGATCTGTTCTTTCAGTTAGAATAGGTATTATCTTATTAACAATATATTTAGTATCAGGTTTTTCTTCATAGAATTTTATTATTAATTTTCTAAATTTTTTCATAAAGGATTCATGTTCTAATAAAATTTCTTTTATATTTTTTTCTCCATTAACGATTCCAAAATGACCAAAACCTGCTATTAAGGGTTGAAGTTTCTTAAGATTTTCAATTGAATTCATATAGTCTTTATGATTATAATATACTGGCATTGATACTGGCATCGTTACTAATTTCGTAGTGTGATACAACGTCCCTACAGCTTCTCCAAAAAATAGAAATTCAATTATATTATTCCTTATTAACATAGAAGATTGGTGGTCAGGAGTATGTCCTGGAGTTTTTAAAATTACTAATTTTATTTCTGATCCATTTTTATAAAATGTATCAACAATATCAAAATCGGCATTAAAAATTAGATTTGGTTCTATGATTTTGAAAGCTTTATTTTCGATTGGTTTCATATCACCAACAAGATTTCCATAAGTACGTCTTGCTCGATCTAAATGGCTTTCATAGTTATTTAGTAATTCTTTAGTTTGTTGATTTGTAATAATTTTAACGTCTTGATTATGTTTTTTTATCTCTTCATATAATTTCCATAAACCACCATTATGATCAAAATGATGATGAGATGTAATAAGATACTTTATTGAAGATAAGGGAATTTTATGATTTTTAAGGTATCTTAGAGTTTTTTTAACATCTAATGATGAACCACAATCAAATAAGATTGAACAGTCATCGAATACTCCAAGATACAGGGACAGCATTCGAGTTGTTCCATATGCTCTCACATCAATTTGATGAAGATAATCACTTACCTTTCCGGATGTGGTAGTGATTAATTCTTGAACCATAGATAGACTAATTAAAAATAGAATAAGAATGATTTTGTTATAATATAAAATTGACTAAGATGATAAAAGTAAAAATTTTTTTTAGAAATATAGATTTAAAGACTAAGCTTTTCTTTCCATGACTTCATTGATAACTTTAATTCTTCTCTTTCAGGTCGACTGAGTAATTCAATATTTTTTTTGAGTTCAGTACTAACATTGTGGATGCTTTTTAAAATGCTATTATATCCTTCTATTTTAACATATTCACTTTGAAATCTTTCTAGAGTAGATGAAATTTCAATTCCTGTCATTTTATCTAAATTATTGATGATATCATTAAATTGTTTTGAAATAAAAGATGGTTTTTTCTCTTCTGGTTCTGCTTTTGCTGGAAGAGGAGCCTCTTTAGCTAGTTTAGACATAATTTTAGGTTCATGAATAACCGGTTCTAATTGTGTCTCCTCTTTTGAGAGTGAACTTTTAATGGATCGCATAATTTCTTTTCTTGCAGAAACCCACGCATCTTCAAGGACAGGAACAAAAATTTTAATATGTTCTTCAATTATACTTCCAATTCCTGCAATTTCAGTTATAGTTTCTCCTCGAAACTCAGTTTTAGAAAGTACACATAGGATTACTTCTTCATAATCCCTGTTTATTCCCCATAAATTTTGTAATGTGCGGTTTCTGTAATCAACGTTATCCATTTTATCGAATTCTCGTAAGATTGCTTCATGTACCGGTGATGTTGGGTCAATATAAGAAGCGATTCTAAAATTTATTCTAGAAGGTCGTGCTTTTATAGCATCAATATCAACGTCAGTGATTTGAGGTGCAACTATTAAAACTCGCATTTTAGCTTTTGCAATTTCATCATTAATATGAGCTTTAGCACTTTCCATAGACCGGATAAACCAAATATCCTTCATAGTAAACAATGAACCCCTTTTTGCTTGATCCCAGAACTCCTTGGTAGTTATCTCGCTAATTTCCAATCTTTTTAATATATCCTCTAATGTGTTATTTAAAGTATCTACAATTTCTCTTGAAAAAACGTCTTTTATATTACCAAATGATTGAAAAATTCCGCCAGAAATGCCGCTTATTTTTTCTTCTGCCATTTTAACAGCTTTATCGAAATTTTCACTCATTTCTGAAAATATCTTATCCGTATCTTCACCAGACTTAGCAGTAATCCCCTTAATATTTTTCACTGCGTCTTCAATTGTTTTTTTTAAGTTTGAAATAATTTCAGTGTCTAATCCTTGAGTTGCTTTTTTCAATTCATCTACAAAAACAGTTTGACTTACACTTAATTGTATATTAATATTATCTGTTATTTCTTTTAATCGATTTGCTATTATTTTTTCAATTACATCAACCACAGTTTGCTGGAGTACACCCAAACGTAATTTTCGCAAATTTTCAGCTATTATTTCTTTTAGTTCTTCAAATTGATCTTTTAATGCATCAAGTTGATTGTTAATAATTTGAGACGTTTTTGTATTAAGATTTTCAAATTGTTTAGTTAGATCTCCAATTTGTTCTTCCGAAATAGTTTTTGCAAAATCACCAAGACTACTTACATCCACTGATATATTTCTAATTTTATCAATTGCCGCAACGGTATCATCAAATTCTTGTTTTTGAGCATGGATTTGATCTATCATCTTTTGTTTTAAATTACCAATGAGTTCACCAGAGTCTTTAAGTTTCTCCATATCTTTAGCTTCAGACTCTAGCTGAGTGAAAGCTTTATCCAATTGAGTTGGTAATTTTGATTTTATATTTGAAATGAAGTCATAAAAGCTTCTTAATTGAGCAACTAAAGCAGCATAAGGTGGTAACGCGGCATAATGTGGTGTAGCACCAATAATTTCTTTAAATAATCCCTTTTCAACAAATTTATCTGCAATTTTTTTACAATCCTCTTTAGGTTTACTTATTAAAAGTGCCATTTCACCTAGAGAAACAGCTTCTCTTCCAGTTGTTCGAAAGTATAATTCTATTTCTTCATCATTTAAATCAATCTCACTTAATACTTGTCTTGTTAATTCTTCTGAATATACAACTTCCTCTTCTTTTCTCACAACATCTTTAATTTCGAAGTTTTCTACTTCTAAATATTGATTAATGAAGACTATTAATTTATGAGGAGGATCACCATGAACATATTCCTTCTTAATAGGGAATTTTTTGACTTCCTTATACTCATCTTTTGATATTTTGAACTTAATTTCTTTTAAACATATTTTACAACTAACTGGAATATCAATTTCATCTTTTTCCTTAAACAGATACATCTTTTAATATCATCTCTTTTATTAAATTAATCTAAAAAGTAACCTTCTCTGGATATGTTATCTCTAATAAAGTAAGGGCTTTTTTGGCTATTTCATAGGTAATTGCTCCATCAGTATCTTGGTTTTTAAAAGCTTCTCTAATTTTTGGTAATAGATATTCTGGGAAAATAATTAATGGTTTAATATCTGTAAGTAACAGTATCCAACTTCGCTTTTTATCATCTTTAATCTCAGTAATAATATTCAAATCCTTTAAATCATCAAGGAGAATCTCTGTTACTGCAAATTCGCTAAATATTTTAGGAATTTTGTCAAGAGGATAATGATTATGTCGCATGAGCACAAAAAAATCATATACATCAGGATTTAGCATGATAGATGCTAATTTTTTTGTTTCTTCAACTGGTTGCGTATATGGATCGTAATTTGAAAAAAAATCAATAACTCTTTGTTTAAATTCTGTTAATAATTCATTTTTTGTTTCTTTGAAATGATTTAATAGATTTTCATTTGGGATTCTTGCCATAAGAATATCTTTTACTAAAAATAAATATTCTCCTTGGTGTTTAATCTCGCCAGTTTTCTTATCTTTTTCTCCTTTAATCCAGTCACGTCTGATTAAATTTAGTTCTAAGAAAGGTCTTAGTAAAATATCTACATTTGGGGTAGATTTAAATTTTTCCAATATATCCTTCATTTCTCTTTTAGATATCGGACGATCACGTAAGAGTTCCAAGATTTTCATCCTTTCAACACTATTATATATTAAAGAAACTTTCTGAAGTTTATCCAAATTAGATAACCTATCAACTTGAAATATTGTAAACTTTACTTCATTTTTTAATCTTATATTTATATTAGAGATTAATGAAACCTGTTTTGAGCTTTTTGCCCGTGTAAGTTTATCAAATATTTTATCCAGTCGATTTCCCATTTCTTTAATTAGATCCTCAAAAAGCTCAATTTCATCATCTAATTCGAATATTGATATCGCTAAGAATTGTGATCCATCAGCAGATTGCTTAAAATATGAAATAATCTGATAAGGAGTTTCTTTTAACCTTCCTGTATAAAAATTGCTGTAGCTATATTTTACGCCGAAGAGTCCAGTTGTATGTTGATAAAATGTAGCAAATATATCGTTTTCAGCAATCAATACTGAATAATTATCCTCATTATATGTTTCGTCCCTAAATTCTAATTGTATTGGTTCAAATTCTGGCTCTATTTCGCCTGTCTCCTTTTGATTTATCTTAAATTGAAATGTTAAAATACCTTGAATCAATATTATATCCCTCGAAAATTGTTATTATTTAAATTATATATAATTATTTCTTAAGCAATTTACTTAATTAAAGTTTATCTAATAATGTTTTAAAAATTTAATTTTCTTTGCTTTAATTATTCTGACTTTTAAACAATAATAAATTATAAATAATCAATTCCTGAAATTTATATTATACTATCTATATTATACTAGGTAATTTCAGAATATATTTATAGTAAAATAATGTTTTGAAAACAAAATCACAATTCAATAAATTAAATTATATATAATGAATTCTTACTAATAATTTATATTTTTTAATTTACTTGTAAATATTAAATTAATACTCTAAGATAGTTAAGGTAAATTGAGATTATGAAATTCACAATTAAAAAAAAAATTAGTGTAATTTTAACCTTTTTTATATTATTAATTATAATCGTAAATGTACCTGGATTAAACACCCTTATTTTCGAAAAAAAGAACGTTAGTAAAATAATGGATAATGATAATATTCATACTTCAGGTGAGATTCGGATCGTTTCTGACTTTTCCTCTCAAGGTTCATGGTTTTCAGAGTTTGAAGGAGATGAGAGTGATATTAGTACGTCAATAAGTCAAGAACATGCAAATTATGTTATTATAGGAGATTCAGGAAGAACTAATATTGATAGTCCTCTCAGTGATACAGATTGGACTGTATTTAATAATCCTGAGTTACCCATATTGCCAGATATATATGAAATTAACTCATCTGGGTGTTATGTTTCTCATTTATGGCATGAAGATATAAACCAAACTCGAAATAGACCTAGTATACACTGGAAGAGAAATATTACTATGCCTGTTAATATGTCAGATTATATAATTACATCTGCGTCTCTTAAAGTTATATTTAATGCAACAGTTACAGTTTCTCCTCATGGTGAACCTACAGGTGGAGAGGGAATAGATAGATTAGGAGATGCAAATCTTGATGATTATTCTACAGGGGATTATGCTAGGTTTTATGTTCTCTTGTCTGATATTGAGGAAACTTTTCAACCTATTGAAATAGCAAATAATAATACTGCATTGGGGGATCTAGGGCAAGATAGTCCAGCAATAAGTCACTTTTCTGATACTCCGATGGATAAAGTTCCAGAAAATGTCTTAGGTAGTGTTTTAACATCTGTTTTAAGAACTGATGGTTATAACTTTACAATTACATTAGGAATAGATATTTATTGTGAAGATAATGAAATTGGTGTAGATATAGATCGATGGAATTCATTGATAATTCGGTCCTTCAATTTAACCTTTACTTATGAAAAGAAAATTGATCAGTTTACAGCTGCATCTTGGAATCAAATAGGAGAAGAATTAAAGAATAGTACAGATATTCAACTTAATGAAGCTACCCTTGAAATTCAAAACTATAAAGTTGATCGCCTGTGGCCTTATCTATCTTCTCCAAACTCTGAAATAAGAATTTTAATTAATGACAAACAACATATTGAAACCATAAAATTAAGTTCAGTCGATACCGAGGGTGATGACGACGAATTTGATGTAACTTCATTAATTACAAAAGGTATAAACATCAGTCTAGCAATTCAAGTTTTTCTCGCAGATACTTTCGAATTAGCTGAGAACATCACAGTTTCAATTAATAAAGTAAGTCTTATAATTGATTACACCGACCTTTCTGGCGAAAGTACTGAAGAACCTCTTATATTTGGAATATTATTTATAGTTGTTTTAATAGTTTCTGCTGGATTAGGTGGTTACCTTTATCTCTATCAAAAAATATTGAAATACCCAAAACCCGTGAGAAAAGTAAGAAAATTTCGTAGAACGTTAAGAAAGACAAATGCTCCTAGTACACCTATTATAAGCAGTGAAAGAGCATTTAATGTTATTTATGCAGGTGAATTGGGTAAAACTACTGGGTTTTTAAAACCTTCTAGTGCACCTTTAAAGAAAACACAAGGAATAAAAATTACAGAAAAATCATAATTTTGGAGGATTATATTAATTATGAATACAAAAAAATATAAAATTAGTAAATTACTGCTATTAGGCATCATTTTATTTAATATAGCATTTAGTATGTCTATGTTAAATCTATATATTGATCAAAATTCAAGCAGTATTTCAAAAACATATACTACTAATCAAAATAATATTCATACATCCGCAGTGGAGTCATTTACAAGACAATGGCTTAAAAATTCTAATTTTTCCTCTCAAGAATCATGGGAATCACAAATAGAAGGAGATAATAGAGATGCAGTGGCTTATATTGGTGAAGAGCACGGGAATTATCTTATTATTGGTGATTCAGGAGTACTAAGCATCGATGATCCTCTCAGTGATATAGATTGGACATCTTTCAACAATCCAGAATTTCCAATCGAACCGGAAGATTATGGAATTAATACTGCTGGTTGCTATGTTTCTCATACTTGGGATGAAGGAGAAGATCAAACTCTAAATACTCCTAGTATGCATTGGAAAAGAAACGTTACTATGCCAGTTAATATGTCAGATTACATAATTACATCTGTATCACTTGAAGCAATATTTAATGCAACAGTAACAGCTGTAGGATCAAATCCATTGCAACCTCACATTAATGGTATTGAACGCCCTGGAGATTACACAGAAAGTAATCCCCCTAGTATTCCACAATTTGGAATCGGCGATTCAGCAACGTTTTATGTTCTAATTTCAGATGTAGAAGATAATAATGTGTATCAAATAGCAGTAAATAAAACGACTGACCTTGGACAAGATACTCCAGAGGTAAATAACTATACAGATACACTTCTTAATGTTGTTCCAGAAGAGCTATTAATATCTTATTTAACTTCTGTATTGGAAAATGATAATTATAATTTCACAATTACTTTGGGAATAGATATTTATTGCGAAGATAATGAATACAATGCAGATATTGATGTATGGGATTTGTTAATTATAAGATCTTTTAATTTAACTTTCACTTTCGAAAAAAGAATTGATAAATTAACTACAATTTCATGGAGTCAAACGGGAGATAAAGTCCCAAGTAATGCCCAGATTACAGATGCAGGTCTTAATTTTACTTATTCTATAAATCAAACTTGGCCTGAGACTTTATCTCCAAATACTGAAATGAGAATTTTAATAAATGATAATGCTTATAGAAGAGCAATTAAGTTAAATAGATTTACAGCAATTTTCCAAGAAGAAAGAATAAATGGTTCTGATTTTACTTCTCTATTTCAGAGGAATGTAAATATCACTCTTTCTCTCCAATTATTTTTAGCGGATACATTTGCATTAAATCGAAATATATCAATTTCAATAGATGAGGTGTATCTTAAAATTACCTATATTGTGGTTACACTGGAATTTTATCAAGAACCTTGGTTCTTTTCGCTACTTTTAATAATTGCTAGTATTATAGGCGCATGTATAGGTGGTTATCTTATTGCTTATTATAAAGTCTTAAGGTATCCAAGACCCGTGAGAAAAGTAAGAAAATACCGAAAAACCCTGAGAAAAACGAATGCTCCGAGTACACCCATTGTGGATCGTGAAAGGGCCTTTAAGGGAGCATATAAACGAGAGATAGCTGCAGTTGCTACTATAGCTAAGGTAAGTCCTGCTGTACAAAAAACTATACCAGATAAATTAAAAACAACAGCACCCAAACAGACACCACCAGCGGAAGTTAAAACTAAAACACTTGAAGAAAAAATAGAACAGGATAAGCTTATAGAAAAATCATTAGAAAAAAAAGAAGAGCTAGATAAATTAGTTGAGAAAGCTAAAGAAAAATAAGAATTAGATAGTACCAATTAAAATAAGATATTTATTTTATTTACTTTTAACTTTTTTAGTATTCAAACAAGCCAAAATTAGGGCATCATGATAAATTCCGTTGAAATTCAAATATTGTTTGAGTGTTCCTTCTTTTATGAACTCACATTTTTTAAAAAGAGTTATTGATCTAATATTATCAACCGCGACATGAGCTTCAATACGATTTAATTTAAGATGATTAAAGGTGATTATTTTAATTAAGTTTATTGCTTTTTCCCCAATTCCTTGTTTCCAATAATCAGGAACAAGCCAGATACCTATTTCTGCTCTCATGTGGAGCCAGCTTATATTCCAAAGACTGATTGAGCCAGCATTATTAATTGTATTCCCTTCTTTTATTTCTATGATATAATTATATTGGCTAAAATTGCTCCAATATTTAAGATAATTACCAATTAATCTTTTAGAACTATCAAGCGTCTTTAAAGGACCTAATGACATGTAATTAGTAATTTCTCTCTGTTTTAAGCTATGATAGAGAAATTTAGCATCATTTTTGGAAATTTTTCTAAGAAATATATTATTATCGTTAATTTCCTCAATAACTTCGATATCATGAACCATAATTTTCAAAAACTAAAAATTTTTGCACTTATTAATTGTCAATAGTATAAATTCTATAAGAATAATATAAGTAAAAAAATACTTAAAAAAAAAAAGAAAGAAAAATAAATTATATCCCCTTGAAATGTGGAGTATCTTTTATTCTTCTACTCCCACCACAATTTTTACATGTACTCCCATCTTCCATTTTACCTTTACCACTACAAACAGGACATTTGATTCTCCGATTAAAAGCTGCAAGTCCCTCTCTAGCATCAAAACTGGTAAAAACTTCTCCAAAACCCAATTGTTCCATAATAAGGCCCAATTGAATATTTCGAGTGCCAAATTTAACACACTTTTTAATTATGAATAATGATGTTGTCGGAGCATCCCCTAACCATTTAGCTTTTTCATGTACCAATTTTTCAAATTCTTCACCAGCAGGAGCTATCCAAGATACTAAACCCCAATCTAACATAGTCTTAGCACTATGATGTTCTCCAAACATTGCCATTCTTAATGCTCTATTGACTCCAATTCTAGACGCCATTCTCGTGATACCTCCATTAGCTGGAAATATCCCTCTGTTTATCTCTGGGGTTCCAAATTCAGATCTATCAGTAGCAATCACAATATCACAGCATAATACCATTTCACAACCTCCTCCTAAAGCAAATCCATCAACCGCTGCAATAATGGGTTTTGGGAATTGTTCTATTTCATCATAATCCCTGTGCCTTTTTCTCATTGCTTGACTCATATGCCGAGGGATAGACGGGTTTAATCTAGTATCAAACCTTGCTGCTAAATCAGCTCCAACTGAAAATGCTGGTTTTTTTGTCACTTCTTTTGTACCTCGAATAACAACTGCTCTTATTGAATCATCAAATTCCATTAATCTTAATGCACGAGGTAATTCAGCAACTACGTCATCAGTCAAAGCATTTAATCTATCTGGTCGATTAATTGAAATCACAGCATAATTACCATCAATGGTGCCTTCCCTTATAACATTTCCTTCACTATCTACTAATTCTGGCCATTCAATATTAATATATTCGAAATTTTCCATTTTATCAAACACTTCCTTTTTTAATTCTTTCTTAAGTCTATTAATAAGTTAAAAAATTTAAATATCTGAATAATTAGTATTATTTTTTTAATAATTAAAAATTTTCAAATTTGGATTTGAATAAGTCTTAAATCAAAATAAAAAGAAAAAAAATTAAATTTTATCGGGTTATTTTCGCATTTTAGCAAATTCTCCCGATTTCATCAACTCAATAGGTCGAAAATAATCTTTTCCTGTTTTGTCAGCTAAATCGTTTAAAACTTTTGCCCATGCTTCATAATTCTTTTTTCCTGCACCAAAAGGGCCTGGAGCATTCATGCCTGCCATATTTGCATCATCAATAATTTTAAATCCGCTGGCAATACCCTCATCCAAAATGCGACAGCCTTCATTTAACATTATGGCAAAGATCGTATTTAAATCAAATATACCTGCTGGTTCAGCTTTTTTAATTTTTTCCATAATTGCATCTCTTCCTTGACTCCAATCGTAAAATCCCTTTCCGGTTTTTGGACCTAAATCTCCTTTTTCATTTAATTCCTTTATAACTTTTCCAGGTTCAAAATCAGGAGAAAGAGTTTCTTTATAATAATTCATAATATGAAAGTTTGTGTCAATACCTGTAAAATCTGACAAAACGCAAGGTGGCATTGGCATTTTACCCCCCGCATCAGCATCTAAACGTTCCCATGGGATACCTCGTTTGTCTGCTTCATCAAAAGCCCAATGTAAATAGATAATAACTGGAGCATTCATTCGATTCACAATAAATCCTGGCCGATCTTTTAATACTGGAGCAATATATCTTTGACCTCTTAAACATGGTAATTTACCAGCCAAATCCATAGCAATATTAAATGTTTCATCCGAGGTATCTTTCCCTCTAATTACTTCGATTAATCGCATCAACGGGACAGGATTAAAGAAATGCATTCCACATACTCTATTAGGAGCTCCTGAATCTTTTCCTATTTCTGTTATGCTCATTGTGGAAGTGTTGGAGGCAAAAATCACGTGGGATGGGCCGTTATCCATGACAGTTTTACATACATTCTTCTTAATATCCATTTTTTCTACAACTGCCTCTATTACAAAATCGATATTTTTAACAGCGGAAGCAAGATCAATTGATTTTCTTAATCTTGATAACACAGCAGCAGCAGTAATACCTTCACCTAATGCATTTTTGGATTCTAATTTCTTTAGTCCCTCTTCGATTTTTGCAGCTCCATTATCTACAAATTCATCTTTAATATCTACTAAAGTAACATTATAACCTGCCATGAGAGCTACTTGGGCAATCCCATGTCCCATTAAGCCTGCGCCCAGAACTAATAAATTTTTTACATCACCCATTTTTAAATATCAACCAACTTTAATTTAATTTTTTGATAAAAATTTTAACATTTAATTAAATCTTATTTTTATTATAACTTTTAACATTTTATTTATCTGAAAAGTAAAAATCATTGATGAAAATCTTTAATTTATTTAATGGCTTTTGATAATATTCAAAATGTATCTAATTTTCAATTAAAATTACTTTAGCTATCTAAATTTTATTTTATAATGTAGAATCATTGGTTAATTACTAAATATAAAAAGAATGAATTTATAACTAGATTTTTATATAATTATTAAGTAAGGTTTAAATGAGGTAAAAACAATGAAATTAGCAAAAATTTATGGGATTGAAATAAAGTTACATCTAAGTACATTGTTGATAATTGGATTAATTGGTTTTTATGCTGTTAACTTTTATTTTTCGGCTGTTGTTAATCCTTCACTACTTGAGATAATTATAGTAGGATTGGCAAGTGGTATAATTATTTTATTTTCTATTTTGATTCATGAACTAGCTCATTCAATTTTAGCTCAAAAATATGGATTAAAAGTCTCTGAAATTGAATTATATTTATTTGGGGGTGTTTCAAAAATAGAAGAGGAACCTAAAACTCCAAAAAGTGAAATTTTAATAAGTGCAGTCGGTCCTTTATCCAGTTTAATTATTGGAGGAATATTTGTATCTATACTTACATTCATACCTATTACTTTCCCAACTTTCATTTTCATCATATTATTTTATACAGGTATCACTAATATTGGTTTAGCAATTTTTAATTTAATTCCAGCATTTCCTATTGATGGTGGGAGAATTCTAAGAGCTATTTTATGGCATCGAAGAGATAATATAATATCTGCTACTAAAACAGCATCAAAAGTAGGGAGTTTTTTTGCATATGGACTGATTGCTTATGGTGTTTTACAAATCTTCTTATTTGGTTTTTTAAGTGGTCTATGGGTAATTATAATAGGGTTTTTCTTGAACAATCAAACGAAACAATCATATTATAACATTCTAAATGATATGACTTTATCAAAAATAAATGCTCGAGATATGATAAGTATGCCTAGATTAGAAGTACCTTTTGATATGTTAATTAGTGATGCGCTTAGAGAATATTTTATGCTTTACAAAAAATCTTATTTTCCGGTAATTCAGGGAGACAAAATTGTTGGCATAATTCATATAGATGACATAAAAAAGATTCCACTTGAACTCAGATCAAATTATATTGTAGGTTATGTAATGAAAAACATTTCAAATTTTCCTATGATTGATGAGCTAGACAATGGGAAAGAAGCTTTAAAACAAATAAGAAATTTAACAGAGAAACCGCAATTAGTAGTAGTAAAAGATAATAGTGATTATATCTTAGGTCTAATTGGTCAGGATGAATTATCTTTATCCTTACGATTTTGTCAATTAAATCCTGAAAAATGTTAATAAAAGGTTTTTTTATTCTTTTTAATAAATTCTTTATAGAGAGACCATAATCTTTAATTCTATAAATGATTTAAAAGTAAAAATTAAGTTCCTCTATGCAAACATCCTTCTGCGGATCATTTTCAAGGAAATTAATTTCAATTTTTTTTATCTTTTCTCCTAATAATTTTTTAAAAGCAGTTTCAAAATAACCTTTATTAATTCTACAAAAAGCCTTTCCATATTTTAATTTGTCCCGATGCTTTATTGATTCACGTAAAAAGCAATAATTTTCAATCTCAATCCGAATTAAATCATCAAAATATTCGATTTTTCTTACCTTTATTGAATAGAATTCTTTTAATTCATCCATTAACACTATGAGTGCTTCTATTATCTCAAACTCATTTCTGCTATATTTTTCTTTTAATCTTTTTGATATTACTTCCCCAGGACCTACCCCTATTTGGTATAACATAGAAAGGAGACTATTTCTTCCAAAAAGATCTAAAATCTTATATACCATAGACTCAGATATAATTTCAAATCCTTTTAATGAATCAATGTTTTCTATAGGATTGTATATTCTTTTGTTTAATTCTTCTTTATAACTATCCAATATGTTTACCCCTAATAATTAAGAATTTGAAGTACTATTCTTAACTAATAACAAGAAAAAATTATTCATTAAAAATTTATTTATTTGCCAAATTTATAAAAAAAAAAAGTAAAGTAAATTAAAATTAAAGTATTGCTGTTCGTCGCTGGAATAAAATAATTCCAAGGATGGTTAATACGAGGCCAAAACCCAACAGAACTAGTATATCTGTACCAAGGGCTTCCCATGTGGAGACACCAGACACCATTATAAGCCGCATGGCATGATTAGCATATGTTGTGGGTATGTAATCGGATACTGGATTATCAATAAGAAAAAATACGCCACCTAAAAATTGGAGTGGAAGAATAATAAACCATGCTAGCCCCCCCGCAGATGATTGAGATCTAGTGAGTGATGCCAAAAGGATTCCAAATCCTAAACAAGTAAAAGCAAATAGCATAGGAATTAAAACCAGAAGAAAAATATTAACTTCAGGAGAAAAATATGCTCCAAAGAGAAAAAGTAGCAATATTAAAATTACGATTTGGACGGCTATTACAACAAGTTGGGAAAGCATTCCAGAGAATAAAATATTGCGTCTAGCGACGGGTGTTGTATTTAACCTTTTTAGTGTTCCTGTTTCTTTTTCTTCCGCAAAATGCAATGCTAATTGGCTAATACAAACTGTAATACCAGCAATAATGAAAGCAGGAGCAGTATAATCGAATGATGTTAATTGAACTGTATTTGAATAACGATTGGTATCAATTTCAGAGGGAGTACCATTATTGTGAATTATAATAATATTGTCTACGATTTGTTTAATAATTGAACTAATAACACCTTCAGTAACTGGATCTGGGATAGTTGTTATAGATATTTTTGCTGTATAGTTATTTTTAATTGCTTCAGTAAAATTATTTGGAATATAAATAATCCCGTCAATTTCTTCAAATTTTAACTCTTCCTCCGCTTCTTCATGAGTATAACTAGTTGTATTAAGGTCGATAAAATCATCCAAATAAGTTTCAATAATTCCAATAAGAAGTAATGAAAATTCATTATCATTTTCCGGAAGTTGACCATCCTCATCAAAAACTATAACATCATATTCTGGACGAGCTGCCGTAAAACCAAATGCCAATGAAAATACAACAATTAAAATAAATGGGTATCCAATTATCCATAGCATTTGTGTTCTATCTCTAAACATAGTCTTTATATTCTTTATGGATAAAGATAGAATATGTCCTTTATACTTTTTCTTCTTTTTAGTTTTTCGCTTTCTATTTACCATATTCATACATCTCTCAACCTCCTACCTGTTAAATCAATAAAAACATCCTCCAAAGTATTGTTTCTAATTGAAATATCGAGCATTTTTACTTCTACGGTATCTAAAATCTCGTTAATTCGACGCAGCCCATCTAAAGCATTCAAAATAATTCGATGCTTTCCTACTGCTTTAGTCCACTTAATAAAATCGAGTTTCTCAACACGTTCAATAATCTCTTCTCTGTTAACCTTATCTTTTACTTTAAATTCTATTACATCACCCTTTCCAATCCGTCCTTTTAATTCTTTTGGGGTTCCTTGGGCAATTATTTTTCCATGATCAATAATTACTAATTCATCTGAGAGATCATCAGCTTCCTCCATATTATGTGTTGTTAAGATTATAGTTGACTCTCTTTTTTGAAAATCTCTTATAAAGTCCCACACTACACGTCTACTCTGCGGATCAAGCCCTGCGGTGGGTTCATCAAAAATAACGATTTCTGGATCATGAATCACTGCCATTAATACATTAACCCGACGTTTCATCCCGCCTGAATATGTTTTTACAAGAGAATCAGCTCTTTCTAGTAATCCCATACGGTCTAATAGTTCATCTGTTTTTTTATTATATTCTGTTTTATTCATACCATGCATTTTAGCAATTAAGTTAATATTTTCTCTTGCCGTTAATCGTTCATAAAGAACTATCTCTTGAGGACATACTCCTATGATTTGTCTTATTTTTTTAGCATCTTTATGAATATCATATCCTAATATCTTAGCGGTACCACTAGTAGGTGGAAGAATAGTACTTAGCATTGATATTGTGGTTGTTTTACCAGCCCCATTTGGACCTAAAAGTCCATACAATGAACCTTTTGGAATTTGCAAATCAATACCATCAACAGCATGTATATCACCAAAATATTTTTTTAAATTTATAGTTTCGATAGCTATTTCCATAATCATCACATTTTTGTTGTTAAATTTTCGATATGCTTATTTTAATTTTCTTATATTAAAAATTATCCTATATTGATAAACTAAAAAAAATGATTTTAATTTAAGAAAACTATTAGCATATGAAATTGGAAAAGAAATTGAAGATATTAAAAGATAACGAGATTAAATTGCGATGGTATCAAGTACATTTTCAAATTCTTTATAATCAGGTAAAGTTTCAAGGCAAATTGAAACATTCTTTAAATTTTGATTTTTTTCTAACACGTATTTTTTAATGGTCGGAAGCATCACTTCAGCGCATAATTTAGCAGTGAAGCCTAACATATTTTTAGAAATAGGAGGTAATACTAGAGAAGTTAAACCAGTTTCATCTGCGATTTTTAATGAGTTCCATGTAGCCAACATTAATTTTTTTCCTTCGTTCCCTTGACCCAATTTGGGTCCATTTGTATGAATAATATAGCTTGTTAAATTACCTCCTGAAGTTATTACTGCACTACCTACAGCAACTTTAATAATCTTATTAATAATTCTGTTACATTCAACTTGTACGGTTGAACCTGCTTTTCTTAATACATTACAACGTAATTCTCCACTTGGTAAAAGTCGACTGTTTGTAGGGATTACTAATCCATCATATTCTGTATTAGTTAATTCTCCTACAAAAATCTCTAGAATAGAATTCTTAATGGTTAATTGATTCATTACAAAAATAGCCTAAAAAATTATATTTATATTTTTTTTATTACAAAGGTGTTATGAAATTTAGGAACTATCTTCAGATTCATTTAGTTTAACTATTTTTTTTACAAGTTTTTCTACGTTCTCATCCACAATTGCCAGAATTCGGTTGTAATTTTTAACACCAGTTTTATATGGATCAGGAATGTTTAAATCGTGTTTATCCGCTCCATTGAATTGTTTTAAAGTAAATAATTTACCCTTGAGATGTTCTTTTAAATCCCTAAATCTTTTTCTGAGTTTAATCAAATTGTATCTTTCCATTCCAATGATTAGATCTTGATTTTCAATTAGCTTTCTTGTAATAAGCTTTGGATGAAATTCTTGTATATATATTCCCTTTTTTCTAATATAATTTAATGTTTCAGGTTGTGCGTGATCAAAAGCATCATGCCATCCGGCGGAGTTAAAGTTGACATCCTTCAGTTGATGTTTATTAGCATAATATTGAGCAAGATATTCTGCCGCAGGACTTCTACAAGTATTAGCATAACAGATAAATAAGATGTTTTTTACTTTTGGCATTTTATATTTTTGTACATTAAATCTTTCTAAGATAGCAATAATTAAATAAAGAACTAAAGAGTTTCAAGTTAAACTTTATATTAAACATAATAATTATATTATAATTATATAATAATATTATAGTTATGTGGAGAATTTAATATGGATGATATAAGAAAAGATAAAGTAATAAGAACTCGACTTAGGATAATTTATTTGCTATCTTTTATTTTTAGCTTAGTAGGGGCGATACTTCTATTTGCTGAGGATTTTCTAGAATGGTATACTGATAACCCTTTTCCTGAACTTGATGAGTATGGCTATATACATCTTGATGATGAAGTTTATGGTGGACTTATACTCATGTTAGCACTCTTTTTAATAGTTTGTATGATTATTAGTATTCTTGGAATTTATAATCCCAAGTTCATGAACATAGGGATTTTAGCTCTTGGGGAGATTTTTGCCATTATTGTATTTCTTATGGCAATAATTGGAATCGCAATTGCGGCTGGTGATTTGGAGGATAAATCCTCTTGGAATCCAGATGCAGGTTTTTATGGGGCATTATTAGGAGGTTTACTTACTTGTATATTCTTTTCTATTAGTATTTGGGGCTCAATAAAGATCAAAAAACACAAACCCATACAAAAAGTAGCTCCAGAAAGAATTGCCCCAAAAGGAGTAGTTTCAGAGATGAGCTATTGTACTTATTGTGGTAAACCAGTATCTGGACTATTTTGTACCTATTGTGGTTCAGATTTGAGAAAAATTCAAGAAGATATAGCAGTTCCAGAGATAAAGCATTGTCCTAAATGTGATAAACCAGCATCTGGACAATTTTGTACCTATTGTGGAACAAAAATGTTCTAAAATGATTTTAAATAAAACTGGTATGAAAAGCTTGTTCATCTAAGTTAAAAAAAAAAGTAAATTTATTTAATTTTCTTTATTTTTATAGCTTAACGTTTAAATGCAGTTCCACAACTTGGACAAAACTCTCCAGGTACTTCTGCACCACAACTAGGGCAATACTTTACCTGGGTAGGGGGCACAGCTTGAGGTTGGGCAGTTTCTTTAGGTTGAGTGGGAGCTACTGGTGCTTTTCGTTCCCTCGGCGGCGCTTCAGGCATGAAAAATGATGCAATGGCAATAACTCCACCAATAATAGGAGCAATTACACCAAAACCCGGAGAAAATTTATAATAGATTGTAGTTCCCAGGTAATCATAAGTATCACCAGAATAGAGCTTCCATTCAACCTCTACCCAAATTATAAAGATAATACTGAAAGCAACCATTAAAACTCCGCCAAGTAAAGCAATAGGTTTTTTAAAATCCTTACGAAAACCTAACACACCTGAGCCAATCGCTGCAATTGCACCAATTAATACCCCGATAAAACTTATAATAAAAGGCGTCGAGTTCAATCTAAAACCCATACCCCCAGTCAAATCATAGAGCTCCTCCATCCCCCATCCAGATTCAGAACCCAATTCGAAGAATCCAATCATCCAAATATCCAAGCCATAAGGTGCTGGAATCCCATCTGCAGTTAACTTTGATGAGACAATAGCAGGAAGGGCCATCGATATGAGTGTGAGGACTCCACCAACAATGGGGATTACCCAAATATAATTTTTCCAATCAGCCATTGGATATCAACTCTTTTAAGTCTTAATTTTTTTTTTTTAATAAAATTTTGTAGATAAAGATTTAATTCTAAAATATTTAAAGATTTGCAAAAAAAGATCATATTCGATAGTCCTTCATGTATTATGTGTAGAAAAAGGATCATTTAAGAGTTGTTTGATTGATTAAGATAAAAGTTTTTTATCCTATATTTCATTTTGAATTTAAGTAAAGTATTAATAATAATAGTAAAAAGTTGGAAAAACCGTAATTCGAGATAATCTTCTATTCGGCTTTTTCAAGAGTAAGGGAAAAAAAAAGTAAATCTTTTCAATTTATAGATATATTGTCTTACTCTATAATATGTGGAGTCTGAGCAGCTCCACAATGCGTACAAAACTTAGTATCAATTGGAATTTGCTTACCACAGTTAATACAAGCTTTTATATTTGCAGTAATTGGCGTCTCAGCTTGAATCTGAGTAGCTCCACAATGCGTACAAAACTTAGTATCAATTGGAATTTGCTTACCACAGTTAATACAAGCTTTTGTATTTGTGGTTATTGGTATCTCGGCTCGATGTGGTTTTGATTCACCTTTCCTGGAAACTAATAACTTTAAGGCTTTTTCGATATCCATTTTAAATGCAGTATAGGCTTTCTTCTTAGAAACATAGATCCAAATCCATACTGGTGCGCAAATACCAGTAAATACAACAGGCATAATCATGACAAAAGCACCCCCAGTCCCAATTGCAATAGGTATAAAAATACCAAAGAAAATAATAACCAGAATACCGAAATTTCTAATCTCTGTAATCGGTTTTTTATGTATTGGAGCATTTCCACTATATATTTGTACAAGATAACAAAATGGACAGAAAAATCCGATATCCCTCTGTGTTACCATATCAACACTAGAAAATGAAACAACACGACTTCCCACTACTAATTCCATCGCACATTCATAACAAAGTTCTTCACCACATCCATAACAACGTTTTACCTTAGGTCTTTCAGAATGTGCGCATCCTTTTTCTTTTCCTTTAATCATTTCCATTTCATTTCACCTTTATTTTTAGATTAAAAATCAGAAAAATTACATATTTTTTAAATAGATATAGTAATGAATAGATCTCAATTTTAGTTAATATGCAAAAATATGACAATTTTCTTTAAAAACTTTTTTCACTTTTAAGCAAAAAATTTTTGGAAAATGCTTTAAAATTTAAGATTTCATTTAATATAGTTTAATCAAATTTTAGATTATAGCATTAATTAGAATTAGACTTATTAATTTCAATAATTTTTTTAATTGCTTTATTAACATAATCATCAATAGTTTTAAGGACTTTATCAAAAACGATTCTTGATGTATAATATGGGTCAATTATATCTATATCTCTTGTTTCTCCAGCGAATTCTTTTAATGTAAATGTTTTTTCATCTATGTCTTTTACATTTGGATAATTGTTTTTAATATCTCTTGAATGACTATACTCCATTGTTAAAATTAAATCTTGATTTTCTAGTAAATTCTTATTGATGATTTTTGGTATAAAATCAGAGGATTCTATTCCTTTACTTATCAAATAATTTATTGTTTCAGGCTGGGCATATCCAAAAGCATTAAAAAAGCCAGCACTATCAAAAGTTATATCCTCAAGCTCATTTTTAAATCGTTTTTTAAGTCCTTTTGCTAAATATTCTGCTGCAGGACTCCTTGCTGTATTCCCCATACAGACAAATAAAACATTCTTGATTCTATTCATGGTTCTTATATTCTGATTTTTTATTTATCTCAATAATTTTTTCAAGCACTTTAATTAATCCATCTTCAATTCTTTTAAGAGCTTTATTATATTCTGCTTCTTCATAATAAAATGGATCTTCAATTTCAAGATTTTCCTTTTCGCCAGCAAAATCTAGCAATAAAAAGAGTTTATTATCTAAATCTTTTAAATTTCTAAATCGTCTTTTTAACTTTCTAATATGCCATTTTTCTTCAAATCCAAGAATTAAATCGTGTTTTTTTATTAATTCTTCGTCAATTCTCTTTGCGACAAAATCATTAACCTCAATTCCCTTCGATTCTAAATATTTTAAAGTACCTTTCTGAGGTGTTTCATAATAATGAAATAGCCCAGCAGAATCAAAATTAATATCTTTCAATTCCTCATTATATTTATTATCCTTATACCATTTTGCCAAATATTCCGCAGCTACACTTCTACAAGTATTGCCACTACAGAGAAACAAAACTCGTTTGATTGTACTCATTTTATTTTAAATTTTTATCCATTTTATTTTGCGTTTCATAGAGTAGGAAAACAAGATATCTTTAATTTATCCTATACCTTAATTTACTAAAAATTAATTAATTCAAAAAAAAATTATTATTTACTTTATAAAGTGTAAAATAAAACAATATTAAAAAGCGTTTTAATTTGTAAGGAATAGGAAAATGGGTAATGAGATAGACTTTGTAGAATATGAAGAGAGTATTGAATCCTTATTTTCTCCCAAATCTAGTTATACTTTTTTAGTAGGAGCCGGGATTTCCATGGATCCTCCAACAAATATGCCTTCTGCACGGGAAATTGTAAAAAGCCTATTGGAATTATGTGCACCATCCGAGGAAATAAACAATCTGCTCTCACTTAAAATGTTAAGGTTTGAATTAGTTGTAGAAAAGATAAAAAACGAATTTGATGAAGATTTAAGGTTTCTAGACTACTTAGAGTATGTTAACGAACCTAATCTTATTCATTTATTCTTAGCTAATACAATAACTCGCGGAAATTATGTTGTAACAACAAATCTCGATTATATGATTGAGCGAGCACTACTGCTAGTTCTTGATAAGCAATGGCACAAGGAAATTATTCCAATTATAACGAAAGAGGATTTTATTTTTTATCAGGAGCCTGATAATCTTATAAAATCAGGAAAGTATCCTTTGTATAAAATCCATGGATCGAAGTACAATATAATTACAGGAACTAATACACAAGAATCATTGATTACAACTATAAGTGCATTAGGGAAAGGTCGTGAAGAAGGGGAAGTTTTTGCGATTGAACCTTTTAAGAAATCTACAGTATACAATTTAATGAATGATCGCACTCTTGTAGTTTTGGGTTATTCAGGAAGTGACGATTTTGATATTGGCCCAACGTTAAGAGAATTGCCATTTCTTAATAGAATTATTTGGATTGAACATTATCAAGGAAATGAAATAAAAATTTCAAAAATTAAACCAGATGAGATCTTAAAATCTCGATTAGATTCTTCTCAATTACATAATTTATTAAGAGAAATAAGTTTAACTGGCAATTTTGATGTAATATTAATTAGAGCAAACACACACAATTTTATTAAAGAAAATTTGTGGGAAATTTTTCTTCCTTATATCCCTATAAACAGAGTTAATTTAGATGAACCAGGAACAACTGTTCCAAAATTTTCAAAATGGATCAAATCTCTGTTTCAGGATATTCCTTTGGTTAAGAAATACCGGTTAGCAACCCAATTATTTTATTCTTTAAAAGATGTTGAAGCAACAAAACGATGCTCGGAAAAGGGGCTCTCACTTTCTGATGAAGCCAATGATCTAACCTCAAAATCATACTTTCTTAATTTTTTAGGTATGATCAATCAAATAACTGGAAATTATGAGAATGCAATAAAGTATTATGAGGAAGCTTTACAAATTGATGAAACTCTAAAAGAGGATGCTAGTAAATCTACAGATTTGAATAATATTGGCTCGATCTATTTGACTCTTGGTAGATATAATGAAGCTTACGAAAATTATTCAAGAGCATTAGGAATAGCTAATAAATTAGGTGATCTGCCAGGAAATGCATCTTGCAAGAATAATATAGGGAGAGTACTTGAAATTCAGGGTGAGTTGGATATAGCATTAGAGAATTATAAAGAAGCCCTGAAAATTTATGAAGACATAGGATATCTTAATAATAAGGCGGCTATGCTCAATAATATTGGTATGATTTATGCCGTTCGAAAGGAATATGGATTAGCGGTAAAAAATTATGAAGAAGCATTAAAGATTTCAGATCTCTTAGGTGATCTCTATGGAAAAATTATCCTTTTGAACAACATTGGAAGAGTGAATGATGAAAATCAAAATTATACGAATGCTTTAGAAAAATATAATGAAGCAGTATATATCAGTGAACAATTAGGTGACATTTCAAAAAAAGCTGGATGTTTTAATAATATAGGATCTGTTTATCTGGCTCAAGGCCAACCTAGAAAAGCTTTGGAAAAGTACAAAGAAGCATTGAACATTGAGGAAATATTGGGAGATCCGTTAATGAAGGCAATTTATCTTAATAATATTGCCATGATTTATGAAAATCTTAAAGAGTATAATCTAGCATTGGAATACTATTTGGAAGCTTTAAATATATTTAAAGAATTAGGTGATCTTTCAAAGAGAGCTCTAATGCTCACTAAAATTGCGTCAATTGATATGATTAAAAACGATTATTGGTCAGCCCTTGATAAATATCAGGAAGCAGCTTTGATTTATGGAGAATTAAAAGACTTATCTAATAAAGCAGCTTGTCTAAATAATATTGGAAAAATATATGAAAAATTTGAAAGTTATAATAAAGCTTTAGAGATTTATGAAGAGACTGTTCAAATTGATGAGCAATTAGGAGACTTATCTGGCAAGGCTAATGACTTTTTTAATTTAGGTAATATTTATGAACTTTGTGGGGAATATCGTAAAGGTTTAAACAAATTTGAGGAAAGTTTAGAAATTTTTAATCAATTAAAACAAGATCAATATTCTAATGTTGTTCAACAAAAAATTAATGAAATAAAAAGAAAAATAGGAAAATAATATTATAGTTTTAATTTTTTAGAGAATTTTATTAATTTAATAAACAATTATTAATTCCTAAATGTAATTTAGAGTAAATTAAGAGATTTTTTTGAAGCTCAAGACCGACATTTTAATCATAGGTGGAGGGATTGCTGGATTAACACTTGCAATTAAACTAGCAGAGTTATCAAAAGATCAAAAGATATTAATCATAACTAAAGAGACTTTAATCGATTGTAATACTTATAATGCCCAAGGTGGTATTGCATGTGCTTGGGATAAGATGGATTCTGTTGAAAAACATATTCAAGATACATTGCTAGCTGGAGATGGATTATGCGATGAAACGGTAGTAAGAGAAATAATAGCTCAAGCCCCTGCCAGAATAAATGAATTAATTGAAATGGGTGTGAAGTTTAATAGAAATGAAAATGGAGACTATGATCTTGGAATAGAAGGAGGTCATTCAAAAAGGAGAATACTTCATGTGAATGATCTTACTGGTCAAGCTATTCAAAGAGCATTGATAGAGAATATAAAGAAATTGGAAAATGTTGAAGTTAGAGAATATTGGTGCGCTGTAAATCTTTATGTTAAAAATGTTAAATGCTATGGAGCACACGTATTAGAACAAGAAACAGAAGAAATTCACAATATTTCAGCGAAAGCTACTATACTAGCAACGGGAGGGGCTGGAAAGATATATTTATATACAACAAATCCAGATATAGCTTCAGGTGATGGAATTGCAATGGCATATAGAGCAGGAGCTATGATATCAAACATGGAATTTTATCAATTTCATCCTACTTGTTTATATCATCCTTATGCTAAGTCGCTTCTAATTACAGAAGCGTTACGTGGAGAAGGGGCTATATTAAAAGATATTAAAGGAAATGAATTTATGGCAAAATACCATCCTTCAAAGGAACTTGCTCCTCGAGATATTGTATCTAGAGCTATTGATGCTGAATTGAAAAGAACAGGGGATGATTATGTTTATTTAGACATAGCATCTTATAGAAATACAAAATTTATAATAAAACACTTTCCAGGGATATATGAAAATTGCTTAAAATTTAATATTGATATCACCAAGGAACCTATTCCTGTTGTACCAGCAGCTCATTATTGTTGTGGAGGAGTAATAGCAAATATTGATGGAACAACAGAAGTAAAAAATTTGTTTGTCATTGGTGAAACCGCATGTACAGGTCTTCATGGAAGTAATAGATTAGCAAGTAATTCCCTGCTTGAAGGCTTAGTTTGTGCTCATGAATGTGCAAATTATATAATAAAAAACATATCTGAGTTAAAGATTAAAGATTTTTCTGAGTGGGAACCTGGGAATGCTATTCCCTCAAGTGAAGCAGTAGTAATAACACAAAATTGGGATGAAGTAAGAATGATGATGCAAAATTTCGTAGGAGTTGTTAGATCAGACATGCGATTAAAAAGAGCTCTTAAACGAATGAATATATTTTCAGAAGAAATAGATTACTACTATTGGAACTATAAAGTTGAGAAAAATTTAGTAGAGCTAAGGAATTTATCAATGGTTGCCGAACTTTTAATTAGGTGTGCGTTATCTCGGAAGGAAAGTAGAGGAACTCATTTTAATGAAAATCATCCCACTAAAAATTCATTAGCTAGAAATTCATATATAAAAAGACCTTGGTAAAAACAATTAGCTTTTTGATATCTATAATTTTAAATTATTACTTAAATTAATATTGATAAATTAAATAATTAAGTAGAAGGAGTCTAATCTTGGACATCGGTAAAAATATTAGAATTGAAAGGATAATTAATCGGAAAAGTAAAAGAACAATTATTATTCCTATGGATCATGGATTAACTATGGGAACAATTAAAGGGTTGGAAATTTTGGCTGATATGGTTGATAAAGTTGCTTTAGGTGGCGCAAATGCTGTTTTGATGCATTCAGGAATGGTTGGTGCTGGTCATCGAAAACATGGAAAAGATATTGGTTTGATAATTCATTTATCGGGGGCAACAAATTTAGCACCTGATCCAAATAGAAAAGTATTAGTATGTTCCGTTGAACGTGCTCTGAAAATGGGAGCTGATGGAGTTTCAATTCACATTAACATTGGCGCAGATGATGAGCCAGAAATGCTTCAAGATGCTTATAAAGCTGTAGAAGCTTCACGAGAATGGGGAGTTCCTTTACTAGCAATGATGTACCCCAGAGGAAAAAAAATTAAAGATGAAAATGATCCCGAGGTTGTGAATATAGCCGTAAGAGCAGGCACAGAGTTAGGAGCTGATATTGTTAAGACAAATTATACTGGTGATATAGATTCATTTAAGCAAATTGTAGATGGAGTTCGTCACATACCCGTAATAATTGCTGGTGGACCTAAAATGGATACTATCCCTGAATTATTACTGATGGTGTATGATTCTATTCAGGCAGGAGGTGCTGGTGTAGCCTTTGGGAGAAATGTATTCCAATCTAAAGATCCTGCGAAATTAGTTAGAGCAATTAGTAACATAGTGCATGATAATTATACCGTTGAGGAAGTTTTAAGAGAGTATAAATTCGATTAAAAAATATAAATTTCTATAATTATGAAATACGAAAAGATTTATCCTCATTTTCTTAAAAAGATTGAAAATAAAGAAGGTAATATTCTTGATAAGGAAAAAGAATTAAGGATAATAATCTCATTTGAGGATATTTTAAAGCGAGATACTTTTCTTTCAAAACACACAAATCTTAGAATTTTGAAAACTTTCGATATTATTCCTTCAATAAATTTGCATCTAACATTTGAACAAATAAAAAGCTTAGAAAAAGAGGAGCTAATAAAAATTATTGAAGAGGATCAAAGAATCTATCTTTCTATTCTGGAGGTTAATGATATCTTAGATTTAAGTGAATATAGAACATCTCAAATATCTTATACAGGAAAAAATGTTAAAATAGGAATAATCGATAATGGAATTAATAAGACATATGATTCGATATATGATATTGATTTAGATGAGTTCGATTTTATAGAGGAAAAGGTAAGTGTAGTCTCAAAAAAGACAGATGTATCACATGGAACAATAATAGCAAGTATAATTGGCAATCATTTTAAAGATAGTTATTATAGCTTTTTAGGAATTGCTCCTAATGCAAAATTTATTGATTTCAATATATCAGTCTCTAATAATAAATATTATTTTTCTAATATCTTGGAAATTTTCGATTTAATAAATTCACAGTCCATTAAAATTGATATTCTTTTAATCTCTTTTACTACTTTACATCCATCTGATGGAAATGATATAGTATCTCTAGCCTGTGATTTGTTAGTTGATAAAGGAATTATAATTGTGTGCCCTGCTGGAAATTTTGGACCAGAATCTTATAGTATTGGAAGCCCTAGTGCTGCTAAAAAGGTAATAACTGTTGGGAGTCTTACAAAAAATTTAGAGATCTCTAATTTTAGTAGTAGAGGACCAACTTTAGATGAACGATTAAAACCTGATTTTTGTTTACCAGGCTCAAATATAGAAGTTCCGTTATCAAAGGAATTAGGGATAAGAGTATCTGGTACAAGTGTTTCTGCGGCATTTTGTGTTGGAATTATTGCTTTATTGAAAGAATTTAACCCAAATGCATCATATAATGAAATTTTAAATCTTATGCAAAAAGCGAGCTCAGATTTAAGTTATGAACAGAACTCTCAAGGACATGGAATTATTAATATTATTAATATTTTTAAAAATTTAGACTTATATCAAGAAAAAGTTCTTCCTTATAAATATCTAATAAAAAGATCTTTCAAATTTACAATTGAATTTATTTTAATTCTGATCCTCTTTTATTATATATTTTATTTCTTCAATTCATTATAAAGGTCATATATTATAAAAGAGGGAACAAAAATATTTCCAATCTTTCACGTAGCACTTCCATTGATTATCTTTGAAATCCCTCAAATAAAGAAATTTAATCTTAATAGATATTCATTAATAATTGGTTCATTATTACCAGATTTAATTGATAAACCTTTATTATTTTTAGGTTTGGGAGCAGGTAGATTTCTATCACATTCCTTAATATTTATTTTTATTATCTTTTTAATTATTTTTGGAATTACTAAAGGAAATGAAAAAGTTTCTTTACCACTTTTAATTGGAATGATTTTTCATGTTATATTAGATCTTCCCGATGTTCCATTACTTTTTCCTTTTATCTCCTTTGAATATATAGTTCTAGAAGACCCCTTTTCAGTTTGGATTACTGCTTTGTTAACAAATACTATAGTGATAATAACTGAAATTACTGGAATTCTATTTATTGTATTTATTTTAATAAGAAATAAATTATACCATATAAAAGATATTACAAATTATTTAAAAGGCATTAATCAACCATTAATTAAGAGGACCAAAGAAAAAGATATAAATATCTAACTTTAAAAAATTTTCATTTTTAAATCTCAAAATTAATAGTTTAATAACTTGCATATGAAATATTTAATACGTAACTCATTAATCTTTAAATAGTAGAATGAATCAAAACAAACCACTTCATGTAATTGTTGATAATAGAGAGCAAAAATTAATGGCTCTATTAGATAAAAAAAAAGATATAATAACTTATGAATCAAAACAATTGGATATTGCTGATATAGTTATTTCGGAAGATATTGCTATTGAAAGAAAAGAAGGTTTCGATTTTATTGCTTCTATAATGGATAATCGATTATTTGAACAGGTATTACGTTTAAAAGACACATATGCAGATCCCATCTTAATCCTTGAAGGATTGAATGATAAAGTGTTTGAAAACACAGGTATGAATATTAAATCTATTTATGGGGCACTTTCATTTATTTCATATAAATTGGGGATTTCTGTTATTCCTACAAGAAATATTGAAGATACTGCGATTGTTATTGAAAGAATTGCACATAGAGAACAAGTAAAAGATAGTACGCCAATATTTTCAAGAAAAGCTCCTAAAGAGATGTCAAAAAACGAGAGAAGAACTTTTATTATAGAAGGATTGGTAGATATAGGTCCAAAAAAAGCGAGAGCATTAATTGAAAAATTCAAAACTCCATACCAAGTTTTTAAAGCAATTAAACGTACAGAGATAACTTACACGAGAACAGGACGAATTAAAGGGATAAAAGGTCCGCTGGAGGATTTAACCGGATTTGGACCTATGTTTATCGAAAAAAATCAAAAACTTCTATTTAGTAAAAAGAAAAAAGATCCTCAAAAAAAGATCAATCAATTTTAATTAGTGTTAGGCAGAATTTCTTCTTCTATTTTGACTAATATTTACATTCCATTTCCAATTCTAAAAAGAAAGATAAAAAAATAAATTCAAAATGTTTTGTAAGTTCTTAAAAATTTGATTCAACATTTAAATAACTTGATTCAATACTATCTTAAACCTTAATTCAATTAACATTTATTACTAATCAATTTCAGGTAGTTCTTTTGAAAAATTATGATGTAATCTTCATTCATCCACCTAGATTATTACAACCTGATTATGGTAAAAATATTAAATTTAGACGAGGTTCATTTATTTTCATCCCAATGGGTGTTTTTGCTATTGCTGATTTCCTTGAGAGAGAGGGTTTTGGAGTTAGAATAATAAATTATCCTTTAGAGCAATATTTAAATTATGATTGGAAATTAGAGGATTTCCTTAAGAATATTAATTTTGATGTATGTGCAATAGATTTACATTGGATACATAATGCACATGGAGCTATTGAAGTTGCTAAAATCGTAAAAGATGTAAATCCAAATGCAAAAGTGGTGCTTGGAGGTTTTAGTGCTTCATATTACCATGATCAAATTTTAAAATATTATGAAGAAATTGATGGAGTAATTAGAGGAGAAGGAGAAATTCCACTTTTAAAATATGTTCAAAATATTTATAAAAATCGATCTTTAGATTCCAATCCCAATTTATCTTATCGAGATCACTCTAAACAGATAAAAGTAAACTCTCTTTCCTACACAGCAAAAACTTTGGACAATTTGAATTTTACAAATGTATCTCTCCTGAAAAATGCAAAACAATATTTTCAGTATAGTAGAAAGCTTATGGGGATCTCTTTCAATCTTCCCATTGGAAGAGGTTGTCCATTTAATTGTCCTTTTTGTGCGGGAGGACAGAGAGCTCAAAAAAGTTTGGTTGGCCGAGATAACGTCGTTCTTAGAAGTCCAGAAAAAGTTATAGAAGATATCAACGAAATTTTCTATAAATATAAAGTTCCAAGTATCTTTTTTGGACATGGTACCTACCCTGCAAATATAAAATATTGGAAAAAACTATTTAGGTTGATTCAAAAAGAAAAACTCGATATTAGTGGAGATTTAGAGATATGGAGGCTACCATTTCCTAAAGAGATGTGGGAAATATTTTATAAGACTTTCAATAGCAGTTATTCATCAATTAGTATTTCACCTCGAACAATGTCAACTAAAGTTCATAAAAAAATCGCTAAAATTTGTGATCCGACATTTAAATTTCCTGAAAGCCAAATTAATGATTTAATAAAAAATGCGAATTTATACCAAATAATATTACGAATTTGGTTAACAATTGGTTTTCCATTCCAAACTCGGTTTGATATTCTTAAGGATTTTACCTTTGCGATGAAATGTCTTTTAAAATATGGAAAATCCAATCTTAAGCCAATTACAATTATGAGCGAACCATATCACATCTTCCCCGGTTCTCCTGCCCATGAATCTCCTGAGAGCTTCGGAATAAAATTAAAATATCATTCTTTTCCAGAGGTTGCTGAAGCTTTTAAACGAGCTAAAATATCTTTTTTTTATAATGTAATAAATTATGATACGGAATATTTATCTCAAGTTTCTATTCGTAATTTTAATTTGTTATTATCTTTAAGCACTGCGCTCATGTTTTTAACAACGGGTTCGAAATATCCTAACGTGAGCGAAAAATCCAAAATTTAAATATAGCACTCCCAGCTAAAGAAATTTTGGGTAAAAAATAATATAAAGAAAAAATATAGATTTTCATTAGTCTAATTTTTATATTAATCTCATAAATCTTCGAATTTGTGATTGAATGAGAAGTAATTGAATGTTTCTTGCACCCCCAATAACCTCCTCAATTTTACTTACATCCGTCAATTCATCTATTGGAGTATTATCTGTTACTGAAACTCCACCACAGTGTTGTTGAACTTCATAACAGATATCATGTGTTAGTTTAGATACATAATACTTACCTTGAGAAGATATTGAAGCAACCCATTTTTCAGCTTCTTTTGAAGGCTTTTCTGCAAATAGGATTTGATCATCATAAATTGTGGCTGCTTGTAAGGCTAATGATGTTGCTGCTGTAGCTTTAGTTAATAAATCTGCTAATCCATATCCTACTCCCTGGTATCTAATTACAGGCTTACCAAACTGTTGTCTTAAGTTAGTATAAATTATACCATTAATTAATCCACTCCAACAGATACCTATCCCTGAACCCATAATACTTAAACGCTCTGGAACTAAGCCTTCAAACAATCTTACATATCCAAGTCCGTTATCCGCTAATACATATTCCATTGGAACTTTAACATTATCTAATATTGTATGTGCAATATGAACTCGAGGAACAGAATTAATCTTCAAACGTTCAGTTTTTACACCGAACTTGCTGGCGATCATTCCTTGAACCATAGTATCTCTAGGATTTGCTTCATCATAAACTCCATAGCAACAAAAATAATCTGCGCTAGGGCCATTTGTTGTAAATACTTTTTCTCCATTAAAAATGACGCCATCATCTGTTTTTGTACAAATTGTAGTCAAGTTTACAGCATCAGAACCTCTTTCAGGTTCGGTTATCCCAATACAACCAACTTTTTGTCCAGATAGTAATTCATCTTGTACTTTATATATTGTATCTCCCGTACCTCCATAATGATAATAGTGAAAGGTGGGGTTCGCACATAGAATCCCACTTGCAACTCGCCCTAATTCTAATTGAGGGTCTAAAAAAGAAATATGAGTACCTAATAGAATTTCTTTTTTCATTCCATACGGTTTAAAATCCTTCCACTCATTAATTCTTTGCATATATCCTTTTTTCCCTAATTCAGGAAATAGAACATACACATCTTTGGACTTATCTATTTTTGGTTGTAAATCTATACAAAATTGTTGTAACTCTATACAATATTCCCGTTCTTCTTCATTTAACATAGGAAAAACATTGTCATTAAAGATTTTGAAGATATTTTCTAACGACATTTTTGCAAGAATTTCATCATTGATTATTTTCTCTTGAAACATTTTTTCGTCAATTCTAATAGTGTTTTTTATAATTTGAAAGAAAATATATTAATTAGTTTAAATTTTTTATTGCAATTAAATTTTAGATATTGATAAAAATTAGTTAAATCAAAAAAAGGATTTAATTTTTAGTATCTACAGTTTCGATTATTTTACCATCTCGCATTTTTAGTATTCTTTCAGCAAGAGCACCAACCATAGGGTCGTGGCTTACCATTAAAATCGTTTGATTAAGCTCCAAATTAAGTTCTCGTAGTAATTTAACAATCTCCATCCCCATTTTTGTATCAAGTTCTCCTGTTGGCTCATCAGCAATTAATATAGAAGGCTCATTACATAATGCTCGTGCAATTGCAACTCTTTGTTGTTCTCCCCCTGAAAGCTCTGATGGTAGGTGATCTTTCTTGTCACTTAGACCTACAAGATCGAGGAATTTATTAACATTTTTTTCTATTTCCTGTTTAGTCCTAGCAGCAAATAACATTGGTAGTTCAACATTCTCATAAGCTGAAAGAACAGGTACTAGATTATAAAACTGAAAAATGAATCCTATTTCCTTAAGTCTTAAATTTGTCCGTTGTTTATCATCCATATGAGCTATATTTGTTCTATTGATGTATACCGCACCACTTGTAGGATTATCCAGTGCTCCAATCATATTTAAAAGGGTAGTTTTTCCAGAACCTGAAGGTCCCATAACTGATACAAATTCACCCTTCTTAATATCTATACTAACACCATTTAAGGCCCTAATTTCAATCCCTTCGGTGATATTATAAATTTTAGTTAAATCAAAAGTTTGAATCATCGCATTAGGGTCTAATTCATAATCTTTTGGCTCCTGAAATACTAAACCTTGTTGTTTACTCTTTTTGGCTTTTCTCATTTTTTATATACCTCTGAATTAGAATTTATAGATTTCTTCAATTGATTTTCCACCAGTCTTTTCACCAGTAAATTCACCATCAGTAAGAGTAATAACCCTATCTGCCACTTCTGCTATTCTTACATTATGGGTAACCATTAAAATTGATTCTCCAGCTTTCTTTAAGTTGAGAAAAATTTTCATAATATTTGTTGTTGTCTCCGTATCTAGTTCACCTGTAGGCTCATCAGCAAGAATGATAAGAGGTTCGTTAACTAAAGCTCTAGCTATAGTTACTCTTTGTTGCTCTCCACCGGACATCTGTGTGGGTAAATGTTCCATACGCTCCGTAAGTCCAATTCTTTTTAAAAGGCTTTTAACTTTTTCTTCTCTTACTTTAGAATCCTTTTTATCAATCACCATTGGAAGCTCTACATTCTCGTAAGCTGTAAGAATTGGAAAAAGATTATAGAACTGAAAAATTAATCCTATCTTTCTCAATCGCATTTTTTTATGTTGTTTATTGGTCATTTGTGTAACATCAAGTCCCATCCCCTTAGCATCAACATTATATATAATCTTACCTGAATCTGGAAAGTCAAGAGCACCTAAGCAATTTATTAGAGTTGTTTTTCCTGCACCAGATGGACCAACTACTGCAATAAATTCACCTTTCTTAATTGTAAGATTTACGTTATTGAGGGCTGTGATTGTTGAATTACCTACCGTATAAGTTTTAATAAGATCATGCACTTCTAGAACGATATTAGGATCTATCCTCACTGCTCTTGCTGTAGATCTTTGTTGTTTATTCATCCTCACTTTTTTCTTTTTAGTCGATATTTTTAACACCTTCTTTTATATTATATTATTATAATTACCTCGTTCTCACAGCATCTATAATGTTTAAGTTAGCCGCCCATTTTGCAGGATATCGTGAACTCAGAATTGTTGTAATTAAAACTGTTAATACCAAAATGCCAATAGTTAACCATGGAATCGTCCAAGTGACTGTAAGAAATCCACCTGCAGGCATCGTATCAACCATTAAATAACCTTGTACTAATCCTGCGAATATGCCTGTAAATACACCTAGAAGTGCCAAGATTAAAGTTTCTCCCGATATTGAACGTATTACACCCTTTTTACTTAATCCTATTGATCTGAGCATTCCTATTTCCCTCCTACGTGCCATGGTTGTTAGTAGACTATGAAGTGTTAATCCAATCATAGCAATTATTATTGAAAAAATAAGTAAGCCGTTAGTTATGAAAGTAACTAAGTTAAGCATAGTTCTGAAAATAGAACTCGCAAACGATTTGGTGAAACCAAAAATCACAAGATATCCTTTGTCTTCTATATATCCTAATATTTCTTCTAATACATCCTCATCACTTACTCCCTTCTCCACCCATGCAAACCAATCATATACATTAGTTCTAATTATAAGAGTGAAAGTTTTAAGATCAATAAGCGACCAGGATCCTCCTGCCATAAAAAATAGATTTGGCAGTAGTAGGTCCTTAATAGTTGTAATATTTTCTGGTTGATCACAATGAACAAGTATTGAAGTTACCTTATCATTGGAGTAATTGGATCCCCTATAATCAGGATATATAATGTTTCGTGCTTGTTCGTAATTTATATATATAGTATAATTTCTACTTACATCGTAACCTGTTTCAAAACCAGCATACCAATCATATCTTTCTGCATTATACAAAGTTGGTGCTTCTATAATACCAATAATTTCAAATTTTGGCCATTCTGGGAATAAAGGGTTGACTGGGGAATAAACTGAGGTAGCTACTCCAAATTTTAGACTATCAATAGTTAAATTATAGTTGTTATTAAATGTAGAGTTATACCCTCTTATTCTTAACTTGAGATCTCCAATCGGATCAATAAATTGATGATTTAAATCGAAAATAAAAGTGTTATTATCTTCTATAATATTATTAATAGGACCTAGTTCTTCAAATGTGTTAGTGTAAATATTAAATACTTCTAAATTGAGAGAATCCACAGTCGAATTCACAGAGCTCTCTATTGTAACATTGATAGCTTTATAAAAATTAGTAGGTAAGAAATTTACCGTAATATTTACAGCAAGCCATTCCTGATTACTCACAAATGATAAGTAAACATCATCAGAGTCAGTTAAATTTGAAACACTACCTGATACCGAAGTATAATTATAAGGAGGAATAAAGGTTGGAATACTCCCTGCAGAAATAGTATCCAAAATGAATTCTTGTGGAAAAATAGAAATATTATCACCAATTCCTATCGAAGGATTATATTTTATGAATGTTTCATCAACCACACACACTTGTTCTGTTGTATTTAGGAGTTCTTCCATCGAAGATCCAGCATATCCACTATTATTTCCAAAATATGAATCAGATCTTAATTTTCCACTTGAATTTGTATGAATACCTACGACTGAAGATGCATAGTCTATTACTGAACCATTAAAAGATGTAGGTGTAAAATAGTCCATTCTTGTCGTATAATATTCAATTCCGACAATGCTATTTAAAATTGATTCCACGGTTGAAAAATTAAACCAATTTGGCTGAACTATATCCAACATAGGATTTCCAGTTTGAGTTAATTGTCGAAAAACCATATCTGTTCCTCCACCGGGTAGGTTTTCAGATGCAACTTCTTCATAAGTATTCCAAGAAATAAACATGTTATAGGTTTCTCCTTCGCTTTGTAATCCTAAGAGATTAAGTGTTGAGAAGCCTTGTATACTCCTAACAATTGCAATTACACTCATATTTATTACAATAGTATCTTCATGCGCATTATAATAATCTCCATAGATTAATGCTGTAAGGTTCGCATAAGTTATACCGAGAGAAAATTTAACAGATAAATTTTCACCAACTTTCACATCATAGTTATCAGCAAATTTTTTATCAATTATGATTTTATTTCCAGTATCAAGTTCATCCATCATTTCACTAAGAGACATTGATGAAGGGGATATAATTTCAGTTTTAGTCATATGTCTTTTAACTTTAGCTGGATCTATTATATTCATCATAATAGATTGATTAAATTCAATATCAAGTAAGCTATGCCCTATCCATTCACTATTTATTTGAATAAGGGCATTTTGATGGCTTACACCCATTACATCTTCTACTCCTGATTGATTAAGAAGTCCATCTTCAAAAGACCTGGGAGTATTATATGTATATACTCGAATATCAGCACCCATAAAGTTATTAACTGTAGTATTAATACCTGCTCTCATTGAATCCATCATAACACTTATTCCAATAAGAAAACTCGTTGTCAAAGCAATCATCGTGAATGTAAGAGTTGTTCTTCTCCGGTGTCTTAAGATGTTCTTTTCTGTTAACAATTTTGTTTTCCGGAGATATGGAGAGAAAACCATTACAAAAGCTTTATTAATCGGTCTTAAACTAAGTGCTAATAACCATATAATCCCAAATAATATTAGTATAGGAGCAAACATTGTAAGTACCACACCTTGGGGTGGACCTGGGCTTGTCTGAACCTCAGTAGTGGTTTCAGGTGCAGAATACATAAGCCAAAAACCAGAGTAAATAAGTAAACCTCCTAAAATAAAGAAGATAAGTTTTTTCCAAATATGTTTTCTCTCTCTTTTAGACTTTTCTTCAAGAGGATTTAAATTTTCAATAATAGGCTTACGACTTGCTTTCCAACTAGGATATAGTGAGGCAACAATACAAGAAACTAAACCTACTATAAATGTTAATGCTAAAGTTGTTGGATATAAAACGACAGTAAAATCTGAAATTACCATTCCTCCCACTTGAGCTGCAATATCCTTAATAGTCTGTAATGTGACTGAAAAAATTACGTATGATATGAAGTAAGAACATATTGTTCCAAAAAACGCTCCGATTACTCCCATTACTACTCCTTGAGTTAAAAACATCTTAAAGGTTTCTGTTTTAGATGCTCCTATTGCTTGAAACATCCCAGTCTCATATTCCTGCTCTTTCTTAATAATATTAAAAATATTCCACATTAGTATTATTGAAAGGATTAATGCAATTATACCGAACATCAAAAACATGGTACGCATCGTACTCATTGTAGTCTCTATCATCTCTATACTGTCAGATTTTAAATCATTAACTTTCCAATCCCTTCCATCATTAAGGTCTGCTAAGCGGGTTTCTATTTTCTTAACAACAGAAGCAGTCTTATATATATCATCAACACCTACAACGCCCAGATTATATTCACCAGTATGATTTTCTATACCATCTACGAGTTGATGCGTATTATTAATATTTACAAATATACCTGGGCCTTGGGAAAACATAGCCCCTGATGGATCTTCTGGATCAAAATCACGTGCTTCACCAATATCTCTTATTACAGCAACAACAGTATATTCGAGCCATGTCCCTGTATCTAAAGGATTATATCCTAATAGTTCTCCATCTTTTGGAAAAATCCAAATACTATCACTTGCATTAAAATCTTTTCCTAATTGAATTTTTAATGATTCTGAAATTACTACTACTTTATCTCCATTAATTGGATCACTGTATTCAAGTAGTTCTTCAATCGTGTCTTCATTACTAACTGAATCTAATATATATGGTTTCCCACCCAATTTTCGCTCATCTGCTTCTTGATGATCAAGACCATTTATCCCTGTCCTAGTACTATTATCTACTTGATTCCCACTATCAGTTGCACTAGCAAAAACATTAAAACCAGATATCCTGTAGGCTATTAATTCAACATGTTTTATATCCTCGAGTTCACTATTAATCTCATCGGGATCAAACCAACCATCAGTACTATTTGCAGATCTAATTAATATATCTGCAGTACCTAGTTGTTCATCAATTGTTTCAATCATCATTACTTCGAAAGAATCAGAGACAATCATAACACCTCCAAACAAGGCAACACTAATGACTAATGTGATAGTTGTTAAAATATAGCGTAACTTTCGCCTTCTCATATTACGTAAAGCAATTTTAAGTATTACACCCATTTTTTCCTTAACTCTTTTTTTTTATAGATTTAATATTAAATATTTTTTATTTGAAGATTAGTTAAAACAAGTTTCAATCGATTAAATATTGATTGATTATAACTTATCATTTAATAAAACATATAAATATATCGATCAGTGCTCGATAACTTTAAATTATTTTTAAACAATATTAATATTAATATTCAATTTATATAATCAAAATCTTGAAAAATATGGTCCAGATTGAAGGTAAAGAAAAGATATTAAAAGTTGCTGAAGAATTAATAGTAAAAAACGGGTATAATACAATTAGTGCAAGGAAAATTGCAAGAGATGCGAAAATGAGTATTGGAACGTTATATCACCATTTCCCAAACGGCAAATTATCTATCTTATATGAAATCATACTTTCTTATAGAAATGAATTCTTAGAGGATTTTGATTTTTCCAAGATTGAACAATTTGACAATCCAGAAATAGCTAAGGATTATTTAATAACAATAATAGAACAACATCGTAAATTTGCACCATTAATAAAAGGGTTTGAAGTAGAACTGTTGACTAATAAAAAACTCTTAGTAGATTTAGATAATCTTATTAAATCGCAAGAAATTCGTTTTGAAAAGTTTTTTACCGATATAATTTTAAGATTTTACCCAGATATAAAAGAACCAGAGAAAACTTTTTCAATTATAACAAGAATTTTTACCACTATTATACATACACATGTTATTTTTGAAAATTTTTATGGAACAGATGATGATTTAGTAGAAATATTATATAAAATGCTTACTGGCTTAATAAAAAGTGTTTAGGTATAATATTTATTTTAATTGAGCAAAAAGAATTATTTAAAGTTATTATTTACATATTCCATTACTTTATGTATTTCTTCTAAATGGGTTTCTTTTTTACCAAAAATGTAGAATCTAACATCTGGTCCTGTTCCACTTGGTCTGAAATAGAGAGTAGAATCTTTGCTTTTTAATTGAAATATATCAATTGCATTAGAATTATCTGATAATGCATGTATTTCATAATCTTTTCCTTCAATACTTATAATTTTATTATCATTTTTTTCGAAATTTTTCATAATTCGTACCTTTTCTTCATCAATAGCTGGAATAGTACGATTAATCCCCTTAATAGTCCAATCTATTGATTCTGAAATAACATGTCCACGGCAAATTAGCTCTGCAATTAATACTAATGCAGAAACAGGATATTTATCTGCAATTAGAGGAAATTCTGTTGAAAATTCAAATGCTCTTGTATCTGGATTCTTGGATACATTTAATATATTTAAAGTATGTCCACCAGATTCTTCCCACATAACAACTAAGAATTGTTCTGTATCTAAACCATTTATATCCATCAAATTTATAATTCTTTCTTTTAGAGGAGTGGGGTTGTTAATTTTTTTCAAACTTTTATCTTCTTCTTCGACGTAAAGTATTGCTGTATCCACTTTTGATTGATCAACTTCAATACCAAAAAGGAAATAAAGAATAATTCCTAAATGTTTATATCCGACACCAGTTAAAATGTTTAAGAAGCTACTATCATCTCCCCTTAAATCACTTGGGATAGTTCGAACATTTATAATTTTCTTATTATATTCCTTAGCTAATAAATTATGCATTGCTGAGTAGATCTCATTAGGAATATAGGTAAAATATTTTCCATTTTGTTTTACATATAACGCAATTCTGTCTCTGTCAGCATCTAATAACAATGCTAAATTAGAATTGGCCCTACTCATTACATCTTGCAATTTTTCTTCGCGAATTTCTTTTATGGGGTTTGGAGGGTTAATTTCTTCTTCAATTAAAATTACGTTTGCTCCAAGTTGTTTAAATAAGTTTACAATTCCTCTCGCCTTTCCAAGATAAGGCCAAATCACAATATTCTTTCCTTTAAGACTCTCTATCTCTAAAATTTTTGATAAGAGTTTTATTGTATAATCATTATTTATTTGTTCAGCATCAATTTTTATAGGGGTTATATCAGGTTTAAGATGAACTTCTTTAAGTTTTAATGCTCTCCTTGATACATCCTTGAATAGGTCTCCTGAAATTGGAATTGGATAATCGATATAAAATTTAATTCCATTCCAGGACAATTCATTATGAGATGCCGTTAATACTATTATTAAATTAATATCCTTTAATAAAGCTACTGAGGCCGCACCGTAAGGTGAAGAAAGTTGAGATTCTCCAGGAAAGTCTTTTTGATAATAGATTTTATAACCATCATATCCAAATATCTGAGAGCTATAATTTAATAGAATATTTCTAGTTGGACGATTATCAGTAACAATTAAAACTTTCAAATTTTGACCATTTTTCATCTCTTTAAACTTTTGACTAACTGTTTTAAAGATTCTAAGAAATAAATATAATTTACGGTTAGTTAATACATACTTTCTGCTTCCATTTTCTTCTATAATATCCAAAATTTGAATTCTCAATCCAGATGTAGGAGCAACAATAGGATCAATGATACTTTTTTCTTCTTCAGTTAACTCTGGTAATTTTAAGATTTTTATGCCCTCTTCCACTTCTTCTAATTCAATTTCCTCTACTTCAAAATTAATCAGAATGCTCACCACTTAAATGATAAGATAATTAGGTATAAAATTGAAATTCTTATATTTTTTTTTATATTGATTAAAGAAGTTAATTTTTTCAATAAATAAATTCCTTTTTTATCAGTTATAACAATTACGTAGCTTCAGATATTTTACTTATAGCATCTCTCAAAATTGCATGTATTTTCTCTCGATAATTAAGATTTATGGCTATCATACCATGCGTTTTTATTTCTCTCCCCCTATCAGAGAGAATTTTCTGGCAAAATTCAGGAGTAAGCTTATTTGGTAAATCTTGTTTATTTGCAATACCAATTACAAACGTATCTCTATAGAATTTATCAAGGATATCATGAATAATCTCTTTTGAAGAATTAACATTCTCAAAGCTTGAATCTAATACCAATAACGCTATGTCTGTTCCATCAAGTAAACTTTTCCAGAGAGATCGAAAGTTCGACTGACCTGCAAAATCCCAGAATACAATCTCACGGTGAATATCTTGAGATATTTCCTCACCATCATAATTTGTAATATCAGCTGTAATTGTTGGAACATATTCTAAATCGATATCTTGCCCACATATCAATTTTAATAATGTGGTCTTTCCGACTCCCCCAAATCCAATAATAGATACTTTAATTGCTCCTAATATTGTATTATCCAATTCTTTTTCAAAATCAGTAAAATAAGCCCGATTTCCCGCCCAACTTCCATCTTCTAAGATTTCTCCATATTTCTCAATAAATTTTGCTCTTAAGGTTAAAATTTTAGAATTAATTGTTGCATCATCATCTTGTAAATCTGAACAAACAACTATGATGATTTTGTCAATAATAGTATAAAAATATTTAAAATCTTCAGTTGCTGTAGATTTAATGTCACTTTGACTGATTTCTTTCATAAAACCTGAAAAAGCACTTAAAAATCCAGCCAGTAGATCACGATCAACTTCAGAACTTCCATAATTCCTAAACAACAATGATTTTCCGTCCTTAGTTAGAATATTGATATACTGTATCAACTTTTCCACTTGAGAAGTTTTTTATAATTGTACAATATTAATTAAATAATAACTTTGGATAAAAAATAATTTTTTGTATAATACTTCACCTTTTATTTTAAGGATTAATCCTTAAATAAAAAATAACTAGAGGAATCTGAATGTCAGACACAGATGATTCGAATAAAGAAGAACTTAAAAAATTTATAGAAGAAACTAACAAAAAACTCTTAAGTTTCTCATCCATACTCGAAAAATTTGGATTAGATTTGATTACGAAAATGGGTCAAACAAATTTGAAATTAAATATGTTGACAGATAAAATTGATGAATTAAGTAAAGCGACAATTGATGTTAAGGCATTAATACCTCAACTAAATAATGTAATTGAAAATCAAAAAATTCTAGAAGCAGAACTTGATTTAATAAGATCCCTAATACAGAAGTCAAGTATCTCAGTGCAACCTAAAGAAATGAAAAATGAGGTTGTTGAAAGAGATATTGCTGCTACAAATAAAAAAGAATTAATAATAAATCAACTTATAAGCTTAAAAGACGAAGTTGACAATATAGATGACCCAAAAAAAGTTATTAAAACACTAGAAAATATAAAGGAAGATATATTCGTATTTACTGGTGGTCATAGAATTCTCTATGATATTTCACAAATAGTTAATAATTTAAATGAGAATGAAACAATTCCAGAAGATTTAAAGGAAATTATTAAAGAAAAGACTGTTTTTTGGAAAAACAAGTTTTAACTTAAACATTCAACCATAAGTTGTATAATTTATTAATATTCTATAGGAAGTTAAGCAATTTAGATAGCTTTATTAATAACTAGTATTCAATATTCAAAACCTATCTATGCAAAGTAGTCATAGTTTATAATAAACTGTGGCAGGACAACAAGTACATTTTTTTGAGCTAGGACATATTCTACAATTAGCTCCACAGGGACTTATGTCAAGTAATTTTTTTGGGAGACGTAATTTCATTCTTTCAGGATATTGTAAATTTTCTATAAAATATAGTTGAGCCTTATTTAATCCAAGAGTCTTTGTGGATTTTTTTCAATATATTCAATCCACCACTTTTGTTTTTCTGGAAGAAAATATATAGAATAGATTTCTCTCCCTTTTGTTGCCATAAAATAAACATATGGACAATTTTTATAACTTTTTGCTATTTGATTAGTTTCTGTCTCAGTTTTTCCTTCACCAAATAATAACACACAAATTAATTTCTCTTCTATGATGATCCCTTAAAAACTTAAATTTTGGAATATTTTTGGTTTCAAATAAAATTTCTAGAGAAACCTTTATTAATAATTGTATTAAATTTATATTTAGTAAAAATCGATATCCAGAATTATAAAAATATTTAGTAAATTTATAGAAAAATTAAAAAAATTAAAAAATAAAAAGGTTATGAATATGGAAAAAGGAAGGATTGTTGCCATTGTTGGTGCTATTGTTGGAATAGTGTTCGTTCTCCTTAGTTTAGCTATCCCCGAATTTTTATCTTGGTACCGCTGGGAGATAGAGGGCTCAGGTTATGGTTATTCAGAATCATGGGGATTTTATCTTACGGCATTTGGGACTATTAGTGAAGATTTGCCTCCAGGATACTACATAGATGTTGAGACGGCTATCTTAGTAATGATTGGAGGTATCATGGTTCTAGCAGGAGCTGGTTTATGTATTGTAAGTGCTGCTATAGAAATGAAACCTCTCGCAATAGTTGGTGGAATTTTGATGATTGTAGGGCCATTGATGCTAATTTTTGACCTTGTGGGTGAAGTGAGTGAATTTGCTGAAGCTATGAACGATTTAGCTGATATGGGGGACAGTAACGTCTTTTTTGGTTCATATAGCTATACTCCTTATTATTATCCTGGTATTACTATAGATAACGGCTGGGGGCTATGGGTTGGTTTTTTCATTCCTTTTGCTGCTGGCGTTATAGGTATAATAGGCGGAGCATCAATGTAATTTAAATATTAATCTTTTTTTTTTTTTACTAAATTGACTTAACTGAATTTAAGTTAAGAAAAATCTAAAATTAGAGTTAAGGACTTTAAAATTTGATAAAATCAAGATATTTAATCAGCCAATTTTGACTGATACGTTAGATCTGCAATTTTTTGAAAAATAGTTGTGACGCCCTGTCCTGTTAACGCAGAAGTTTCAAAAAAAGGAGCACTTAATTTTTCACTTAAATGATCAGCCATAGGATGGATAATTTTTCTCTCATCTTTTAGATCTATTTTGTTACCAACTAAAATACGAGGAATCCCACTAAGACCGTATCGAACTGCTGAATTATACCAGTTGTTTACATTAGAAAATGAACTTGAACGTGTAATATCATAAACAAGTATCATACCATCTGCTCCATTAAAATATGGGCGATGTAACATGTAGAACTGTGGTTGTCCGGCGATATCCCAGAACATGAGAAATACATCAACATCAGTTCCTTTTTCATCAACTACATTAAGTTTTGCTTTCAAAATGTTTACGCCAACGGTGGGTATATATTCTCCTTTAATTTGTTTACCTAGAAATTTGTCAAGGAGGGACGTTTTACCTACTGCAGGGTCTCCAATGACAATTATTTTATAGACTAATTCATCTCGAGTTGTGAAAATGAGTCCTTCTCTTTCTTCAGTCATACTAAATTCAAATTTTTATAGATAATTTTAGAATTAATTATATAAAATATGAAATTGCTATATAAAAACTTTAATTATTCGTAATTATTTAGATAAAGGAAATTGTTTTTCAATTTCAAATTTCGAATTTGTACTTTTTCCACGAGCGATAAAAAAAATTTCATTAACAAGAAACTCTAATTGAATCCAAGAGCTCTGTAATTCATTTATAACTTTAAACAACTTTTCTTTTCCTTTTATTTGTCCTACACTTAAATGAGGAGTAAATCCTTTTTTATATTTATTCACATCATTACAATCAGGAACTATTTGTAGAATTTCAGCTTGAAGGGTAATAATTGATTCACATGGTTTAGGATCTAACCAGATTGTATAATTCTGATGTCCATGATTAAAGAATTTAAAGCTTCTTAATGAAAGCTTAAAAGAGTTGATTTCTGAACATTTTTCTAAGAATTTATCTTTAATTATAGAATAATAACGTTTTGGCCTAAAAGGATATAATAATGTTATGTGAGGCATCCATCTGTTAATGTTTCGATCGTAAAGTTTTCGAATCTCTTGGATTGGTTTCCAATTTTCTTTTGGGGGGATAATTACTACAGCAGAAGTATACTCTTTTCTCATTAACTTAAGAGTTGTATTTATTAATTTTTAAATTAGGAAAAATTTTCAATTTTTTAGAAATATAAGATATTTTTAAATAATAAAGATATTCTTCAGTTATCCTTTAAATAGGAATAACCATACGTAACATACAATTGTATTAAAAAAATATAAAGCCAAAACGCTAGTTAAAAGGTAAATTAAAATTTTGTATACTTGAAAATCAAATATTTTTTTGTAGCTTTGTTTTTTACTATTTTTTACAGCTCTAATAAATTGTACACTCTGATATATTATGCCAAAACAAATTAGTAAAAATGGGAATACCCAATAGGAGGGAAATCCTATTACATGAATAACTGCTTCTGAATCATAATCGATAATCAAAATATTGCCCCCCATCATATTTCCTACTAATATTTGTCCATTATCTAATAGATCTGCCTCATATGGGGTTGATAACCAGGGATTTCTTATCTCTTTTACAATTCTTTTAGATTTGGTATCATAAATTAATAAACGATTGTTACCTGAATCTGTAATTAATCTTAAACCATTTCCGATATCATCACAATCTCTTACCCATCTAAATTTACCATAAGGAAATTCTAATTTTAATTCCCATACAATTTTTTTAGTTGTACTATTAATTTCAAAAACTCTTCTATTTTCCGAATCACATATAACTGTATTTCCGTTATCAATTCGATCTGGTTCATGTTGCTTATTGAGTAACGTTGAATTATTTGGCTGTCCATACCACCACACTATTTCTTTTGAGTCACTATAATTTACTTCGATAACCATATCAAAATTTCTTAATGAAAGTAAAAGTGAATCATAATTTAGCCCGAATTTAGACCCATTAATAAAATCTACATCGTTAATATAGGCCAATGGTCCCATTGAAAGAGTACGATTTATATTTTCTAAGAAAGAATATTCAGACCATCCTCTATCAAGTGCAAATTTAGTCCAATTTATATCCGATGAATTTCTAGCATCCCAACTCCAAATAATATTTTTCGGATTATCAATATCCACCTCATATACAAGATCATTCCAAGTATCAGCAATAATGAGGTTACCATTTGGGAGCATATCACTGTCATGAATAAAGAATCCAGGAGAGCCCTGCCATTTTAAGTTTCCATATTTATCTACAATAACTACCGGACCTGTTACAGAAGTGACTAAATAACATCCAGAATATTTGCCTTCTTGAATATAATCAACGCTTAGCGGGTTATGGAATGGCATGAATCTTGGGATTACCATATAGAAAGATATAAAACTAAAACTTAAAATTACTAATGAACAAAATATTTTTATTTTTTTCTTTTTTTCCAAAGTTCTCATCCTCGCTATAAACTCAAAATCCAAGATAAAATGTGATACAAGCACTTATTAGGAATAAGCTAAAATATATGAAAGAATATCTCAATGTGAAAATCCAAATATTTTCTTTTTGAAGACTAAATCTGTTAGAATATGATTTAATGATATAGATTATGAATACGATAAATAAATGAATAAGAAAAAAATATCCAATAATCACAAGTGCTATTAAAAAATCTCGTAACTGTGCATCTATGTTAAAAAACTCTCCTGAATATAAAGCAACTTGAATAAAATAATGTGTACTTCCACCCACTATTCCTAATATAATTTTTAGCCAAAATAGAAGGATTAATAATGAATAGTTTTCATAAGAATCATCCTTAATACTAAATTTTTTCCCTTTGAGATCCACTTTTTTCCCTTCCATCTAATGGCAATATTTAATTAAGTTAGTTATTAATAAAATCTCTATGTCTTTTTATTAAAACAAAATAATTTAGATAAATTAAAAGATTTTTATTTTAAAAAACTTTATTTCTTTTCTATTAGGAGATTTTTATTATTGAATTAAAATTAATTAAAAGATTTTTATTTCAGAAAATTTTAATTGTAATTTGAAGAATGAAAATTAAAAATCGCCATTTTATTAGAAAATCCGAATTAAAGCCATTAATGGACAAAATCTTAAATCAGTATAACCAAAAATTCATTGATCAAGTATTTCCTAAAAACTCTAAAGTAGAAGTCATCCAAACGGAAGCAGGAGATACACTATACGCAATAAATAATGAGTTAAAGCTTTGGAAATCAAATGAAGGATATATTCCCGTTTTAACGCTTCTTTTAAAAAAAAGGGTCGATTTAAAAAAGATTATAGTTGATAAGGGTGCAATTAAATATGTAGCTAATGGAGCAAATGTTATGCGTCCAGGAATTACAGAAATTGATCCAACTATAAAAAAAGGAGATATTTTAGTAATTGTAGATGAAACTCATGATAGAGCTTTAGCAATAGGAAAAGCGCTATTTGATGCTAAAGTAATTGAAGGAAAAGATTCAGGTAAAGTGGTTAAAAATTTACACACAATTAATGATTCCGTTTGGGAATTCGAGAAACTATTTAAATAATTTCTACTTTTAGTGTTGATAATAATATTTGTCTTTCTGATTCTACTAAATCATCAATCACTTTACTCTCACATTCATAAGAATCTATAAAATTATCATTAAATAGAGACATTATAAATATGAGTGAATTCTGAATGAATTTATGATAATGTATTTTTTCTGAAATTTTCATTAATTCAATGATTTTCTCGTCTCTCCATAACTCTCTTTGATAAACGTCATTACGGATATATGAGAATTCTTTCATTAAATCTGAATAGTACTCTGTTTCATTTATCATATTCAGAGATACCTCAATTCATAAATAAAAGTACTTATTATTCTACAATCTTTTTTAGACATTTTTGAGTTTTAAATGATTTTTTTTTTAAGATTTTACGTTGCTGTATTACAAACTTTATAATTTGTGTGTAAAAAATTGATTTCAACATCTATGGCTTCTTATTAATGTTTTATGCTTTTTATTCCAAATGAAATTGACCCCAAGTAAAGTTTTTTTAGTTAGTAATTCATAATCCTTTACTTCATGATTTAAAAAGGAATTTGAGGTGACCATATCTTATGTGATATAAAGTTAAGAATTTGTAATATCTCCATAATATGTTATACAAATATTACACGATATTATTATAAAACTTGATTTTATATTATTTTGGACTATATCATGATGATATTAACACGTATATTGTTGAATATATCGTGATAACTCATCATAATTAGAGAAGATAAGAGGTTGTGTGTGAAAGTATGAGCATGTATCGATCATATTTGCTGAAAAATAATTTTTGGGCAAAAAAAGGTAATGAAAAGAATCCAGAAGCCGACAAGGTATTTATCAAACATGATTCAGAAGTAGGAGGTATTTACGCAATTATTCATAATGATAAAAGGGGAGTAAAAATCATTGCTGATAATAAGGAGTACTTTTTTAACAATTTTGATAAATTAGACACCTTTTTAAATCGACTTCAACAAAGAAGAGACGATTTTATGAAAATTCTCAAAAGGAAAAATATTTCCAAAAAATTGAGAATGTTAGATATTTAAAAAGTAATTTTCCACAAAAAATTTCTACTCTATTTTAAACAGGATTAATTTTAAGTAAGATTAAAGTTAAGACTTATATTAGATAATATTATAAAACGAAGTTATTTAAACATATAATATTTGGAGTTTCATTTTTGAAAGTCTTATTAAATAAAGTTCATCAAAATTATAAAAATGAGATTTGTCATGATGCATGGATACAAGCCCAGTTAACAAGTAATCGTGAAATTAAAATTTTCGACCCTGATTGTTTAATTCCTAAAGAATATGAAAATAAAATGATTGAATGCTTAATCTCATTGATGATATGGGATGAAGCTCCATATTTTACTGAGTTAAGCGGAAAATATTTAGGAAGATATAGAATCTCATCAATAGATAGAGAGAAATATATAGTTCCCTCCTATTTAAAAGATCTTAACATTGATAAGAAAAATTATCTCGAAGGACTTTATGCTTTTGAAACTGAAGAGGGTTTATTTTTTGTAGAAAAAGATAGATTACAAGGAAAAGAAGGTGAAGAAACCAAGATTAAAGTGTTTAGATTTGATGTCTTTGCGTGGTTTCCGAGTTAATAATCTATTTAATATAAATTGGTTGAAGTCCTGTTTGAAAATGACGTAATCGAAGTTTAGCACCTCGAGATATCTTCACTTTAGGGATCTTATCTCGATTCTTATATAATTCCGTTATTGCTGCTATAGCATAATCTATATGATTTGCACCATAAACATTCCTTGGGATAGCAAATCGTACCAAATTTAAAATACCTTTATGCTGTTCAGGATTTTTTTTATCCCATTCAAAAGCAAAAGGACCTAACTCACAAGCTCTAATCCCATAATGTCTTAGGAGTTCAATCGTAAAACCAACACCCCCAAAATCATCTAGTTTTATATCAATTCCTTCAAAAAATTTATTCATATTAAGATAGATAGCATGACCACCAGCAGGTAATATAACGGGAACCCCATTCTGGGCTAACTTTTTAGCGAATACTCTTACTTGTCTTTTTCTCTCATCTAAGTAAGTTTCTTGAATTACCTCATATAATCCTACAGCAAGAGCCATAATATCTCTCCCTGACATCCCTCCGTAAGAGTCATTTCCAAAAGTTAAAATTTGTTTTTCCTTTAACAATATACCGATATCTTCGCTAATGGAAAATTTTTCATGAAAGAGTCCCTTATCTCTAAAGAAAAGTCCTCCACCAATATTGGCTAATCCATCTTTTTTAAAGCTGATTGTGAAGCCATCTACATAAGAAAACATTTCTTTCACGATATTTGGAATTGTTTTATTCTTATACCCATTTTCAAACTCCCTTATAAAATTCGCATTTTCAGCAAATCTGCAGGCATCAAAAAAGAGAGGTATATTATATTTTTTGGCAATTTTATTAACTTCTTTTATATTTTGCATCGAAACGGGTTGACCAGCAGCAGTATTATTAGTAATCGTTATATAGATTATCGGTATTGATTCTATTGATTTTTCCTGAATAAGCGTTTCTAACGCCTTTACATCCATATTCCCTTTAAATGGATTTCTTTTATCCATTTCATCATAAGGAAAATCGTCTAAAAGATTAGCCGAGAATAAATTCACTGGAATGATACCATTAGCATTAATATTTGCTTCAGTAGTATCAAAATGACCATTATTAGGTATATAATATTCTCTTTGTGGATCTCTTTCCTTTAATATTGGGGCTATAGTTGAGAAAAGTAAATGTTCAGCACAGCGACCCTGGGGAACGATAAAAGCGTTGGGACGTGAAAGTTGGGTTATTCCACCATTGACAAATCCTCCTTGATAATCCATAAGATAAAGTTCATCCATCAATCGTTTAATATTAGTCTCACCGGAAAGAATTAAATCTATAGCGCGTTTTGGTTTATTACCTCTTTCAAAAGTGTCTCTAATAGCATCAAGGAGAACATAATACCCCTTATTACGAGCATATGATTCATCTCCGTGAAATAGTGCCGACCATTGTAAATCTGTCATTGTCCCAGATCCAGAATCTGATAAAAAATCAACAAATATTAAATCTGCTGGAAATGAGAACATATTATATTCAGTTTTTTTAAGAGCGTATTCACGTTGTTCTTTTGTAACCTCTTTTATTGTTCTAACAACTAAAGGCTTATTAGCAGGAATTGGAACTCCTAATTCATATTGAGATTTCAAAATTCAAACCAATCTAGTAATTATTTTAGTATTATCTAAATGGCGATAAATAATTAAGAAATATTATAAGAAATATTCTAAAACATTTAGATTAATTTTTCAATGTTTAAAAATTTAAATACCTAATAGTCACATCTGAAAAAAGTAGGGTGTAATCTATTTTTCTTAAAAGGCAAGACTTGATCCTCTTTCATGGCGTTTTTTTAAATCATTAAATATATGACTGATAACATCATCAGTAGTTATTGCTTTTACCCATTTTTTATCCCATTCTGAACTTTTAAAAGCATTCTTCCATTGTGCCGAATAACGTAATAATCCTAGCAAAGATCTGGTTGAAGCATCCATCATCTCTGATCTCGTTGTGATAACAGTACGCAAAGTATTAATTAATCCCTCCCGCACTTCTGGTTTAATTAAAATATGCTGGCTTCCTTGATTTTGTATAATACCTTTATTTTCAAGCTCCTTCCACAGACCATCCTCTAAATTCCATCTCTTATTCGCTAAAAATTTGATTAATTTAGATAGATTATTCGATCGAAATTTTTGTAAACGACCAAAGATAGTTTGTAAAAATGGGTTATCGACTGGTTTTTCTCTCTGCATTGTAAATGTACATAATTTACGAAAGTCAGCAATTCTCTCTAGGAATTTACTACCGAAGCCAAGAGATCTCTGTAAATATGGCTCGAGATTACCCGAGATTTCTAAATCGTGTACAATTGAGGTTGCAAGAGTGTATCTTTTGAACCAACTCTTTGCCTGCCATTTTAATACATTATCTTTATATCTTGAACAGATAAGTAAACATCTTTCTCCTATAAGTAACAAAATAATTATCCTCCTAGGAACTATGTATTGATTTCACTTATTAAATAAAATAATTCAGTTATGAATATAAATCTATTTTATAAAAACAGATAAATCAAGGATCTATTATATGCCTGATTTTTCAATCATTACACGGCTTATCGTTTCGAAAACAACTTCTACATTTTCTCCAGTTTTAGATGAACACTCAATAAAATCTAAAAAATTATTCTCCTTGGTAAAATTTTTTCCTTCTTCTGTAGAGACTGTTCTATTTTCTTCAAGATCGAATTTAGATCCAACTAAAATTGTAGAAACCTCTTGACTATTTTCTTTATTAGCTTTATTAAATACTCTCAACCACTCAATTAATGATTCAAATGTAGAATATCGGGTAATATCATACATAAATATAGTTCCTTGTGCCCCAAGAACAGCACTAGGTAAAAGAAATCTGAATTTTTCTTCTCCAGCAAAATCCCATATTTGCAAAGATATTTTATTTCCATCAATTTCAAGTTTTTTCAAATAGAAATCCATACCAATGGTTAATTGATATTTTTCTTCGAAAATTCCTGTTAAATATCGATTAGTTAGAGTTGTTTTACCAACACCTCCATCTCCGAAAATTACAACTTTATATTTTGTATAAGCCATTTTCTAGAGTTTTTTCTAAAATAATTGGTTCTAATTTTTACCAATTTATAATGATAAAATCTAGCTTAAATAAATTGAATTTTTAATTTAAAGATTAATTAATACATAGATTTATAAGTTCATAAACGTAGGTGTGTTATTTAATTAAAATATAAAAATTTTAAAGATTATTATTCTTAAAAGTGAATATTATATAAATAAAAATTAGAATTTAATTTTAGATAGGTACAGAAACGATCATGGAATTGCCAGATTATATCAAAAATCGATATTGGAAGGAGTACTTGCCCCCTGGAATCACATTAGAAATAAATATACCTGAGGATATTTCTTTAGTTGATATTTTTGAAAAGGGTGCTAAAGAGTATGGTGATAATATAGCTCTGGATTATTATGGAAGAGAATTTACGTTTAAAGAAATGGACAGTTTAACAAGACGATTTGCCAGTGCCTTATTGAAGTTAGGTCTAAAGAAAGGAGATATTGTCGCTCTATGGTTGCCAAATTGCCCACACTTTAGCATTTGTTATTTTGCTACATTAAGTCTCGGTGCAACCTTAACAGCTATTAGTCCCTTGTTCGTTGCGAGAGAAATGGCTTATCAAATAAAGGATTCATGTGCTAAATTTCTAATAATGATTGATAGATTTTTTCCTCAATATAATCGAACTAAAGATGAGTTACCATTAGAAAAAGTAATTCTTGTTAATGTTGAAGGTAAAACTCCCGATATTCCTGAAGATGACAAAATTATCCATTTTAATACCATAATGGATCAAAATCCTGAACCAATCACAGATTTTAAAATTGATATTAATCCTAAAGAATATATAGCTGTTATTCAATATACAGGGGGAACAACAGGGCTACCTAAAGGAGCAATGCTTACGCATTATAATATTATTGCAAATATTTATCAAATGAAACAAATTTCCGATTATATGAGAGATGTTTATCTTAAAGAAAATTTCATAACTCTTTCTGTGCTTCCATGGTATCATATTTATGGGCAAACATGTGAACTTGCCCAAGGTCCTTTACTTGGTTCAAAAGGAATAATAATGGCTACATTCGATATCCCCAAAATCCTTGAAGTAATACAGAAGCACAAACCAAATTTAATGCTTGGAGTACCAACCATGTTTATAAATCTTCTAAATTATCCCCAGAGTAAAGATATAGATTTTTCTTGTTTAAAATATGCAAATGTTGGAGCCGGAGCTTTACCTACAGAATTATTTAAAGCGTGGGAAAAAAAGACAGGTTTTGCTTTGGGAGAAGGCTATGGGCTATCAGAAACAAGTCCAACAGTCACAAATTCTCCACCGTGGGCAAGAAAAAAAATTGGAAGTTGCGGTCATCCAGTAGCAAATACTTTGGTTGGAATTATAAATGAAAACTTGGAGTTTTTGCCTGTTGGAGAAGCAGGAGAATTAGTAGTTAGTGGTCCACAGGTAATGCTAGGATATCATAATCGCCCAGAAGAGAATAAGAAAGTCTTTTTTGAAGCGGGGGGATATAGTTGGCTTCGAACAGGAGATTTTGCAAAATTAGATGAAGAAGGATATATCTTTTTACTCGATCGTATTAAGGATATGATAAAATACAAGGGTCACAGCGTATATCCAAGAGAAATTGAGGAGATTCTATATGAACATCCAGCTATTTTGGAATGTGGCATAGTTGGAGTGCCAGATCCAGTAAAAGGAGAAGAGATATTAGCTCATATTATACTTAAGCCTGAATATAGAAGTAAAGTCAGTGAACAAGAAATTATTGATTGGGCAAAAGAAAATATGGCAACATATAAATATCCTAGAATTGTGAAATTTGTGAACAGTTTGCCTAAAAGTGCTGTTGGAAAAGTATTAAGACGAGTTATTAGAGAGAAAGAGGCTAAAAAAACGGAAAAAAAGAGAAAAAAGTAGAGTCATAATTGAATATTTTTTTATTATAAATAAGTGAAAATTTTTATACACTATAAAAAATTATTATTTAAGCAAGGACATCAATAATATATTTATATTTCAGTTGAGATTAATAAGATAAGAGATTTTCAAATAAGGAATAAGAACTTTTTATAAGAAGCATTTAAATTATTGTTATAATTGAAGGCTAGAACTTTGAATGAGAGAATAACAAAATTGCGCAGTGAAAGTCGTAAAGCAATTCCCTATGTCTCATTAGAAAGAGCTTTATTAATAACAGAATTTTATAAAACTGGTGCCGCTCATAAATTTTCCCTACCAGTAGCTAGAGCTAAAGCATTTAAATACATTATAGAAAATAAGAAAATTTGCATTAATGAAGGAGAATTAATTGTTGGTGAACGCGGGCCTGAACCTAAAGCAACATCCACTTATCCTGAAGTTTGCTGTCATAGTTTAGAAGATTTGGAAATATTACATAATCGAGAAAAAATTTCTTTTAAAATATCTGAAGATGTAATACAAAATCAAAAAGAAATAATAATTACATTTTGGAAAGGAAGATCAATTCGCGATAAAATTTTTTCCCAAGTTGATAAAGAATGGAAAGATGCGTATGAATCCGGTATATTTACAGAATTTATGGAACAAAGAGCTCCCGGACATACGGTTGCAGGAAAGAACATATGGAAAAAAGGATTTTTAAATTTTAAAAAAGAGATAGAATTTAGTATCAAAAACTTAGACTTTTACAATGATCCTGATGCTTTGAATAAGAGAGAACAATTGAGAGCGATGGATATTGCAGCAGATGCAATTATAATTCTGGCAAAACGTTATGCTCAAGAAGCTTTAAATTTAGCAAAAAAGCAAAGTGATCCGATTAGAAAAAAGGAATTAGAAAAGATCGCTGAAATTTGTTCTTATGTGCCCGCACATGCACCCAGAACGTTTTGGGAAGCGCTCCAGCATTATTGGTTTATTCATCTTGGAGTTATAATTGAATTTAACACTTGGGATTCTTTCAATCCTGGACGTTTAGACCAAAATTTATATCCTTTCTTTAAAAAAGATAAAGCTGAAGGAATTTTAACTCAAGAAAAAGTTATTGAACTTCTTCAAGCTTTTTGGGTAAAATTTAATAACCAACCAGCACCCCCTAAGGTTGGTGTAACAGCTGAAGAAAGCAACACCTATACTGATTTCTGCAATATAAATATAGGAGGATTAAAAGAAGATGGAACTAATGGTGTTAATGAACTCTCCTATATACTTCTGGATGTAATTGAAGAAATGAGAATACTTCAACCAAGTAGTAATGTTCAAGTTAGTAAAAAGACACCAGATGAGTTTTTAAAACGAACAATCAAGATTGTTAAAACTGGCTTTGGTCAACCCTCAATTTTTAATACAGATGCGATTATACAAGAATTAACTAAACAAGGAAAAGCATTAATTGATGCTCGTAATGGGGGAGCTAGTGGTTGCGTAGAAGTAGGGGCTTTTGGGAAAGAAGCATATATTTTAACAGGATATTTTAATCTTGTAAAAATTCTAGAAATCACTCTAAATAATGGAAAAGATCCAATAAGAGGCAAAGAAATTGGATTAAAGACGGGAGATCCTACTACATTTAAAACTTTTGATGATTTAATGGAAGCATATACAAAACAGATTAACTATTTTGTTGATATTAAAATTAAAGGAAACCAAATTATAGAACGACTTTGGGCTAAACTTCCAGCTGTTTTTATGTCAATCATCATTGAAGATTGTATTCAGAATGGAGAAGATTATAATGATGGAGGAGCAAAATACAATACTTCTTATATCCAAATCGTCGGGACGGGTAGCATAACCGATTGCTTAACTTCTATTAAATATAATGTTTATAATAAAAAACTTATTACAATGGAAGAAATGCTAAAAGCGCTTGAGAAGAACTTCAATGAATTTGAGGTTATAAGGCAAAAATTGATATATAGGACTCCAAAATATGGTAATGATGAAGATTATGCTGATAATATCACTAAACAGGTATTCGAAATTGTTTATAATGCAATTGATGGGCGCCCAAATACTCGAGGTGGAGTACATAGGATAAATTTATTACCTACAACAGTACATATTTATTTTGGAAAAGTAACAGGGGCGACCCCTGACGGCAGAAAAGCATATTATCCATTATCTGAAGGAATTTCACCAGTACAAGGAATGGATGTTAAAGGGCCTACAGCAGTAATAAAATCTGCTGGAAAAATTGATCATCTCCGAACAGGAGGAACTTTATTGAATCAGAAATTTGCCCCAAAATTTTTCTCAAGTGATTCTGGTATAAATAATATAGTTCATTTAATACGTACATATTTTGAAATGAATGGGCATCATATACAATTCAATGTTGTTTCGGCTGATACTCTACAAGCTGCCCAAAAAAATCCAGAACAATATCATAATTTAATTGTGCGTGTAGCAGGTTATAGTGACTACTTTGTTAATTTAGGTGAAGACTTACAAGATGAGATAATTAGAAGAACGGAACATATATCATACTATTAATTAAATTAAAAAACTTAAGAGAAAATACTGTATTATCATTATTTCTTTAGCGAATTAAACTTATTTTCTTCTAAAATTTTTACTCGTTCAGTTAAAATATTTTTTATGTTTTTTCGATCATTTGGGAACCACTTTACGGCAAGTATCCATAGTATAACTCCCGGAACAATACATAAAACAACAATTAAGACAGTAATTTGGTAATTTGTACTTGTATAAGCTAAAAGAATTCCGCATAGTAGAGGGCCTATTCCACGTCCAAATTGTTCTAAAAATTGATTCCAAGAAACTATTTGCCCTTGAGCCTCAGGTAAATTGATCTGTTGAATTACTGGACTTTGGTTTACTAAATATAAAGAAAAAATAGATCTAGAAGTAAAAAATAAAGCTCCCATTATCCACATTGTAGGCAATGACAACATGTAAGCTATATCCTTGCCTTGTTCAGGAGTCATGCGAACCCAAGGAAGATAAAAGAAAAGAGCAAAAGTAAATAAACCTCCTATTATAGCAATAACAATTATTGGTAACCTTCTCACTGGATCTTTCAAAGCAATCTTGTCACTAATTCTTGATAAAAATATTTGTCCTACTAATCCACCAGTTAAACCAAAAAAAACCATAAAAACTCCCACTGAAAATGGTGCTATGTTATATGGTGGATTTTGAACATAATTTAAAATTAAAAAGTTAAGACTACTCATAAGAATACAAGTAAATATACCCTCAATAAGAGCTACAACATTCGTTCTGCTGAGCATTGTTTTACGCATCATTTCTCTATCAATCTGAAAATCATATTCAATATTAGAATCTTGCAGGATATGTAATAATTCTTCTTGTTGGGCACCTCTTTTAGGTTCTTTATTATGAATTGCAAAGATGACACCTCCTAGAAGAATGAATACTCCTATACCCCAAAAAAATTCTCTCCATTGACCATTTTGAACTAAATAGGTTGCTATTAACCAACCGATTATATTTGTTGTAGAACGTACAATTTCATATACCCCAAAAAATCGAGAACGACGATCTCTAGCAACAACATCGTTTGATAATGAAATTACAGCAGGCCAAGTACCCCCTGAAAAAAAGCCAAAAAGAGCAATGAAAGTAAAAAAGTACCACCAAGTATTAACTTCACCTCCTTTAATAGCAAAACCCAACATAAACATTGAGATCCCCCTAAAGAGAGATATTATGATTATAATTTTCTTTCGAGAGTATTTATCAATAAGTCGACCAAAATATAGCCCAGCAAAAGAAGAACTCCATGATAAAGTTGTATATAAAATACCCATTTCTAAAGCATGAATATCTGATGGATCATTTGGCCAAATAATTAAAGCAAGGGGAACTACAAGTACAATTATTGCACCATAAGCTATACTTTGGAACCCATTTAATAAGTATAATGGCCAAAAGATTTTATTGAAAGATTTTTCTGAATTTAGATTATTATCATTAGCCATATTTGTAAGCTTACTGTACTATATTCTTAAGTTGTTTTGTAAAATGAGTTTTAAAATTTTAAGATATTGAAATTATAATTAGAATTTCAAGTAGTTTATTTTAAATAATAAAAAAAAAGTTTGGAATAGAATAATTATTCACATTATTAGAATTAATGAAAATCTAACAAATGCGTATCCAAAAACATTTCTGAAAATAATTTCCTGTTTCATTTTTATAAGTGTAAATTCTAGTGGAATGGAAAGAGTTAAATAGTCGATTAAAAAAAAGTAACTTAGTAAAATTATTCATCTTTAAGGATGTAAATAATATGAAATCTGAAAAAAAGAATATGACATTCTTAATTACATTACTCTTTGGACTAATTTTATTTAATCTCTATATTTGCATTTGCGGTAAACCAGGAACTTCAAATGAAATCTTGAATAAAATATATGATTTAAATATAAAAAATTCAGCATGGAATTGGACTAATACTGTAGTTGTTTCTACAACCGGTCTTCCTTCAGAACATCCCGATATCGCTGTTGATATAGAAGGGAATGTTCACATAACATGGCAAGAAAATAATGACATATATTATAGATATTATGATATCACCACATCTAATTGGAGTATAACTGAATTGGTTTCTACAGAAACAACGGCTACTGCACAATTACCAAGTATAGGAGTTGATAAAGAATTACGTGTCCACATTATATGGTATGATAATACAAATTATATGGGGGCGGGGACTGATATGGACGTCTTCTACAAATGTAAAGAGATAAATAAAACATGGACAACAACTGAGGTGGTTTCTACAGAAAGTACAATGAATTTATATAGCATGCCAAAACTCGCGGTAGGTCCAGATAGTACCATTCACGTAGTATGGAACGAAGATAGGGGTGGGTCAGATTGGGATATTTTATATAAGAAGAAACCTCCTGGTGGTACTTGGATAGGATTTGAAGAAGTATGCAATGCTACAGTAGGATTATCATACCGACCAGACATATTCGTAGATGCAGAGGGGTCTGTTCACGTGGTCTGGTTAGATGATAGGAATTTCTATAATGCAGGTGGGGACTGGGATATTTTTTATAGGTATTGGGATGTTGAAACCAATAATTGGATGATGATTGAGGTGGTTTCTACAGAAAGTACTAGTGATTCGTTTGTTCCAAGTGTTGCGGTAGATGGAGAAGGCTCAGCGCATGTGGTATGGTTTGATTTAACAGATCTCGGCTGTGGTACTGATCAGGATATTTTTTACAAATATCGGAATGCTATTACGAGTAATTGGACAGTCACCGAGGTATTAACTCAAGGATTCGATGGTGGAGCATTCCATCCTGTAATTACTACAGATGTTTTGGATAATCTTCATGTGGCTTGGCACGACACGACTAATTACAATGGATCTGGTAGTGATTTTGATATTATTTATAGACGTTGGAATAATACATTAGGTATTTGGATGGCTCCAGAGGTAGTATCTACTGGAAGTTCAGTAATTTCAAGGCGTCCTAATATTGCTGTAGATAATATAATAAATGTTCACATCGTATGGCAGGATACAATGGATTATGACGGGGCAGGTACAGATTGGGATATTTTCTATCAAAGTAATTTCGTTGAGTCGGGCCCCTCTCCATCAAAAAAAGGTTTTGTTATCCCAGGTCCTGATTTATTTTTACTTGGATTTGTAATATTATTCACTGCAATATATATAATTAAAACTCTTATTTCAAATAAAAAATTATATCCAAAATAAGTTTTAACTCAATTTAAACACTTTTTTTTATTTATTTAGAATTAAGATATTGTTATACTATATTCTTAAGTTGTTTTGTAAAATGAGCTTTAAAATTTTAAGATAATGAAATTGAAGAATTAAGAATTCTTAATTAAAAAAAAAAATAAAGCTATATATTAGATTTTATGAAAATCTAACAACAGCCACCATGGTCATGGTTGTGACTATGATCATGTCCACAACTACACACAGTAGGTGGATCAGGTTCACAATTGGTTTCAATAATTTTAATTTTAAAGTTTAAAACCTTACCCGCCATTGGATGATTTAGATCGATAATAACATCATCTTCCTCAATTGACTTAATTGAAGCAATCATTTGACCTTGTGGTCCCATAACCATCAATATCATACCTGGTTTGGGGTTAGGTCCCTTAGGAAATTGATCTTTTGGAACTTTTTGAGTGAGACCTTCCTTGTATTCTCCATATGCTTCGGAAGGTTTAATTTTAACTGTATATTCTTCACCAGGTTCTTTTCCGATAACAGAGTTATCGAATCCCTTAATTAATTGCCCTTCTCCTACTTGAAATTTCAAGGGAAGCCCTTCGTTTTGTTCTGTACTATCAAAAACTTTCCCATCGTCAAAAGTCCCTATGTATTCAACTTTTATCCATTCTCCTTTTTTTACTGCCATTCTAATCATATTTAAAAATTATTAAGAAGATAATTGAATCATAATTTATTAGTAAATTGATTATATTTTAAAATTAACTTTACATAAAGTGAAGTAATGGTAAATATAATTTCAGTATGTGGATTTAACTGCAGTAAATGTCCCGCATTCAAAGATAATATCAGTGGTGAACAAGATAGAAAAAAAGTTGATGAAGGATGGAAAAAATATCATAGAACAAAGGGTTGGGTTTATGATGATCCATACTGCCTAGGATGTTTTGCAAATAAAATTATAGAACCATTATGGCGTAAATGTTATATTCGAGGATGTGCAATCCAAAATGAAGTAAAGAATTGTGGATATTGTGCAGATTACCTTTGTAATCGTTTATCTTATTTAATCAATCATATGGAAAAACTTGCGAAAAGTGCGAGAGAGATAGCTAATAAGGAGGATTATAGTAAATTTGCCGAACCTTATTTAGGCAAAGAAAGATTGGATAAGATTCATAAAGATGCCATTTCCCAAAATTCAATAAAAGAAACTCCACCGGTAGTAGAGGCTGCAGATTTCCCAGCAGATTTAAACTTTCTATCAGAAATTTATTTAGAGAAGATAAATCGGGAAAGTCATGAAAGGGGATTAAAAGCACTATATGGAATTCTTAAAAATCTATTAACCTTAAAAAGTAACACTCCTGGCGAAAGAGATTACGAGAGAAAAAGAATTAAGGAACTGACAAAAATCTTATACTTTATTGGAAAAGATGGAAAAATTATTGAAGAAAAAGATAATACATATATTGAAATTTCTCTAGATTCAATAAAGAATAGTATAAAGAAGGGTAAATTCGCTATTAGAAGTCGTCTTGATAAACTTGAATCTCATGGGATAGTATTTGAGTTTACTGAAGATGATTCCAAGATAAAAATGTCTTTTTCAGAGGAGCATAAGGGATTACCTATATCTTATGTTCTAAAAGCATATATCCAGTTTCTACTTGAAAATAATGGTGAAAGAAAAGCATATACTTTATTTTCAAATGCAGACATGAGCCAATACATGAAATAATCAATACTAAAGGGATTTAATGTCATAATTCACTTTTTATTCTTACTTCTACTAAAGTTCAATTGAATATTCTATTTATTTTTTGAATAATTAGATTCTATAAATGAAATTATTTTTAAAGTGAAAAAAGAAATGTCAAAAATAAAAATTACTGTAGTAAAACAATTTGGTCCTGAAGATGTGCTTGGGCATGAATTTATACGAGCTAATGGGGACCCAATTACTAAATGTGGTATTAAAGAAGGGATGGAATTTATAGTAGATGAAAAAGGAGACATGTCAGAAGGTTTTTGTCATCATGCATGGTATGGATTATATAAGAATGTGTCGATTTTGCAGTGCGGGGGTGGATTTCCTACTTGGACTGGAGAGAATATGATTTATACTGCGTGTCCAGATGGTATCCGACCTGTATGTTTCAAATTGGAACGAATTTCTGATTAATTCTTTTTTATTTTTATTTTAAAAATTTGCTAATGAATTAATACAGGCAAAAATTTAATTTTTTAACTACTTTTGTTTTGAGGTATTACTTTCATGGGTTTAAAGGATTGGAAATCATGGTCATTTATTTTAATAATGGTTGGTAGTCTTCAATTTATCATTTTAACACTCATCGCAATGGTCTATTATAAAGGGGGGACATACATTGACCAATCAACATCAGGATATTTGTTCTGGAATAATTTGTTTAGTGATTTAGGTAGAACTATCGCACACTCTGGATTGACTAATAGAATTTCATTCATCATTTTTACAATAACACTTTTAATCTGGGGTTTTTCTCATATTCCTTTTTATGTTGCGTTTTCATTTATTTTAAGAGAAAATAAAAAACAAAAACAGCTTAGTAAGACAGGATCTATTTTAGGTGTTCTTACAGGAATTTCATATATGGGGATTGCACTTACACCATCAGATATTTTAAATGATGCCCATAATTTTTTCGTTCTTATGGCATTTTCATCTATATTTGTTAGTATTATTATATATTCTATTGTGATTTACCATAACAAATCCTATTCTAATTTTTACTCTTATGTTCTGGTAATCTCAGCAATAATTTTAGCATTATTTTATATTTCACTGCTTCTAATGCCAGATAAGTCGATACAAATAGAATTATTTATTCAAGTATTAGGACAGAAAATAGCGATGTATACTTTATTGATATCTGGTTTTATTCAAGGCTATGGAGCCTTGAAAAAACTGTAGATAGATAATACTCCTAATACTTCTATTATTATAATAAATTTTTTATACTATAGATGAATATTTGAATAAATAACTGGATATCAAAACATTATTTTATTAAATTTTTCAACCAATTTTAATAAATCAATCATTTAGTATCATGAATAATGGGAATCAATTGTTAAATAAACTTAGAGCAGGATCTCTTCGTGGAATCATTTTTGATTTCGATGGAACTATACTCGATGTTAGAGAACCTCTTGAAAAGTCAATAAATGAAGTCTTTACTTATTATAAGGTTGATGTTGATATGGATACTACGTTTCAAGAGATAGGCGCATTGTTAGAAACCATTCAAGGTTATCCACTCCCTAAAGTCTTATTAGAGTCTTTTGAGATATTTAAACATATTACTGCACTTGAAGGATTAACCTATTTCAAGCAATTGAGAATTGCAATCAAAACTTTCTCTAAATATTTAGAATACTCTAAAGATGCTACCTTATATCCAGGAGTAAAACCTATATTGAAAAAATTTAAAAAATTTAGTGATCTTTATATTGTATCCCATAATAAAACAGAGACTATTATGAATCACTTAGAGAATGAAGGAATAGACAAATTCTTTAAAGGCGTGTATGGGAGTGATAAAATTCCCGTTCAGAAACCAGATCCAATGGCACTTCAACCACCTATTGAAAATTATGAAACACGAAAGAGAAATGAATTTTTAATGATTGGCGATATGCCATCAGATATAATTGCTGGTCGAGAAGCTGGTTTTTGGACTATTGGAATTTCAAGTGGGGTAAGCAAAAAAGAGATTCTGGCTGAACAAAGACCAGATTTATTAATTAATTCATTAGATGATTTATTAAAATTAGTTGAGAAAAAAACAATATCAGAATCGAATATTCAAAAATCTATAAAGATAAAATCAGAGGAGTAAAAATTTATGCAACTTGAAAAGAAAGGATATCAACTAGCAGAAGAGCTTGAACGAAAGAAATCCACTGAACAGAAGATGCAAGAAGAGCTCAAGTACCAAAAACGTCATCAAGATTGGACATATAAAATTCTTAAATTTAACCCAATCGACCCTTTGAATGACCTTTATCGGTACATCATCAAAAGGCTAGATTTGAAGAAAATTGAAGGACGACTCCAATGGTGGGCTGCGTATATTTATATAAAACAAGCTGCCCGTATGTTCTGGAACTTCAAAACGGAATATCCGAAGGGGAACATGTTTCCAGAATATGGTCCGGGCATTCTCGTCGCCAATCACGAGTCACACATCGATCCCTTCTTCTATGGGGCCGCTTGTCATCGCAGGATTCGCTACATGAGTAAGTTGGACAATTTTAAGACCCCTATAGTAAGAACACTCTTCAATAATCTTGGAGCTTTCAAAGTAGACCGTGATAATCCCGATCGGGCATGGGAAAAAGCAAAGGAGATTATCCGAGGAGGAGAATGGGTTGGTATATTTCCTGAAGGTACTCGTAGTACTGAAGAAAATGGATTTGCGTTAGGAGAATTCAAAACTGGTGCTGTTAGGCTGGCGATTGAAATGGATGTACCAATCGTTCCGATGGCTGTAGTTGGTTCAAGGAATGCCTTATCTAAAGGTAAACTAGTTATGAAACCAACTCAAGTAATTGTAAGAGTAGGAGATCCAATTAATTATCATGATTATGATATTAATATGGTATCATATGAAGATATAAGAAGGTTAACTGATGAGTTAAGAACCGTAGTCTTTGAGCTACGTGAAGGTATTTATGGGAAAAAAGAGGAAGAACTTTCAATAGGTTCACTTGAAGATGTTGAGAAAGAGCCAAAATTCAATTTTAAGACTTACTTAAAAGATGTGGGAAAGGGAGTATTACAACTCATAGATGATTCATGGTATGCTCTTTTAAAGAGTTTAGAAGCATTTGGAGTTCGCGACCAGTTTCAAAAGACGGTACAATGTTTCTCAGGAGATTTAGTTTGTAGTTGGTCTGACCTTATGATGCCGTATAAAGTAATCGACTTTGAAAAATACATCCCACAAGAAGGTGCTGCGCTTATATGTCCAAGTCATAATTCAGAATGGGATGTACTTATACTGGCTGCAAGTATGATACATCATCCACCAAGGCGAGTTATGTACCAGATGGCAAAACAATCGCTTTTTAAAATACCACTCGTTAACGCCTGGGTAAGAAATCATCATGCATTTCCCTTAAAACGGGGAGAACATGATGTAGATTCTTACAACTATGCAAGGAATCTTCTTGAGCAGGGGGAGGTAGTTTGTACTTATCCCGAAGGAACAACTAATCTTGGAGGTGGTGAACTTTTAGAAGGTCACACTGGTCCCATACGGTTAGCAATAGAAACACAAGTCCCAATTATCCCAATTGGTATAACTGGGACAGAAACTACATATCCTAAGCATGCGAAAATGCTGAAATTTTATAAGGGTCAAATATTAAAAGCAGGACCACCATTTATGGAGCATCAACAATATTGGGGTAAGCCAATGCCGGATTATGATGAGCTTAAACGATTAACTGACAACATGATGGATCAGATCCGTGATTTACTTGTATACGATGCCCCTGATACGTGAAATTTTTGAGGATTTCTTGAAATGGACCCACAGGTAGCAGAAAGTAAGAAAAAAATAAAAGTTGGAATACCAAGAGCGCTTCACTTTTATAGGTATTATCCTTTTTGGAAAAAGCTACTTGAAGAATTAGATGTAGAAATCGTATTGAGCCCTCCTACTAATAAAAAAATTGTTGAAGAAGGGGTTACTCATGGATTTGGAGAGCTATGCATCCCAGTAAAAATTTATTATGGACAAGTATTAAAATTAATCAGAGATCATCCAGATTTAGACTATCTTTTTGTTCCTCGATATGTAGCAGAAGTAAAAGAGGCTTATTTCTGTCCTAAATTTATATCACTTCCGGATATTATTAAAATCTTGCCTGGAGTGCCTAAAATTTTAAATTTTGAGGTTAATGTGAAAGAATTTCCTATTGCAACTTCAGTTATTGAACTTGGAAAAGAATTAGGTAAAACACAGGATCAATCATTAAAAGCTTATAGAGAGGCTCAAAAGTATTTTGATGAATATCACAAATTCCTAAGGCAAGGTGGTTCAGTTAATCATGCATTGCGATTAGTTCAGAGAAACATTCCTTTTAAATTACCTAAGAAGAAAAGCAAGGGAGATATAAAGTTCTTACTCTTGGGTCATGCATATAATATTTTTGATACTTTTATTAATTTAGATTTTCAAAAGAAATTAGTAGATCAAGGAGTTGAAGTTTTAACTATTGAAAATCTACCAGAATTTATTTTTAAAGAGCCAGTAATAGTGAATCCTAAAGGGGGTGGCCTACGAAATTACTGGAAACATGAAGAAGAAATTATGCAAGCAATTAGATACTTTCTTACCAAAGGGCGAGATGAAATTGATGGTGTTATTTTCCTTGTAAGTTTTGCTTGCGGACCTGATAGCCTAATTTCAGAACTAATCATGCGGGATATGAAAGTCGTTGGACTTCCTTTTTTGGAGATTACAATGGATGAGCATAGTGGTGAAGCAGGTTTACTTACGAGAGTAGAAAGTTTTGTTGAAATGGTACGACGTAAAAAGAAGAAATTGGAGATTGATTCAAAAAAGACTACAGTTATAAAAACATTATAAATGGATAAGATTTATCTTTTCTCTCATTTTTTTAAATGAGTGAAATAACACTGACTTTTTTTATTAAAGTTTAACAATTTTTTTAATAATCAATATTATTTAAAAACTATATGCTGGTTTAAGTAGTTGATAATTATTAATATTTTAATGAGCTTAATGGAATAATATTTGTAATCTTATTTTTTGTTGTATAATATTTAAATAGTCATTTATAATTCTTTTTTCTTATTTAATAAAATAAAGATTTGAATAAATAAATAGATATTTGAACATAAATGGTGAGCATTAATGAGCAGATTTTCTGCTCAAATTTGGTGAAGTGGATTTAAACAATTATTTAAGTAAATATATATCCAATTAAACTAATCATTTTAGCTGATAGGTAATGTTAAACAAGAGTCTTCATAGATTGAATATACAAAAACCTCAATATTTTGAGGGTTTAGAAATTGGAGCTGTTTCTGTAAAATGGGTTTGTAGAACAGAAAATGGAGAAATATTAAGTGAAGTTGTACGCCACGAAGGCTCTCCAAGAGAGAAGATAAAAAAGATTTTTGCTCGGTATAATGTAGATAATCATTCAAAAATTGTAATAACTGGTCAAGCCACCAAGAGTTTTCTTAATTTACCATACATTTCAGAAATAGAATGTCTTGAAAAGGCTTTAGCGTTCTATAATTTAAAACCGGATATTCTACTTTCACTTGGTGGAGAAACTTTTAGCATATACCCTATGAAAAGTGGTATAATAAAAAATATTATTTCAACTTCAAAATGTGCTGCTGGTACAGGTGAATTCATTGTCCAACAACTTCAAAGAATGGGATTAACTGTTGAACAAGGAATTGAAGCCAGTATAACAGGTAATTTCACTCAATTAGCAACAAGATGTTCTGTTCATTGCAAATCTGATGCTACTCATAAACTCAATAAAGGAGAGTGTAAAAGGGAAGATATAGTAAAAACTTTAATTTATGACTTAGCAAGAAAAGTTAGTGAAATGATTGAGTCTGCACAATGGCCTACACGATTAATTGTAATATCGGGAGGAGTTGCTTTAAATAAAATTTTTATTCAGAATTTATCTGAATTTCTAGGTGATACAGAAATAAAATTATTACCAGAAAGTCCTTATCTCGAAGTATTTGGAGCATCATTATTCGCATCTGAGTTGCAAGAATCCCCCTTCCTCCACGATGACTGGTTTAAATCATCGAAAGTTGAGTTTCCAATCCTCAGACCACTTAAAGAAGCAGAACCTCTTCTGGATTACCGAGTTAACACAGAATCTAAAACAAAAATAAAACTTGGAGAAAAATATATACTTAGTATAGATGCGGGTTCTACTACTACTAAAGCTGTACTATTTAATGTTTCTGATGATTCAATAGGTGCAAGTGTTTATTTAAGAACTTTGGGCAATCCTGTTTTAGCTACTAAACAATGTATCAATGAACTCATGAAACAGGTAGGTAATAATACTATAAAAGTAATTCAATGTGGGGTAACAGGTTCTGCTAGAGAAATGGTATCCGTTTATTTAGATAATTGTCGAAGTTTTAATGAGATACTAACACATGCAAGAGCGGCTACCAACGAGCTTCCAAATGTAGATACTGTATTTGAAATTGGTGGGCAGGATTCAAAATTTATCTCATTTTTAAAAGGCGTACCAATTGATTATGCGATGAATGAAGGATGCTCTGCTGGGACTGGCAGTTTTCTGGAGGAATCTGCATCAGTAGACATGGGTATAGCTGTAGAGGAAATTAGTGATATAGCGACAAAAAGTACTCACCCAATAGCATTTGGTGAACGGTGTGCTGCTTTTATCAATACTGATTTAAGAAATGCTCTTCAACAAGGAGCAAATCCTGATAATGTGGTAGCTGGCTTGGTTTATTCAATTGCAGATAATTATATTTCACGTATTGTTGGATCACGTCAAATAGGAGAGAATCTTCTATTCCTTGGAGGAGTTGCTCTAAATAAATCAGTTGCTTTAGCTATAGCTGCTCGTTCACATCAAAAAGTTGTAGTACCGGCGCATCCTGAACTTATGGGAGCCGTGGGTACAGCTCTTATGACACGTGATCTTTTACAAAATGATATTATATCTGAAACAAATTACATGCTCAAGAAACTTACGAGAGGAGAAATACAAATTAAAAATACTTTTAGATGTAAGGCATGTGAAAATAATTGTGAAATTCAAAGAATTTCAATAAGAGGGAAAATTTATCCCTTTGGAGGATTATGCTCAAAATATAAATTATTACGCCAAAAAGGTACCAAAGTAAAAGAAGGTCAAGATCTTGTAGAATTAAGGAATAAAATGATGATTGATGAATATAGAAGTCGATCTTTAAAAAATCCTCGTGGCACAATAGGATTACCTATGGCATTAACTTCTCATGTTCTTTTCCCTTTATACACAAAATTTATCAATGAGCTTGGTTATGATGTCGTATTATCAAATCCTTCAAAAATTGGTAATACCAAAACGAAAGCACCTATATGTTATCCTTGTGAATTAGTTCATGGAGCGGTAAATGATCTTTTAAATCGCGATGTTGATTACATTTTCTTACCTCATGTCATTGAAATGGAAATTTCAAGAGGTTTTATTCATGGTTATACGTGTCCTTCTACAACAACTATTCCAGACATCATCCGCGCAGCCTTTGAGAATGTAAGCGATAAAATATTATCACCTCATATTGGTCTCTCAGAAGACCTTATTGATACAACTTTAACGGAGTTTGGAAGAATTGCTTGTTTGTTAGGATTAGAAAATAAAGAGGGTATTAATGCGGGATTGATAGCTATATCTCGTTATAAGATGTTCAGAGAAAGATATTACGAATTTGGTAGAAGAAAATTAAAGGATCTCTTGAACAAACCATCAGTAATTATCGCTGGAAGACCTTATGTTATTTATCCTGCAGATGTTAACATAGCACTCCCTCGCAAAATAGTTAGCAGAGGATATAATGCTATTCCCTCTGATTTATTACCATTTTTAAATAATGAAGCAACACACACAAGAAATGTATGGAGCTTTACTCAAGAGATCAATAATGCCATTCAATATGTAAAAAAGTATCCCAATTTATACCTCTGTTTTGTTTCTTGCTTTTCATGTGGTCCTGATGGAACTATGTATCATCACTTTCGTCAACAACTTGAGGGGCACACGTTTTGTTATCTTGAAATAGATTCTCATACAGCCCACGCTGGTTTTGAAACGAGAGTAGGCGCTTTTTTAGATATTATTGAAGAACGCCATCGTAATGCAAAGAAAAATGTGAAAAGTTTATTAAATCAAGGTATAACTATCTAAAAAATGACCGAAATAGAACAATCAAAAAATAAAGAATTATTTAAGACAAATAAAGTCAAACAGGCTCGATTTTCTGATGATTATAAATACATCATTGATAGCGAGGGTCAGAAAGTTGAACTTGACGATTCTAGGATTGTATTTGTAGATCCTGAACCCCGAAATTCCTATGGAAGACGGCTTGTAATAAATTTATTCAAAAAATATAACCGTAACTTTAGGATTAGTAAAGAGACTGATGCATCTATTTTACAATATTCAAAAAAAATATGCTCTGGAAGAGAATGTCTTGCAAGTGTTGCTATTGCAGGGGCAGTCTTAAAGGATATACATGAATATAGAGATACAAATGAAATCACTATCTATCGGACTCCAATAGATCAACACGGTCCATGCCAGAATGGGGCATGGCCAGTTCTTTGGGAGACATTTGCGAAAAGACTAAATATGAAAAATGCAATTTTTTGCGCTTTTCCTAAATATTCTAACAATTATTTAGGGTTGAATCGCGATTTAATAGCATGGGAAAATTTAAATTTTGTCATAGGACAATATCTTATCGAAGCAAGAAATGCTTTGCAATGCGTTGCTGAAAAAAAAAATATAGCTTTGGATAAATTTGAAGAATTAACAAGTGATTTTATTGATAATGTAAAAGAAGGAAAGAAAACATTGAACACCGGTTTAGTAAAATGGGCAAAAGAAGTTGCGCAAATACCTCTCAAAGCTAAAATTAAAGAAATCCCCAAAGTATTAATTTTTGGAGGATTAAATTTAATGTTTGATCATTATCCTATAGAAGATTTTTTTCTTGAAAGGGGAATTATTACGAAAGTTGTAGATATAGTTGAATCAATGAGCCTAATTTTAGCCGAAAGTACTATAAGATATGTATTCAAAAAAGGATTTATCACTCCAAAAGAGCAATTTAATGAACAACTACTCGATCCTACTGATTTAGATGAAAATGATAGAAAAGAAGCTCTAAGAGCAAAAAGAAGTAGAAATGCTTTAAAATTCTTAGATTCACAATGTAAAATTTTCAGAAAAATTATGGGAAAATCAGGATTATTGTTTGATTCATATATAGATTTTATTGATCTCCTTAATGAAGGAAATAAATATGTCTCTTCAAATAGTCTTAGTGAAACTCCAGTAATAACTGGGAGATTTTTACATTCAATTAAAGAAGGTATTTACGATGGCTTAATTAATTTAGGGACATTTAATTGTCAACCTGCAATGAACTCTCAGGCTATTATTCGTCCATTAGCTAATAAGTGCGATATTCCATACGCAGCAATAGATTGTGAAGGACCGTGGATATCAACAAATCAACGCAGACTTCTTGAAACAATTGCTGTGCAAGCTAAAAGATTACGCAAAAAGAAGAATGAGAAAACAATACAGGTATATTCACAAGTCTAAAAGTAACCTCATGTAAATTAAACCTTATCATTTGATTTAATAAATTATAACTATTAATTCTACAAGCAGCATTCTAATATTTTTATTTTCTTCAATTTTATTAATTAAAACTGAGATTTTTAATAAAAGGCTTCATACTTTTGATAATTTGTTTATAATGGGTAATTTTTTATTGTTTGCTTTGTTATTTAAACAAAAGTGTATTTAAGTAAACGTCGATTATAATCATTTAAGATTCAAGGAGTTCACATCTCTAATCCCAACCCTGTGTTTGACATGAGCGAAGAAAAACTAGCAATACATAAAAGAAAAGTAGAAGTGATCTCTGAAATGGTTAGAAATGCGTACGATAACACGAAACCAGGAGAATATTTCTCTCTAAAAAAGGCGAGCGTTTCCCATATGGCTCCACAGCCAGATAACCCGATGTATAGCGACAAGCCGATAGATGTGAAGTCACTTACAGACATTATTGAGATAAACACGGATACAAGGATGTGTATTGCAGAAGCAGGGGTTACATTTGTTAGGCTTGCAAGAGAAA
>JAEOTZ010000019.1 GCA_016839585.1 Promethearchaeota archaeon
ACTTCAGGATAGTACTTTTTTAGAATTAGATTAATATTTTTATTAAACTCAGCACATAATTTCGCTATATCATCAACATTTTTAACTGATTTTTTATTTAAAGTTCTAAGCAAGGTCCTTTCTAAGACAGGTAATTCCTTGAAAATTTGGTTGATTTTATCTCTATATTTTTTCTCTATATAGCTCATTACTTATAAAAAAGATAATAGTTATCATATATAATGTTAATTTTTTAAAAATGGTAGAGAAAAAGATTTAAAAAAGAAATAATTGTGCTGCTGACATAACTGATCCACTTATAATGAGAACCGTAAAATTATCATTCTTGGATTAATGGTATTTTCTTAATATCTTTTGAATCTATTACTTTTTCGAGAATTTTTGAAAATCCATGAAAGTTAGAAATTTCTCCATTAAAATCCTTTAAATCATTCTTAAATTTTTTTATGAAATTATCAATTATCTTATCAGCTAAAGATTCTAATAATTCTCTATCAAAGGATTCATTATCGCATTTAAATATAGTATGCAACCCTGATTGATGGGTATAAAAGAAAAATATAGAATTATCTAAAGAAATGGTCCTTAGACTTTCTTTAAACTGATTTTTAGTAAAACGACAAAGTAAATCGAAATAACTCGCTAGTGATTGCTGATCCTTAAAAATATTACTCCTCCCTGAGAAGTTATGATAAAATAAAGCGATTCCTGCTCTATTGATTATCATTAACTGTTGAATCATATCAAACAAATTAAATGGACGTTCTTATTTTTAGCATTAATTTTATACTATTTTATAAATACACTTACAACCCTATTAATAATAGAAATATTTTTTTCGCATAATACTGCACCAAACATGTATTTAAATTTATTCTATTTGGTAAACAATAAAAAAAATCAGTGATTTTTGTCGGTTCTTAATAATCAGTTATATTTTTTACGTAATTATGCAATTTTATATTGAAGAAATTGAACTAAATATATCCTGAGATTTTTAAAAAAAAAATAAAAAAAGTCTGTTTTAATCACTCAGAACTTGGATAAATCTTACTTAATTAACCAGATTATTGAAGTTTGCTCTTTATCTGTTTGGAACGACTACGAAGTGTAACCTCGGTCACTTTTGCAACTTCACTCACTTCTGCTTGAGTTTTTCGGCAATTTCCTGCTTTAGCTGCCATATAAATAACACTTGCTGCTAATCCCTTTGGATCTTTACCAGTTCGCAATAACCCATTTTTAGATGCTTCTACAAGCATGTTAATTGCCTTTTTCTGAGTTTCCATTGGCAAACCAAGGTCATTTCCGAACCGAAATACAAGTTGCTCTGCCGTTATGGGACGATACTTTAAGTTCAAATCGGGCAAAATTTCTTTTACAACCATCCCTAAAGAGCGGTGTACAGTACGTCGGGGGGTCATAGCAGCTTCACATACTTCCTCAAGTAATCGTGGAAATTCATGTACTCGGATTGCGGCATACAAAGAAGCAGCGATAAATCCATCAATTGATCTTCCCATTGTGAGCTTTTTCTTTGCCACAACAGAATAGATTTTCCATGCAGTTTCCTTAATATACTCTGGTATATTCATCTTCGATGTGAGCATTTTAAGTTTGGGCTTGGCTTCCCAGAAATTTCGCTCAATACTTGAAATTAATGAATTCTGAATTTTCGATAGTCGAGAAAATAACGTTTTTCCCTTTGCTCCGATTAAACGGCCTTTTGAATCAATCTTAGAGTTTGGCAACATAGTACGAGGTCCAAATTCCCTCCACCTTGGCTCTGTTCTTCGGCGTTTATTCACCTCTTCGATAGTATAAGCACGCCTTTCATTTCCCACCAAATTTCTACCAATAATCATACCACAATTAATACAAACGGCATCTCCATCACGAGATTCGATGCTTGGGTTGCCACAGCATTGATCTGGACTGCAACTAGCCTCTTCTGAAGTAGCCTTTGCTGATCGTAGGCGGTCTTTGTAATTACTCACTTTTATTCACTTTTTAGTACTTTTTTTTTTTCGATTGTTTTAATTTTGATCTTTTACAGTAATGTTTTTAATAATTCCTATACTATAATGTAAATCTTGAATACTTAAATTTAACAGTTTTAAATTATAAATATTTATTTTTTTTTGAAATTACTAAATAATTGCAATGTAATATATTCATCACCCCTATTTAAAAACATTTTTATCCAAAAATGTTATATTTCCCAGAACAAATAAAATATGGGCAATCTGTGGGAATTTCGAAATTCTTATATTTCATAATAAGCTGAAAAATTTGGTAGTATGCAGGCGAAAGAAGTAGAATTACAAAATTAATCTGAATTAAGATATAGACTTGCAATTATATCTTCAATAATGGTAAGATCTGCGGACCATTTGGTAAAATTAAAATATTTGAATTCTTTCCATGTTTTTTAAGTGATAATTGGATTGCTTCCTCAACTTTTTTTGCGTATTTTAAGCCAATATTACCCAATTCATTTTCATTTAATTTAAAAACGACGTATATTTCTGCTTTCATAAGTATTCTTGCTAAGATTTGTATCTCCCATTGATCAGGGACAATAATTTCTTTCTTTAGAATTTTATTGTAAATATCTGCTGGTTTCATATCCGAGAAAAGTAATTCTCGAAATTCATCTTGACCTTCACCTATTCCATCACTACACTCGTTTACAGAAATTATTGTACCACCTTCCTTTATAGCCATTTCTCCTATTGCCATGCTCTTAACTGCTTGATACAAATTGAGATCTAATGGATATCCTCCATTTCCACAGATTACAATATCATAAGGTTCTGTAATTTCCTTAAATACTTTTTTTAATTGATATTCAACAAGTTTATTATGAGCTTTTTCCAAATCTCCAGCAGCAATTTTTGTGATTCTATGTTTTTCATCTATACATATATTAATAATAAAATCGACACCAATTAGTCTAGCTATTTCTATTGCATTTTTATGCATAGGGTTCTTTTTATAAATTCCAAATTGAGAATAGGGAGATGAAATATTTTCAGCTGAATGATTTAATTGAATTGTTTCAGCACCAGCGATACCCGGAACTAAGGATTTAGGTCCTCCAGAAAATCCAAAGAAGAAGTGAGGTTCCACATATCCAGTTAAAATTTTTACATCACTTTCATAGTAATATTTGTTAATGTAAATAGGAATATTATTTGATGCTTTTCCTAAATATTGTAATGAGTCTTTATCTGTTGCTTTATGATCTATTACTTTTAGACGCCTTTTTAACTTATTTCCTAAAATTCTTCCTAATTCTTCTTCACGAGAGGGACGATGTAACCCAGTGGCTATTAAAACAATAATTTTTTTATCCTCAATCCCATATGAGTTTAGTTCTTCGATTAATGCTTCTATTATCATATAGGAAGGTAGAGGTCGAGTAGCATCGCTTACAACTATGCAAATTTGATTCAAGTTTTGCTTTTCTCTAATGATCCTCTTAAGAGGGGCACATGAGATTGGATTATTTATGGCTTTTTTAATTTTTTCTACAGGATTTTCAATTATTTTTTGAGATTTTGGTTTTAAAATATCTACGTTCCAAGATGTATCTAAAGAAATTTCTAATCCAGCTTTCCCATAATCAAATTTCATAACAATTTCACTTTTTCTTATAAATTATTTCCCGAGCTTTCTCAAAGATTTCATATGTGTCAATCCCAGCAGGGCAGGTTGTATGACAAAGTGCACATAATGTACATGTGTTAAGAATATCTGATATTACTTCAGTTAGGTCTAATTCACCATATACTAACCCATTTAAAATGCTCAATCGACCTCTTGGACTATAAGCTTCTAATAGATAATGGATTCTTGATGGACATGTAGCGATACAAAATCCACATCTCATACATTTTAAACTTAACAGTTTATCATTTTGGTTTTTTAACAATCGAGATTTCCTAGATTTTCTTATTGGTTGCTTTTCTCCTTTTCCAATGCCAGGATTCAAGATTCTATTTGGATCAAAGAGTTCTTTAATTTTAATCATTATATCGATAATTTCAGATCCATGTTCTAACTCAAGATAGGGAGTTTTAATTTTACCTATTCCATGTTCACCAGTTAGAGTACCTCCAGCAGGAATTATAATTTCTTTATATAAGAATTCAATTGCTTTTTCAAAATCTATTATATCTTGTTCATCATTTTCGTTAAATAAAAAAGTAGGATGTAAATTTCCTTCCATATGGCAAATAATAGCTACTAACAAGTTTTTTGCATTAATTTTTTCCGGTATTTTCTCAATCTTTTTTATAACCTCAGCTAAATGAGTTAACTGAACAGTACAATCTTCCACACAGGTATTTGGTCTTAATCTGGATAAAGCAGGTAAATTTGCTTTTCTTGCTAATATAAGCCTTTCTCTCTCTTCATTATTTTTAGCAATCTTATGATAGATTGGATTTTTTTGAATAATAATATCAAATAAGTTTGAAAAATTTTCTTCAACCTCGTTAATACTTTCTCCATCTACTTCAGCTAATAACACATATCCGTTAGGAAAATCTAAAAATTCTCCACCTAAATACTCAGTAACCGCTTTCAAAACGAGTTTATCCATAAATTCTAATAAATTAGGAACAATCCCTTCTTTACGTATTTTTAAGACAGCACTTTGCAAATCTCTAACATCCTCAAAAATAAACATACCCAATTTTCTTGCTTTAGGTAAAGGTCTAATTCTGAGACCAATCTTAGTAATAACTCCTAAAGTTCCCTCAGAACCGATGATTAAATCTTTTAAATTATAAGATGATACAGATTTTAAAACATTTGTACCTAAATTCATAATAGTTCCATCAGGGAAGACTACTTCTAAATATAGAACGTAATTTTTTGTAACACCATATTTAAATGCCTGTATTCCTCCAGCATTAGTTGCAACCATTCCTCCTATTGTAGCAACTGAGCTTGAACCGGGATCTGGAGGAAAAAAATATCCAAGCGGCTCTAACTTTTTGTTTAAATCATCACAGATGACTCCAGGCTCAACTTCAACTAGATTATTTTCAATATCAATTTTGATGATTTTCTTTATTCTAGATAAGTCAAGAACAATTCCTCTATAAGGAGTCATAGGTCCAGCTGACAAGCTTGTCCCACTTCCTCGGGGAGTGACAGGAATTCTATATTTATTTGCTAATTTTAAAATTTTAGAAATTTGTAAAGAATTTTGAGGTAATAAGATTAAATCAGGAATCCAATCTCTTTCAAATATCGTACCTCCAAAAGAATAAGCCCACCGAATTTCAAAGTTATCAAAACATGATTCTTCTCCTACAATTTGTTCAAACTGTGCAATTACTTGCTTTGAAATTTTATTATATTTTGGAGTCATATTGAAAAACTAAATATTAGCCTTTTTTTATTTGGTAAAAAGAATTCTAATTAATATTTTTGCTTGATATTGATTATAAAGTAGCAAATTCATTAGCAGTAAAACCCCAAGATCTAAGAATCTTTTCGGTATCAGTTATAATCTTTTCAATAAATTCTTTTACAGAAACTATTTTATCGATGTGTCCAATTGCCATTGAACCCACTACAGAATCTTTTAATTCAAAATGAAATATTTTTTTATGGAATTTCTCATCAAAGATATTTTGAGTTATTAATCTCTCTTTCCATGACTCTGATGCAGGGCTTTCTATTGTTGCTAAAATAGCAGTACCAAAACACACAGCCTCAGCACCCATAGCTAAGGCTCCCAGAAAACCCCTAGCATCTCCTAGTCCGCCAGCAGCAATGATAGGTATTTTAAGCAATTTTTTAGCCATTGTTATGTTTATTAATGTTGTATTTTGAAGAGGATTTTTAAATCCAGTACCTTCAACACCTACTATTGTCACCGCATCAGCGCCCTGTCTTTCGGCTGATATTGCATGTTTTATAGTGGCACATTTATGAAACCAATAACAATCAGCATCATGTAGTTTCTTTCCAATTTTGGGTGCCTGATAAGCTGAAGTTGTACAAACATTAACTCCAGCGTCAATAGCTAAATCAACGAAATCTAAATATGATTCTTCTGATCTTCCCTTCCCTCCCATTTTTTCAATGAGATAGGGTGGCATTATTGAAAAGTTCACACCCCATGGTTTATTAGTTAATCTATTCATTTTGTCAATTTCAGCTTGAAAGTCTTCAAAATTCTTAAAGTTGATTGCTGTGAGAATACCAAAACCACCTGCATTTGAGAAAGCTGCAGCAAATTCAGCTTTTCCTAATCCTACAAAAGCACCCATTATTATTGGGTATTTAGTATCCATCATTTCTGAAATTCTTGTTTTCCAAATCATCCTTTTTCGTTCTCAGAAATTTTATAGGTAAATTTGATAATAGATTCTGATGTTTTTCCTTTAATAATTTGTTTGTTCTCTGTAGTAAAATAATTTTTCCAAAAAAAAGATATTTTAAATAGAATTAATATAATAGTTGTGTATAAGAATATAGGATTTAAGGGATTTTTTTGGGAAAAAACTTAAATGATATATGGGTCTTAACGGAAAGTGGGATAACAGTATATAGTCGTGTTCTTGATCCAAGGATTAACCCCCAACTGTTTGGAGCACTTATGAGTGCATTAAATTTATTTGCAGAAAAGCTGTCTAACGGGGGTATTACGAATTTTGAGTTAAGTAGATTACGATTTACAATTATTAAAAAAAATCATTTTATTTTTGTAGCGAATTCATCAAATAAATCAAAAGAGAAAAAAGTTTTAAATGAATTAAGTCGAATTTCAGATAAATTTTTTGAATTATATTCAGAAGAAGTTTTAGAGAAATGGGATAATGATATTAACATCTTCGCAAGTTTTGAAAATGAAATAAAAGACTCATTAGAAGAAACTACAAAAAAGTTCTAAAAAGCTTATATGTAAAATTCTTCACTATTATCTCAATATTTTATTTCTTATTGTCAATAATAGAAAAAAATTTAAGAAGAATTAGATTCTTATTTATTGAACTAAAATAAAAATAATTTTTTAAAAGTAGAATAATCAAATTAAACTAATATGGATAAAGAAGAGTACACTAAAAGGAAAAATTTTTCAAATAATCCTAATTTTCATAGAAATTTGAAAGGAGAACGAACTATTGAAAAATACAGTTCATTTTCCTCAGATTATCTTAGTGATATTATTAAAAACATATCAAGACCAAAATTTTTAGGTTCTATTCATTTAAAAAACGACACAAATATTTACAATCGTTCAGTTGAAAATTTATTAAAAGGAGAATTAGAAGGAAAGCTAACAAAGTCTTTAAAAAACGCGTTTTTGAACCCAATCACAAAAACTTTAATAATCTTAGCACTTGTCTTTAATATTATCTGGTTCTTCTTAATTTACATTTTCTGATTTCAAATTTAATTAGAAAAAATATTATCTCTTTTTCATAAAAGATTTTTTATAATTAGGATTTTTAATTCATAACTAATATTACTTAAAATTTTAACTTTAAAGGGTAGTTTTTAATTGATTTATGATGTTATTATTATTGGTGGTGGCGTTATTGGTTGTTGTATTGCACGTACTCTTTCAAAATATGATTTAAAAATATGTTTATTAGAAAAGGAAGCTGAACTTGCTTCTGGAACAACAAAAGGAAATTCTGGAGTTGTTCATGCTGGATATGCCGCTCCAAGAGAATATATAAAGAGAAATCTATGTATTAGAGGAAATAAACTATACACTCAAGCAGCTGAAGAATTAAATTTTCCATTTCAAAGAATTGGATCCTTTGTGGTTGCTTTAGAAGATAGTCAAATTAAAGTATTAGAGGAGCAAAGAAGACAAGGAATACAAGATGGTATACCTGGATTAGAAGTAATTTTAGATAAAGAGAAAATAAAATATATGGAACCTAATATAAATGATGAAGTTGTTGGTGTGCTCCACGCTCCTACTGCCGGGATTGTAAGTCCTTATGAAATGACATTTGCACTAGCTGATAATGCGGCTACGAATGGAGTAAAATTCCTTTTGAATCAAAAAGTTAGAAGGATTAAGCATCAAGATTATACTTTCACAATTAAAACAAAAACTCAAGAATTTAAATCACGTAATGTTATTAATGCTGCTGGTTTATATGCGGCAAGAATTTCTAAACTGGTAGGTCTAGATTATTTTGAAATTATGCCTAGGAGAGGGGAGTATATTTTATTTGATAGAAATGCACTTCATTTAAATAAAATATTATTTCCAACACCTACAAAAGTATCTAAAGGGATCCTAGTATGTCCAACATTACATGAAAACACATTTGTCGGTCCTAATGCTCAAAATATTACTGATAAGAAAGATATCTCTACTACTGAAGCCGGACTAAAAGAGATTTTGGAAGCTGGTAGAAAATTAGTGCCAAATTTACCTGTAAGAAGTTCAATTAGAAATTTTGCTGGATTAAGAGCAGTTCCTGATACTTATGATTTTATTATTGATAATACTGATATTTATGGTTTTATTAATATTGCTGGAATCTTATCACCAGGATTAACCTCTTGTTTTGCAATAGCGGAAAAAGTTGTAGAATTCCTTGAATTATTAGGAGTAGAATTAAAAATTAAAGAAGATTACAATCCAAGGCGTCTAAAACCAGAGAGATTTAAAGATTTTTCAAAAGAAGAACTTGATCAGAAAATTAAGGAAGATCCATCATGGGGGAGAATTATATGTCGATGTGAGACAATCCCAGAGAAAGAGATTATTAATGCAATTCATGCTCCAGTAGGAGCAACTACTGTAGACGGCATAAAATTCAGATGTAGACCTGGCATGGGACGTTGTCAAGGTGGTTTTTGTCGACCTCGTGTAATAGAAATTCTCTCACGTGAGTTAAACATTCCCTATGAAGAAGTAACAAAAAGAGGTGAAGACACTAACTTTTTAATAGCTAAAACTAAAGATTTAACGCTTAAGGAAATAGAAGGAGGTACCGAGTAATGAAACAGTATAATGCAGATGTGATTGTTATTGGATCAGGTGCTGCGGGTTTAGCAGCAGCAATAGAGGTTAAAAAAGCAAACTTAAGTGTTTTAGTTATAGAAAGAGATAAAGAACTAGGGGGAATCACCTTACAATGTATTCATAATGGATTCGGATTAAAAGAATTTGAAGAGGAATTAACTGGTCCCGAATATATCCAAAGATTTATAAATCAAATTAAAGAATTAGAAATTCCTTATATATTAAATACAATGGTTATTGAGATTTCCAATGATAAAAAACTATATGCTGTTAATAATGAGGATGGTCTTATTGAAATAAAAGCGAAAGCAATAATTTTAGCGATGGGATGTCGTGAAAGAACAAGGGGAGCAATAAATATACCAGGATTTAGACCCGCAGGAATATATACAGCAGGTCAAGCTCAAAGATTTGTAAATATTGAAGGATATTTACCAGGCAATACCTTTGTTATTTTAGGAAGTGGAGATATAGGCATGATTATGGCAAGAAGATTAACATGGGAGGGCTGTAAAGTTAAAGCTGTAGTTGAAATCTTACCTTACGTGAGCGGATTACTAAGAAATCAAGTCCAGTGTTTGGAAGATTATGATATTCCGCTTATTACTAGCTATACAGTGACTAAAATTCATGGGAGAGACAGAGTGAAAGGGGTTACAATCTCTAAGGTTGACAGAAATTTTGATAGAATCATTGGTTCAGATAAATTTATTGAATGTGATACTTTGCTCTTGTCCGTAGGATTAATTCCTGAAAATGAACTTACTTTAAATGCTGGAGCAGAACTATCCAAAAATGGAGGTCCTGTTGTTGATAACAATTTAGAAACTACGATTGCGGGAATTTTTACTTGTGGAAATGTTTTACAGGTTCATGATTTAGTTGATTTAGTAAGTGCAGAAGCAAAGAGAGCTGGTCAAAATGCTGTAGAATATGTTAAAAATAGATATGATAAAAAATCAAGTAAAAAAGAGATAATTAAATGTTTATCAGGAGAAAATGTCAATTATGTTAAACCCGATCGTATAAATAAAAGAGATTTGTCGAAAGATATAATATTTACGTTAAGAGTGAATTATCCTGATAGAAGAGTACTTATTCAGTTAAAGGATAATAATAACAATCTAATATATAAAAGAAAGAAAATTTACGTAATTCCTAGTGAAATGGTTGAATTAATTGTTAATTTAGAGAAAAATGGGATAGATCCTAAATGTAAATCAATTAATATTGAAGTAATACCTCGGCCAGAGGTACTAATTGAAGAGGAGTGATATTAAACTTGTCAGAAAGTAGTCAAAGTATAGTAAAAGTAATAAGATGTATAGTTTGTCCAACTGGTTGTGAAATTCAAGCAAAAAAAAATCCAAAAGGTCAAATTTCATTTGAGGGTTATACTTGTGAAAGAGGGTTGGAATATGCAGAACAAGAGTTTTATGAACCAAAAAGGATTCTTACAACTACTATGCGGGTTGAGAATGGATTATTACCTTTAATTCCAGTAAGATCAGATAAACCTATCTTAAAAGATAAATTAAAAGATGTATTAAAGGAAATTGCAAAGATTAAAATAAAAGCGCCAATTCAAATGGGCGATGTGTTAATAGAAAATATCCTAGAATTAGGAGCAAATGTTATCGCAAGTCGTAATTTAATTAAAATAAGTTAACTGTTTTTTTTCCATTAAATCTAGTATAATGACAGAAATGGATCAAATCTATAAGGTTCATGATAACTTGTACATCGGTGCATATTGGCCAAGGTTAAATTTTGAAAAATTTAAAAAAATTGGCATTACGGCTATTGTCAATTTAATGGAAGAGAATCTTTATAATCCTACACCTCAAGGTTTTTTTTATTTGCATAAAGGATTTCCAGATGATTGGTATCCTCCTCATGAATATCTTGAAGAAATTCTCTCGTTTATTGATAAACATATAAAAACTGGAAAAATATTAGTCCATTGCTCAATGGGGGTTTCTAGAAGTGGGGGAATTATTGTTGCATGGCTATTAAAGGAAAATCCAGGTTGGAGTTGGAATGATGCTCTAAAGTATGTAAAAAAATCAAGATTGATATATCCCGCAATAGAAATAAAACAATCTATATTGGATTATTTAGAATCAAGGGAAGGATACAGAAGATCTGATTAATTATATATTCTTCTATTGAGAGGAACGAAAATCTTTATTATTTTAAATTTTAATGAAATTAAAAAATAATAAAAAAAAAATAAAATTCTTCAAAATTAACTCGGGGAGAGTACTCCTGCGAAGACAAACCATGCAAGAAATGTCTTAGCGAATAAACTTAGTAACTGATACACCCTTTCTCCATATAGATAATCTTTCCATTTTCCTACACCTTTATATTGAAGAACCATGTTAATAGCAAATGTATTAAAGAAAAATAGTTCAATTCCATAAATCCAATAAACAAACCAAGGAATTTCTCCTCCAATTGTCTGCGTACTAAGGAAATAACTTGTTATAACAATCCAAGGTACAGCACCAATAATACATCCAAGTATAAAGGGAGTCCATTTTATTTTCTCATTGTTTTCCCGAGTATAAACATTATATAGTTCCATCATTAAACCGAACATATTCATCATCG